>JACRMI010000161.1 GCA_016215025.1 Chloroflexota bacterium
ATAATTCGCAAGGATAAATGGTCGGTGTGGTATGGTATAATGTCTTTGGAGTTCTCATGTTTGGCCCTTTCCTTGGCAGGATAGAGCTGATTGTTCATGAGAACTCTTTTTAGTCAAAAAGTGACTTTTGCTTTATTGCAATTATACAGCAGTTTGCGCTTACCTTACCATCGAAATGGAAACGCTTTGAGCGGGTGAAAATAAAGAGCGCGCCGGAGTGACCCTGCGCGCCCGCTTTCTTGTCGTCCTACTTGCTCGCTTCGATCAACGTAATCTTTGTCTGAATTTCCGCCGCTTTGTTGAGCATATTGATCGCGGGGCAATACTTGGTGATCGATAATTCGACGGCACGTTCGGCGGCAGCGCGCTCTAGATTGTGTCCGGTGATGATGTATTCGACGGTAATGTGCGTAAACACTTTGGGATGTTCCGGCGCGCGCACGGCATGGGTGCGTATCTCAAAATTGGTCACCGTCTGACGTTTCTTTTCCAAAATCGAAATGACATCCATGGCAGTACAGCCTGCCATGCCAAGCAAGACCAACTCCAATGGACTTGCGCCCTTGTGATCCTGATGCGACGAATCGAGCGGGACACGAAAACCTGAATCGGTTGTTCCGATAAATGACAATCCCTTGTGCCATTTCACATGTGCGTTCATGTTCTCATTTCCTTGATAATTTCAAATCTCGAATAAACAAAACGATAGCTCCCAGTCCAATCACAACCATGCTGCCGATCCATAGATAAAATCCGATCTGCACCGATTTCAGATGCTCGGTTGCCGTAAACGCTTCGTCGATTGGAATTCCCTGTATCGATAATAAAAATGTGTTCATCGCCAGAAGCAAAGCCAGCCCGATAAAGACCATCGACGTTTTCCAAAAGCGCAAGAAAAGTGCTAACGCACCGAAGAAAAGGAGTGGATTGGCGTACCACGCGAATTGTCCATAAAACAGTCCCAACAACCAATCACCAATGCGCTCAAGCCAGCGATGGTGTTCTCGCCCTGCGAGTCTACCATCAGGAGAGCTGGCGAAACGCATGCCGCGAGGTAAAGCATGAAACTGAGCGAGAGTGGGATCGCACGCATCCACAACGCATCTACCCATTTTTGCAGAAATGAAGGACGAGCGATGGCGGTTGAAATTGAGGCGGTCATGCAAGATTCCGATTATCGACCGCACAAGACATGTCGTCGTGCAATCTCAAAATCGGTTCGACGTCTGGATGCGTTTCATCGCGGCCGATTTGCTTGACCAAACGGCACGTTGCAAAACGCGCTGACGTTTGGTTGTATTTGTTTTCCCATTGTCGATAGACTTGCTCTTGGCGAAGATCATCCCAGGGATATCGCGAAGGCGGATTGTGGATGCCGCAGCGCCAGGGCTTGGGCGTCAGCCGGGCGCGAAAACTCTCTTGCTGTTTGCACAATGTGATGTAGAGCGGATCGGATTTAAGCTCGCGCAAAACGGCGAGACTAGATTCCTGCGTCGGATCGAAAATTTCGTTCGTCACAAGACAACGCAATCCACCAAACGTGCGATAAACGCGCAAGCCCCAAGCGGGATTTTTCTGCGACCACTGTTCGACATGCTGAAGATGAACTTGTTCAGGCGAGGGTGCTTTATTGCCGAACAACTTGCCGATACCATTTGCAAGCGAATTCTTCTCTGGAAAGTCAATGTCGATAAACATCGCGCTCGCCGCGTTCAAGACCAATGCACCGTACGTGTTGCGCGTGAGGATGCCCAACTCTTTGCCGCTGTCATTCTTGATCGCCCGGATAATCTCTTCGCGAATGGGATTGCGGTCATACGTATAACGATCAAGGCGTTGCCCGTTTTGAAATTTCAGCGCAATTTCGCGCGCCTTGTCGTTGGCAAGTTGCTGCGCCTCTGCAAGACTTGTGTCCGACCAGCGCCACGCGAAAAAAGAATACTTGTCGCGCAGCAAATATTTGCCGTGTGCCCAGTACTTTGGGATGCGCATGGTGCCTCCGTTAACAATTTGTCGTTTATTCGATGGGCGCAAGTATAGGGCAGGCGCAGAACCGCGTCAAGCTGTGACGGACGCCGTGTAATAGGCAGGAGCGCTACCTTGTAGGGTGCAAGAGGGCTGGCGATTAAAAGTGCGTCTCCTGGATGAACTATCCAGGAGACACATCCTACTCTTATTGCCTCGCTTGATTCGTTAGGACTATTTGGTGATTGGGACTGTGTTCGTTATCGGATTGATAAACATCGAGGAGGTTATTTCTACACCGTGATGCCCCAGTGGTTTGTGGCAGACGATGCATTCCTGCTTTCCGAGTTGGTTAGTCGCGTGGCAGCTTGTACACACCTGAATCGAAGTTGGCGCTGCAAAGGTTGCTTGGAAGGTGCCTGCTTGGTTCGCATTGAGCAACTCGACTGCTTTGGCGACCACTTGCGCCGTCAGACGACCACATCGCTCAGTGAACTCTGGTGAACTCGTAACGAATCCCGATTTCGTGAACCACTGGGAGATCGATGCGTGACATAGCGGTGAATTGGCTACGCTAGTCGGGAAAGGCGTGAGACTAGATTTCGCCGGGGTGGCGGGAGTCCAGTCCGGAATAGCAACCTTGGTGTACCAGCCAATCAGTTCGTTGCCAATTTTTGCATAATCTTTTGAAACTAGCGTGATGGCAGCCAAAGATCCGTTCAAGGCACCACAAAGCGTGCCCCAACCCAACGCGCCACCGCCGCCAAAGTTCAGCATCTCCGTCGGAATGTTTGTGAAAGGCGCGCCGACAGATTCTTTTAGGGAATTCACGATTCCCATAAAGGAACCGCCACTTCAGTTGTGCCCACCCATGTAGCCGTCGTAGGCGATTTGAGCGGCTTTTTTGGCGTCGATTGGCTGATAGGTCCAGGGCCATTCGACTGCCGCTGGTTGTGGAGAATTAAAGCCGACTGCGCCGACGGCGGTCCCTGCAACAACCAACCCTGACCCCATCAAGAATTGTCGTCTCGACAAGTTTTGGTTTTCTCTCATTTTGCACTCCTTTGTACATGCATCTTGTTTGTGTCAACAGCGAGGCAATGTTATTCAATTGAAATCTTGATCCTGGGATGATCGCAGCTGTTCGGTATTTTCGTAACTGGCTGTACATATTTGCCAAAACAAAAAGCGCCTCGTATGGGTATACACCCCATCGAGACGCTTCAATGATCGATTCTAGATTCAGAAAATTGCTATTCACTGGCGGCGGCACGATCAACGTTGACTCGCGCAATCCTTACCAACCCTCCAAAACCGATTCTACTGCTCTACTCAGAGATTGTCAAGATCATTCCCCGCGAAAAAATCAAATGACCATCTCTCCTTTGAATATAGTCACCGCTTTTCCACGCAACAGGACTCGCTCCCCTTGCCATTCGCATTCGACGATGCCTGAGCGCGCGGATGCCTGAAAACCGACGAGGGTCTTTTTGTTCAGCTTCGGTTCCCAGTACGGCGCGAGATAACAATGCGCTGATCCGGTCACGGGGTCTTCGTTGATGCCAGCGCCTGGCGCGAAATAGCGCGAAACAAAATCGAAATCGCTGCTGTCTGATCGACTAGTGACAATTACTGCTCGAAGACCGCTGGCGGCGAGTGCGGCAAAATCAGGCGCAAGATTTCTCACGACAACTTCCGATTCTACCTCGATCAAATACACATCGTCTCTTGCGGCGGCTTTGTGGGTTGAGACTGCTTTCACTCTCAACGCTTTAGTCAGGATTGGTTGTTCTTCCGCGCTGACGGTGAATCGCGCCGGAAAATCCATTTCGATTTGATCGGCTTTTTTCTTGGCGATCAACAATCCGCTTTGCGTGTGAAATCGGGCTTGTTCTTCTGGCTCGAGGTATTGCTCTTGCCACAAAATGTGCGCGGTCGCGAGGGTGGCATGTCCGCACAAGCTGACCTCTTTCTTAGGAGTGAACCAACGCAAGTGGAAACCGTCTTCGTGCTTGAGCAGAAATGCCGTTTCAGACAAATTCATTTCCTGCGCGAGCGATTGCATCCACGTATCCGGACATTTCGAATCGAGGATACAAACCGCGGCAGGATTTCCGCGGAATGGTTGATCGGTAAATGCGTCGACGTGATAGAGTTTCATAAATGTAGCTCTTGGAGGGCAAGTCTCCAACTTGCCAATCGCAAATCGGAGATTTGCGTTACGATGTAGGGCAAGTCTCTGACTTGCCAGAACCGCAAATCCGAGATTCGCGTTACGATGTAGGGCAAGTCTCTGACTTGCCAGAACCGCAAATTAAAAATTCGCGTTACGAGAGTACGACCATTTCCAATCTTCTGATCGTTCGACTATTCCTGCCTTGACGGGATTGTTCAACACATATGCGATGATGCGATAATACTCGGGTTCGTCACGTACGACATGATCGTAGTTTTCATGTTGCCAGAAATCGCCATCACGCGCTAGGATTCTATTAGCTTCGATTGCCACATGCACTTTGATAGAGTGCATAATACCACTGATCGCATGATGATTTTTCTCGTCGATTGCGAGCGGAGTGCAGACCAGGTGGGTATGATTCGGCATCACGCAAAATGCATCCAAGAGGTATTTCTTGTTGTCGAGATAATGCAGTGTCTTACAAACCAACTGGGCGATTCGTTCATCCTTGAGATGGGCGGGACCTGTCTCCGCCTTATCCAATATCCTATCCCATTTTCCAAACAGTCGGCGATGCTCTTCATCTTCGCGGCGACGACGTTCGGCGGGGTCGGGAATTTTGGCGACAAGTTTTTCGATTCGGTCATGTTCTTCGGCGAGCATCCGCAGGGTAGCGACTGGAATCGAACCTGCAAGTCGGAATGTGACAAAGAGGGTTGCACCCGGTGGTTGAATATGCGGCAAGCGCCTACGATAGGATGGTTTGTAGACAAGGTTGTTAGTTGGCATAGGAAGAGACGGTGTAGCGCAAGTCTCTGACTTGCGGGACGCAACTTGGAAAGTTGCGCTACCGTGTGGTGCAAGTCTCTGATTTGCAGGACGCAACTTGGAAAGTTGCGCTACCGTGTGGTGCAAGTCTCTGACTTGCGGGACGCAACTTGGAAAGTTGCGCTACTGTGTGGTGCAAGTCTCTGACTTGTGAGTTGCAACTTGGAAAGTTGCGCTACCGTGTGGTGCAAGTCTCTGATTTGCAGGACGCAACTTGGAAAGTTGCGCTACCGTGTGGCGCAAGTCTCTGACTTGCGGGACGCAACTTGGAAAGTTGCGCTACCGTGTGGCGCAAGTCTCTGACTTGCGGGACGCAACTTGGAAAGTTGCGCTACTGTGTGGTGCAAGTCTCTGATTTGCAGGACGCAACTTGAAAAGTTGCGCTACCGTGTGGTGCAAGTCTCTGACTTGCGGGACGCAACTTGGAAAGTTGCGCTACCGTGTGGTGCAAGTCTCTGACTTGTGAGTTGCAACTTGGAAAGTTGCGCTGCAACATCACAGTGCGCTTGGGTGCGGCGGCGAGTCGTAACAACCATTGACCGATTGATCAAAGTCGATGATCGCGCCGGTCATCAAGCCCGATTCATCGCTCGCGAGAAACGCAATCGCTTGCGCAACCTCGCGCGGCTTGAGCAATCGACGGAATGGTTGCGATTGTTCAGCGCGGGCGAGCCAACTATCGTCGGCATTATGAAAGCGTTTTTGGGTTTGGTCTTCGCCCGGCGTGTCCATCCATCCGATGTTCAAGCCGTTCACGCGAATGTGATCGGGCATCAAGGAATAGGCGGCATTCTTGGTCAGTGTGGCCAGTGCGGCTTTAGCGCCGCTGTACGCAAAAATGAAGGGCTGGCCACCGTGACTTGCCATACTGAGGATGTTGACCATTGCGCCCGAAATTTTTTCGCGGCGCATAATTTTTGCCGCGTATTGCATCAGCAAAAACGGCGCGCGCGTGTTGATCGCAAACATCCGGTCGAACAATTCGGGCGATGTGTCCAAGATCGTTCCACGATCCGTAATTCCGGCAGCATTGACCAGAATATCGATTCTGCCGAAAACGCTATCGGCTTGCGCGATGACCGTTTGGCAATCGTCCACTTGCACCAAATCGGCTTGGACGAAAATTGTCCGACGATTTTTGTCGCTCAATTCCTGGGCGATAGCTTGTCCGCGTTGAATGTTGCGTCCACAGATAATCAACCCTGCCGCGCCGCGTTCGGCAAACAAGCGAGCGGTGGCTTCGCCCAAGCCTTGTGTTCCGCCGGTGACGACGGCGATTTTTCCAGCAAATTGCTGGTGGTTCATTGTGAATTTCGCAAATTGGAAATTTGCGCGACCTTCATACTGTTTACTGCTTCTGTCCCGTTGCTTGCAATAACCTATCGAGCGTTTGCTGGAGTGCTTTCATTTCATTGCCGTACGTAGTCCAGTCGGATGTCTTGAGCGCGTCCTGCGCTTTGGTGTAATGATCGTTCGCTTCTTTTGCCAGTACGGCAACGTCAGTGCTTATCGGCACACCCGTCGTTGGTGGTGTTGTGGTTGTGGGTGTTGTCGGCGTGCCAAGCCCAGAGAAAAGCCGCGCAAGACCCGCTTGCAGCGAATCTTCCATCACGATATTGTTCGCCGTGGCGACGACGATTTTTTTCATTTGCGGAATCTGGGACTGCTCGGCGAGCAAGTACATGGGCTGGACGTACAGCGTCGATTTTTCAATGGGAATGACCAGGAGATTTCCCCAGAGAACTTTGCTTCCCCGTTGACTGAGCAACGTCAGTTGCGATGAAATCACCGGGTCTTGATTCAAGCGCGCGTGAATTTGCTCAGGACCGTAAACCAGTTTGTCTTTCGAAAAGCGATAGACGAGGCGTTTGCCGTAATCGGTGCCATCGCTTTTTGCCGTCAGCCAAGCAACCATGTTCTGGCGTCTGGCTGGCGTGAAGGGCTGCATCAGCATAAATTCTTCTTTGGTGTCGCCGGGCAAGCGCATGATGACATAGTACGGTTCCATCACGTTCGGCGTGCCGTCGTTCGATTCATTTGGAATCGCCCAGATGTCTTCTTTATTGTAAAAGACCAGCGGGTCTTGCATGTGGTACGTCAGATACATCGACGCTTGAACCGTGAACAAGTCTTCCGGGAAGCGCAGATGCGCCTGTAGCGATTCGGGCATTTGCTCGATCGGTTTCCACAGCGCAGGGAAAATGCCACGATACGATTTCAAAATCGGCTCGTTGGGATCGGCAACGTAGAAATTCGTCGTGCCGTTGTACGCATCGATGGTGATCTTGACCGAGTTACGGATGTAAGTCAATCCCGAAGCATACGGTTCGCTGTACGGGTAAAGGTCGGTGATGGTATACGCATCCTGAATCCAAAATAGCTTGCCATCGGCGACGACGATGTACGGATCATGATCGAGCATCAAGAATGGCGCGATGCGCCGGATGCGCGTTTGAATTTGTCGATTAAAGACGATGCGGCTATCGCCGATGAGCGCATCGGTGAGCAAAATGTTCATATCGGCGAGACGCAGTGCGAACATGGTGCGGTCCCAGATATTGCCGACGGAAACGCCGCCGGTGCCGGCATACGTCGAGAAGGCATTTTGATCGCCTTTGGGATAATCGAATTCTTGCTCACGCGTTTTGACCAAAATGTAGCTAGATGTCTCCGAGCCAAAATAAATTTCGGGACGCGTGATCGGCAACACGCCGGTCGGTGGAATATCTTTCACCAGCAGATTCGGTAAACCATCGGAGGTAAATTCGTTCACGGAGCTGGCAGCAATGCCATAGCCGTGTGTGTAAACGAGATGCAAGTTGACCCAGGTCTGAGCTTTCTCCGTCAACTTTTGCGTGGACAGCTCGCGCGCGCTCAACATCACCTGCCGATATTTTCCGTCGATGGTGTAGCGGTCGATGTCCACGTCTGAAAAATCGTAATAGGTGCGAATGCTTTGGATCTGATTGTACGTCTGCAGCAACGGGCGATAATCGGACAAGCGAATATTGTTGATTGTATCGGAATTATTCTTGATGTCGGCAGTGGTAGGCGAATCTTCGCTGGGGTACGGCGCTTCTTGAATTCCATCCAGCCCAAACGCTTGGCGCGTGAGGGTAATGTTGTGCTTGATGTAAGGCTGCTCTTTCGTAAATTCGCTCGGCTTGACTTCGAATTGTTGCACCATGCTCGGATAGACTTCGTTGAGCAAGACAGCGGCGAGAATCCACAACGCCACCGCAATGCCAATTGCCTTGAACGCGCGTATGAATACGTTGACGAGAAGCAACACGGCGAGCACGAGTGCGAGAACCGTCAGAATATTCAACGCCGGAACTTGGGCGTTCACTTCGGTGTAGCTTGCGCCAAAGACCACGCCCCGCGGCGAATACATTAGCCCATACAAGTCGAGTTGATAATTCCACGCTTGCACGAGCAGAAAAAGAAAACCGAGAAACGATAAATGTGCCTTGACGGCATTCGTCCATACCACGCGACCTAGCCCAAGCAGGTAGGTGACGCCGGTTGCAATGCCGGCGAGAATGATTGCGCCACTGACCCAGCTCACCAGGAATCTGTAAACGGGCAGCGTAAAAACGTAGAAGGCAATTTCTTGATTAAAGATGGGATCGCTGGTGCCGAACGCGGCGGCATTTTGATAACGCAAAAACATCAGCCAATCGGCTTGCGCAATCAAGCCGACGATGATGGCGAGGATGAGACTGCCAAGGATGAGCAAGAATGTGATCGATTTGCCTGCGAATGCGGCGACCTGTGCCCAGCGCGTCGATTCATCGCTCACACGCGGCGTGAGGCGACGCGCAATCGCAACATTGGCGAGCGTGAAAATGAAAAATGCGGCAGCAGCCCCAAAGAAGATCGCGATACGCGCTCCCCATTCGGTCGTGAGCACCGAAGTGTATCCGACTTCTTCGAACCAGCGATAATCGGTGTAGAGGCGAGGTGTGATTGCAAAGAGAATCCACAGTGCGAGCAAAGCAACGCCGAGGAGAATAGGACGACGTAAATTGGGGGGTTGGCGACGAAAGATTTCGTCCCAGTCGACAGTTGGTATGTCTGTCCGTCCGCCACGACCACCGCGATAAAAAGCCATGATGACCTCCAAAATAACAAATTACATATGAACAAATGACAAACAGGTTTTTGGCATTTGTCATTGACGGTATTGTACCAGATACGGATGGGTTGTCAAAGGGGCTTGCGCGAAAGGAACTTGGGCAATGGAATTGACACTTGCAATGCACTGAGCGCAAAGGCCGCGCCGAGCATTCCTCCACCGATGACATCGGTCGCCCAATGCTCGGCGGAATAGACGCGGCTCACGAGCATCAGAAATTCGAAAACGCTCAGAGCCGCGTAAAGCCATAGCTTGACGTTGCGTTGCAAGCGACTGGCGGCGATCATATTGGCGAGCACGATGACGATAAAGGTCGTACGCAACGCATGTCCCGATGGATACGAAAATTGCGTGTTGACCTTTTCGCTCATGACCAGTTTGAGGAATGACACATAGCGGACAAGATGATGCGGCGTGGTGGGTTGAGCGATAAATGTTTTGCCGACCAGTTCGATAAATGTCGCCAAGCCGAACGCAAGTATGAGCGGCAAGCGTTGCTTCGTCGGAGCGCAGAGAACGAGCACGAAGAATAGCACACCAGTAAACTCGGCTGAACCGAGGAGCGTGAACACCGAGAACGGCGCATCGACTAGACGGGGAAGGGCAGCTTGCAGTGCCACGAGCATTTCCCAATCGAAGGATTGCCAAAGTCGGAGGTGAGTGGTGATAGTTAAAAGAACGAAAAATAAGAGTAGCGTCGCAACGACTTGCCAAGTTTTGCTCAACCGAGAATCCTTTGATGATTTGCTCTCATTATCTGGATAAAGACCATTTAATGCAAATAGCGAAATGATTGACAGCACAAACCAAGCCAGCGCAAGTTAATTTGACAACTAGCACCCAATCGCATATACTCACTTTTGTAATTGCGGGGCCGTAGCTCAGCTGGGAGAGCGCTTCAATCGCACTGAAGAGGTAGTGGGTTCGAGTCCCATCGGCTCCATGGACCAGTAATCAGTAAACAGTAATCAGTATCCTGTGGAACTGATTGACTGTTTACTGAACACTGAAAACTGGTTACTGAACCGGGGGCCGTAGCTCAATTGGGAGAGCGCTTCAATGGCATTGAAGAGGCAGTGGGTTCGAATCCCATCGGCTCCACCAGGGAATTTAAGATTTCTGATTTAAGATTTCTGATTTAAAAAATCAAGGCAACGATGATTTTAAATCATAAATCAGAAATCTGAAATCATAAATGGCTGAGAACGGGAGTAGTAGGTCATCCTCGCAGCGAGTAGGGAAAACCTAGGTGCAAGCCCTACGCCGGTACCGACGAGGAGTGCCGTGAACAAGACCGAACTCGCCCGGGAGCCGCATCGATCAACGCCTAGCGTAGTCGATGCCGTGTCACGCGCGTTAAGCGTTTGAGTGAGTCAAGGAGTCAAGTTGTCGAATAGTCTCATAGTCGTTTGATGAGGTGACTAGGCGACCACAAGACTAACGACTAACCAGGGTGGTACCGCGGAGGTTTTCCTTCGTCCCTTTGAGGATGAAGGATTTTTTGTTTTTAGGATACGAGCAAACATGGTTGGAACGAAATGACAATGCCGCAGTACTTGGCGTGGTTGCGACAGCACTTGGGACATCAGCCGATCATTTTTACATGTGCGGGTGCGATCATTCGTGATGAGCGTGGACGCGTTTTGTTGCAAAAGCGGAGCGATTTTGGTTTGTGGGATATTCCAGGCGGCGGGCAAGAGTTAGGCGAATCGGTTGCCGAGACCGTTGTCCGTGAAGCACGCGAAGAAGTTGGGTTGGATGTCGAGCCAAAACGACTCATCGGCGTTTATACATCGCCACGGCTTGCTTCGACATACCCGAATGGCGATCAAGTCCAATTTGTCGCTGTCTATTTTGAATGCGCGGTTGTCGGCGGTGAATTGAAGACCGATGGTGATGAAGTGCTTGAGCTGGACTGGTTCAATCTTGATAACTTGCCATCGACAACACCGTTGACCACTCATGTTCTCAAAGACATCCAACGCTTTCGCGGCGAAGCCCTGTTCGATCCGGCAGAGAATTCTGATAAAAGCCCGATCGACTACATGACTTTTCTACGCCAGCACATTGGTCACGATAAAGTGATTCTTCCTGGCGCAGCCGGAATGATTCGCGATGAGAATGGTCGTGTGTTGCTGCAACGCAGACGTGACAATGGACTCTGGGGATTTCCTGGCGGGCTAATGGAACTGGGCGAATCGGCAACTCGCGCGGTGATTCGCGAATTCCGCGAAGAGGTTGGACTCGATGTTGAACCCAAGCGACTCGTCGGCGTTTACACGTCGCCCAAGTTTGATCGCTCGTATCCGAATGGCGACCAATCGCAATTGTTCATATCGTTTTACGAATGCCAACTCGTCGGCGGCGGATTGCGAGCGCAGGAATCCGAAGTGCTTGAGCTGGGCTGGTTCGATTTGAATGATCTACCGCCAATGGTTGCGTGTTGCGAAGCGAAAGCCCACGATGCACGCATTTTCAAAGGTGAAGCGTTTTGGCGGTAATTGCTAGAAGTTGGAATTTGGAAATTGGAAATTGAAAATTGGATCTTGATTGTTTGAAATTGGAGGTTGATATGGCAACGAAGAAGAACACGAAATCCACGCAAGTCACGAAAGCTGCGAAAGAGAAGGTCGCACGTTCAATGAACAAACGAACCAACCAACCAACGAACCAACTGACGGGACCCATGTCTAAATCGGAAAAATACATCCCTCAGGAATTTGAAAGCAAGTGGTTTCAGAAATGGCAACAGGATGAACTCTACAAGACCTCGCCTGCCGACGAACGCCCCAAGATGTACATCTTGGATTTCTTTCCGTATCCATCGGGCGATGGCTTGAGCGTTGGTCACTGCCGCAACTATGTGCCGACCGATGTCTTGTCGCGTTACTATCGCATGCACAATTACAATGTATTGCATCCGATGGGCTGGGACGCGTTTGGCTTGCCCGCCGAAAACGCGGCGATCAAGATGAAAACCAATCCGGCGAAACTGATCGATCAGTACTCGGCAAACTACAAACGCCAGTTCGCGTTGATCGGCATTTCGTTCGATTGGACGCGCGAGATCAACTCGTCCAAGCCGGATTACTATCGCTGGACGCAGTGGATTTTCTTGCAGCTTTACCAATCATGGTACGATCCGCGCGTTAATCAAGCGCGACCGATTGCCGACTTGGAAAAAGAATTGGCAGAGAAAGGCACGCGCGATATTCCCAACGCCGAATCGTTGATGGCTGAACAATGGAACGCAATGGATGCGAAAGCGCGCAAGGATTTCTTGAGCAATTTCCGCTTGGCGTACCGCAAGGCCGCATTGGTCAATTGGTGTCCCGTCGATAAAACCGTCTTGGCGAACGAAGAAGTCTCGGAAGGTGGTCGCTGCTGGCGCTGCGGCAACTTGGCGGAAAAGAAAACGTTGATGCAGTGGTTCTTCCGCATCACGTCGTACGCCGACCGCTTGATCGCCGATTTGGACACCATCGATTGGCCCGAGCATATCAAATTGATGCAACGCAATTGGATCGGTCGCAGTGATGGAGCCGAAGTCAAGTTCCCAGTCAACAGTAACACCAAAGACTCGATTAACATCTTCACCACGCGCCCGGACACGCTCTGGGGCGCGACGTTCATGGTGCTCGCGCCGGAGCATCCCTTCGTCGAAAAGTTGACGACGCCCGAATGCAAAGCCGATGTACAAGCATACGTTGCGCAGGCGAAACGCGAGACGGAAGCGGAACGCACCGCCATCGAGAAAGAAAAGACCGGTGTGTTCATCGGCGCATATGCGACGAATCCCGTTAACGGCGAACGCATTCCGATCTGGGTCGCCGACTACGTCATGATGGGTTACGGCACCGGCGCGATCATGGCTGTGCCGGCGCACGACGAACGCGACTTTGCGTTTGCGCTGAAATTCGGCTTGCCGATCTTACCCGTCATCGCGCGCAACGACGGCTTGGCAAAATCGTTCGCGCTAGGCGGAACGATGAGCGCGGGCTTTGCGGATGCACTACGCGCAGAGAAGATTCCGTTCGAAGAAAAGCAAAGCTCGTTGTATATCACGATTCCGCCGGAAAAGTTGGATCGATACGTCGAGATGGCGCAGCAGTTTGTTATTCCTGGCAAGTGGAACGAAATCGTCGGCGCAAAATGGTTGTTCATCTTCGGACCCAACGACATCGAAACGTTTGGCGGCAACGAAAACGAAAAGAAAGTCTTGGCGCGTTGTCATGCCTTGGAACCCAACGTGCGCGGCAAACGCACCGTGATGGAAATGTTGCACGCCGTCGAGTTTTATCGCGATGCGTT
This sequence comes from Chloroflexota bacterium, assembly GCA_016215025.1. Lineage (GTDB taxonomy): Bacteria > Chloroflexota > Anaerolineae > UBA4142 > UBA4142 > JACRMI01. Next base: position 13,422 of record JACRMI010000161.1, read on the forward strand.
GTTCCACGCCGAGTACGGCACGATGATCAACTCGAATGAATTTTCCAACACGCCGGGCGATGTCGCGAAAAAGCGCGTCACCGAATGGCTGGAGCAAACGGGCAAGGGCAAGTCGCGCGTCAACTACAAGCTGCGCGATTGGGGCATCAGTCGTCAACGCTACTGGGGCACGCCGATTCCGATCATTCATACGGATGAAGGCGAAGTCCCCGTCGACGAGACCAAGTTGCCAGTCAAGCTGCCCGATGTCGATTCGTACGAGCCGACCGCCACGGGCGAATCGCCGTTAGCGACGATCAACAAATTCGTCAATGTGAAAATGCCCGATGGCTCAAAGGGTCGGCGCGAGACCGATACGATGGGCACGTTCGCATGTTCATCCTGGTACTTTATGCGCTTCGCCGATTCGCAGAATGACAAAGAAGCTTTCGACAAAAACCAAGTTTCGTACTGGCTGCCCGTCGATACGTACGTCGGTGGTGCAGAGCACGCGGTTATGCACTTGCTCTACGCGAGGTTCTGGACGAAAGCGTTACACGACCTGGGCTATGTTCCATTCATCGAACCGTTCAAGCGGCTCAGAAATCAGGGCATGATTCTCGCGCCGGATGGCAAAGAGAAAATGTCCAAGAGCAAAGGCAACGTCATCACACCCGATCAAGTCGTGGCGGAACATGGTGCGGATGCGTTGCGTGCGTACGAAATGTTCATCAGCGATTTCGAGCAGGCGACGCCGTGGAGCACACAGGGCTTGGGCGGCACGTATCGCTGGCTGCGTAAGACGTGGGATTTGTTGCAAATGCAATCGAAGCGCGAAGCGCCCGGCGCAGCGACGGAACAAGCCGACCGCGATTTGCGTCGCACGATGCACAAGACGATCAAAAAAGTCTCGGCTGACATCGAAGGTTTCCGATTCAACACGGTTGTTTCGGCGATGATGGAATTTACCAACACCCTCATCGACATGCAGAACAAGGTCAGCGCGGCTGTGTTCGACGAAGCGCGCGACACATTGTTGTTGTTGCTCGCGCCGATTGCGCCGTTCATGGCCGAAGAAATCTGGGCGCGCAAGCGTCGCGCATATTCGATTCATCAACAAAAATGGCCCTCGTTCGATGCGGCGATGGCAGCCGATGAAATGATGACGCTGCCGGTGATGGTCAACGGCAAAGTCCGCGACCGCGTCGAGTTGCCGGTCGGCACAGGTGAAGCGGAGGCAAAGAACGCCGCGCTGAACTTGCCGAATGTGCAAAAGCACTTGCAAGGCAAAACACCCTCACAGGTAATTTACGTACCGGGTAAGATGGTGAGCGTGGTAGTGAAGTAAATGAGACCTGACAGGTTTGCTTCGCAAAAACCTGTCAGGTCTTTGATTTTGTCGGCGCAATGTTGTCCGCTATAATCAATGCCATATGTTGACTTGCCTCCATAATCCTCCATTGTTGAAATTATTATTCGCCGGTTTGCTCTTCGTTGGGAGTGTTTTATTTTCTGGTATAGCTTACGCTGCGCCACTGACCGTCGCTTGTAATGTGACCTCACTCATCGAAGCTATCGATGCCGCAAACGCAAACGGTGTGCCTGATGTGTTGGACCTAACCCCAGGTTGTGTCTACACACTCTACGCTGTTCACAACGGCACTAGCCCGGACGCAAACGGCTTGCCGATCATTTCGAGCGATGTCACGATCAACGGTCATGGTGCGATCATCGTGCGTGACGGCAGCGCGCCTGAACTTCGAATCTTGAAGGTGAACAACGACGGCATTCTGCGCATCCACGAGCTGACGCTCCAAAATGGTTATGCCCAAAATGGCGGCGGCATCTACAATGCTGGATCGCTCACAGTCGCGCAAAGCACTTTCAAAAGCGACTGGGCATCCGTGGATGGCGGCGGAATTTTCAATCTTGGTTCTGCGATGATCGTCAACACAACTTTTAACGATGCTCGCGCGAACGGCTTTGTCGGATACGGTGGAGGGATTGCCAATACAATTAGCGGCACGGTCGTCTTATCGAATAGTACGTTTGCAGTTGGTAGCGCGCGCTACGGTGGTGGCGTCAGCAATCGCGGCGGCATGGTTTCGATTGCGTCGAGCACCTTCACCGGCAATGTCGTGCGACGTGGCGGTGGCGGCGTCTTGAACGATAACGGTACGATGTCGATCTTGAACGCGACGTTTTCCGCGAACAAGGGCAAGAGCGGCGGTGCAAGTGTCGGAAGTGTGAATGGCACATTGACCTTGCAAAATACAATTGTCGCGAATAGCATCTCAGGTAATGGATGCTATGGAACGATTGTAGACCAAGGCGGAAATTTGCATTGGTCGAGTTGGGACACCATGTGCCTTGGGATCGACGGTGATCCACGCCTGGGCGCACTCGCCAACAACGGCGGCTGGACGCAGACGATGGCGCTCTTGCCGGGCAGCCAAGCCATCGATGCAGGTGTCAACGCGAATTGTCCTGCAACCGATCAACGCGGCGTCAATCGCCCGATCGGTGTCCGGTGTGACGTGGGCGCGTATGAATCGTCAATCTACCTTTTTCTGCCGTTGATTGCGCGATGAATTTCAATCGATGGGACTAGAGTTTTAGTACCAAGGTCGTAGGAAAGACAACCTAAATTGAAATTGCGCCGTAGTTGGAGTTGGATTATAATTGAGCCACAACCGAACGAAAGGATTTCCCATTGGCACTATCAGACGAAACAAAATATAGCACGATGGTTTCCGAGCCGGTTTTTGCGCCGCCGGAACAACTACCTCCGCCCGAAGTTCTCGCCAAACCGACCTTTTGGCAGAGTTTCAGTTCCGCGCTGCGTGAACTCATCGAAACACTCATCCTCACCCTGGTCATTTTTTTGCTGATCCGGTTTGCGGTGCAAAATTTTCGCATCGAAGGTTACAGCATGGAGCCGAACTTTCACGACGGGCAATTTCTGTTCGTCAACAAACTCGTTTACATGTTGCATCCACCGGAGCGTGGTGACGTGATCGTTTTCGTCCCGCCGAACAACAGCACGCGTGATTTTATCAAACGCATCATCGGATTACCGGGCGACAGGGTTGAAGTGGTGAATGGGAGAGTGATGGTCAATGGCGAAGACTTGAACGAAAGTTATCCATTGAACATCGCTACCTATTCGATGCCGCCAGTGATCGTGCCGCCCGGTGAGTACTTTGTCTTGGGCGATAATCGTAATTATTCAAGCGACTCGCATTCGTGGGGCACAGTGGTGGGAGATAGGATCATCGGCAAAGCCTGGGTCTCGTACTGGCCCCCGCAAATGATCGGCTTTGTGCCAACCTTTTCCTATGCTTCAGGAAAATGATTGAAAAACGACTATGACCATCAAAGATGATGATGTTCGAATACTCGTCCGAGAAGTTGTAAGCCGCGTCCTCGCCGAAAAGGACGCGGCTTTGCCTGTTTCAAAATCCACGCCTTCCGACAAATCGGTTGCGATTGGCGCGGATCACGGCGGCTTGAGCATGAAGCAAGACCTCGCCAAGTATCTCGCCGAACTGGGATATGCCGTCACCGATTGCGGTACGTTCACGCCCGATCCAGTCGACTATCCTGATACGGCTTATGCGGTGGCGAAGCTCGTTAGCGACGGGGCTGCCTCGCGCGGCATCATCGTCGATGGGGCGGGCATTGGCTCGGCGATGGTCGCGAACAAAGTGCCCGGCGTGCGCGCTGCGCTCTGCTACGATTTATCGACCGCCCGCAACGCGCGCGAGCATAACGACGCGAATGTGTTGACGCTCGGCGCGCGACTGATCGGCGCGGGACTGGCACGCGACATCGTCAAGGTATTCCTCGAAACGCAATGCACCGAAGAGCGACACAAAAAACGCGTGGAAAAGATTATGGATGTGGAAAAGCGTTACCTCAAGAAGTAATGATTTGGACGCGGACAAACGCGGATGAACGCTGATAATACTCAGTTCAAATGGAGGTAACCATGGACGCCACTCTCAAGCACGCTGAATTGACTGACAAAATTCTCTTCGCGTTTTTCAAAAAGGTGTATCATCATTTGGGATATGGTTATCTGGAACAGGTTTATGAAAATGCGATGGCAATTGAATTACGTCGGATAGGATTACAAGTCGAGAAACAAGCCATAATCGATGTGTATTACGAAGGCGAAAATGTGGGTGAATATCGTGCCGATTTGTTGGTCGAAGGCAAGGTAATTGTAGAACTAAAAGCTGCCAAAAGTATTACAGATGACCATGAAGCTCAACTCTTGAATTATTTACGTGCAACACCTTATGAGGTTGGTTTGCTTCTCAATTTCGGACCTAAACCCGACTTTCGCCGTAAAGCGTTCGATAATGAACGGAAAACTTGGGTGACGTGGATTTCCAAGATTGTAACTCTGGTCGTGGTTACATTTATTACTCTGTTATCACGTTTCGGATAATTATCATGCATTTATCCGCGTTCCTCCGCGTTTGTCCGCGTCCCAAAGTGAGTAGAATATGACTGCATTAACTGTCTCAGTTCAAGAAATTACACAAGCCATTCTAACCGCACTCACGAAATACGCTACGCCCTTGTGCGGCGTCGCCGAAGAGGGCGGTTGTACCGATTGTCTGATTTGCGCGCAAAAATGCCCGGAGCGCGTACGCCAAGTCATCGACGCGGGCGCGGCGCGGATTACCGCGCGGAGTGGAGTAACCGCTGTGCCAAAAGACATCGCCAAATTTATCGACCACACATTGCTGAAACCCGAAGCCACGCCAACCGAAATCGAAAAGTTGTGCAACGAAGCGAAAGAGTACCACTTTGCGGCTGTCTGCGTCAATCCGCCCTACGTCAAACAATGCGCGCAAATTCTGCGCGGTACCGATGTCGATGTCGCAGCGGTGGTTGGCTTTCCACTCGGCGCGCACACGACCGAAACGAAAGTTTTCGAGACGAAGCAAGCGGTCGCCGATGGCGCAAAAGAAATCGATATGGTCATCAACATCGGCGCGCTCAAGGCAAAACAGTATGATCTCGTCCGCAACGATATCAAAGCCATAGCCGATGCAACTCACGCCGGTGGCAGCATCCTTAAAGTGATTATCGAAGCCGCGTTGTTGACTGACGACGAAAAGGTACGCGCGTGTGAATTATCGAAAGAAGCGGGCGCGGATTTCGTCAAGACGTCGACCGGGTTTGGTCCCGGCGGCGCAACCGCGCACGATGTCGCATTGATGGCGCGGACGGTCGGCAGCGAGTTGGGCGTCAAAGCGGCGGGCGGCATTCGCAATTACGAGCAAGCGCAAACGATGATTCAAGCGGGCGCAACGCGCATCGGCGCAAGCGCCGGGGTCAAGATTGTGGCAGAGGCGAAAGCCAGCAAGCAGTGAGACAGTAAGACAGTGCGACAGTAAGCAGTAATCAGTTTCCAGTATTCAGTAGTCAGAACCCGCGGAGCGGGTTTGTTGATTACTAGCCGTTCGTTTCAACGAATGGCATTGCCAGATAGAGTTAATTCGGAATTGGAGATATATTGTTGTGACGGAAATCCAGGACGCCCACCCACACGCCCACCCTCTATCGCCCTTACTACCTTACCTCGCACTTGGACTGGGTCTCGCCGGGATTGGCATCTCGGCGATTTTTGTGAAATGGGCAAATGCGCCGGGACCCGTCAGTGGTTTTTATCGCATGGTCATCGCGGCGAGTGTGATGGCGATTCCGTTTGGTATCCAAGCGAAACGACACGCGCCGCTATCAAATCGACATATTCTCTATGCTGCGCTCGCTGGACTATTTTTCGCAGGTGATCTTGCAGCGTGGAATACCGCCGTGCTCATCGGCAATGCGGCGAACGCAACCTTGTTCGGTAATACCGCGCCGGTGTGGGTGAGTTTCGGCGCGCTGATTCTGTTCAAAGAAAAATTGCGCCCCAAGTTTTGGAGCGGTTTGGCGGTAGCACTACTCGGCGCGCTCGTAATTCTCGGCGGCGATTTTCTCACCCATCCCACACTCGGCATCGCCGATTTGCTGGGACTGGTGTCCGGGTTTTGCTATGGCATGTTCTTCCTCGCCACCGAACGCGCGCGCGACAGACTTTCCTCGCTCGTGTCGTGGTGGATTTCGGCGGCAGTGTGCAGCGTCGCATTGCTTGTCATGAGCATCGCGCTTGGTATGCCGCTTACAAATTATCCTATCGAAACGTGGGTGAATCTCCTGGCGCTGGCTTTCGTCGTCCAAGTGTTCGGCTGGCTGTTGCTCAACTATGCGCTCGGCCATTTGCCAGCGTCAATTGTTGCGCCGACGCTGTTGATGCAGCCGGTCATCACCGCAATTTTCGGCGTGCCATTGTTGGGACAGCCGATTTCGCTCGTGCAAGTTGTCGGCGGCGTGTTGACGCTAGGTGGAATCTTTATCATTCATCGATCAAAGCAGTCTTAGATGCAAAAAGCGCGCGCAAAAATTTCTTGGCTGCCCTACGCCGTTCTGATTTTTTCCATTGTCGCATTGAGCATGTCGGCGATTCTCGTTCGATTTGCGAATGCGCCGGGACCTGTGAATGGTTTTTATCGCACGCTGACCGCTACGACATTGATGGTGATTCCGTTCGCGATTCAATCCAAGCGATCATCCCAAACGCGACCGGTAACTCTGCGTGCGGCGGCGATGGCGGCGATGGCGGGATTTTTCTTTGCGATCAATCTCGCCGCGTGGAACACCGGCGCGCTGATGACCGCTGCCGCGAATGTGACGTTGCTCGGCAATACCTCCGTCATTTGGGTCCCGCTGGCTGGACTGCTTCTTTTCAATGAACGCTTGCGCGTCGAGTTTTGGATTGGCTTGGCAGTAGCATTGGTTGGCGCGATCATCATTTTGGGCCAAGACCTGTTGTCGCACGCCGATCTGGGACTGGGCGATGCGCTGGGGCTGTTTGCGAGTGTTGCTTACACAGTTTATATATTGATGATGGAACGTGCGCGCACGAAGCTGAGTGCGCTCGTCGCATGGTGGTTTTCGACGGCAGCGAGTTGTGTCACGCTACTCGCTATCACGCTGATGTTGCGCCAGCCACTGAGCGGATACGAAATCTATTCGTATGTGATTTTCGTCGTGATGGCGCTCGTCATTCAAATCAGCGGATTTTTGTCGATGAATTTTGTCTTGGGCTTTTTGCCCGCGTCGCTGATTTCCACCTCGATGTTGTTGCAACCGGTGCTGACTGCCATCTTCGCCGTGCCGATGTTGGGGCAAGGCATCGGCATGGTTCAAGCGCTAGGAAGTGTATTAGTACTGGGAGGTCTCATCATCGTGCATCTCTCAAGAAACCGAAGCATTCGATTGAAAACCGATCGGACGCGAAGTACCGCGGACTGACTGTGGCGTACTTCGCCACAGCCACGCGGATAAAAATTTAATCCGTGTTTGTCTGCGTTTGTCCGCGTCCAAAAATTCAGGAGTCTAAATGGCAAACTATGTAGCTGCAATCGACCAGGGTACGACCGGCACACGCTTTATGATTTTCGATCATGCGGGCAAGGTCGTCGCGTCGCATTACGAAGAACATCATCAAATCTATCCGCAGCCCGGTTGGGTCGAACACGATGCGGGCGAAATTTGGGATCGCACGCGCACGACGATTGGCGGCGCGATGGCGAAAGCGGGTGTGCGCGCGAGTGATCTCGCTGCCATTGGCATCACGAATCAACGCGAGACGACCGTCGTGTGGAATCCGAAAACGGGCGAGCCGTATTATCATGCGATTGTGTGGCAAGACACGCGCACACAAGCGATCTGCCAAAAATTGATTGACGATGGCAAGGCGGAATTTATTCGCGAACGAACGGGTTTGCCCATTGCGACGTATTTCTCGGCGTCGAAGATTCAATGGCTGTTGGAAAATGTTCCGGGTTTGCGCGCCAAAGCCGAAATGGGCGAAGCGATCTTCGGCAACATCGATACCTGGGTCATTTGGAATTTGACCGGCGGCAAGAACGGTGGTGTTCACATCACCGATTACACGAATGCTTCACGCACGATGCTGCTGAATTTGAAATCGCTCGATTGGGATGCCGAGTTGCTCAACCTCTTTGGCATTCCTCGTCCTATGCTGCCCAAACTTCGCCCATCGTCTGATAAAAATCTGTATGGCTTTACCGATCCGCTCGGTCCATGCGGCGGACGCGTTTCGATTTGTGGCGACCTCGGCGATCAGCAAGCGGCATTGTTCGGGCAAGTCGGTTTCGAACCGGGCGAGGCAAAGAACACATACGGCACCGGTTGTTTCCTTTTGCTGAATACGGGCAAAGAAATCGTGCCTTCCAAGAGTGGCTTGCTCACAACGGTCGCATCGAACGGCGAAACCTGCTACGCGCTGGAAGGTTCAATCGCGATTGCCGGCGCGGCGGTGCAATGGCTGCGCGACAATCTGCGCATCATCAGCAACGCTTCCGAGACGGAAGAGATCGCGCAATCGGTCGAGGATACGGGTGGCGTTTATTTCGTGCCGGCGTTCAACGGACTCTTTGCGCCGCATTGGGACATGTACGCGCGCGGCGTTCTGGTCGGAATGACACGCTACACCAAACGCGAGCATCTCGTCCGCGCAACGCTCGAAGCGATTTGCTATCAAACGCGCGAAGTCATCGAAGCGATGCAAAAGGATTGGGCGGCGCATGTCATTCTGAGGAGCGGGTTTCGCGACGAAGAATCTCGTTCGTCGAGTAGTGAGATTCTTCGCTCCGCTCAGAATGACAAATCAGAGAGCGTTCTCAAATCATTAAAAGTCGATGGCGGCGCGGTGAAAAATAATTTCTTGATGCAACTTCAAGCCGATATTCTTGGCGCGCAAGTGGTGCGTCCAGTTGTTAACGAAACGACTGCACTTGGAGCAGCGTATGCAGCCGGACTCGCCGTCGGCTTTTGGAAATCGCTGGATGAGCTGCGCCAGAATTGGGGCATCGATCGCATCTTTGAACCCAAGTGGGATGCCGCGCGTCGTGAGGAAGGTTACGCGGGTTGGAAGAAAGCGGTAGAACGGTCGAAAGGTTGGTTGAAATAAAATCGGTCGCAATACGCAACACGTAGCACGCATGTCCAGCGTATTGCGTGTTGCGTGTTTCGTGTTATAATCCGCGCAGTTATTTTTACGGGAGGCGTTTATGGACCTCGATCAAGCCATTCAGATGATAAACTGGCTGGACGAAGAGCATCGCAAAGACAAAGCGATGATTTCTGAGTTGGCTGGGCAACTTACTGCGCAATCGGCGCAAGTCGGCATTCTCGACAAGAATATCCAAGACCTGGAAGAACGCATCGCACGCGTGCAAAGTCAAGCGTTGCGTTATTCGCAATTGGAACAAACGCTGGGACAGACCAAAGCCGAAATTCAGGCGATGCTCGATGGCACGGAGAAACGGCGCTTGGTGAACGAAGAAGACCAATTCAAAATTCGGCAGCAAGAACGCGAGCGCTTTGATCAAATCCTCAGCACGCTGCAACTTCAGATCGAATCGTTGCAACAATTCCAACGCTCGATTCTAGGCGACCATGACCTGATCAATCGCATCGATATAACGCTGCCGACCTACCAAACCGAAATCGAAGAAGGCATCAAGCGCGTCGAAGAAGTCAATCATCGAATTGCCTTGGTCGAAGAATGGGTCCCGCGCTTTGGACAACTCGCGACGGAACAGCGTCAACTGAGTGAGCGTCTCAACAAAGAGCGCGCCGATGCGGTCGAAGCGGCGCGACGCGCGGAGCAAGTGCGGGCGCGGCATATGGCGGAATGGGCAGAACAAATGAAGGCGAGCCGCCGCGAAGTCGAAGACTGGATCGGCAATATGCGCACGCTGCAAGAGCAACATAAAGAGAGCCGCAAAATTTATACCGACATGGTCGAGTTGGAAGAGCGCGTCAAACAAATGGAAGCGCGCCTTTTGCAATGGCAACGACTCGTCGAAGAGACGCGCCGCAAGGAGAGCGATCAAATTCGCACCGAAGTTGAAAAACGGTGGCAGCAACAACTCGGCGAATGGCAATACCTCCGCGACGAATGGAACAAACGCATGTCGGCAGTCACGGACCGCATGGCGAAGATGGAAGATTGGCGACCCGACATCGTCAGTCAATTGCATGACTTGGTCGAACGCTTTGATAAAGAACGTCGCGAACGCGAAAAGATCATGCCCGAAATTATTCGCACGATGATCGATCTCGAAAAGCAGCGCTCGACCCAGGTCGATAAGATTGTTGGCGATTTGATGGCGCGCCAGGAGGGTGAACGCCAAGTCCAAAAGGCGCGTAAATCGACGGTGACGCCCAAAGTCGAAACCGGAGGATAGCGCGTGCGCGTCATCGGCACGGCGGGACACGTCGATCACGGCAAATCGACGCTCGTCAAAGCGCTGACGGGCATCGACCCGGATCGACTCAAGGAAGAAAAAGAACGCGAGATGACGATTGACCTCGGCTTTGCGTGGCTCACGCTGCCGAGTGGTCAAACGGTGAGCATTGTCGATGTGCCCGGTCACGAAGCGTTCATCAAGAACATGCTCGCGGGTGTCGGTGGAATCGATGCGGCGATGCTGGTGATCGCTGCCGACGAAGGCGTGATGCCGCAAACACGCGAGCATCTCGCGATTCTCGATCTGCTTCAGGTCAAGGGCGGCGTCATCGCGCTGACGAAAAGTGATTTGGTCGATAGCGAATGGATCGAGATGGTATCGACCGATATTCGCAAAGAACTTGCCGATACTGTTTTTGCCGACGCAAAGATTATGCCCGTCTCGTCGAAAACGCGCGACGGTTTGAAAAATCTCCTCGCCGAATTAGATCGGCTTCTCCAAATAGTTTCACCTCGCAATGATTTTGGCAAACCCCGTCTTCCCATCGATCGCGTATTTTCGATTGCCGGTTTCGGTACCGTTGTAACCGGTACGTTGAGCGATGGAAGTTTTTCGGTCGGTCAAGAAATCGAAATTGTCCCCAGCGGCAAGCGCGGACGTATTCGCGGATTGCAAACACACAAAGAAAAACTCGAACGCGCAACACCCGGGAGCCGTGTCGCGATCAATCTCTCCGGTCTCGCCGTCGAAGAATTGATTCGCGGAGAGGTGGTCGCGCTGCCCGGTACGGTTTCTGGCACGACGCTGCTCGACGCGCGCGTGCAATATCTCGCATCTGCGCCCAAGCCGTTGCCGCACAACGCCGAGGTCGATTTTTTTACGGGTGCGGCGCAAGTCCCTGCGCACATTCGCTTGCTCGATCATGAAGTATTAAAGCCAGGTGATGTTGGCTGGGTGCAGTTGCAGCTCGCCGAATCGATTGCCGTCGCGAAGAATGATCGATTCATCATTCGCTTTCCATCGCCGAGCGTTACGATTGGCGGCGGCATCGTCGTCGATCCAAATACCACGACGCGACATCGCCGCTTCAAACCCGACGTTATCAATCGATTGGAGACACTTGCGCGCGGCACACCCGACGAAATCGTTTTGCAATTTCTCGCGACGCGCGGACTAAATCCCGCCGATGCGAAGGAGATCGCGAGCGGCACGGGTTTAGCGACCGACGCAGTTGCAAATATTCTCGCCGCGCAGACCCAAGCGGGTGGGGTAGTGGTGCTGGGTGCGACATACATCTCCGCACCGAATTGGCGCACGCTGACGGACAAGATCACGCGGATGCTCGACGATTTTCACAAGCAATATCCGCTACGTCCAGGATTGCCACGCGAAGAACTAAAAAGTCGATTAGGTCTTGCGCCGAAAATTTTTGATCGCGTGATCGAGCGTGCGGTCGCAGAAAATATTCTCGTCGTCAGTGAAAACTTTGTGCGGCGTTCGGATTTTGTCATCAAGTTCACTCCCGACCTGCAAAAGAAAATCGATGCGCTGCTCGTGCAGTATGAAAAAACACCGTACGCGCCGCCATCGCCGCAAGACGCGGAAGCCGCTGTTGGCGCAGAAGCGGTCGGCGCACTGGTTACCCAAGACAAACTGGTGCGCATCAACGAATCGGTACTGCTCGCGCCGAAAGCGTTTCGTGCGATGCAAGACTGGGTTGTGAAGACGATTCAATCGCAGGGGCAGGTGACCGCCGCGCAAGTGCGCGATCAATTCAACACGAGCCGCAAATATGCGGTCGGATTGTTAGAATATCTAGACGAGAAACACGTCACCAAGCGCGTCGGTGATGCGCGAGTGTTGCGATGACAGCAGACAGCAGACCGCCGACGGCAAATGACGGCATCTTGGGTGGAGCGGCCCCCAAACGAAGACGACGAGCGCAAAATACAGAGCCACAAGGCGAACCCACATCGACGATGATTCGTCGCGTGTGGCTGCATCGACTATCGCGCGTTTCTTTGATCGCGGGAATCGTTCTTTTAGTTGCTGCTATTGTTGTAGGAATCATCGGTGTGCAGCGTCCGGCGCAAGTGATCGCCATGGCTCCTGCGCCCATTCAAACGATCCTGCCCACGCTTATTCCTCTCCCCACCTCAACACCTACGCCGACGCCTACGCCGTTGCCGCCGCTCATCGGATTGCTCGCGGGGCATTCAGGCGGAGCCGACACGGGCGCGCTGTGTCCCGACGGTCTGCGCGAAGTCGATATTACGAAAGATGTCGCGAATCGCGCGAAACAATTTCTGGAAGCGCGCGGCTATCGCGTGGACATTCTCGCCGAGTTCGACAAGCGGCTCGATGCGACCAAACGCGATTACGCGCCTCAGGTGTTTCTCGCGATTCATGTTGATTCATGTGTGTTCTATGCGTCGGGCTATAAAGTTGCGCGCGCGGACAATAGCGCTATTCCGCAAGCTGATGATCGCTTGGTGCAGTGTGTAAGCATGGCGTACGGCGCGGCGACGAAAATGAGCGTCCATGAAGGCAGCATTACGCGCGACATGACGCTTTACCACGCGTTAAACGAAATCGATAGCAAATCGCCCGGCGCGATTATCGAACTGGGATTTATGGGATCGGATAGAGCGATTCTAGGCAAGCGCGAGACGCTTGCGCTGGGAATCGCCGATGGCGTGGATGGATTTTTGAAGGGGAGTCTTTGTCAGTAGGCAGAAGTCAGTAGCCAGAATTCAGAATTCAGTAAGCGGTAAGCAGAAGGCACAGTTGGAGAAAATGATAAACCGAGTGGAGAACAAGCCACTCGGTTTTGGTTTTCCTAGCCTTTTTGGAGGCGTCGTGCAATCACACCCAGCACGATTCCACCGATCACTATGATCGCACCGATGATGACCCATTCGGGCTTGCCGTACATCACCTGGCTTGGCAAAAGACGATTGCCTTGCAAGAAAAAGACTCCACCCGCCAGAATCAAAATTGCACCGACAACATATAGCACTTGTTTCATATCGCCCCTTTTCGAACGCTACGACGAGCGTTCGCTACTGACGACCGTCTACTGGCGACTGGCGACTCTCTTTGCCCAAGACCAACCAATTGCGCCAACGATTATGGCCTCCACAATCGTCAAACTCACCAACGCAATTGACGTGTCGAACCAAAATGGCAATGGATAATATTGGATGAGCGAATCGGTGTAGAGAAAGAGCCACGAGTCGCCGGTGAAGAAAATGCGATGAAACATCGTAAAGAATGTATTGAATCCAACCGCCGCAAAGAGTCCAACGGCGATGAATAACACGATGGTTAGGATTCCGCCGTTGAGCAGCGAACGCGCGGCAAGCGCGCGGGTTTCAGATGGTCGGGCAAGCACAACGAGTGAAATGATCGCGATAACTATGGTTAGGGGCAAAACGATTTTTACTTGATCGACTAGCACGCGCACGTCGACCATGTGCTTGATCTCGCGGTCTTGATAAACACCGAGCGCTTTGAACTGATCCAGCGTGCGATTGCCGCGCACGTATTCGATGGACTCAGAACCAAAGTAAAGTCGGTCCTTGTCGTTGAAGAGTTCAGCTTTGGGAAAGTTAGGTTTGCTGTACTCGTACGCGAGCCAACTGGGATTCATAAAGAGCAGAACGTTCGATAAAATCAAAATGATCGGAACGCCGAGGGTGATGATGAGAGCGAGTACATTGGCAATTGGACGAGACATATGACTCCTTAAAATGTGCCAAATTCCCAAATTTGCCAAATATGCCAAACACTAATCGGAATTTTCTTTGGCACGTTTGGCATGTTTTGTTAATTGCCTAGCGCGTATCTTAGAATAATATCGTTAATCAAGTTTTCCACCGGCGCGTGATTGTCTGTGAAGACAGGTTCGGTCTGTGTGGCGGCGCGCGCAGTGGGCATGGATTGCGCGGCGACTTGGCGAAGGTTTTCATCGCGGAGCTGCATGACGTTCGCGCGAAAACCTTCCAGGCGCGTCGGCTGATTCGTCGCGACGATGAGCGTATTCGCATTATTTGGATGATCGATGAGGTAGACGTTGGGGAACACTTGGCGCATCGTCGCGGCGAGCGCATCGACCAAACGATAATCGCTGCCGGTGCGCGCGGCGTTCAGCGCGACGACGCCGTGCGGGTTGAGATGTTGCTGGGCTTGCTGAAAAAACTCCACCGTCGTCAGATGAAATGGAATGTACGGTTGTCGGTACGCATCGACGGCGATCACATCGTACGTGCCTGCTCGCGTTTGCAAAAAATTTCGTCCATCGTCGGCAATCGCGCGCAGGTTCGACTCGTTCATCGCAAAATACTTTTGTCCAACGGCGATAATCGCTGGATCGAGTTCGACGCCGTCGATAGGAATCGCGCCATAAACGAGCGTGTATTCGCGCGCGGTGGTCCCTGCCGCGAGTCCGATCATGAGCAAGCTCTTTGGCGGCTGATTCGTCGCAAAATATGGTGCGATAAGAAACAAATCCCAAATGCCATTAGTCAGCACGCTGTTCATTTTGTACGCCGATTGGTACGCCTCGCCCTCGTTCACGGTCAACAAGCGCCAGCCATCCGCATCGTCGATGACTTGAATAAAGTTGTACGGCGATTCGGTTTCGTACACCAAGCCTTGCGCTGCTTTCACGACGCCGCCCGTGTCGAACGCGGCAATCATGACGATGACGACGAGCATCGCCGCGTACTTGAGCGCGCGCGGAATGCCCCATTCTTTCGCGATACCTGTGACTGCGCCGATGAGTAACACAATCGAGAAGGCGACGAACGTGCCGCGCGTACCGAGGATTTGAAAAAGGACGAACACGGTGCCAAACACTCCGAGGATGCTGCCAAATGTCGAGAGCGCATACAGTTTGCCTGCGGTCGAGCCGCTCGACGAAACATCTTGGGTCGAGAGTCGAATCGCAAACGGCGAAACGCAGCCGAGCAGCGTAACGGGCACGATGAACAAAACAAGCGTGCCGAAGAACGAGGTGAATCCCAAGCCCGCATCGAACTTTTGCAGCGCGGGAATCGCAAGTTGGAGAAACGGACGCGCGACGTACGGCAGGATACCGGTCGAAAAGCCAGCCCATGCGACGATGCGATAAAGCGTCACGGCGCGTGGATCGCGGTCGGCCCATTTGCCGCCGAGGTAGTAACCGAGCGTGAGGTAGATCAGAATCAAACCGATGATGTTTGCCCAGATGAGAATCGAATCGCCGAAGAACGGACGGAGCAAGCGCGACGCCGCCATCTCGATCCCCATCGAAGCGACGCCGCCCAGGAAGACGATCAAAAGGAGTAGAGAATTTTTCAATGTGTCCTCGGAATGAAACGTGCGTCGCATCTCTCCTTCGACTGCGCGCCACTGCGCTCTGCCCAGGATGAAGATGCGACGCACGTGATTATATCTGCATTGGTAGAATCTCGCAATGTGGGTATTGACGGATTGGGGGTGTCTTCGTATAATCGGTCTAGTTCGAGTACGATAATACGCGTCCTCTTTTGCTTTTCTAATTTCCCCAGGGAGCAAACAACATGCGCAATCATCTCCTCGTCGCGCGCGAGTCAGTGTGGGTCCAAGTCGCCGGCGTCCTCATCTTCGCCGCCCTTGTCGCCGCCGTCGACAATCTTGCGCGCCCGCAATTGAGCGGCAACGCCTTAATCGGCGCTGGCATCGTTCTGGCAATCGTCCCCGCGGTGCTGTGGCTGTGGATGTTTTATCGGCAAGATCGGTTTGAGCCAGAGCCGCGTCAGTACGTGATTGGCGTCTTTGTGCTCGGCGCACTGCTCGCGTACGCGGTGGGTCAGCCGGTCATTCGCAGTCTGTTTCGAGTGCAGGACTGGATCGGCGCGAATGTTTTCGTCGCGCTCCTCGGATCGATTCTCGTCAACGGTCTCGTGACCCAGTTTCTTCTCTACGCCGCTGTGCGCTACAGCGTTTTCCATTCCTCCGAATTCGATCAGCGCATCGATGGCATTATTTATGGCGCTGCCGCAGGTCTCGGTTATGCGACCATGTTCAACCTTCAATACGTCGTCGGTCACAGCGGCGTCGATCTGGGCACCGGCGTCATTCGGATCGCGATTGAATCGCTCTCGCTCGCGAGTCTCGGCGGCATTTCGGGTTATTTCCTCGCGCGGGCGAAATTCGACAAGATGGGGCCGCTGTGGCTGCCCATCGGACTTGTCATCGCCGCCGCGCTCAACGGCATTATCGATCTTGCGCTGGATGAGATTCCGATGCTCGGCAGCGGTTTTGGTTTCAATCCATGGTACGGCCTGGCTGCGGCAGTCGTCATCGCAGGCGCGATTTTCGCGACGCTCTTTCGCCTGATCTATCAGCTTGGCTCTGCGTCGGTCCAAGTCGGCGAGACGCAATCCACTGCGGTGCTGGACAAGGTCCTGTTCGGCAAGGGCAAGCGCGAAGAGCCGGAATGGATGGTCTGGCTCGTCGTCGCGATCGGCCTGCTGCTCGGCTGGGCGCTCGCAACGTTAATAACGGGCGAAACCCGCACGGCGTCCGCCGCGAATATGACGATCACCTATCCGGCGAGTTGGGCGCGCTTGCAAGAACCGGGTGCGGCCATGGCGGCATACGATCTTGACCGCGGCGGACTCTTTGGCGCGCGGGTCAGTACGCGAGTCGTGCCAATAACCGATCTGCTCCCGCCCAACGGAATTCTGGAAGACGCCGCGAACAACTGGGCATTTACCCGCCAGCAAGGTTTGGATGCGTTTCGGTTGCTCGAAATCCAGCCGACACGTTTCCAAGGTCGCGAAGCAGTCCGCATCGAGTATGTTTACGTGATGGATTCGCCGCGCGCGTCGCCTGGGAGTGCCGTCCCAGCATTGATGCGCTCGAGCGACACGCTCGTCGCGAGCGCCGACAAAATCTACATTCTCTCGTTTGCGACGGAGAGTCACGAATACAAATCGACGCCTAGTCTGCAAGAACAACTGCTGGCAGGGTGGAGAGTGCCGTGAAACGTAAAGCGTAAAACGTAAATCGCGCCCTTACGCATTACGTTTTACGTGACAACCGGAGACCTCAATATGAAACATATCACACGTGAGCGAATACTTGTCGCCATTATCGCCTTTATCTTGCTTGCCGGGGTGACCGGGCGATTGCCGGTTGCGCGTGCTGAACCGACTCGCGCCCAACTCGACAATGCGATGCAGGCGACGATGAAGATTTATGTGCTCGACACAGCTTTCAAAGTGATTGGCGGCTGTTCTGGAACCGTGATCGATCCCGCGGGCTATGTGCTGACCAATTTCCACTGCGTTGGTACGACGACTGGGCAGGCGCGCTCTGATCCCAAATTGAAAGCCGGCACATTCAAGAATCCCCAGGGTTTTGTCGCGCTCGGTCCAACCGTCGATCCGCGCAAGGCGCCCAAGGCGACGTACTATGCGCGCTATATCGCGGGCAACCATGATCTGGATGTTGCTGTGCTCAAGATCACCAGCATGGTGAACAAGGGACAAGCGCTGCCCAAGCCGCTGCCGCTCGTCCCCATCGTGCGCGCCGACTCGGATCAGGTGCAAATTGGCGATTACGTCGCGGCGATCGGCTATCCGGGGGTTGGCGGTGAGACTGTCACTTTTACCGATGGCAAGATTAGTGGTTTTGACGATCTGAACGCAGACGGGATGCCGGATTCGCTCAAGGTCACAGCGAGCATCAACGGCGGCAACAGCGGCGGTCTTGCGATCAATGAGGAGGGCGATCAAATTGGCATTCCGACGTGGAGCTTGTCTTCCGCGCAAAAAGTTGAAAAGCTCGACCGGATCGTGATGATCAACGTTGCGGAACCGTACATTCAAAAAGCGCTTCAAATCGGCAGCGCAATCTCGAACGAACCGCCATCGTCCGGTCCGATTCCGCCGAGCGGTCCCAGCACTGTGCCTTCGTCGGGCGGCAAACTCGGCAAGATCCAATTTGGCACCGATTTCAAGAACAACCAACTCGTCAGCCCGGGCGCGACTCTCCCATCGGGCATCAAGAAACTTGTCGGCTTGTTCGATTTCAATGGCATGAAAGATGGAACGGATTGGGGTTTTGTCTGGTCTATCGATGGGCAAGCTGTAACAGGCAAATCGACTGGCACGACGTGGAAGTCCGGCGAAAGCGGCTCTTACTATGTGTGGCTAACCAATGGAGACAAGGCACTACCCGATGGGGCGTTCAAATTGAGTCTATACGTCAACGGCGCACTCGTTGCGGAAGGGACGGCAACCATCGGGACCCCGCAGACGACTCCACCCAAACCCCAGACGCCTGTCCCGACGAACACGGGCGTCACGCTGCGCGGTCAGGTGCTCGATGCGGACACGCAGCGTGGAATCGAAGCTGCCCTCTTGATCATTCTGCAACCTGGCGTTTCGATTTCGGAATTCGTCTCGACGCTAAACGATGGCGGCGACATCGAGGCGCTCGTCGCCGCGTCGGCGGAAACCGATGCCGATGGGAATTACATCACCGCGCCGCCCCTCGCGCGCGGACAAAAATACAGCGTCATCGTCGGTGCAGAAGACTATGAGCGCCGGGAGTTTGAGAACGGACTGGAGATAACGACCAAGCACTCGAACGTTATCACGATGGACCCCGTCACCCTCCAGCAGCGATAGCCACAACCAGTGACGATTAAGAATCGCGGCAACGGCTACGCAAGACGCCCTTGGCTCATCAGCGTGAACTCGGGACGGATTTGCGGACTGGTTTGCCGCGAATTTTTATCTTGTGAAGCACCCGCCCGCCCGATGTTGTCGCAGTGCCTTTGTTGTGCTAGAATGGATTTGAATCGGTCATGTATTGAAGGAGCAGTATGAATCATTTTTCTCGCTCGCTCGCTATCATCGTTTCGATTTTTCCAATTTTCGCCTTACTCGGTTGTGCCAATTTGCCATTTGTCTCCTCCAAGACGCCGGTGCCATCCGACACACTCGAGTACAACGCGCCGGTATCTTTGTCAGTCAAGACAGGTACATTGCTCCCAGGTACGTCGATTTCATACAGCGGCAAATCGGCGACGGGTGCGGCGAACGTGCTCCTGGCGGGCTTGGTGGCTCCTAAACAAGTCGGCGACACGGTCGATTGGGAAGGCGTGCCTGCGCCAAACGTCAAGGTTCGGCTGAACACACGCGTTGCGACATTCGACGACAAATCGGTTACGCTCGTCGGCACAGGGCACGTTCAAGTCGCGGGTGTCAAGGTTCAAGCCGGCGGTACGCCTGGGACAGCAACATTGGAATTCAATTCACCTGTGACGTATTCGCTCAAAAAGGATGAAATGATTCCTGGCACTCTCGTCACCTACGCTGGCTCGACCGCGAACGGCGCGCAATTCCTGGGATTAGAAGGTTATCCCTATCGCAAGCAGCTTGACTCGCTCCAGTACGTCGGTCGCTTGAATCCCAAAGTGTATCTCAAATTCGATCTGCGCCTGGTCAGCTTCACCGAAACCGGCGCGGTCGTTGGCGGCACCGTCAACATTCGAATCGAACAGTGAATCAGACCCTAAAGGTTTTCTTCGCCTCACTTTTACATTGGCAGGGAAAGATACGTTGGTTGACAAAATCTTGGTCAACGCAAGAAACCTTTAGGGTCTCAAGCAGAAGGAACTCATGCCTGACATCGAACCAAACGAATCGAAACTCATTGACGAGGCGCTGGCTGCGCCTGATCAACATATTGCGATTCGTCTCCCCGCGCGCCATAATCCGATTTTGAAACAACTGGTTGAACGCGTGAACGCCGATGAACAATTGTATGCGTTGTGGACGGCGATGAACGTGAATGCGGTTACGCGTTTGAACATGAGCGATCATGGTCCTGTGCATTTCCAAATCGTGTCGAACATCGCGCTCAAGTTGCTGCGCCAACTCGTCGAAGCCGGAGTTGTACCAAGCATCGTGCGCGATCACAACATGACGAACAACGATGCCGAAGTGGTTGTCGTTCTCGGCGCGTTACTGCACGACCTCGGCATGTCGATTCATCGAATCGATCATGAGCAGTACAGCCTGTTCGTCGCGATGCCCAAGATCGATGAGTTGCTCAATGGACTCTATGCGACTCATGCACGCACGATCGTACGCTCCGAGACTTTGCACGCGATCATCGCGCATCGCAGCAACGGCAGACCGATGACGGTCGAAGCGGGCGTGGTACGCGTTGCCGATGCGCTCGATATGACGAAAGGGCGCTCGCGCATTCCGTTCGAAGCGGGGCAGGTGAATATTCATTCGCTGTCCGCCGCCGCCATCGAAAAAGTCGAAATAACCAAAGGGCAGGACAAACCGATTCATATTACAGTAGTGATGAGCAATTCAGCGGGCATTTTTCAACTCGACGATTTGCTTAAAGAAAAATTGCACGGCTCGGGCTTGGAAAAATACGTCGAAGTGGAAGCGACGATTGAAGGCGAGACCGAAAAAAAGTTGGTGACGGTTTTTCGGTTGTAGTGGAGGAATTTATGGATGTGCGAACGAGGGCAATTCAAAAGTTTACATCGCCTATGACTTATGAGCCATACCGCGCGCTACCGGAAGACGGCAATCGTTATCAAGTCATCGAAGGAGAATTGCACATGATCGGTGCGCCCCGCGTTAATCACCAACGCATTTTGCACAAGTTAGTTACAATCTTGGACAAGTACATTGCTGAGGGCGATTGGGGCGAACTTTTCATTGCACCCATCGAGGTTTATTTAGACGAGCATAACTTTCTTCTGCCAGATTTAGTTTGTGTTGCCAAGGCGCGGTTGGATATTGTCCAAGACAAGGGCATCGTCGGTGCGCCCGATCTAGTCATCGAAGTTCTTTCGCCAAGCACGGTACGCGTCGACCGTGTTCTGAAGATGAACACCTATGCGCGGCATCAAGTGCCGCACTATTGGATCGTCGATCCAGCCGCGCAAACGTTGGAAGCGTTCGAGTGGGAAAACGGCGCATATCGTTTGATTGCCGCGCACGCCGAAGCGGAAGATTTTCAACCGGCTTTATTTTCGGAATTGACTATTCACTTGGCAGAGTTGTGGAAATAAATCGCAATCGCTGGGATTCTCGTCCCATTGTTTCAAATCTCGAATCGGCGTATACTCGCGTCATGGGTGTTGAGTGGTACCTCTAATTGAAGCAGTTAACCTGACTAAACAATTCGATAGCTTGACCGCGGTGGATGGTCTCACGTTCAACGTGAACGAAGGCGAAATCCTCGCGCTATTGGGTCCGAACGGGGCTGGCAAGACCACGACCGTTCGGATGCTTTCTTCTATCCTCAAGCCGACCTCGGGTTATGCGCGCATTGCTGGATACGATGTGGCGCAAGACCCGCGCACGGTTCGACACATCATCGGTCACCTCACCGAATTTCCGGGTTTGTATCTGCGAATGCGCCCGCTCGAATACCTAGACTTTTTCGGCGAATTGCAGCACATGTCACGCGCGGACACCCGCCGGCGTGCCGAAGAATTGATGAAGCATTTCGAAATTTGGGACGCGCGGGAACGGCGTCTCGGCGAATATTCCAAGGGCATGCGCCAAAAGATGGCGCTCATTCGCGCAATGCTCCACAATCCGCGCGTGCTCTTTCTCGACGAGCCGACCTCGGCGATGGACCCGCACAGCGCCAAGCAAGTGCGCGATGCGATTGCGTCACTGCGCGGCAGCGGGCATACAATCATTCTCTGCACGCACAATTTATCCGAAGCCGAAACGCTCGCCGATAACATCACAATCATTCGCCGCGGCAAGCTCATCGCGTACGGCACGCCGATAGAACTCAAGCAGGAATTTTTGGGATTGCCGCTGTGGCAAGTCCAATTGACCAAACCACTCACGCAACCCTGGCCCTCACTGAATGGCAACTTGCAGATCGAATCACAAGACGGATTGACATCGACTTTTCGCACGAATTGTCCCGAAACGGCGAACCCAATGCTCTTGAATCGATTGCACGAAATCGGCGCGGATGTGTTGGCGTTGCGCGAACTCCCGCGCAGTTTGGAAGAGGTATATCTCAAATTGGTCGAAGATTCAAGTCTCACGCCTCCGGTCACAACGGACAAACACCTATGATTGATGACCTGCATCTTGTAACAGGCGACGTGTGACATGTTTTCCGATGCCTTAATCATCACGCGCCGCGAGATTCGCGATTCGATTCGCGATTGGCGCATCATGGCTCCGATTCTGATCCTCACGTTGATCTTCCCCTGGATCATGAATGTCTCCACGCGCTTTGCGATCAACTTTGTCGAAGAGTACAACGCGACGATTATTTCTTTGCGCTTGGTTCCGTTTGCCGTGATGATCGTCGGTTTTTTCCCGATTTCGTTCTCACTCATCATCGCGCTGGAAACTTTCGTCGGCGAAAAAGAGCGCAGCAGTTTGGAGCCGCTGCTCGACACGCCGATTTCGGATGAAGCGTTGTACTTTGGCAAGCTGCTCGCCGCGATGCTGCTGCCTTTGTTCGCCAGTTATCTGGGTGTGGCAACGTATTTGACCGGGCTGTATCTTTCCACGCAATTTATCCCAGAATTGATTGTTCTGGTCCAGATCATGATTATGACGACGATGGAAGCGATCGTAATGGTGTCGGGCGCGGTCGTCGTGTCCAGTCATACGACGAGTGTGCGCGCGGCGAACTTGCTCGCGTCGTTCATCATCATCCCCATGGCGTTTCTGTTGCAAGGCGAAACGGCGCTTTTATTTTGGGGACAGTACGACGTGATGTGGTACATCCTCGCCGCGCTTTTCATCGCCGATGTGCTGTTGATTCGCACGGGTATTCGGACGTTTAATCGCGAAGAAATCTTGGCACGCGAAATCGATCAGCTTAACCTGGGTTCGATGTTTCGTGCGTTCCGCAAGTATTTGATCGGCGACGGATTTTCGTTGTTGCGCGTTTATCGC
The DNA here is from genome assembly GCA_016215025.1 of Chloroflexota bacterium. Lineage (GTDB taxonomy): Bacteria > Chloroflexota > Anaerolineae > UBA4142 > UBA4142 > JACRMI01. The sequence goes on from JACRMI010000161.1 coordinate 36,694, forward strand.
GAGGATGTACCGCGCCTCCTGCGCGAAAACCGCTTGCCGATTGTGATGACGCTTCTGGTCGTGCTGGGTGGCATAGCGCTCGGTTGGCTCATCGCCCTGCGATTTCCTTTGCCAGCGGGCGTGATTCCGCTTCAGGTCGATTTAAAAACTTTTACGTCTCAAGCGGCGACGCCCGGTTATAATTTTCTACCCGGCATCGATACAGTCTCAATTTTTTCGAACAACGTCCGGTCGCTGTTACTCGCTTCGCTCCTGGGTCTCTTTTCGTTTGGTAGTCTCGCGCTCATCTTGCTGCTTGCGCCGATGGCCATTGTCGGCGTGTTTGCCGGCGAGATGAGTTTTCTGGGTTCCGACCCGCTCACGTTTTTCACCGCGTTTATTTTGCCGCATGGGATTTTTGAATTGCCTGCCGCGATCATCGCCACGGCGTTTGCCTTGCGCCTGGGTGCATCGATCATTGCGCCGCCGGCGGGTGTGACGGCGGGGCAGAATCTCTTGCGCGCGCTTGCAGACTTGGTCAAGATTTTTATCTTTGTCGTTTTGCCGCTGCTTTTGGCGGCGGCTTGGATCGAGGCGAACATTACGCCGCAAATCGTAATCTGGTTTTACGGGAGGTAGAATGTCCCAGGTCATCTTGCTGGGGACCGGTGCCGCGCTCAGCGACGAGCATCGCGAACATACGTTTATGGTGGTCACTGGCGCGAAGGGTTCTATCTTGATCGATTGCGGCGGCGCGCCGATTGCGCGTCTCATCACCGCGAAGGTTTCGCTCGACAGCATCGATCATTTGATATTGACGCATCATCATCCCGATCACATTTATGGCTTGTCGGTATTTTTGCTCGACCTGTGGCTGGCGGGGCGCAAGAAAACGTTGCATATTCACGGTCTCGCCGAGACGTTGCGCGCCGCGCGTGCCATGATGCACGCGTTCGAATGGGAACGCTGGCTCCAATTCGGTTTCTTCCCGGTCGAGTTTCATCGCATTTCTAAAAAGAGCCGTCTGCCGATTTTTGAAACGTCTGATTTTTCGGTGACGACGACCATGACCAAACATTTGTTGCCGACGGTTGCGACACGGATTTTGTCGAAATCGTCTGGCAAGGTTATTGTTTATTCCAGCGATACCGAAATGTACGAGCCGGTGGCGGAGCTGGCGCAAGGTGCAGATATTCTTTTTCACGAATCGACTTCGCTAATCGAATCGCACTTGGGGCATTCGAGTGCGTTGCAGGCGGGTATCCAAGCGCAGTGCGCGGATGTAAGGAAACTGGTGTTGGTGCATTTGCCGCCGCACGTCGATGCAAAAAAAGCTCATGCAGCAGCGAAAAAGAATTTCAAACGCCAAGTCGTCGTCGGCAAAGATTTTCAGCGGTTTGAGTTTTGAGTCTCCCACGAATCTCGCGAACACCTGCCCTGACGGGCGGTGTCAGGGGCGACACGAATCATGTCTTCTTCCTCCGATTCCTACTCTGCTCTTGAACGAAAATTTCTTTTGCCCGCGCGCAATCTTCTGCGCGCGGTTTATTTGCCGCTGGTCAAGCTGCTCGCCGCGCTGCACGTCTCGCCGAATATGGTTTCGTTCTCGCAGGTGATTCTGGCGGCGATCATTGTGTGGCTCATGCCAACTGAGCCGCGCATTTGCTTTATTCTCTTTGTTGTCGCGATTGCGTTGGACGGTGTGGACGGCGCGCTCGCGCGTGCGACCAATCGTGCCACCCAGTTCGGCGCGCTGTTCGATCAGTACTGCGACCACATCCGCGAAGTGGTGGTCGTGGCTGGGTTGGCATGGCACGGCGGGATGAATCCATTCCTGGCTGGCATCTATGGCGTGACGTATCCTGGGTTCAATCTGACGCTTTATCTTTGCAATTTGTATCACGCGCCGCTGCCGTTCGCGATCAAGTCCTACCTCGTCGTTTACCCCGCGCTGTTTGTGTTCCTCTGGTTTGGTGTTAATATGCTGGATGTTGCCGCCGCGCTTTCAATCGCATTCATGGCGTTGGCGATTGCTGTGGGTCTGTGGCGTTTGTCGCGCGCGATGAATACATAACAAGGTTAAAAAATCTTTACCTTCTCCCGTGAGTTTTCCGTGAGTACTTGAAGTATAATATCGGTGTAAACTCTTTGATTCTCCGCAATCTTCCCCGGTTTGATTCGTTTAATGGTTTCGTCATTTCAATCCTGTTCGGTTGTTGGTGCGCTACTTTCTCAAGGAGAAACGAATGACCGAAGCTATCCGCGTGTTGCTCGTCGATGATTGTCCGACCGTGCTTGCAGGGTTACGAAAGGTACTTGAATCACCAACTGATGTCACCGTCTTGGCGGATGCTAACGACGGTGAAACCGCATTGGGCTTGATCGAATCCTTGCAGCCCGATGAGGTCTTGCTCGATTGCCAGATGCCAGGCATGTCAGGTACGCAAGTTGCGGCAACCCTGCAAAAAATGGGTACGACTACCAACGTTCTTGCCTTCTCTGTGCATTACGACGACGAGACTGTGCGTGGAATGTTGAATGCTGGCGCAATTGGCTATGTGTTAAAGGATGAACCGCCGGAAAGAATCATCCAGGCAGTTCGAGCGGTAGCGAGGGGTGAAAGTTGGTTTAGCCAAGGAGTTGCCAAACAAATAGCGACGTGGGTCAGCGTTGAACAATCCAATTCTCCAAAATTTACGGAGCGCGAATTGGATGTGTTGCGTTTGTTAGCGCAGGGAAAAAGCAACCAACAGATTGCGGCAGAACTGTGCATTACGGAACGGACATTGCGTCACCACCTGGGAAATATTTATGCGATACTTGGCGTGCATTCTGACCGCGAGGCGATGGTGTGGGCGATTAAACACAACCTGGGCAACCCATAACCTGAGTTGCCGAAAGCGGCAATATGCATTTGCCGGAACTGGCAATGTCAAGTTGCCGAATGCGGCAATTCAAGATGGTCAGTTTGACCGTTGTGGAAAGGAGGAAGAGCATAGTAAGGTGGAGATGCCACCGGAACGAACTCGGTGAGTATCTCAGGTTACAGGAGGTTTCAGATGCGCTGGGTCAAATTCTTGGGAATGATTGTGGTGTTGATGGTGTTGATGGGCATAACTGTCGGCTCAATTGCAGCGCAAGGACCAGATTCACACAAAGTGGTCATCGTCAAACGAGATGCTCCCAGCCCTACTTTTGAAGACAAGGATTGGCCGATTACTCGAATAGAACGTACAGAGACTAAAGATCCAAAAACAGGGTTAATTCACTTTCGCGAGACAATCATTCGTACAGGTCCCAAAGATGCAGTTCCTGCTCCGCAGACAAGTCCTTGTACGGATAGTCAGGTTGCTCCATTGACAAGTTGTTATTATAACTACCCAGTTTCTCGAACGGACGCAGACGGACACTTGGGTGGTGTTGTCTCTCACCAGACGCATTATGCATACAATTGGTGCGATAGTGATAATTGGTGCAACATCTACCAACCGTACAGATTGGAAGTATGGTGGACAAGAGCAAGCGCAGATTGGGACGCACGAAATGCTTACACCCAATGGGGGTGTAATGGTTGTTTGCTGCCATGCGATGGTGGCAGTATCTATCTGTTTCCCCAAGATGGTCCGTATAATCCTACATTGAATGGTTATTCGACTCTCACCAGAATCTATACAGGCAATTGGCCTAGAATGCGAGACTCTGGCTTTAACCCAATCAATGCTGTCACTAATTCTTCTGGTTACCATTGGGGAGGATACATAGTATTACTACGAGACTTCGTATGACTACGAGACTTTGTGCTCAGTAGACGCCCAAGTAAGAATCAAACCTTGCGCTTGAGTCTTTGACGGCGATGTGAACAATAAGTGGCGTAGTTGCGTTGTTGCCGATAAGCGAGTA
>JACRMI010000060.1 GCA_016215025.1 Chloroflexota bacterium
TATGATAGACGCGCTGGCTGTTGCTCATGGTGTGACTCCTGAAGGAAAGATTGGGTTGTGGTAGACCACAATCTTACTCCAGTCGAGCCGATTTGCCTAACGACAGCCAGTCTCATTTTCAAAAGTGAAAGTCACTCAAGGAGCGACACTATAAATCACATTCCAATTAGAATTCAACGGAGCGACGAAGAATCTCTCAGCGTTCAATAGAGATTCTTCGCTCCGCTCAGGATGACAGGCTGAAAATTCAATCAACCCGCAACGGTCCACGCGCGGTGTATGCGCGTATCTCTTCAATGCCACCCAACTCCGGCGGCGTGTACTCAACCCACCATGTCATTCCAGCTTCGCCCAGCGATTTGATGAGCGCGCGATCCTTGTTCCAGTCTTCGTCGCGATGACGACCACCGGATGCAATGTCGTACGGCGCAATTTTGTTTTTGCGATGCTGCTCAACGTACGACTTGATGTCGCGAATTTCGTCCGGCGTGAAATCGCCGCCGGTCAACTTGTAAAGCGCCGCGCCATCGTAACGCGCCGCGCGCTCCATCGCACCTGGCTTGCGATACACGCCGCCAATCCAAATCGGAATACGCGGCTGCTGAACTGGACGCGGCAGAAAGGTCACCTCATCGATATGATAATGTTCACCGTGAAAACTAAACGGCTCGCCACTCCACAAACCCTCAAGAATTGCGAGCGACTCGTTCACCATTTTGGCGCGCTTGCTATCGTCCGTCACTTCGCCGAAATGCGAAAAACTCACATCTAAATTTGTTTCGCCCAGACCAACACCCAGAATCACTCTGCCGCCCGACAAATGATCGAGCGTGACGGCTTCACGCGCCAGCTTCCATGGCCGCCGCCGCGAGAGCGGCGTGACCATCGTGCCAAGGCGAATGTGTTTGGTCTGCATTGCCATCGCCGCGAGCGCAATCCATGGATCATACGTCGGCACATCCTGATGCCCTTGCCAAACGATATAGTCTTCGAGGAAAACGCCATCCCAACCGGAATCTTCGGCGAGACGCGCCAACTCGCCAAGTGTGCGCGCATCACCGCATGGACCGCCATTCGGAAAACTCAAGCCATACTTCATCGAGTCCTCCTTTTGTCATTCCGATGAGCGCAGCGAGGACGCGAAGCGTCTGGTCGTCCAGGAGAGATTTCTCGCTTCGCTCGAAATGACACCGCATTGGGTGAATTTGTCATTTGTTCAATTGTAATTTGTCATTCAGTTGAACTTGTTCATCGCTGCATTGATGCCATCGGTGAGCCACACGCTAAGCGCGTCGGACGCATTCGCAAACGTTTCGTCCATCAGCTTGCGCTCATCGCCATCAAAGGTGCCCAGCACGTGATCGATATCCGCTTCGGGATTCGGTCGCCCAATGCCAACGCGCAATCGTGGAAAATCGGATGTACCGATGTGCGCGATGATCGATTCCATGCCGTGGTGTCCGCCGGCACTACCCTTCGCTCGCATCCGCATCTTGCCCAGCGGCAGATCGAGATCATCGTAAACGACGACCAAATCATGCGGCTCGATCTTGAAGAATTTGAACAGCTTGCCGACCGCTTCGCCGCTGAGATTCATATACGACTGTGGTTTGGCGATCATCACGCGTATATTGTTGATTTCGCCTTCGGCAATTTCGGCGTTGAAACGCTTGCGGGAAAATCGCAGATCATGCGCGCGCGCAAATCGCTCGACGATCATAAAGCCGACGTTGTGACGACTGTGGGCGTAGCGTTGCCCCGGATTGCCGAGACCGACGATGAGTTTTATGTGAGTTGGCGTTTCGGAAGCGCCGTGACGTTTCAACCAGCGTAAGGATGGCATGTTTCGATTTCAAATTTTAGATTTATGATTTCTGATTTCCCACCAATCACGCGCATTCCCACAAATAAATTGAAAATTAGCGCTGATTCGCGAGATTCGAGGGCAAATTTCCGGTTTGGTGAGAGAAGATGGCACACCGCGCATCTTGCCAAGTCTAACACCAATTGACAATTCATGCAAACAGGTTTCGCATTTTGCCAGATTGACATGGTTCGACCTGATGTTATAATGGCGACACTGTTTCCCAAGGAGGCACTAGCTTCGTGTCCGCCAAAGATTTTTTGCAGAAACTATCCGAAGCGCACGGCGTGTCCGGCTATGAACACGCCATCCGCGAACTCGTGATCGAAGAATTTAGACCGTACGCCGACGAAATCTCCGTCACGCCGATGGGCAACGTCATCGCGCTCAAACGCGGCGTCGGCAAAGCCCCCGCCCCCAAAGTTTTGATCGAAGGACATATGGACGAAATCGGTTTGATGGTGACCGACATCGATCAGGGCTACCTCCGCTTTACCCAAGTCGGCGGCTTTGACGTGCGCGTGCTGCTTGCGCAAGAAGTGATCGTGCATGGCAAAGCCGGAGGTCCCGGAGGGAAGGAATTGCGCGGCATTATTGGCGCACGACCACCGCATGTGCTCACCGCCGAAGAACGCGACAAAGTGATTCCGATGAACGACCTTTGGGTGGATGTGGGTCTGCCCGAAGCGCGCGTCCGTGAGCTTGTCGAAATCGGCGACCTCATCACCATCGCTCGCAAAACGATCCCCTTGAAAAATAATCTCATCGCAGGCAAAGCCTTTGACGATCGCGCCGCCGTCGTCACGGTTGCCGAAGCGCTCAAACAACTCGCGACGATGAAGCACGCGTGGGATGTATACGCCGTCGCAAACGTGCAAGAAGAAGTCGGCTTGCGCGGCGCAATGACCTCGACGTACCAAATCAATCCCAATGTCGCTATCGCCGTCGATGTTGGACACGCCGATCAACCCAACGTCAGCGACGTCGATGCGATCCCGCTGAATGGCGGCATGGGCATCGCCATCGGTCCGAACATTCATCCGCTCGTCTACGAACATCTCACCGAGCTTGCCAAAGCGAACGAAATTCCATTCAAGGTTGCGCCCGAAGAAGGACCATCGGGAACAAACGCGTGGGCGATGCAGGTCGTGCGCGAAGGCATTCCGACGGGCTTGATCGATATTCCCCTGCGTTACATGCATACCTCAGTCGAAACCATCAGTCTCACCGATTTGGAACGCATCGGGCGATTGCTCGCGCTATTCTGCGCTTCGCTCGACGATAAATTTTTGCGCGAGCTGAACGTGAACGGCGGACCGATAGAAGAAACCGTAACGCGAAAAAAACGCGAAACGACGCGAAAGATCCCGAAAAAGAGAAAATAGATTATGCTGCTAGAAAAATTATCGAACGCGCGAGGCGTGTCGGGGAACGAAGCCGAAGTGCGCGAGATTCTGATCGACGCGGTCAAGGATCGCGTGGACGAATATCGCGTGGATACGATGGGCAATCTCATCACGTTGAAGAAAGCGAAAAGCGCACGCTCGAGAGACTTGAAAGTGATGATCGCCGCGCACATGGACGAAGTCGGCTTGATGATCGTGCATCACGACTCGAACGGATTATTGCGCTTTCGCAAAGTCGGCGGCATCGACGACCGCGTGTTGTTGAGCAAAGTGGTATTGATCGGCAAAGATAAAATTCCTGGCATCGTCGGCGCCAAGCCCATTCACCTCCTCAAACAAAAAGAGCGCGAGCAAGTCACGGATAGCGATTCGATGACCATTGACATTGGTGCAAAATCAAAAGAGGAAGCGCAAGCGCTGGTCAAGGTCGGCGACTATGCCACGTTCGCAACTGAATTTGCGCAAATGGGCGATGGTCTCGTCAAGGGCAAGGCGCTCGACGACCGCACCGGCTGCGCGACGCTCGTCGAAATTTTGCGCCGCGATTATCCGTTCAATTTGTACGGCGTGTTTACGACGCAAGAAGAAGTGGGGGCGCGCGGTGCGCGCGTGGCGGCGTACGCCATCGAACCGAGCTGCGCGTTCGCGCTCGAATCGACGGTGTGCGACGATTCACCCAAGACGAAAGACGTATCACCGGTTACGCGCCTTGGCAATGGTCCAGCGATCACGTTCATGGACAATAGCTTGATCTCGGATCGCCGCTTGGTAAACTTGCTCATCGAGACCGCGAAAGAAAATCGGATTCCGTATCAATTTAGGCAACTGACGGCGGGCGGCACCGATGTGGGGCGGATCAATATCACCCGCGAAGGCGCGCCGGGTGTTTCGGTCGCCGTGCCGACGCGCTACATTCATTCGCCCGTCAGCTTGCTCAGCAAACAAGATTTTGAAAATACGATTGCGTTGATGACCAAGACTCTGCCCAAGCTGGGCAAGGGTTTGGAGAACTTGTAGACAACGTAGGGCAAATTGGCAATTTGCCCAACAAGAGGCAATATGGCAACTGCAAAAAAGGCAATTCATTTTCCGTTGATGGAAAATGAAGAATCGAAATCCAACGGATTGCATCCGCTCAAAGATTTGACCAAGCGAATCACGGAAATTTTTGGACCCTCGGGACATGAGCAGCTTGTCCGCGATTTCATTCGCGATGAAATCAAAGGCATGGTCGATGAGATTCGCGTCGATGCGCTCGGCAACTTGATCGCGCGCAAAAAAGGGACGGGCGCAACCCCGCGCAAAAAAATCATGCTCGCCGCGCACATGGACGAGATCGGCGTGATCGTGACGCACGTCGACGAAAAAGGATTCTTGCGCTTTGCGCCCATCGGCGGCGTGAATCCCATCAACCTCAATGGTTCTCGCTGTCGATTCGCCAACGGCGTGACCGGCGTGTTTGGTCGCGAAGTCAAGAACACATCGAACACCGAAGTAAAACTTGACAAGATGTTTATCGATGTCGGCGCAACCAATGCCGTCGATTCGACCATCGGCGTGGGCGATGCGGCGGGCTTTTGGCGCGACTTTGCCGACCTGGGCGACCGCATCGTTTCCAAAGCGATGGATGATCGCATTGGCTGTGTCGTGCTGATCGAGACGCTCAAGCAGTTGAAAAAATCGATTGACGATGTGTATTTTGTTTTCACGGTGCAAGAAGAAGTCGGCTTGCGCGGCGCAACCACATCGGCGTTCGGCGTTCAACCCGACCTGGCAATCGCGGTCGATGTGACCGGCACCGGCGACACACCCGAAGCCAATCGGATGGCGATTGCATTGGGGAAAGGTCCTGCGATCAAGGTGAAAGATTCCGGAATGCTCGCGCATCCGGCGGTGAAGAACTTGCTCGCCGATACCGCCAAGGAAGCGAAGATTCCGTATCAATTCGAAGTGCTCGTCGGCGGTACGACGGACGCGATGGCGATGCAGACCACGCGCGAAGGAGTGCCTGCCGGCTGTCTCTCGATTCCAACGCGCTACATTCACTCGCCGTCAGAGATGGTCGATTTCAACGATGTGCAAAACGCGGTCAAGTTGTTGGTCGCGACGCTGAGCAAAGCAGTTAGGTTAGAATAGTGCAAAAGTGCGATAGTTGGGTAGTTTGCTAGTTGGTTACTTGCTGAAATAGAAACGCTCGATGATGTTCCGTGACAAGTCATCGGGCGTTTGCTTTTGGAAACAACACAACAACGAATTGGGGAATCAGCAAATTTCTGCTATTCGTTTATTTCTCAATTCGTTGTTGTCTTTCTCACCAACCAACGATCCACCGAACTACCGAACTATCTCACTATCGTATAGCACTCACCACTCCCCTACTTCCATCTACCTCAATCACGTCTCCATCCTTAATCTTGTCCAGAATTCCGGGAATTCCGGCAACCGCAGGTACATGATACTCACGCGCGATGACGGCACTGTGCGAGAGTACGCCGCCGCGTTCGACAACCAGTCCGCTGATTCGCGCAAAGACCGGCGTCCAGGCTGGGTCGGTCGATGGCGCGACCAGAATCTCGCCGTGCTGAACACGCGATAAACCGTTGGCGGCTTGAACGAGGCGTGCCACGCCACGCGCGATGCCAGGACTGACCGCGCGACCGCGCCATTGATTATTCGGAGTGAGGGATTGAGTCGTCGTTTGCGTCGATAAGGTATATGAATCTGCCGTCAAGAACGCCGGATACGATTCTGTCGGCGATTGCTCAAACTCGTGCTGATACACCAGCCATTCGGCTTGCCGTGTGGCAATGGATTGCGCCAATTCGTCCTTAGGTAACCGCTGCTCGAAATAATTGGCGAGTTCTTCATGCGTTGCGTAGAAAACTAAATTTCGATTCGCCATCACGCCATCGGCAACGAGTCGGTCTGCCAGAAGCAGGTACAAGTGGCGCGACAACGCCAGCGCTTTCTGCCAGTAGTAGCGTTGATCTTCGCGCAGCGCGACGTAATGGCGCGCGAGTGCTGCCACCGCACGAAAAACCGCCGACCGCTGACTGCCGACCGCCGGATTTGCAGTCTGCGGTCCGTGGTCAGCGGTCATTGATTGCAAGAGCCGAGTCACTTGACTAGGATCGTCGGCAAACGTCGGCACGGCAATGTCGAGCGAGAACGAGCGATGTCCATGATCTTCCAAAAATTTTGTCATTTGTAATTTGTCATTTGTCATTTGCCTCAATGCAGCGTCTACTTCCATCGTCTTGTTCGGCACATCAGCCACTAAGTACGCCGCATCGTCTGAACCGACCAAGCGTTTGAGCAAGCCGAATGTCAGATCGGCATCCATCAAACTCCAGCGATGAATCCGCAACAAGTCGCGATGAAGGTTCTCCACCTCACGCAAGGCAGCAAAAATTGTCTGCGACTCTGCGTTCGCCAACTCGTTCAATCGCGCGCGAATAGCAGCAATGCGACGGTCATGCTTGCGCGTGTATCGTGCCCAATGGCGATAATTGTTCAGCGGCGAAACGTTGAACGGATCGGAGAAGAACGTACGAAAAAGTGAAAACACAAAACGCGGCGCATCGATCCAGCGCGGGTATGGCGCGCGCTTGCGTAGCCCGACATCGCCGTTGGGAAAATATCGATTAGCATCTTCGGGCAAAATGAAATCAGGGAAGACCTTGTAAAAAATGTGAAACGCGAGCGCGTTGGCGTACGGGTGACCACGCCACAATCGCGTCAGAGGAATTTTATCAGCATCTGGATAACCGAGAAAACGCAGAGGGTCGCGCAACGCGAGTTCTTCGATCAACGGACCGATCAGAGACCAACCCAGAGGCGAAATCGGCGCGGGAAATCGCTCGTTGAAAAAACCACTTGTCCAAAGATTGTCATTGGTATTTTGCATTGCGTTGGATTATATCGCCGCACCGATTGTTTGACAAACACCAAGTAAAATTCTATAATGCGCTTTGTCGGGCGAATAGCTCAGCTGGTAGAGCACTTGCTTTACACGCAAGGGGTCACGGGTTCGAGCCCTGTTTCGCCCACTCGTTGAAAACGGTGATCGATTTGAAGCTAAATAACCGATCACCTCATGGTCTGAAAGAAGAAAAGCACACGATCTCATCATGACTCGTGTGCTTTTCAATTAATTGACCATTTATTTTATGTGTCTTGCCGTTGTGCTTGGACTTGAGCCGACAGATTATTTTATCACCAGCGGTACAGAGAGAAATCTGATTGGTGCTGCCCGGATCGTGTAGCTGACCGGGTTATTGCCTGAATAACCCGAGTACACTCGAAAATAGCAGCCATCCGAGCCACAATTGGTAACCTCTTCGGTGAAGATTGCCGTTGACGGCGCATTGATGATCTTTCCCAAACTGGTGAGCGGGTTTCGCTGCCAGTCGTATACGTACAGTCGGATGTACGACGAGCAGGCAGACGGCCAGTTATTCGCCCCCACTTCGAACCAGTACCGGGCCGGTACCTCCTCCACTGGGGTTTGCGGCAGCTTGATCAAAAAGTAATCATCTTTTTCGGCGGCAGCCAACAGGTTGCCGGAGACAGTCAGGGATGGGTTTAGCGGACTCATCGCAATGGTGCGCGCTGAATCGAAATTGTCGCCTGCGTCGCCTGGCGCACCGCCATCATTTTGCTGGCTCATTTGCACATCAAATTTGTAGACCAACGGATTATCGGTGTTGATAGTGGCGATGACTTTGAGTAAGTAGGCCGAGGGTGATGAGTTGTTCGATACCCAGCTCAGAACATCAGAGGTGATATTGGGTGAACTTAAAGTGTCTGTGTCCAACGAGGTTCCTGCTTGATCCTCAAGAGTCAACGACATCCAGATTGAGCCGCCCCAATTGAGGATGCTGACCGTCAAACTGATGATCTGTCCGGAGGCGGCATTGATGCGAAACCAATCTTGTTGATTCGTTTCGTTTTTTTCTTTCTCTTCCTTTTCTGCCTAGTACTACTTTGTCATTTGAGCGTTGTTCCGCAGACCAGTGAACAAATTCGTCATCAGTTGCCCCCCGGTCTGTGGAGCATGACCAGCCAGGTGTCTCCGGTAAGAAACCCACTATACGCTGTCCGGCCGCTAAAGATTGCCTCCGCCAGAATCTGGTTGCCCGTGTACTTCCAGTGTTCCGGCGTAAACAGGTAGACCATTTGGTTGTCAACCATCTCGCTCTGGTGCAGGTACATGAACAAGGTCCGCCAGTGCGCCAAGGATTGGAGATCGAATGTACCCTGCGGACAGCTAAAGATAGTGTGTTCGTCGATCCCCCAGGGATTCACCTTCGTGCTAATGTCCAGGCGATTGTGGTTGATCCGCATGTAACTGTCAAAAAGGTCCAGCGTGCCGTTGGTGAGCACATGCTGGTAGGGGCACACTGCTCCTATTCCAGCATCGACAATGTCGTAGCGCTTGTGGGTGAGGGGCATTTGAGCCGGCTGGACGAGTCTGCCGTCCATGTCGTATTAGACGATCATCCCCTGCCCTTGGATGTACATGCTTCCCGAGGCACTTATCAACGTCGAGTAAATAACGCTGTTGAACTCGATTTCAAAGGTCGCGCAGTTCGTGACCTGGAAGTTGATCAGACTCATCCGATCCGACGGATAATGGGATTCGTACATCTTGAGAAGACGCGCATAGTACATTACGCGGTAAACCTGGCGGCTGTTGCCCTGTATGCAGAGGTACAGAGCGGCGTCAAACTGGTCCAGGTTGTCTTGGAGCTCTCTATTCAGGTCCACAGGCAATTCCGGCACGAGAGGCTCCAGCAGGTCGTTCATGTCGTCCAACTGAGCTTGGTCAATCGCTGTTGGGGTCGTGGGCGCACCCGCGACATTGCCGTCGCCGTCGAGGGGTACGGTCAGTTGATGGGTTTGGACGACCGCGCCGTCGCCAGCGGCTGTGTCAACAAGGGCGTTGCCGGTTGCCATCATCACGGTCATCTTCACCCCGGGTTGCGCCTGGACGAGGGCGGACGAGGCAAGGGTGAGATCAGCCCCGTTGAGGCGGATGGACAGCGGCTCTTCATGGTTGGGATTGTAGACGATGATGCCTCCGGTCACGGCTTTTTGACCGGTCACGGGGCCGCTGCTGAACGATAGCGCAGGTGCTACGTCACCGTTACCGACCGCAGTATGAAACAGCGTAAGATTGCGGATCGTGATGTTGCCGAATGCGAGCAGGGTCAAGCCAAAGTTGGACGTTGGTGAATCGGCGGCTAACCGCAACAAGGCAATGCTCCAGTGGTCCTTATCCGGCGAGACGAGCGTAAGCCCGGAGACACCGTCGAGCGTGGCAACCTGTCCCGGCGTGGTCAGTGGACCACCGCCGACAAGCGTTACGCTGCCGCTGGCGTAACAGACTTGGTTGAGCGTCGTACCCGCGCACTTGGCAAGTGCCTGGGAGAGGGCGGCGGCGTAGGGAGAAGCCGGCGGCGGGCTGGATGGCTTGAGGACGATGGGTAGATAGACCTTGGTTGTGTTTGTTCCTGGAAGCGCCAGGACCGGCTGACTAGCGGGCGCGACTGCTACAGCAGCCGCATTCGTTGTCCGTGTGCCAACGAACGGCAAGAGAATTACCGTTAACGCCAATACCACCAATATTGGAGCCAGGGTCGAATTCATTCCCTCACGACCAACCTTTCGCTGATGACTAGACATGGTACAACTCCTTTCTGATAATCGTTTTGATATAACGATCAGTTAGCCGACTGCTAGCGGCATGTTCACCAGGTTTTGTGAAGACAGCCATCGAATCGCTAATTCCGTGCGAGTTTGCGTACTGGTCTTTTCAAACACTTTGGCTAAAATGGTCTTGACCGTGTTTACGCTGATAAATAATTGTCTGGCGATTTGCTTGTTGCTGGCACCGGTGGCGACCAGCACTGTGATTTCTTTCTCACGTGGAGTCAAGTTATGCATGTTTCACCTCGTGTCGTTTCGGACAAAGCGATAGATCGGATGGATACACGTCTCCCTCACTTTGTTTTGTGGCGTTTCCACTACTGGCAACGTCGCTCGGCCCACGAGCTCATACAGGGAGTGTTTGCCCCAGCAGAGATAGAATGATCAGGACACGTGACACCTTGCTTTGCATAGCGTTAGCTTTCGAGGCTGTGGATCGAGCGATTCCCATTTTCGTTTCTTTTCTTCCTGTTGCAGGAACAGATACAAGTGTCGTTCTAGAGTGTCCCTTGGTCGTTGGGGTGAGGCCACCTCTGGTTCGAGACTGCCGCCCGTTGCGCCACCATTCCCGTCAACGCTTGACAAGGGGCAGGTATACTCTGTGGGTCAGTTGCGTGCGATCTATGATTGGGAAGGTTACCGTGTTGGACGTGCCGCCGCCTGGCACCGGGTTGAAGACGGTGACGTTCGCGGTCCCGACTGTGGAGATGTCGGCGGCTGTGATGCTGGCAGTCAGCCGGGTGCCGTTGACATACGTGGTCGCGCGAGCACTCCCGTTCCAGCGCACGACCGAGCCGTTCACAAAGCCGGCGCCGTTGACCGTGAGGGTGAATGCAGGACCGCCAACGCTGGCGTTGGATGGGTTGAGACTGGCGATCGTTGGTGCCGGGTTATTATTGATTGAAAAGGTCGCCGCGTTGGACGTGCCTCCGCCTGGCGCCGGATTGAAGACGGTGACGCTCGCGGATCCGGCGGTGGCAATGTCGGCGGCGGGGATGCTGGCAGTCAGCCGGGTGTCGTTGACGTACGTGGTCACGCGAGCACTCCCGTTCCAGCGCACGACCGATCCGCTCACAAAGTTCGTGCCATTGACCGTGAGGGTGAATGCAGGGGCGCCAACGAAGACGCTGGATGGATTGAGACTGGTGATCGTGGGCACTGGAATCTGTGGAGTTTGACCCCAGGCAGGCCGTCCCGCATCGTCAAGGAGCTTGCGCAGGCCCGTGCCGTCGCGGTTGATGATCCACAGGCTGCTCGTCGGATCGAACACCGGGTCCGTCGTCCGCTCGAAGACGATATACTGGCCGTCGGGCGAGACGGCCATGCCCGTCACGCTCTGGTCGTCGATATTGGTCCGCTGCGTGATCTGGTGGGTGGCAAGATCGTATTCGAAGATGTTGTGGCAAGTGTGGTAGTCCTGGCCGGCGCATGTGTAGACGGGGTCCCACCCCGACATGTACCTCATACTGAAGAGGAAACCGGATCCGTCCGGCAGCCATTCTATGTCGAACATTTGGAAGAAAAGGGGCCAGGCAGGGTGGTAGAGCCTCTCGCCGCCCGATGCGTCGCCGACGGTGTTCAGAAATATCCCGTGCGCATCGTCGCTTTTCATGTCGGTGGAGTAGTAGAGATACTGATCTCTGCCGGCGAGGGTCGGGTTCCACGAATGACGGGACGTGCTGGCGTTCGGAACAAGCGGCAGCGCGTCGCCCATGCTCCCGTAGGTCGGGACCGGGGAGATCGCGTTGATCGCCGTGCCGAGCCGATTGTTATAGCTGAGCATCGCGCCGTCGGCCTTCCAGGAGACCTTGCCCGCGCCCCAGCCGCGGATAGTGTAGGTGTCTTCAATGTAAAGACTTCCGCCCGGCACCGTCTGGCCCGGCTGGACGTCCGCGTAGGGCGGACCTCCGACCACGCGATCCAGCACGGCGATGCCGACGGAGGGCTGGAGCACGCCCGGGCCGAAATCCGCAACGTTGTCGAACGTCATGGTGCCCAATTGGGCCCTCTTGAGCCCCGGCGCGCCCGCCACGTAGACAAATGAGCTGCCGAACACGTCTTGGACAAACACCGTCACCGACCCCTTGGGTAGGCCGGCGAGCTCGGCGCAGGTCGGCGCGTTGGTGATGCGTCGGTAGCCGGTCCCGTCGGAGCGGATGGCGTAAACGTCGCTGTCGTATATGGAACACTGCCACTCGTGCTGGCTAGAGAAAGCCAGCTCGCGGCCGTCGGGCCGCCAGGCGAGAGAGATCGGCGTATGATCAGGGTCGGGGTTGGTCCAGAGCACCCGATCGTTCGTGCCGTCGGGCGAGATCACGTGGATATCGCCTGTCGAGCGCTCTACGTAGGCGATGGTCCCAACTGATGTTTGTGCGGCATCCACCGAATGGTATTGTGCCGAAAACACAACCAAGAAAACGCTTACGACTACCAAAGCGATGATTCGTTTGAACATGGAGGTACTCCTTTTTTGAATTTCGTGTATAATCGTTTTGCCTGACATTGCCGGCTTTACCCAAGCCATTATTCAACTGCAGAGGTGTCTGATCGAGCATTGTCTAACTCCATCAGAAATACAAAGAGCTGTTCCAGATTAGGAAAACCAATTCGTTCACCAGTGCGCGGCTCCTCTAGCGATGCTTGCCAACCGCATGACGCTGACCCTTTCACACACCACAATCGCAACAGGTACGAGTGATACCTATTTGGTTGATCTGGTTCTTGGGAAGGACAAGAGGAATTGTTCACGAGAGCATTCTAGCAACCCAGCGTCATCAGATCGTCATAGCACCGTCAATGCATAGCAAAACACCGGACGTCATCCTATGATGACATCCGGCTGTTCACATCAAAAATACGTTGTTGTAGTCACCGACCCAGAGTAGAAATCAAACTGGAGAAGGACTATGCCGTGCCTAAGACTGGGTATCTTAGGATCGCTGCAATTTAGCGCCGATGACACACCCCTCGCGACGTTTGGATCCGATAAAGCGTGCGCGCTTTTGCTTTACCTGGCGGTTGAATCGGACCGCCCTCATCGTCGCGAGGAATTGATTGGACTCTTGTGGGCTGACTTTCCCGAGGAAACTGCCCGCCACAATTTGCGGCAAGCTCTCTTCAACATCCGTCGAGCCATCGGCGACCGCACTGCCCAACCTCCCTATCTCCTCATTACGCACGACGAAATTCAATTCAACAGTGCGAGCGACTATACGCTCGATGTGGTCGTATTCAAGACGCATCTTACGGCTTGTCATGCACACCAGCACCCGGCAAAAAAGATTTGCGCCGAATGTGCAGCCCACTTGCAACAAGCGGTTGAATTGTATCGTGGCAAGTTTTTGCAACAATTCTTCATTAAGGATAGCGCGGAGTTTGAGGAATGGGCTTTAATCCAGCGCGAGTCACTTCATCGCTCCGCCTTAGAAGCACTGGCACATTTGGCAGATTACCATGAACAGCGTGGCGATTATGAACAAGCATGTCGTTATTCTTCACGTCAACTAGAACTGGATCCATGGCGCGAGGAAGCCCATCGTCAAATGATGCGGTTGCTTGCACTGAGTGGTGAACGCAGCGCCGCTTTGCGTCAATACGAGACTTGCCAACGCGTGCTTGCCGATGAATTAGGCGTCGAACCATCATTCGAGACGCGCGAACTGCTCGCACAGATTAGTCGCGGCGAATTGGTGTCTCAACAGGGTGATGTCTCACCTACTCCGCCGCTTGCCCTTCGTCCGCTTCCCCTGCCATTGACTCCGTTCATTGGACGTAAATGCGAGTTGGAGGATTTACAACAGCTGCTTGCTGATCCACAATGCCGACTGATCAGTCTCGTGGGTCCTGGTGGAATTGGCAAGACGCGCCTCGCACTTCAAGTCGCTTCGCAACAATGTAAAGCGTTTGTTCACGGGACAGTGTTCGTTCCCCTTGCTTCGGTTGGTTCAACTGAAGGCATTGTTCCAGCCATTGCGGCTGCTCTCGATCTGGTCTTTTCCGGTTCAAGTGATCCCCAACTCCAAATCTTTCGTTATTTGCGTGATAAGCAAATGCTTCTCGTCCTGGATAATGTCGAGCATTTGCTGAACGGAATCGAATTGTTCACCGATATTTTGCAACATGCCCCAGCGGTCAAGTTGCTTTGCACCTCGCGTGAATCACTGCATGTGCAAAGTGAATGGGTGTTTGAGGTTGTAGGACTGACCGTTCCTGAAAATGAGCAAACCGAAAAGTTCGAGGACTATGGCGCGGTAGCATTGTTCGTTCAACATGCGCACCGTACGCGTGTCGGGTATTCTCTCACCGCCGAGGAGCGAATCGGAGTCGCGCGCATCTGCCATTTGGTGGAGGGGATGCCGCTCGCGCTTGAATTGGCGGCGACCTGGGTACGAACTCTATCTTCGCGAGAAATTGCTGACCAGATCGAACAGAATTTGGATTTCTTGGCGACAGCCATGCGCGATTTGCCGGAGCGACATCGCGCGATGCGTGCTGTGTTTGATCAATCGTGGAGAATGCTCACGGCAGAGGAACAAGGTGTGTTGAGCAAATTGTCAGTGTTTCGGGGTGGCTTTCAGCGGCAAGCCAGCGAGCGTGTGGCGAACGCGCCCTTGACAATGCTCTCCACGCTTGTATCCAAATCGCTCGTGCGTCGAACCGGATCCGGGCGGTATGATCTGCACGAACTCGTGCGGCAATTCGCCGCGACGAAGCTCGCCACCGATCCCACAGACCAAACGGCAACCCGCGACCGGCACAGCGATTATTATCTCACTTTTGTCAAGCAGGAGGAGAATCGCCTGTTCAGTCATCGTCAGAAAGAAGCGCTGGTGGAACTGGCAACCGAGATCGCCAACATTCGTCTGGCGTTGGCGTGGGCAATTGATTTGCGTCAGATTGCTCGATTGAGCCAAATTTCTTTTGCTTTGCTGCGCTTTTACGAATTCCATGGCTGGTATCGCGAAGGCGAGTCCATCTTTCGTGAAGCGGCTGACAAGTTGCAATCCTTCCAAGAAACTGATCCGCTTGCTGAAAGAGACCGGCAGATCACGTTGCTGGACATGCAGACCAATCAAGCAAACTTCATCCGATGTTTGGGCAAACCCAATGAGGCGTATGCAATGCATCGTCGGTGTACCGATTTACTTCGCTCACTTGGCGATAAGACGGTCCTTCGCTATTCGCTCCGTTTTTTCGGATGGGCAGCAATAGCATTGGGATTACTGGATGAGGCAAAGGTCTATCTGCGTGAAAGTCTTGAACTGAGTCGGATAGCTGAATGCGAGTACGAAGTCGGAATGTGCAATTCTCATCTGGGCTACATTGCACGTGCCCAGGGTGCGTATGCGGACGCCGAACTTTATTACAAGGAGGCGCTGACCATTGCTCGCCGATTGGGGATTCCAAATCTAATTCTTTCCGCTCTCACCGGTCTGGGCTTTGTGTGCCTATGGTTCAATCAGTTCATCCAAGCACGCGAATTCGCGGATGAAGCTTTACCACTTGCACAGGAACTGGGCGATCGTCACTACATCTCCGTAACGCTCGGTCTTTTAGGGCGGGCGGAAGAAGGTCTCGGAGAGACGGCAAAGGCGCGCGCGTTGTTTGAGCAGAGTATTGCGCTGTTACAGGAAATTGGAAACACGCTGAGTTTGCCAGGAGCGTATTGCAGATTGGGATACCTCACCTTGTCCATGGGCGATGCGCGTGAGGCAAAAAACATTTTCCGTACTGCGTTGAGTATTGCGACCAAGGCGCAGGAAAAGATGTCAACTCTTGATGCGTTGATGGGATTGGCGACGGTGTACGCTCAAATCGGAGCCGGCGAGTTCGCAATGGAACTGGTGGCATTTATCTTGCGCCACCCTGCCAGTCATGCCAAAACCAAAAGTCTGGCTGAACAACTAGGCGCGCAATTGGAAACGCAACTCACGCCAGAGCAAATTAAAGTAATCAGTCTCCGTACCCAAGCCAAGACGCTAGAACGGATTACACAAGAAATCTTGGCAACACCTGACTTGACTCCGGATGTGTACTAGCACCCGTCGAATCGATTCCTCGGAGACCTACGGTATGCAGACACCCGCACTCTTGGCACTCGAAGACGGAACCCCTTGG
This sequence comes from Chloroflexota bacterium, assembly GCA_016215025.1. Classification (GTDB taxonomy): domain Bacteria; phylum Chloroflexota; class Anaerolineae; order UBA4142; family UBA4142; genus JACRMI01. Next base: position 16,099 of record JACRMI010000060.1, read on the forward strand.
CACGGCACGGCGTTTGGTGCATGCAGCGAGCGCACCGGTCCCCGTACAATACAAATGCAGCTTGGGATGCTCAACCTCGATCAAGCATCCCAAGGTGGATAGTGTTTGGGGTCTTCCGGAGGCAAAGCGTTCATAACCGAATCCAATCTGAGCTAACACAACGATCAGCATGATCAGACCGACGAAGCCACACATCAAAAGTTGCAAACACCCTATCAACGTCAATTGCCCCCCGGTCTGTGGAGCATGATCAGCCACGTATTTCCTGTATCAACCTCCTGACCACCCAAGTCTATCACCTCGCGCTCGAAGATCGCCTCCGCCAGAATGTGGTTGCCCGTGTACTTCCAGTGTGCCCCTGTAAACCGGTAGCTGCCTTCCATTTCAATGAACTCGCTCCTGTGAAGCTTGTCGAACAGGAGTTGCCAGAGTGCGGGGTTAGCCATCTCGAACGATGGTTCAGCGCAGGTAAAGATCGTGTGTTCCCAGATGTCCACGGGAGTCATCGTCGTACTGATATCCAGCCCGTTGCGGTTGATCCGCATGTAGCCGTCATAGTTGAATAGCACTCCATCGGTGATCTCAAGATTGAGGCACTGCTGCATCGCAAAGGTGATGTCGTAGCGCAGGTGGGTGAGGGGCATGTTCGCCATCTGGAAGAGGTTGCCGTCCATGCCGTAGCTAACGATCATCCCCTGCCCCTGGATGTACATGCTGCCCCAATCTATCGGCGACGTCACGGAAATGACGCTGTTGAACTCGATTTCGAAGGTCGCACACTGCCTGAACTTTTTGTCGTAATCGTCCATGAGGGAGTCCGTTAAAATGTTCGGATATAAGGATGCGTAGTATTGGAGAATCCGCGCGTAGTACATCATGCGGTAGACCTGGCGGCTGTTGCCCGCCATGCAGCGGTCGTAGGCGTCGATCGTCAAGTTGTACATGGCATCGATAATTGCCTTGCTGTCCTGGGGGGATGGCGGCGGCACGACCGTCGCCAGCGGGTCGCCTTTGTCGGTCGGCGCGATGGCGACCAGCGCGTTGTCGCCCATCTTGGTTGGAGGCGTGGGCGCGCCAGCGGCGTCCCCGTTACCGTCGAGGGGCACGTTCAGTTGATGCGCTTGGATGAGCGCGCCGTCGCCAGCGGCGGTGTGGACGAGGGCACTGCCGGTGGACATTATCACGCTCATCGTCCCCCTGGAGGCCCCGATCACGGCGGACGAAGCCAGGGTGAGATCCGCCCTGTTAAGCATGATGGACAGCGGCTCTTCGTGGCTGGGATTGTAGACGATGAGGCCTCCGGTCACGGGGTCTTGACCGGGCACAGGGCTGCTGCTGAACGACAATGCAGGTGCCACGTCACCGTTGCCAGCCGCGGCGTGAAACAGCGTCAGATTGCGGATCGTGACGTTGCCGAACGCGAGCACAGTCAGTCCGAGATCAGGCATAGGCGAATCTGCTGCCAGCCGCATCAGGGCAACGCTCCAGTGGCTGGCGTCCGGCGAGACGAGCGTCAACCCGGAGACACCGTCGAGAGTGGCGACCTGACCGGGAGTGGTCAGTGGTCCACCGCCGACGAGCGTGACGTTGCCGCTGGCGTAACAGACCTGGTTGAGCGTCGTGCCCGCGCACTTGGCAAGCGCCTGGGAGAGGGCGGCGGCATAGGGAGAAGCCGTCGTTGGGCTGGATGGCTTGAAGACGATGGGTAAATAGACCTTGGTTGTTCCTGTCCCTGGAAGGGCCACGGCCGGCTGAGCAGCGGGCGCAGTTGCCATCGCCGCCGCATTCGTTATCGGCGTGCTAACAAACAACAAAAGTATTACCGTTAACACAAACAACACTAATACCGCAGCCAAGGTCGAATGCATTGCAGCACGACCAAGCTTTTGCTCACGACTAGACATGGTACAACTCCTTTGAAAAGCATATAACGATCTCTTAGGCGACTGCCAGCGGCCTAGTCACCAGGTTTTGTGAAGACAGCCAACGAACCGCCAATTCGGTGCGAGATTGCGAACTGGTCTTTTCAAACACTTTGGCTAAGATGGTCTTGACTGTGTTCTCGCTGATAAATAACTGTCTTGCGATTTGCTTGTTGCTGGCACCGGTGGCGACCAGCACTGTGATTTCTTTCTCACGTGGAGTCAAGATATTCATGCTTCACCCCTTGTTATCGTTGGTTCACTTTGTGGCATTCTATTCGCACTCATTGTTGGAATAAGCGTTTTAGTTTAGCGAACTCTATCACCGCACCACGAGTGGCAAGAACAGCTTGGAAGGCGCCTTGGGTAACTGGACCGCATTGGTACTCCACGCTGGATGCGAACCATTGCTTTTAAACAACTGCTGATTCGATCCATCGATCCGCATCGTCCATAGATCTGAAGCACAACCCCATACACACTGCCAATCAAAAGGTGCGAGTTCAAAGATAATCGTTTGTCCATCGGGAGAAATTGCAAAATCACGCGCGTACTGGTCGGTGTAAAATGTCAGTTTGGTCAAGGTATCCGAAGCAAAGTCGTAGCGATAGATGTTGGAAGAGTCACCCCAGTTATCTGGGATGGAAAAGAGAATGCCTGAAGCATTGGGCAGATACTGAAGCGCAAGCACAAAATTCACAGCATCATCACCGAAGTACGCGACCAGTCGCGTCCCTGCACTTGAGCTTCCCTCGGTCGTACGATAAATACCTCGGTCGCCTGAGTAATTGTAATAGACAATCTGATTCGCCGTGCTCGCGGTCGGTCCCCATGCCATCGCGCAAGGAGTCGCTTGGCTTGAATTGAAGAGGGGTTGTCCGATGTTCCCGGCTGGCGGCTGGTCCGCAATTCCGTAAAGCTCAGCACAGCCAAAGGAATAACCGATCCGCGATCCATCACTGCGCCAGGCTGGTCCGTACGCGCCCAGTGCGTCATTCCTACTTGTAGTGAGGGATACGACGCCGGCATCAACGGTCTGCCCAGCTTTTACATCCGGGGCGACAGAAGTCATGTACCGGTACTTGCCATTGATCGCGACCACGGGCTGAATGGTGTTGCCCAAGTCAGCCACGTTGTCGAATGTAATTACTCCACCGCCGGGAGGAACATTATTAATGCTCGGTGATCCTTGGACATAGAGTTGGTAAAAGCCATCCGCACCGGGCGCTGACACTACCACCGTCCCTTTAGGATAGTTCGCCAAAGCGGCACACGCGGGAGCGTTCGTGATTCGGCGATAGTCACTCCCATCGCCGAGAATCGCGTAGAGGTCTGAGGCATACCACGAACAATCGTTTTCATGGTCGCTGGCGAAAACCAGTTCGCGCGCGTCGGGTCGCCAAGCCAAGCCGCTGATTCCACGAACCGAGTATGGATCGGCTTGACCGGTGCTATAAATCTGGCGGTCATTCCTCCGATTGGGTTCGATCAGCCAAATTTCATCTCCCGTCGTGTCATTAGGTACGACGTACGCAATAGTTCCCACCGATGTTTGTGCGGATGCCACCGAAACCTGCTGTGGTTTAAAAAGGACCGAGATGAAAAGCGCGATAAAGATAAAGCTACCAAAACTTAAAATACGTCTGAACACCTCATTACCTCTGTTTTTGAATTCAGTTGTATAATGCTTTTGCTTCATTTCATTTCCACCATTCCAGAATTCTTCATGAATGTCGAGGTCTGCACCAAAGCCATCGGTTATACTTTGTCCTCGTGTTTGTTGCCACTTGCAATTTCGTCTGACTTGGCGGCTTGACTCTGGGGAATCATCCGTCGCATCACCTTCGCCAACTCTGAACAACCGCGAAAATAATGTGCTTGACCAGTCGAGACATCCTGTACTCTGCCATACAGTCTCACGCTATATGTGCCTTTGGCGTTTTTTTCAAGCCATACCCGTACCAGAAAAAGATGTGATGACTGATGAGGCATGTCTTTTTGAAAGCAATCTTTCTCGGTGTATTTACTCACAGGTACTTCTTGTCCTAATCAGCATATTGAGTGCGCTATTTGTATACCACGGAATGACTGTATGTGATGCGCCCTAGAATGTGACAAAAAAGTGACAACTCTATTCCAAGGTAAATATCAGTCTATCTCTTTATCCTCTCAAAAGGAGACCAAACGAGATGGAGCAGAGAATATCTTTCGGTGAGTGGCTAAGACAGCGCCGGAATGAGATGGATCTCACCCAATGGGAACTCGCCGAGCGCGTCGGTTGTTCGCGCGACACCATCCAAAAGATCGAAGCCGGTAGCCGCCGACCGTCCAAGCAAGTGGCAGAATTGTTGGCTAGCTGTCTGGGCATCGTGTCCGAAAACCATGACGTCTTGGTCAACTGGGCACGATTAGGCTACCGCAATGCCCCGCTAACCTCTGCGATATTACCTTCGTCCTCTGTCGTCAAAACTTCGCTTGCGCAATCCGAGTCGTCTACTATCATAAATTTACCCACTCCTCTGACCTCACTTATAGGTCGTGAGCAAGATATTGAAACTGTTCGTGGCTACCTGTTACGAGACGATGTTCGACTGCTATCGTTGATTGGACCACCCGGCGTGGGCAAGACCCGCCTGAGTATTGCTGTAGCAGCATCCGTAACTGAAGCCTTCAGTAATGGTGTTCACTTTGTCGCATTAGAGACCATTACCGACCCCGATCTAGTCCCCACCGGAATCGCGGATTCGCTCAAGATCAGACCGTCCGCCACTCAGTCCGTGGTTGATGCTGTCGCACAGTATGTTCGCCCGCAATGCATGCTGTTGGTGCTAGACAATTTCGAGCAAGTGCTTGATGCCGGGGTATGTGTGCTCGAATTGATCAGCGCGTGTCCGAGACTCAAGGTACTCGTAACGAGTCGGGAACCTTTGCATGTCCAGGGTGAATGGCGGTTTGCCGTGCAGCCACTCAAGCCTCCCGACGCTAATACTCTTTTCATTCAACGCGCTCAAGCAATCCAATCTGACTGGACACTTGCGCCAGAAAACGCGAAAGTTGTATCCAACATTTGCAATCACTTGGATGGGCTTCCGTTGGCGATTGAGCTTGCCGCCACCCGTGTCTCGTCCCTCTCGCTCAGCGAAATTCTCTCAGGCATCGGACGCGTCAAACTCCTTCAGGGCAACTTACGCAACCTACCCGTCCGCCAGCGCACGATCCGAGGAGCAATCGATTGGAGTTATGATCTGCTTCAATCCTCCGAGCGTACGCTTTTCAGGCGACTGGGAGTTTTTGCCGGCGGCTGTACTCTCGCCGCCATCGAAGCGGTGTGCGCGGCTCCCGACCTGCCATCGCCAGACTCTGAATCTGCTGCCGATTTCTCGATCATCGACCAGTGCCAAGCTCTCATCGAAAAAAGTCTTTTGCGACGTGAACCTGGAAAAGCAAACGCGGGCGGCGAAGGGCGATACGTCATGCTCGAGGTGCTGCGGGAATGCGCCTTGGAAAAACTCTGGGCGAGCGGTGAGGAGCAAGCCGTCCGCCGCCGGCATGCCGAGTACTATGTGACACTGGCTGAAGCCACCCGACCGGACCTGGATGGACACAAGCAGAAAGAGACACTGCAAATCCTCGAAGCGGAGACCGACAACATCCGCGCCGTCCTCGGGTGGTCACTACAAAACGCCCCCGAAACTGCGGAGATCGCTCTGCGGCTGAGCGGAGTTTTGGGCAGGTTCTGGATGATCAAATCTTATGCGAGTGAAGGGTGCCACTGGTTGAAGCAGGCTCTGAATGCGGCGGCGAGCGTCACGACGATTTCCCCTTTTATACGCATTCGGGCACTGACCGCGGCAGGGGGACTAGCGAATGAACTAGGGGATTATCTCACGGCGCGTCCGCTCCGCGAGCAGGCGTTGACGCTCGCGCAGATGGACGGTGACAAACGCGTGATCGCCACTTGTCTCCAAAACTTGGCAAACACCCTGAATGATTCGGGAGAATATTCAGAAGTAGAAACGCTTTACGCGCAAGCCCTGGCGCTCTACAGAGAGATTGAGAACAGAGTGGGCGTCGCCATAACGCTATTCAATATGGCAAGCGCGGCGAGACTGCGGGGAGATAATGTCAGGGCGCGCGAATTGGGCGAAGAGTGCCTTGCAATCCGCAGAGAGTTGGGGGATCAGTACGGAATAGCCAATGCGCTCGCAAACCTGGGGTCGATTGCAATCAACCAAGGAGATTATGCTCAGGCGCGTGCTCTAATCGAAGAAAGCCTAGCCATTAACCGAGAAATTGGCAACGAGCGCGGGAGTGCATTTTCCCTGGTGGACTTGGGAGCTGTGGAGTGCGAGGAGCAGCACTATGCGCAAGCGTGTGAATTATTCCAGCAAGGTCTAGCGCTGTATCAGAAAGTGGGAGACCGCGTCGGAATCGCGGCTTGCTTCGAAGCGCTATCCGATCTTTGCATACGCCTTGGACAGATGAGGCAAGGTGTGCAATTGTCGGGCGCGGCTGAAGCATTGCGTCAAGCGAGCCATGCACCGATTGCCCCCGCGTATCGCTCTCATTCCGAAGAGACAATTGGGCGTGCTCGATCAGAATTAGGTGAAGAAGCATTCACACGCGCTTGGGCGGAGGGAAACCGGATGACGATGCAAGACGCGATCGCGTACGCGACGGAGATCGTACCCAGCACGTGACAGCACTCTCGATGGAAGAAATTTGAAATTCGAAAGGGATCGAGTATAATGCGTGTGTAAATTGGTTTAATGCTTATGCAGTTGGGCAAACACCTTTCCGCCAACTATCCAGTCAACCGACAGAATGATCTGTCACAAGCGTGATTTGCAAACCTGACCATGCATAACACGTCTGATATAGATTCCCCAATGGGGCACTCCATTCATTCGCCTTCGCCTCGTCTATTTTGACGTGTGAGCGAAGGCGTTTTGCATCATGCACAGTTGAATCTGCTATGCGTCAAATGAGAGTACCGCTATGAGCCAAAGTCACACGATCAAGTCCCCCAACCGGTCAAAACCGCCCTCGGTCAACCGGGTCAAAAAAAAACGCGCCCAGAGTACTACGCGGAAGAAATCTGCAAGCACACGCCAGCAGACCGAGCAAGCCCTTCAGTCCAGCGAACAGCGTTATCGCGATCTTTTCGAATTAGCTCCCATCGGCATCTACAAGACCACACCCGATGGAATCGTCCTCCTCGCAAACCCCAAATTTTTGAGCATGTTGAACTATACCTCGTTCGACGAATTGGCGTTGCGCAATATTGAGATGGACCAAGTCTATCTCACTCCCTCACGTCAGCAATTCAAAGAACTGGTCGAACGGAATGGCGAAGTCAAAGGGCTGGAATCGAAATGGGTGCGCCGTGACAAATCGATCATCTATGTTTCGGAAAATGCTCGCGCCATCCGCGACGCCAACGGTCGCGTGCTGTATTACGAAGGAACCGTCGAGGATATTACCGAACACAAAATGGCGTTGGAAGCGCTCGCGGCGGAAAAGGAACGATTAGACATCACCCTCCGCAGTGTTGGCGATGGCGTGATCACAACCGATTCTCTAGAGCGCATCACGTTGTTCAACCAGAAAGCAGAAGAACTGACTGGCTGGTCCCAAGCCGACGCGCTCGGCAGACCGATTACAAAAGTATTTAATGTCATCAACATCAAAACGCGCCAAGCCGTCCCCGACCTCGCTCAAAAAGTTTTAACCAGCGGCACCATGACCTACTTGCCGACAAACACCGGGTTAATCGCCAAGGATGGAACCGAACGCATCCTGTCGAGCAGTATCGCGCCCCTCCGCAACGGAAACGGCGATATTATCGGCGTGGCGCTCGTCTTCCGCGATGTAACCCGACTGCGGCGAGCGGAAGAACGAGTCGTGCAACAACACAATTTATTGCGCACGTTGATCGACAGTTTGCCTGATTATGTTTTTGTCAAAGACACGCAGGGCAAATATCTATTGAACAATTTGGCTCACTTGCTTTTCTTGGGAAAGAATCAGCCGGAAGAATTGCTGGGCAAGACCGTGTTTGATGTGTACCCGGCTGACCTCGCCGCGAAATATGCGGCCGAGGAAGATCACGTGATGCAAGCGAGCCAGTCATTGATCGACCGCGAAGAAGTTATCCAAGACCCAGCCACCGGAAAGCGGACGTGGCATCTATCGACCAAGGTACCGTTGCGCGATGGACAGAGCAACATTATTGGAATCGTCGGCACTAGCCGTGACATTACCGCGCGCAAGCAAGCCGAGATAGCGCTCGAACAGCGTAACCGCGAATTGGCGCTGTTGAACCAAGCCATCCAATCACTCAACGCCAGTCTCGACCTCGACCAAGTGCTCGTGATGATTCTGGAAGCCGTGCGGCAACTATTGAATGTCGATATCTGTTCGATTTGGTTGATCGATCCGCTCACCGACGAACTCGTCTGCCGCCAAAGCGCGGGACCCCGCAGCGAAATCGTGCAAGGCTGGCGTTTGGCAAAAGGACAGGGATTGGCGGGTTGGGTCGCGCTCAATCAGCAAAGCTTGATCGTAGCCGACGCGTTGAACGATCCGCGTCATTATAAGAATGTGGACAATACCACGCAGCAAGCCTTGCGTTCCATCCTTGGCGTGCCGCTGTGGGCGCGTGAAAAAGTGATTGGCGTACTCCAAGTGGCAGACACTGAACCGCATCGATTGGGCGAAGTAGAATTGCATTCAGTGGAACCCATCGCCGCAACGGCTGCCACTGCGATTCAAAACGCCAATTTGTACGAGCGCGCCTGGCAAATTATCGAAGAACGAATTCGCGTGGAAGAGGCATTGCGTCAAGCCAAAGAAGCCGCCGAGGAAGCCAATCGCGCCAGAGGTGAATTCCTTTCGCGGATGAGCCACGAAATTCGTACGCCCATTCACGGCATTATCGGCATGACGCAACTTACGCTTGACACGCCGCTGTCCGACGACCAGCGCGAATATTTAGAGATGACCCAATCGTCGGCGAACTCACTCCTTGAAGTCATCAACGATATTTTGGATTTTTCAAAGATCGATGCGAAACGCCTGGAACTGGAAGAGACCGCGTTCGATCTGCGCGCCGTCGTCGAACTGGCGGCCAATATGATCGCGGTGCGCGCGCATCAAAAAAATCTAGAGTTGATTTGCCAGATTTCGCCACGCGTGCCTACCGCATTGATCGGCGATGCGCGGCGACTACAGCAAATTTTCGTCAATCTGTTTGGCAATGCCGTCAAATTCACCGAGCAAGGCGAAATCGCAATGCACGTCGAGTGCGAGTCTGAAAATGAACAAATGGCAAATTTTCACATCACCGTGCATGATACCGGGATCGGCATCGCCGATGATAAACAATCGTTGATTTTTGATGCGTTTCTTCAAGCCGATGGTTCGGCCGCGCGCCAGTATGGCGGGACCGGGCTAGGTCTTGCGATTGCCAAGCAATTGGTCGAGTTGATGAACGGACGCATCTGGGTAGACAGTCAACTCGGCGCCGGCAGTACGTTTCATTTCACCTTGCCGCTGAAAAAACAAGCCCGCGCATCGGCGCGGCGCGGCGCGGCGATGAACCTTGCCGCTGGCACGCGCGCATTAGTTGTCGACGATAACGCCACGCAACGGCTTGCGTTGAGCGAGATGTTGAGTCAATGGAGTTTTCAAATCGCCGAGGCAGACAACAGTACAGATGCGATCACGCACTTGGGAAGAATGCGTGAGTCTGGTGACTTGTTCACGTTTGTGTTTTTGGACGCGCGTATGCCAGACACTGATGGCTTGAAAATTGCCGAGCAGATGCTCGCAAGCGATACACACGCCAAAATCGTGATGATGCTCACCACGGACAATTTGCCTGCCGACACTGCGCGATGCCGCGACCTGAGTTTGAGCTATCTGGTCAAGCCCATCAAACTATCCGATCTTGAGGAAATTATTCTACCCGCGCAAGGCACGCCGCCAAAGATCAAACCAATGCTCACGCCGCAACCCAGCCGAGTGGCGCAAGGAACCTCCTTGGGCATTCTGCTGGCAGAAGATAACATTGCCTCGCAAGTGATTGGCAAAAAAACTTTGGAAAAAATCGGGCATCGGGTCACACTAGCAACAACTGGCTTGGAAGTTTTGGAAAAACTGAAAACGCAAAGTTTCGATCTCGTTCTGATGGATGTGGAAATGCCACAGATGGATGGCTTGGAAGCAACGCGCATCATTCGGGCGAGCGAACTCCAAACTGGGAAACACTTGCCCATCCTCGCCGTGACAGCATATGCGATGCAAGAAGATCAAGCACGCTGTCTTGCCGCTGGCGCAGACGGTTATTTGTCCAAGCCGATTACGCTTGAAAAATTAATTAGCAACATCGATCATTTTGCGGCGCACGGACAATTGGCGAGCGCTACGCCCATCGTCGATTTGAAAACTGGGCTCGAAACAACCGGTGGCGATCCAGTCATATTGTGTGAAGCGGTTGCGGTGTTCTTGGCGGAGGATTATCCAAGACAATTAACGCAACTCAAGGATGGGTTGGCTTGCCAGGACGCTCAAGCCGTACGCAAGGCCGCGCACGGTCTCAAAGGCGCACTGGCGAGTTTTGGTGGTCTCCGCGCGCGCGATGTGGCGCTGCGGCTTGAGACGATGGGGCGTGTCGGCGACCTCGTCAACGGACAGCGCGCGTTGGAGGAGCTTGAAATACAAGTCGGTCAATTGGAGGAATTCTACAAACATTTTCCACCCGACGAACAAGGAGGCAACGATGGAACCTAACCCACCACGACGGATACTGATCATTGATGATAATCGATCCATTGTCAAAATCGCCGAAAGCGTTCTTACCAAGGAAGGCTATCAAGTGCTGACTGCCTTCGATGGCGTAGAAGGTATGGAAAAAGCTGTCACTGAAAAACCCGATCTCATCATTCTGGATATCGAAATGCCAGGACCCAGTGGTTACCAAGTCTGCCGCCAACTGCAACAATTCCCGCCAACAGAGAAAATACCAATTTTGATGTTGACGGTCAGAGGAAAGTTGGACAACGTGCGTGATCTCGATCAACACACGTATCAAGAACGGTTGGAAGAACGCAACCGGGGCTATGAGGTTGGCGCTATCGAATTCATTAGCAAGCCGATCCCAGCCAAAGAACTCGTCGCGGCAGTCAAACGGTTGCTGTGGATCGATCGCAAATGAGACGGACTAGCTCAGTCGGTGGGTTTGTTGTACGGGAGCCAAAAACATAATGAAACTACTCATTCTCGGCGGTACCGTTTTCCTCGGACGACATCTCGTCGAAGTGGCACTGGCGCGCGGTCATGCCATCACGCTATTCAATCGTGGACAGCACAACGCCGATTTGTTTCCACAGGTGGAAAAGTTGCGCGGCAATCGCGATGGCGATCTCGATGCGCTGCGCGGCAAAACCTGGGATGCTGTCATCGATACATGCGGCTATGTCCCACGTATCGTGGAAGCATCGGCAAAGTTCTTGGCGAACGCGGTCGAGCATTACACGTTCATCTCGTCCATTTCTGTGTTCCCCGATAACATTTCGCCCAACTCGGACGAGACTGCGCCGGTCACCAAATTGCCCGATGAATCCGTAGAGCAAGTCACCGGCGAAACGTACGGCGGATTAAAAGCATTGTGCGAGCAAGCGGTCGAACGCACGTTGCCTGGCCGCGCGCTGGTGATTCGACCTGGGTTGATCGTCGGTCCAAATGATCCCACCGATCGATTCACGTACTGGCCTCATCGCATCGCGCGTGGCGGCGAGGTGCTCGCGCCGGGCAATCCATCCAGCTGCGTGCAAATCATCGACGTGCGCGATCTGGCCGAGTGGACCATTCGCATGATCGAAGGAAAACACGTCGGCGTGTTCAACGCGACTGGACCGGCGTATCCGCTCACGCTGCAACAAACCCTCGACGAATGCGTGCGCGTGAGCAAGAGTGATGCGCGCTTGACCTGGGTCGATGAACAATTTTTGCTCGACCATAACGTGGGGTCGTGGATCGAGATGCCGTTGTGGGTTCCCGACAAGGACAACTCGGCGGGGATGATGCAAATCAATTGCGCCAAGGCAATCGCAAAGGGTTTGACGTTTCGTTCGGTGGCGGACACCATTCGCGATACGATTGCCTGGGATGCAACGCGACCGCCCGAAACCGAGTGGCGTGCGGGGATGAAACCAGAGCGCGAGGCAGAATTGCTCGTCAAGTGGCACGCGCGATGAAGGCATTCGGGGCAGCGTAATGCTGCCCGTACAAAAATTCAGACCCCCAGTTCCTTGAACGAACTGGGGGTCTCACAAATTTTAGGACGGAGTCGGCATTGCGCCAAGCTGTTGCAGCATGCCCACCAAGTCTTCGACGTGCCACATCTCGGTGATTTTGCCATTGGCGATACGCCAAATATTCGTCGCCTCGATGGTCGCTTTCTTTCCGGTTGCAGGAGCACCGAGCAACTCACCCTGGTTCGTTCCGCTTGCCCTCACGTGGTCAACGACCCTATCGCCTTCCGCGACAAGCAGGTTAACGTCGATGTGCATGTCAGGAAAAGCGGTGTGGAACTGATTGAGATTCAATTTGAGACCTTCGATTCCGGGCGGCTGACCTGGGAAGGGATTATTGTCCTTGACATCATTAGTATGCAAGGCATACAATCCGTTCATGTCTCCCTTGTTCCACAATTCGTACCATTGGCGAATCAATGCCTTGTTCTCTTCGATTGACATTTCTATTCTCCTCTCGGTTCTAGTGCGCGCCCGGGGCGGGCACGAAACCCAACTGGGTCAACATGCCCAACTGGTCGACGCTCGCCCAATGTTCAATGATTTTGCCATTGGCGAGACGCACAATGTGAATCTCAATCCATACGGCATGTTTGCCCGTCGGCTTCATGCCTTGGAACTCGCCTTTCATCGTGCCTTGCCCCGTGGTCCGCTGAACCACATAGTCCCCTTCGGCGATGGTATCGTCGATGGTATATTTAAAATCGGGGAAAGCTGCACGCAACTCGGTGAAAAACCTATTTACGCCTTCAAACGTCGAAGTATAGCTTGGCGGTGCAGCATGTTCGACAAACTTGGGATCGAAGAACATCGCTCCCTCGGCAATTCTGCCGGTATTGAGATAATCTTCCACGAACTGGCGGACCACTTGCTTGTTTTGTTCAATCGTCTTGGTCATCATCGGTGTGCTTGACATGATTTATTCTCCTTCTCTTTGGCAGTATGAAGGCAATCGGATGGAATTGCCTTCAATTGAATTTCGGTCGAGCAGTCAAATTAGGTTCCCAGATTGTAGGACTCTCGCCGTCCCAGTTCGACGAGCGATTGCATGCGGCGGAGCACTCTTTGTCGGACTCGCATGAAAAACATCGCAGACGACGATCCTCCTTGATCACCTCCAATCCAGTTTCATCCCCGCTTGAGGTCGCGAGCCAACTCGCGACCTCTGCGGGGGTCCAATGCTAAATGGAGGACCTCAAGCTTTCTGTGCCATCGGCAGCTTGCCCGATTGCGCAGTTGGCTCATGCCGCAATGCAATACCCAGCCACAGATAAAACAGTGGGCTGACCATGAAACCGTTCAACAGAACCGGCACGAGCAAAATCGGATTGGCCGGATTCAATACGATCAAGCGCGCCAGGTAGATGACGATGAAAAGGATCGCCGATAAATATCCAAGGTAGCCTAACGTTTTTGGAAAATCGGCGCTGCGTGTGATCAACCATGCAATGATGAGCAAGCCGATACCGGTAAAGCCAAAGGTGAGCAGCCCGCGCGGATCGACTTGATTGGACAAGTCCATCACGCCCGCGGGAAGATTCGCCGGCGGATTGATCGCGTTCGACAAATCGTACGCACCGTGAATGGTGGTACCGGCTGCGCCGATCAGACCAAAGAGCAGCGCGAGCATGGCATATGCCGCATCGACCTTTTGCAGGCGACGGTACACCGCGACGAGTGCCACGAACGCAAAGAGACCCAGCAATGTCAGAAACAACGAATAGAGCAAAGCGTTTTTGAGCACGACGAACGAGACCGCGTATAGAAATCCCGCGAGCGCGGCGAGAATCGCCATCAGTCCGCCCATACGGTCAAATGATGTGGTTTTCATTTTTCCTCCTGGTGTGAGGCAATTTTCCAAATTGCCCTACAATTCTGGTAACAATCCAATATCTCGCAACAGTCCTGCGAGGTCCCAAACATACATCGCTTGTTTAATACGTTCATTTTCGATGGTGAACAATGAGACGCCGCGTATGGCAATGCTTTTTCCGGTCGGCGGAATGTTCATCAGCGCACCGAGATGCGTGCCGCAAGCATTCCACGCCACCGCAACGCGATTGTCGTCGGCGATGACGTCGTCGACGATGAATTGAAAATCGGGAACAGCATTCAGATATTGTGCAAAAAAAGAACGAAACCCGGGGCGTCCTTGTTGCGGAACCGCTTGCGCCACGTCAACCCCCACATAATCCTCCGCGTAGAATTTTTCGGTTTGTGCGACATCGTGCGAATTCCACGCGGCAATGAGATTATTTACAAATTCATTCATAGTTTGTGACATATGCTTTTCCCTTGAAGATGTAGAGCATGTGTCCTCGGCACCTATGGTGCCGCACTTGCTCGGCAAGTCGGAGACTTGCCCTACGCGTTGCCCATTTTCATTTCGCTATGGGTGCGTTTCTGAACGCATGAGCAACTCCTTAGAAAAACAATCTGCGATTGTCCATCACGACAACCGCAGTATAGGTTTCCTCCGTTCACTTTTCCAGACTAAAAACTGCTCACTTTATGCTCATTCGCGAAACACTACAGGCGAGAAAAGGCACGAAAGGCAAAAAATGATCATAAAATGTCGCTGGTGCGCTCACGTGTCCTGAACAAGTCCGATGATGTTACTATCGGCGTCTCTTACGCTGGCGATCAACCTTCCGCCATCGACATCTTTGACCTCCTGCACGATTTGTGCGCCAGCGTCCAAGAGTGATTGCAGACTCTGCTTGATGTCGTCGACATGGTAATAGGCTGTCATTCCCGCTTTGTGTCCATTCGGATCCAAACCAATATCTTGGTCTCCAACCTTAAAGCCAATATAATACGGCGAATCCGCATATGGCTCGACTCCCAAGAGCGTATGGAATAGCGACTTTGCTCGAGCCATGTCCTTGACAGGATAGATGATAGTTTTGACACCTTTATTCATGAAGAACTCTTTTCATTGTAATTGTGTGAATTTGTGTGCCGCAAGACACATTGTTCAAATGTATCTTTGCTTGCGCATCACTCTTCGGCAAACGGCGTGGCGCAATCAAAGTCACTGCCAATCCCAGGTTGGTCGCACTTCGATGCTTCCAATGCGCGCGCTCGGAAACTTGGCTGCCACGCGAATCGCTTCATTCAAGTCTTTCGCTTCGATGACGTAGATACTGCCAAGTATTTCCTTGGTTTCGGCAAAGGGACCATCGGTCGTCAGCGTTTTGCCTTCGCTCACGCGCACGGTGGTCGCGGTGTTCGTGCCCATAAGCCCGTGGAAAGCGACGAATTGTCCGTTCTTTTGGAGCGCTTCATGGAACGTTTTGGAATCCGCAGCCAGTTTGCCCATTTCTTCCTTGGACATTTTTTGCAGCGTCGCCTCATCCCCGTAAATCAAACACACGTATTTCATCGTACCTCCTTTTAGAATGTTGGACAAATTTCCAAATTCGTCCTGCTTAGCCTGTATTCCAGGGTTGAGTAAATCTTATCGCACTTTGACAATCACATAGCCTTGAGATAGTGTGTGGCACACTCTCCCGTGAGGTCTGCGATGCCACAACCCAGTCAAGCCGAATTGTTTGCCCGTGCGTTTCAA
>JACRMI010000176.1 GCA_016215025.1 Chloroflexota bacterium
CTTGGTGTCGAGACCGAGGGTGGAGTTATCGCCGGAGGTGACAAAGCCATAGACGATGTGGATGGGATCATTCGGTCCGATGTCGACGCAGCCGAGTTTATCGGTGCATGAGAACTTGGTTGCCGCGGCGGATGACGACGGCGCAGCCGATGAGGACGGTGCGGCAGATGAACTACTGGATGCCGGCGCGGGTGCAGTGGCGGGGGTACACGCCACAATCAAACCGAGTAGAGCGACGAGCGCGACGAACAAAACTAACTTACGCATTCTTTCTCCTCCTTGAATTTTCCTTACCTGAATTTGAGAAACTGGTTAGAGTGTTTTGACTGGACTGGTATCACCTCCTTCCGAATAAAGCCAGTGCTGTATGGTTGAGTAGAGATTTCAAGAATTCTGTGGAAATAGGAAAAGCAGACGCAAATATCTAGCGTCTGCCTGTTGGGGGACTAGTTAGGCGAGCAAAAAACATCCAGTGCACATTGAAACACATGGATTCTTTCGCGGGCTTGTTGAGTGGTTTCAATTCGATCAAGAGCCATTACCACGGACTTCATCGTGACTCCTGCCTTACATTCACTTGGTGCCTTGAACGCACCAGAATTGCCGCATCTTCACGGCTTTACGTCTTTTTAATTTTTGCTAGTCTATCATTGATAGTAGCTTTGTGTCAAGAGGGTGCGAGCTTAGATTTTCATTTTAACAGCACGCACAATCGCGGCGACATGCGCAGGCGAATTGCCGCAACAGCCGCCGACGATGCGCGCACCTAGTTCGACAAAGCGCTTGGCGGCTTCACCCATCTTCTCGGGCGGCAGATCATAGACCGATCGATCACCGTCCATGCGCGGCAACCCAGCATTCGGTTTGATCCATAACGGCAAGCCCGTTTTTTGCGCGACCAGTTCCGCCACGTTCTTTTCCATCGATTCAAGTTCTTTGCCGCAGTTTGCGCCTATTGCGACGACCTCCAGCGGCGCGATAGCGGCGGCGACTTGGGTCGGACTCGTACCCATCATCGTGCGCGTGCCTTGATCGTAACTGAACGACACGACGAGCGGCAGTTGGCTCACGCGCTTGACACCCTCAATCGCGGCGGTCGCTTCTTCCAATGCAAAGAACGTTTCGAGCAAGAGCAGATCGACGCCGCCTTGGGCGAGCGCAGCCGCTTGTTCTGCGTACGCATCGGCAACCTGATTGTGCGTCAATTCGCCAAACGGTTCCATCAAGCCACCGGTCGGTCCCATCGATCCGGCAACGAGGACGCTTTCACGGGTAGCGGCGGCTTGACGTGCCAGAGCAACCGCGCGGCAGTTAACCTCGGACACTTGATCGGCATACTTTGAATCGCGCATGCGGAGGCGTGTGCCACCGAAGGTACAAGTCAAGATGATGTCGGAGCCAGCATCGATAAAGGATTGATGCAGTGCCAAGATTTTTTCGGGCGCATCGATCACCCATTCCTCCGGCGGCACACCGAGTGGTAGCCCCGCCGTTTGCAAATTTGTGCCCGTTGCGCCATCGGCGACCAGTATTTCACCAGCATTCAAACGCTCTAGAAATGATTGGGTCATGTGTCCTCTAGTCCAGACCCTGAAGGTTGCTGTCCTTTGCAAAAATGCAATTCAGTTAAGGTCAACGTGTAAACCTAGTACTCGATTGGCGAAGAAACCTTTAGGGTCTTTATTTTCTCGGAAAAGTTTTCAGCTTTTTTTTGCCACCAACACTTTTGCCTTATCAACGCCGATGCGCGGATACAGTCCGGCGCGATGAATGAGTTCTGCCACGCGTTCCTCTTGGCGATACGCCATGACGTGAACACCTGCGACGCCGGGAATCTCGCGCACCTGCTGAATAATTTCGGCGCTAATGTCCCTGCCTTCGTCGTGCCAACGCTCGCGCGGTGTTTTCTGCAATCGATCAATGATGGCATCTGGAATTACGACGCCTGGGATGTGCGTGCGCATGTATTCCGCCGCGCGCGGCGATTTCAACAATCCGATGCCCGCGAGAATGTAAACGCGTTCGTGTAAACCCAGGTCGCAAACCCGCGCCATGAATTCGCGAAAGACCTGCACATTGAAAACATATTGCGTTTGGATAAAGTCTGTGCCTGCCTCAACCTTTTTCGCGAGGCGATCGGCGCGCCAATGGATCGGCGGTGCGAATGGGTTCTCCGCCGCGCCCAGAAAAAGCTTCGGCGGAACCGTGATCTTGCGCCCGCTGAGCAACACACCGTCGTCGCGCATGATTTTCGCCGTGCGCAACAGATGCATCGAATCGAGATCAAAGACGCGTTTGGCTTCGGGTTGATCGCCTACTGTGACATCGTCCCCAGTGAGACACAACACGTTCTTCACGCCGAGCGCCGCCGCGCCCAGCAAATCGCCTTGCAGCGCGATGCGGTTGCGGTCGCGGCACGACATTTGCATCACAACTTCGTAATCAGCGCGGAGCAACAACGCACAGAGACCCAGGCTCGACATGTGCGTGTTCGCGCCGGAAGCATCGGTCGCGTTGATGGCATCCGCAACCTCGGACAAGACGAGCGCGGCGTCGTACACTTGCTGCGGATCGGAGCTATCAGGCGGATTCAATTCGGCGGTGACGGCAAATAATCCCGCACGCAACACCCGCTCTAATCGACTTGCTGACCGCATCGGACGATTATTTAAATCTGCCACAGAAACACACTGAAAAATAAAATACTCTTGTTTATCCGCGTGGCTGTGGCGAACTTCGCCACAGTCAATCCGCGTCAGTCCGCGTCCAATTTTCACTTGCAACATCCCAGCCTTTAGGATGGACTTGATCGCGCCCCGTCAAAAGATTCGTCCAGGACGAGGTGTCTTTCAAGCGCCAATCGACCGGCGGCTGCAAATGGCGAATGTGATCTTGCCACAGCGGCAAGCGCGGCGACCGTTCGATGGCTTGCATCCAAACGCACGGCTTGTCCGGAAACACTTCGCAATTGCCGTTGGGACGCACGCCGCCGCAGGGACCATTGCGTTCATTCTTGGGACATCGCATCGGGCAGGTTAGCCCCGTCGAATGCAAAATACATTGCCCGCACATTCGACAATCAAAGATTGCTTGCTTGCTGATTTTTTCGACCGGCAAAAACACGCGGTCGAGTATTTTGGTGATGGCTGAATTTTGGTTCAGAAATTTCATATTGGTTATAAAACGTAAAACGTAATGCGTAATTTTACGCATTACGTTTTACGTCAGGGAAATTCAACGCCTGCGTAAACACGTCATTGAAATTTTCTTGCGATGACAGCTCGACGTATTCAATAAAATCGGGAATGCGATTGGCAGCTTCGCGCTCGCGGAAGGAAAGCAGCGCAATCTTCGCGCCTTCGCCCGCCGCGTTGCCCACCGCGACAATGTGCTCGACGGGAACCCAGGGAACCAACCCAATTGTGCGCGCGCTCGCTGGGTTGATGTACGACCCAAATGAACCTGCAAGCAAAACTTCATGCAAAGCGCTTGCCTGAATACCCAGCAGCTTCATCAGCACATCCACACCAGCCGCAATCGCGCCTTTGGCGAATTGCAGCGCGCGAATATCGGGCTGGGTCAAAACGATGCCCTCTTCCGGTGTGCTGAGCAAGAACGCGCGCACGCCATTCGATTCGATCAAACGATTGACGAGCGCAGGGTCAAATCGATTGGCGGCGTCTTCGCGGCGCATGAGAAAACCGGAAGAATCGACCAACCCCACACGCACCAATTCCGCAACCGCATCCACCAACCCAGAGCCGCAGATACCGACCGGGCGACAAGTACCGCCGATGATTTGCAAATGTACATCGTCGTCGATATGCACGCCTTCGATTGCGCCGTCGCTGGCACGCATTCCGCATTTGATTTGCGCGCCTTCAAACGCAGGACCGGCGGGCGCAGCCGTCGAAATTGTTCGGCTCGCTGAACCCAGGATGATTTCACCATTTGTGCCGACATCGATATACAAGCGCCATTTGTCGTCCTTGGTGCGCGCCAGCCCGGTTGCGAGCGCACCAGCAACGATATCCGCGCCGACGTATGCGCCGAGATGCGGCAAGGTGCAAAGGCGGGCTTGGGGATGCAACCTCACTCCACTCCACCCCTCTCCCCTCTCTTGACTGAAGTTCGTCAGGAGAGGGGAGAGGGGGAGCAGGGGGTGAGGGGTGAGGTGTGATGCTGGCACCGTCACTGCGTGCTCTATCACCGGAATAAACGGTGCGACCGAAATCGCTTCGGGATCGATGCCTAGCAATAGGTGCAACATCGTCGCATTGCCGACGGCAACCGCTTCGTAAATATTTTCGCGTGCGACACCGCAAGTCGCAAGGAGTTGATCGACTAGCGTGTTGATCGTTTCGACGATGCGCGTTTGCAGGGTCGCTAACCCATCTGGTTCGATCATGGTATAGCTCACGCGCGAGATGACGTCTGCGCCGAAGCTGGCTTGTCCATTTAACGTCGATTGCACGGCGGCGACAGCGCCTGTTTTCAAATCGACGATTGCACCGACGACGGTCGTCGTCCCAATGTCGAGCGCGAGTCCATACATTGTGTTTGTCGTGTCGCCACCTTCAACCGCGATCAACTCATCGCCGCAAACGACCGCCGTGATTTTGAATTCATTGTTACGAAGCGTTTTGGGCAGTGTGCGCCATACAGCCGGATCAACGCGCACGGCGTAACCTTCTTTGTCGAGCGCAACGATGACACGTTCAATGTCCGGGCGCTGATCGTCGAAGGATGGCTCGTCGAGCTGCAAATAAATTTTCGCAACGTTCGGATCGATGGCGACATGACGACCGTAACCCAAGAGTGCCGCTTTCGGCGAAGTCATCAAGCGCGGGACATCGACGACGCATTCTTGGTGAAGCGGCGCGCGGCAAGAGAGTCGCCAGCCTTCAACAAGTTCTTGCGTCGATATATATTTGTGGTCGGCTTCAGTGGCGGCGCTTTCGCCTTGCACCAATTTTACTTTGCACTTGCCACACGTCCCACGCCCGCCGCACGTGCTATCGATTGCCAACCCTGCCCAGTTCGCCGCATTAAAAATCGTCGTGCCTTCTGGGGCGTGGGTGACAATATTTTGAGGAAGAAAAGTGATTTGGTATTTCATTACGAGTCGTCAGTCGTCATGACTGTGGTGCACTTCACCACAGCCAGCCAGTCGTCAGACATGTGCTTTAGGATTGAACATTTTTCGCACGCGCACATCCGAAGGTTTGTCGAGATACCAGAGAACGAGTTGTTCGAACCAGCGGCTGAACGACACAGCGCGTGTGTTTATCATGGCGAATAATTCGTCGAGCGTGTGATACGATATTTGCTGGATTTCAACTGGATCGAAACGCACAGCGGTCGGATCGATGATGCCTTCAAACATCTGGCTGATTTCGTTGTCGTTGGTTCCATACACCATGCTAAATTCGATCAACGGGCGCAGTTCAATTCCTTCGATGCTCAACTCTTCGCGCAGTCCGCGTACGGCGGTTTGCGCATACTCCTCGCCTGCCTTGACATGCTCCGACACCGAGCAATCGAGCGCGGATGGGAATGTGTCCTTGTCTTGGCTGCGTTTTTGCACGATCAGTTTGCCGTCGGGCGTGAACAAGAAAATATTCATGCCGCGATGCCACAACCCGGTTCGGTGGACCACCGAGCGCAGCTCTTGCCTCACCACGATGTTATCTTCGTTTACGACATCGAAATATTCGTCAGCCATCTTTAAACCCAGTGAACAGTGAACAGTCAACAGTCAACAGTATCCAGTGTTCACTGTTCACTGATTACTGTTCACTGCCTTTTGTTTTTGCCGAAATTCCTTGATCCACTTGGCTGCGTACTGATCGCGACTGAGCAGCACATCGCTCGCGCGGACGCTTTGGCGAATGATGGGATCGGTCGCGTCGGTGATGGCGCACGTGAGACCGCACGTCATCGCCATCGCGAGAAACGCAGCGGTGAGAGGCGGGCGGTCAGGCAAGCCGAACGAAACATTGCCTGCTCCGCAAACCATGTTCACGCCGAGATGCTCGTGAATCATTTGCATTGTCTGCAAAGTGACGCGCGCTGCGTTGGGATCGGCGGCAACTGTCAACACGAGCGGATCGATGATGACATTCTCGCGCGCGATGCCGTGTTCTTGCGCGCGGCGAATGATTTTTTCCGCGATGGACACACGGACTTCGGGGTCCATCGAGATCCCGGTTTCATCGTTTGCCATGCCGATCACTGCCGCGTTGTGTTTTTTCACCAGCGGCAAAATCCGTTCGAGTCGTTCATCTTCGCCCGTAACCGAATTGATCAACGCTTTGCCTTCGTACGCCGATAGCGCAGCTTCCAACGCTTCCATCACCGAAGAGTCGATGCATAACGGCGTGTCCGTCACTTCGCCGACGATCTGAATCGCTTGGACGAGCAATGCCGCTTCATCGGCAAGCGGCACCCCGGCGTTCACATCCAACATCTGCGCGCCTGCAGCGACCTGAGTTTCGGCGTCACGGCGCACGCGCGAAAAATCGCCGGCTGCCATTTCCGCGCCAAGTTTTTTCCGTCCGGTCGGATTGATGCGTTCACCAATCATCACAAACGGATGATCGGGTCCAATGATAATTGTTTTAGTTTTTGATGAAAGCGTTGTTTCCATTTTCTCCCACGAATCCCGCGAATCTTCGCAAATAAAAAGTGTGAATACTGATTACTGGTTACTGGTTACTGTTTCTTTTCTTCCGGTTCCGCGACGCTCATCATTTGCTCGACGGCGTTCACAGCATCGGCGAGCGCACCGCTGGGCGATGCACCAGTCGCGCCGATGAGTTCCTTCGCTTTGCGCGCGGTCGAGCTGGCATCGGGGCAGTACGCATCAGCACCAGCAAGTTCGGCATAATGCGCATTGACCGGCGCGCCGCCAACCATCACTTTGATCTGATCGCGCAGCCCCGCTTTCTTGAACGCTTCGATGGTGACTTTGAACATCGGCATCGTCGTCGTCAAGAACGCCGACATGCCGACGATGTCGGGATGGTGCTGCTGAATCGCGGCGATAAATTTTTCGGGCGATGTGTTCACGCCCAGGTCGATCACTTCAAACCCTGCGCCTTCGAGCATGATGTTGCACAAATTTTTGCCGATGTCATGCACATCGCCTTTGACCGTGCCCATGACGAATTTGCCGAGCGTCTTTTCGCCTTTCGCGGCGAGCAATGGGCGCAAGAGCGTCAACGCGCCTTGCATCGCTTTCGCCGACATCAGCATTTCCGGTACGAAAAAGTCGCCGATCTCGAATCGCCTGCCGACTTCTTGCAGCGCGGGCAAGAGCGCTTTGTACAGCATGTCGGTCGGATCGAGTTGGGCTTCCAATCCTTCCTGGGTTAGCGTCTTGACCTCGACCGCTTTGCCGAGAATCGTATTGTCGTACATGCTCTTTAGAATTTCTTCGTTAGTCATCGCAAACCTCTGTTAAAGATTATTCCATTCATCCGCTGGAATTTTTCTTCCCAGAATATTCTCAACTTCGCGAAGCATGAAACGCAAGTGCGGAATTGAGTATTCGGAATTAGATGGAATTGCCAGACGATGTCGTTCAAATGTCATGAACTGATGACGCGTGCCTGAGAATGGACCTTCAAAGCCAATACTTTTTAATCGTCGGATAAATTCACGTCGTTTACAGGGTGCCCATGCGCTCATGTTTGGGCTCCTTGTTGAGATCGACGCCGTCAATCACAGGTAAACGATGTCCGAGTTTCAGTCCAAGTAGAATCCAATCTTCCAAGGTCGAGCGCAGTTCTTCTTCGCACTTGCGCAATGAATTATCAAAGGCAACCACACCTTTGCATGAAGGAATCCGACCTGCAAATGAGCCATCTTCCAATTTGTCATAGATAGCGTGAGCCATAGCTTTGTCTACATAGTCACTCAGAATATATCGAACTGCCATCTAAAACCTCCCAGATGATTTACGCCTATAGTCGCTCGCCTTTTGGATCATACAAAACATTCGGCGCGACTTGCGCGCTAACCAGGTCGCCGAAAACATCGACTTGAAATTCTGTTCCTTGTTTCGCTAATTCGAGCGGCAAATACACCAAGCCGATATTCTTTCCGACCGTGTATCCGTATCCGCCGCTGCGCAGTCGCCCGACGACCTTGCCATTTTGCATGACGGCTTCGCCACCGTATATGACGCAATTCGGATCGATCGTTAGCGTGACGAGTTTGCGCTGAATGCCATCCGCCTTCGCTTGCCTCAGTGCATCGCGTCCGACAAAATCGCCCTTGGCGAGATTGACGCAAAAGCCCAAGCCCGCTTCGTATGGATTGTCAGCCGGCGTGATGTCGGCGGTCCAGTATCGGTATGCTTTTTCGAGTCGCAGTGATTCAAGCGATTTGTAGCCGCATGGCTTGATGCCAAATGGTTTGCCCGCGCTCATCAATGCATCCCACACAACAGTTGCTTGATCGAATGGAACGTACAATTCCCAGCCCAGTTCGCCCACGTACGTCACACGCTGCGCGAGCACCGGCACACCCGCGATGTGAATGTTCTTTGCGGTCATGTACGGAAACGCCGTGTTCGATACGTCATCCTGGGTTGTCGGCTGCAAGGTGTTGCGCGCGTTTGGTCCCCAAATGCCAATCGTTGCGAATTGCGATGTGACATCGTTGATAGCAACACCGTCATCATCTGGAAGATGCATCGTCAGCCAACCGATGTCGCGCGAGATGAACGCGCTGCCGGTGACCAAGCGAAAATGATCGTCGCCGAGGCGCGTGATCGTCAAATCGCTTTCGATGCCGCCGCGCTTGTTGAGCATTTGCGTATACGCGACAGAACCGCCTGGCTTGTTCAAATCGCTGTCGGTCAGTTTTTGCAAAAGCGCGAATGCGCCCTTGCCTTGTACATCGACCTTGCCGAACGAACTCATTTCGAAAATGCCGACGCGTTCGCGCACTGCTTGATGTTCTTCGCAAACGAGATCGAAGAACGATGGTCGATTCCAGCCCCATGCGCGTTGATCGGCTCCGGCGCGGCGTGAAGGTTTGCCAGGATCGAAATAATTCACGCGCTCCCAGCCATTCTTTTCGCCGAAGACTGCGCCTAATGCCTGCAAGCGCGCGTCGAGCGGATTCGGCAAAAGCGGTCGCATCGATTCGTTTTCGTCGTGCGGGAAGCGCAAGAAATAATAATAGCGATACGATTCGCACGAACGCGCGGAGGTGAATTGCGGGTCTTGATAGATTTTTCCAAAGCGGCGCACGTTGTACTCGCTCGTGTCTTGCGACGGCTCGCTGTCGACGATCCATTCTGCCACAATCTGACCAATCGCTCCACCACCACCAAAACCCGTATGTGACAAACCCGCCGCCGCGTAGAAACCTGGGACGCCGGGAATCGGACCGAGCAACGGACGGCTATCGGGCGTGATTGCTTCGGGTCCGTTGAGCAACATTTTGGCTTCGGCTTTTTCGATGATGGGCACACGCCGAATCGCGCCCTGCAAGATCGGATCGAACAATTCCCAGTCGGGCGGAAAAAGTTGCTGCGTAAATTCCCACGGCGCGCCATCGACAAAATGCGGCACGGGGTTCACTTCAAATCCGCCGATGAGAAATCCCTTTTGCTCCTCGCGCAGGTAAACGAGATTCGCGGGATCGCGCAGCACCGGTGTGTCTTTCGGCAACTCGTGACCTGGGATCGGCATCGTCGCGAGATGCTGATGCGTGAGCGCGGTCATTGGCAAGTTCACGCCGACCATCGCGCCGATGCGCGGAGCCCACATGCCCGCCGCATTCACAACGATTTCGGTTTTGATCGTACCTTGATTGGTGACAACGCCGGTGACCTCGCCGCGTTTGCCGCGCTCGATTCCTGTGACGAGCGTCTCGGTGTACATTTTCGCGCCGCGCTCTTTCGCGCGGCGCGCGAGTTCGTACGTCACGCCACTCGGATCGAGATAACCATCGCCGGGCAAATACATTGCGCCGAACACGCCGTCAATCGACATTTCGGGAAAGAGACGTTTTGCTTCTTCGGGCGAAATGATTTCCAGATCGAGACCAATCGCGCGACCCTGGCTCACTTGGCGTTTCAAGAATTGATAATGTTCCGGCGTCGATGCAACGCGCAAACTGCCGGTGGTGCGCCAGCCGACTTGCTCGCCGCCGTCCGCCTGCAATTTTTTGTACAGGTCCATGCTGTACTTGCGCATGCGCATCAGACTCGGCGAGGTGTGAAACACGGTGACGATGCCTGCGGCGTGCCAGGTCGAACCGCTGGTCAATTGTCCTTTATCGACCAGAGCAATATCTGTCCAGCCGAGTTGCGTGAGATGATAAGCGAGACTGCACCCGGCGATTCCGCCGCCGATGATGACGACGCGAGCTGTGTCTTTCAATGTGAGACTCCTATTTCAAATTCGTGATACGTGATGCGTGAACGTAGACCACGCCTATAGTCGCATCTCAAGGTTACGAACAAATTCCAAGTGTGTTGCAACTCGTTCGTACACTACATCGAGATTCAACTCCCTTGCGTACTTCAGCCATTGCTCATCTGTAACGTCGCCCACGAAAATATTGACAAGTATTGCGTTACGTCGGTCTCCTGCCCCAAAAATTCCTTCAGCATCGAGTTGCTTGAGTACATCAATGCAAACTCCGACAAGGCGACTATGAAATGCCTCAAACTCATCCCAGGGGTCATGGGGAAATTCCATTAATATCTCGGTGACAGGTTCAAGAAACTTGTTCACTTTCTCAAAGAACGTCATACCCTCGTGGTGTAATGGAGCATCAATAGTACCCCAACGCACGATTTCGCGCGCTTCAGCCAAACTGAGGTTAGGATGGTAACCTGGAACAAGAAAATTCTCCGCCATAGAGGTCAGTGTTTCTTCAGTATTTGAAAACGGGAATATGTATCCAAACAACGGTTCAATATTCAAGGCGAAAAAGTAAAATGTCTCGTTTTCATGCGTTCGCTGAATATCCAAGAACGCTGTTCGCGACGCTTCGTAGAGTAAGTTGTGGAACAGCTGAAAATCAAGATTATCTCCCACCAAGCGACTCCTCTGCGAGCAACTCATTGCCTCGGAAAGTACGATAAAAGGATGGAACGTGGTTATCACGTCTCACGTATCACTTCCATTCTTTCGGCAGAACGCAATCGCCGTTCGGCAAATCAGGAAATGCGGCACGAATTTTTGCGTCCACGTCTGGCGAAAGAAACGATGGATGGTCGGTGGTCAGGATTTCGCGAACACGTTTCATCGCGCGGGCTTGCGTGTCGAGCGCGCCTTGCTTTTCCCAACGATTGCGCGCATCGCGGTCGGCAATGTCGCTCAGGTACATCGTGTCTTTCATCAACGCGTACGTGCGCGGTCGGTCGATGAACATGCCGCCGGGTCCCGTTTCGCTAATGTCGTCCATGGCAAAATTTTCTTCGCTGAAATCGAATCCGCGTTGAATGCGTTTCATCATCGTCGCAATGTCGTCGTCGATGGCGGCTTTGGCGAAATCGAAACACATCAGCGCGTCGAGCAAGCCGCCCATGTTGAACATGTCTGCGCCCGCGAGCAAGCACGCCGCATTCGACAAACCGCTTTCGTAACCCGATTGCGCATCGTTGATCTTGGAATTGGTCAAGCCGATGTAACCACCGTTCGGCACGTTGTAGTAACGCGCCATCTGCGTCATACCCATCGACAGCATTCCGCATTCGATTGCGCCGGGCGAATACGAGCCGCGTCGCATATCGGCGATGGTTGGCAAGTAACTGTAAAGCACCGGCACGCCGGGGCGAATCATTTGCGCAAGTGTCGTCCACGCGAGAAATTCTGCGTTGCCTTGCGTCAATGTCCCGAGCAGCGTCAGCGGTGATGACATGCCGCCGTTTGGCACGACGGTACCAAACGAAGGCAAGTCTTTTTCGGTGAAATAGATCAGCATCTCGGTCGAATCGAAATCGAAGGTGAGCGGCGAGACGATGGGGCAATAGTGGTGAACGATGAACGGTCGTTCGCGGTACGCGGCTTCGCTGCCGGCAACAATCGCGGCGAGTTGCAGAATCTGTTCGGCGTCGGAGGCGTTGAGCGCGCTGCATCGAATCGGCTTGACGCAATTCTTGAGCGTGGGGTAAAGTCGCGTGACCGTAAAGCGATCGAGTGGCGCGTCTTCGGCGAGCGTCGAAATCGAAAAGACATCGTAACCAGGGAGTTCGTTGATGACGCGCGCGATGCGCGCGATATCGTCGGAAAACGCGCGGCGTTCTTTGCCGGTCACCGGATCGAGCATGTTCGGCGCGGAAGAACCGGTGACGATAACGGGGCGATCCTTAGGCAGAATGCGATTAAATTTCGGATCGCGTCCTAGGAAGGCAAACGTTGGCGTAAAGCACGCCCGCGCATCTTCCACGACCCTGCGCGGGAATTTGACGATTTCGGTTTCGTCGTCGAGAGGGCAGCCATGCTTTTTGAAAATTTCTTTCGCTTTTTCATTGCGCACGAGCAAGCCGACGTTTTCGAGGATGTCAAGCGATGCTTCGTGGATGCGTTGGACTTGGACCTGGGTCAACAGTTCTGCGTAGGTGGACATGTGATTCCTCTAATTAGCCACAGAACCACACAGAAGAACACGGAAAATATTTGCCTGTCATTTCGAGGAGTGCTTTTTGCGACGAGAAATCTCATCATCCAAGTAACGAGATTTCTCGCTCCGCTCGAAATGACAATCGGCTGAGTTCCCTCAAGAAACTTCTGTATGATTCTGTGAAACGCTATGCGTGTGGCTATAATTCCAGCGACGCAATGTCGGTGACAAATCGAAAGCGGTCGCCGCGATAAAGGTCTTTGCCATACTCGACCGGCAGACTGTCCTTGTCGAATGAAAGTCGGCGTTCAAGCATCAGCGGCGCACCCATCGTGATTCCAAACAATCCAGCTTCGTACTCGGTAGCGACAACCGGTTCGAGACTTTGGCGCGCTTGGCTCACGACGACGCCGTACTCTTTTTCCATCACTTCGAACATCGAGCGATTTGCCAGGTCGTGTTTGTCGAGATTGGGAAATCGATGGACGGGAATCGTAAACTGTTCGAGCAGCACCGGTTCTTCGTTGACGGTGCGCAAGCGATGAACTTCGTAGACGGGTGCAGAGACGGGGAGCTTGAGATGGACAGCAATCGACGCTTCGACGGGGCGTTCGTTGAACACGATCACTTGCGCGCCTGGTTTGTAGCCGCGTCGTTCCATGCCACGCGTGAACGAAAAAAGTTTTCCGGCTTGGCGTTCGATTTTCGGTTCGGCGATGTAGGTGCCGTGACCTTGACGCCGAATCAACAAGCCTTGCGCTTCGAGCAGTTGCAACGCTTGGCGCAGCGTCACGCGATTGACGCCAAGCGTTTGGCTGAGTTCGCGCTCGGGCGCAAGGCGTTGACCCGGCACGAGCTTGCCTGATTCGATTTGATCGAGCAAGCTTTCGGCGATTTGAGTGTAAAGCGGGGCGGCAACGGACAATCGATTGGTCGAACGCTGTAAAGAAATCACAGTTTTCATGAGCAAAAATTGCGTAGCATGGCATAGTATTGGCGTATTGGTCTATGCCAATTGTGTCGAGAGGATACCATTCGAGTAGCAAATTGTCAAGCAGAGGTTGGACAAATTGGAAATTTGTCCTACGTCATTTTTACGATAATGTCGCCAATGATGTTGGCCGTCTCGTCGCCGCGGTCCGCCGCATTGGAAAGGTGACGATAAATTTCGCGCATCTTCAAAACTTGGACCACATCGTCGATGGTCTTGATGTCTTGGAACAGATCGGCGATGGCAGAACGATAAACACTCTCGGCGCGATTCTCTAACGCTTTCGCACGCCCCGCATGATCGAGTGCGACGCGCGGATGGTCTTTCATTTGCACGACACTCAGGTACAGTTCTTCGGCCGCCTCGCGCAAAATCGAAGCCATGCGCTGCAAGTGTTGATTGGGCTTGACGCCAAACGTCACCAATTCGTCCAAGGTGGTATAGCCATAATCGAGCACGTCGTCGATGGTGCGCGAGAGGGTGAACAAGTCTTCGCGGTCGATTGGGGTAACAAACGTGCGATTCAATTCGTCGATGAGAATGCGACGGACTTCGTCCGCTTCTTTTTCGATGGACTCGACGCGCCGCGCCTGACTTTCATCGCCATCTTTCACGTACGCCTCAAGTGCGCGCAGACCTTCGCAAGTTTTTTCCGCTTGGTCGCTCAACAATTTTAAAAAGTCAGTGTTTGACTGTGAGGTAAATGGATTTCGTAATCGCATATCGATAACTCCCGGCTAGATCTTTAGCCAAGCGGCAAACACAAATTGCAAACCCGCTGCGACCAAGGTGCTGGCTGGAATCGTGAGCAACCAGCCCATGACAATTTGTCCGGCGACGCCCCAACGGACCCCGCTGACGCGTTCTGCGCTGCCAACGCCCATGATCGTTGTGCTGACGACCTGGGTCGTGCTGACCGGCGCGCCGACGAGGGCTGCGCCCAAAATGATCGCCGCCGACGAGGTCTGCGCGGCAAACGCATGGACGGGGCGCAAGCGATAGATTTTTCCGCCGAGCGTTTTCATGATGCGCCAGCCCGCCGAATTGACGCCGAGCGTCATCGCCAGCGCGACGAGCAGCGTCACCCAAATCGGCACGGTAAAACCTTGCTGCACCTTCGCGGCGACCAGCGCGAGCGCAATCAACCCCATGCTTTTCTGTCCGTCGTTGGTGCCATGACTCAACGCCAGCGCAATGACGTTCAGAATTTGAACACGGGTGAAAATGAAATTGATGCGCGGCGAAAAGTGCGCCGTGATGTCGAGCGTTTTTGCCATGAACACATAACCGATGACCAAACCGATGACGGGCGAAATGAAAAGCGCGATCAAGACTTTGGCAAAGCCAGCGAACTGCAAATATTGAAAGCCATGCGTGATGGTGACCGCGCCGATCAATCCGCCCAACAAAGCGTGCGTGGAACTAGAGGGCAACCCGAAATACCAGGTGACCAAATTCCACACAATAGCGCTCACGATTGCCGTAAACAATACGTCGAGCGTGATCGCGCTCGGCGCAACCAAATCCTTGCCAATGGTTTCGGCGACGGCGGTCCCAAAAATAAAAGGTCCTACAAATTCGGCGAGCGAGGCGACGACCAACGCCACGCGGGGGCTGATGGAGCGCGAAGAAATGGCAGTGGCAACCAAGCCGCTCGAATCGTGCAAGCCATTGAGAAAAGCAAAGGCGAGCGTCGCTCCGATGACCCCCATCATTAACGTTTGTGTGTCCAGGACGAACTCCTTCGATGTAAAGAATGACGGTTATTCTACTCCAAGCGACCCAAGATTGCAATATTGTTTGATTCAAATCTCAATTCACCAATGTGAGTTGCATTGAAAAAAAACGAGTGGCAAGCCAAGAGTTACCACTTGCCACCCGCATTCAAGCTGCTACATGGATTTTGGATTTGCGTTGACCTGATTTCTGCCGAGTGCGTTTGCCGCCGCTGTTTTTTTTCATGGTCGATCTGGAGGCACTCGTTTCCTGCTGCGCCGATTTGTCGTTCTGCATTTCCTCCATCGCATTCAAAATGCCATCGGCACCGGGACTGATGCCCGTCGGCGAAAGATAGCTCCAGCGAATGACTCCCTGTCCATCGATCACGAACAACGCGCGCGCAGCTTCGCCTTCTTTGTGGAGATAGGCGCCATATTTTTTTCGCTACCTCGCCTTTCGGTTCAAAGTCGGCAAGCAAAGGGAAATGCAAGTTGCGATTTTGCGAGTATGCCAGATGGCACCAAGCGCTATCCACGGAGATGGCTAAGAGCTGCGCATGGTGTTTTCTAAACTCGGGCAGGATTTGGTTAAGGAGTGCCAGTTCATCACCGCAGACCGGGCTCCAATCGGCGGGGTAAAAGACCAGGATGACAGACTGTCCTGTAAAATCGTCCAGGGAGACGGTTTGATCGGGGGTAGCTTTTAGAGTAAACGCCGGCGCAGGCGCTCCCGGCTGTAGAACATGTGGCGAATTGTTTTTCTTGCTCATGATTTATCTTGCCTCATGCGCATTGATGAATGCGAATGCTGGCGCAATGCCGCTAACAGTTCGGAATATTCAAACGAACCATCATGGCGAACGCCATTGATGAAAAAAGTGGGCGTGCCATTCACGCCGCTGCGGGCGCCGCTCGTAAAGTCCTGCTCGACTTTGCGGGCGATTTCCTCCGACTTGAAATCGTGCGTCCACTGACGAAGATCGAGATCCAACTCTTTAGCATAATCAAACAAATCGTCGTCTTCTAGCGCATCTTGATTTTCCATTAGCCGACGATGCATGTCCCAAAATTTATCTTGTCGCCCTGCGGC
The DNA here is from genome assembly GCA_016215025.1 of Chloroflexota bacterium. Taxonomy (GTDB): domain Bacteria; phylum Chloroflexota; class Anaerolineae; order UBA4142; family UBA4142; genus JACRMI01. The sequence continues at coordinate 16,391 of JACRMI010000176.1, forward strand.
TTCCGCCGCATAGGCGGCGTGTAAAGCATGAGGATGCGTTTCCGTCAGCGGAAAATTTCGAAAAACGAATGCCAAGCGGTTGCCCATCGTTTCGAAAATGCGCAACAAAATTGGATGCGCTCTGCCGCAATGCGGACATTCAAAATCGCCATACTCGACCAAAGTGACCGATGCATTTTTCGGTCCATAGAGATGATCGCGGGCGCCGACCGGTAAAGTGAGTTTTGCCGTAGGAGTCCTCTCTTTCAGTAAAATTCAATTTTTCCACGAACTGATTGAGACTTTTGAAAAACGGGCAAATTTTAAGGTTGGCGCGCCATTGACAAGCACGGACGTAATGTGCATGATGGAACCCTCGGCGAGTCCAAGCGCCTGAGCAGAAAGCGGTTTCGTCATGAGCGAAATACC
>JACRMI010000061.1 GCA_016215025.1 Chloroflexota bacterium
CGATAATGGGCACATCGCGGAATTTCTTACAGTCCGGTCGTTCGTGTATCGAAATTCTCTCACAATTTACGGCACATGCACAACGTTTTCTGCTTGTCAATAGGGAATGTAAGTTTTTGTCAAAAGTCTCAATCAGTTCAGACTGATCTCATCTTATCAAGGAGTCCACGATGTCCAACGTCGCCATCGTCACCGACAGCACGACGAGTCTGCCGAACGAAATCTTCCAATCGCTCGACATTCACTGGGTCCCGTATTACATCCATCGCGAAAAAGAAACTCTGCGCGATTTGGTCACCGTTCAACGCGACGAATTTTACCAATGGCTGCCGACGGCAACGGTATTACCGCGCACCGCGTGCCCCGGTCCCGGCGATTATGCCGAAGTTTATGAACGTCTCGCTCACACCGGCGTTTGCGAAATCGCCAGCATTCACATGACTTCGAAAGGCAGCGGCGCATTTCAAGCGGCGACGATTGCTAAAGACATGCTGCAAGCGAAAATACCGCACGTGCGCATTCGCGTGATCGACACATTGAATACTTCGCTGTGTCATGGCTGGATGGTCATCGAAGCAGCACGAGCGGCACGGCAAGGCAAAGCATTAGATGACGTTGTCCAAATCGCAGAGAAAATGATTCCCATCACGCGCATGATTCAGACGGCGGACACGCTCAAGTACTTGTACATGGGCGGACGAATCGGCAAAGCGAAACATCTCGTCGGCACGTTGCTGAACATCAAGCCGCTGATCGGAATGGAACAAGGCGTCATCGTGCCATTGGGTCAAGCGCGGAGTCGCCACCAAGCGTACGAAGCGATGGTCGATCTGATCGAATCGGCGGTGGGTAAAAAAGGCGCGATCAAAATTGCGTACGTTCATGCCGCCGCCATCGAAGAAGCAAAAAAGATTCAAGCCCTCGTCGAACAGCGATTCGTATGCGTTGAATCATTCATCGCCGAGTTATCGCCTGCTTTGGGCGTCCATACTGGTCCGGGTACTGCCGGAGTTTGTTATTTTCCTGTTTGATTGTAGGGGCGACGTCATGTCGCCCTGTCCAAACGAAATTGAAATAGGCAACAGGGTTGTTACCTTTTTGTGAGTTATGCGTATATTCAAATAGACTCGCGCGCGAAAAGGAGCACATGTTGCCTAGCCCTCGTTGGCGAAAAGTTTTACGTGATCTGTGGAACAATAAAACGCATACATTGCTCGTTGCGCTGTCCATTGCGGCGGGCATCTTCGCCGTCGGTATGGTCGCTGGCTCTTATGCGATCTTGAGCCGCGAACTCACCGCAAGTTACCTCGCGATCAATCCTCCCAGTGCATCTTTTTATACCGATCCGTTTGACGACGATCAAGTTGAAGTGGTGCGCCGAATGCCGGGCGTGCTCAATGCGGAAGGAACCCGTCGAATCCGCGTCCGCATCAAGACAGGACCCGATCAATGGCAACCGCTGATCCTCCAAGCCATTCCCGATTTTGAGAATATCGAGATCAATCAGATTCAACCCTTTGGCGGCGATTGGCCTCCGCCCAAACGCCAACTCCTCATCGAACGCGCTTCACTCAGTCTGACTCAAGCCCAAATCGGCGATTCGATTACGATTGAGACACCCGCCAACAAACAATACAATATGCGCATCGCCGGTCTTGCGTACGATCTAAATGAACCGCCGACACAATTTACTGGACAAGCGTTTGGGTATGTCACATCCGACACGATCGAATGGCTGGGATATCCGCGCACGTTCAGCCAACTCAACATCGTCGTCGAGGGCAATACACTCGACGAGATACATATTCGTGAGGTCGCCAATCAGGTACGCGACAAGATCGAACAAGGCGGGCGGCGTGTCTATTCGGTGTACATTCCGACGCCAGGGCAACACCCCGCCGATAGAGAAATTCAACCGCTGCTGTTGATCTTGAGCGTCCTAGGATTTCTGTCGCTGCTCGCGAGCGGATTCCTAATCGTCAACACGATTTCGGCGACGATCACGCAACAGACTCGTCAGATCGGCGTGATGAAAGCGGTGGGCGGACGCCGTATCCAAATCACGCTGCTTTACCTTGGCATGGTTTTTGCGTTCAGCGTCATCGCGTTGATTATCGCCATGCCATTGGCCGAACTTGCCGCCGATGCAATCACCGCTTACATCGCCGGTTTGATCAACACCGACATTCGATCGTACGCCCTACCGCCCCAAGTTTTGATTTTGGAAATCGCCGTTGGCTTGATTGTACCTTTTCTGGCGACGCTCTTTCCGATCATACGCGGCACCCACATCAGCGTTCGCCAAGCCCTGTCCGATTATGGACTGAACACGCAACCAGCACGCGGGTTTGTAGATCGATTGGTTGATCGTGTGCCCGGCAACTCGCGTCCGTTCCTCCTATCGATTCGCAATACATTTCGACGCAAGGCACGGCTCGCGTTGATGTTATCGACATTGATGCTCGGCGGCGCGACCTTTATATCGGTCTTGAGCGTCCGGGATTCATTTCTCAGCACGATCATCCAAGCCTATCAATTTTGGGGCTATGATGTCCAAGTAAATTTGGGACAACATTATCGCACCGATCTGCTCCAGCAAAAATCGTTGAACGTACCCGGTATCGCAAGTGCAGAAAGCTGGACATTTGGAAACGTTCGCCGCATTCGACCCGATGGGACTGAAAGCGATAATCTAACCATCAATGGCGTACCTGCCCAGACGAATATCATTCAGCCAACCATCCTCCAAGGACGCTGGCTTGTTCCTGACGACGAAAATGCGGTGGTCGTCAATACCGATTTACTAAAAGACGAGCCGGATATCAAGGTGGGCGATGAACTCACATTCAAATTCGATACCGATGAAACCCAATGGCGCGTCGTCGGTATCATTCGCAGCTCGTTATCTGGCTCGCTCCTTTTTGCGAATTATCCTTATGCCAGTCGGGTCTTTCACAGCGTCGGACATTCGAGCATGGTATTGCTCAATACCGAGCAACACGACGGAGCCAGCACAAGCCAAATCGCTAAACAGTTAGAAACGCGTTTCAAGGACGAGGGACTGCGCGTCAGCTTGATTCAAACCATCGACGATATGCGCACGCGGACCGAGAACCAGGTCAATATTCTCGTCGTGTTTTTGTTGATTATGGCATTCCTGCTTGCGCTCGTCGCCGGGCTTGGCATGATGGGCACGATGAGTCTAAACGTGCTGGAGCGTACGCGTGAGATCGGCGTGTTGCGCGCGATTGGCGCATCGGATGGAGCCGTACTGTTGATCGTCATCAGCGAAGGCGTGTTGATCGCCATTCTGAGTTGGGTCGGCAGTGTGATTCTGGCGTTCCCATTGAGCCAAGTTCTCAGCGATGTCGTTGGCAACTCGTTCGTTAACAATCCTCTCGATTTCACTTTTTCGATTTCCGGTTCAATGCTCTGGCTCGCGCTCGTCATCCTCCTGGCGGCGCTTGCTAGCTTCATGCCCGCTCGCCGCGCTTCCAATCTGACGGTGCGCGAAGTGTTGGCGTACGAATAAATCCATTTGCCCACGAATCACTCTCAGCTCCACTAATTTTTATGGCGAAGATTCGCGCAATTCGCGGGCAGTCCTCCTTCAATCAAACGCCTCTTTCAAGCCGCTCGCTTATGCGGTATAATTTCTCCAATGAAGGGAACGCTCGCTGTAGCGTTCCCTTCGATTAGGAACGAAACGACGTCCGTTCCCTACGAATCACCGGATGGAGCATAACCGCATGACTAAACTCCGAGCGCGCGACCTAGGAATTCCATTCGAAGGCAAGCCAGGTCCCCTAAACGCCATCACCGATATCGCTGGCGTACGCGTTGGACATGCAACGCTCATCACAGGCGATGGAAAATTGATCGTCGGGCAAGGTCCCGTGCGTACGGGCGTCACGGCGATTCTTCCCCGCGACGATTTGACCGAATCTGTGTTTGGCGCTTGGTTCACGTTGAATGGCTGCGGCGAAATGACCGGCACAACCTGGCTGGAAGAATCCGGTTTTCTCAATGGTCCCGTGCTCATTACGAACACGCTCAGCGTAAGTGTTGTCCGCGATGCAGCGATTCGCTGGGGCGCAGAGCACGTCAGCCCTTGGTACAGTTTGCCTGTTGTCGCCGAAACCTGGGATGGTACGTTGAACGATATTCGGGGAGGACACGTCAAGCCCGAACATGTCCAAGCCGCTCTAAACGATGCCAGCCTGGGACCCGTCGCCGAAGGAAATGTTGGCGGCGGAACGGGAATGATGTGCCACGATTTCAAAGGCGGCATTGGAACTTCGTCGCGCCACGTCACCGAAGAGAATGGCGCATTTTCGGTCGGCGTACTCGTGCAGGCAAATCATGGCGACCGCGAAAATCTTCGCATCGCCGGAGTGCTAGTCGGTCAAGAAATCACCGACCGCATGCCCGCTGTCCACGCCGGCGAAACCGACGGACCGACCAGTTCGATCATCGCCATCGTTGCAACCGATTGTCCGCTGCTGCCACATCAACTCAAACGCCTCGCCAAACGCGTCTCGCTCGGCGTGGGTCGCGTCGGCGGCATGGGCGAAAGTTTTTCGGGCGATATTTTTCTGGCATTCTCAACCGCCCTCGTCAGCGAAGAAAACGAGCGCGGTATCCAGACCGCGCAAATGGTTTCGCATTATCGGATGGACCCGCTGCTCACAGCGACCGTTCAAGCCACCGAAGAAGCCATCGTCAACGCGCTCGTCGCCGCCGAAACGATGCAGGGCATCAACGACAATATCGTGTACGCGATTCCGCATGATCGTTTACAAAACGCCTTGCGCAAATATAATCGATTGATCGGAGGTTAACCATGAACGTGGAACTACGAACGCAGCCCGTCGGACCGTACAGCATGAACGCGTATGTGCTCGTTTGTCCAGCGACCAAGCAAAGCATCCTCATCGATCCGGGCGACGAATCCGACAGACTCACCGCGATGTTGCACGATACCAAACCGAACGCCATCATCGTGACACATACGCATCCCGATCATGTCGGCGCGCTGGCAGAGATAAAATCGCTGCTCCAATTACCGGTGATGTTTCATCGCGGACCGCACTTTGAAGGATTCACGCTGGAAGCAGATCGTTGGTTGAGCAATGGCGATATCGTGCCGCTCGGCGAACATTCGTTGAGAATTTTTCACACGCCGGGTCACATCGCCGATCAAATTTGTATCGCCATCCAAAACGACACGCGCGTAATTGTTGGCGACACAATTTTTGATGGCGGACCCGGCAAGACGCACTCGGTCGAAGACTTTCAAACGATGCGCAAGACATTGCGCGATGTTATCTTGCGCTGGTCGGAGGAAACAGTGTGTTATCCCGGTCACGGCGCATCATTTCGCTTGGGCGATCATCGCGCCGAGATTGAAGCGTTCGTTCGCAAAGACCATGGCGAATTCTTCGGCGATGCGACGTGGGGGATGTGATACTGTAACACAGCGCTTCGTGCGCGTCCATGCCGCCCACAAGGAGCTAAATTACAGAGATGAAAAATCGGCGAGTGCTTGAATTGCATTCGCCGACTTTTATTAACGGAGATTCGCGGGATTCGCGGATTATTTACGGGCGCGGAGTGGGAGTGGGACGCGGAATTATCAACTCTTGCCCCGCATAGATGATTTCATTCTTCAAATTATTCGCAACCATGATGGAGCGAATCGTAACGTGATACTGAGCGGCAATCTCCGTCAACGTGTCACCGGGTTTGACTCTGTATCTTATGGCGGACGGAGTTGCCGTTGGCTTGGGCACAGTCGGCGTCATCGTCGGCATCGCCGTTGCAGTCGGCGTCGCTGGAACAAGTGTGCGCGTTTGGACTGAAACCGGCGTCGAGGTGGACGGAAGCTTGGTCGGCAATACGGTTTGCGTCGGCGAAAAAGTTGCAGGTGTAGGCAGGACAACCGAAGCTGGTGTAGAACTCGTCATCCGCCAAACCACGAACACACCGACGATGACCACAATCAGAATCACCCCACCCACCGCCATCCACAGAATCGGGAGACTAGGTTTTTCTTCGTCAAGATGTGGTTGCGCGCGGCTGACGCGGCGAAAGCGCCAAGCTTCTTTGCCGCGCGGTGGTGGTGCTTTGGGAGTCAGTGGAGAGCTCAAACGATCACCTTTCTGTTAGCGAGTTCGTCAGAGTGACTTGCCTGTAACCTGCGCCTATTATACTCCTAACTCGATTTTGTGAAACTCTGCGCCACAGACGTTTTACCTCATCCAGATTTCCTATTGATTGGTCGTACAAGTGATTTTACAATCAAATCACTACCTGCTTCCTCCACATTGCTCGATGTAATCCTCCGTTCGATTTCGTCGAACTGAAAATGAGGTACCATGCGTCACCCCGTGGCTTCCACGCACGGTGCATTGATCGGCTTGATGCTCGTTGGACTCTGTATTTTAACTAGCTCGGCAGTCATCAGTTGGCTCGCTGTATCATCGAGCGTTCAAGGTAACAAACTCGCCGCTCTGGCGACGCCAACCCTCAATCCAAATCGGACGCCGGTCCGCAGTCAAGCGGTTACGGCGACCGAACCCCAAATCATCGCCGTGACGCTTTCGCCCGCAACTCTGAACGAAGGCGATTTGCTGAGCGTGAGTATCACCGTCAAAAACAATTCTACGACGTCGATCACATCGCAAGACCCGCAGCCTGGGTTCGTTTACAACGAAGGCGAAACTTTTTACACGCGCAATTTTCCCGATGTTCATGGCGCGTTTCGCATCGGCATCGATTTTGACGGACGCAGCGGCATCGATCATCCGTATCGCTGGGGACTCGGCGCGCCGCTTGCGCCCGGCGAAACGCGCACCATCACCGGGGCGATTCGCATGAAAAATCCGCAGCGCGTAAATTATTGGGCGGGACTCGTGCAGGAACAAGTCGCGTGGTGGCAAGATCGCCAAGGCGTTCAATTCATTACGGTGAATGGCGCGCCCGGCAACGCGCAAATCTCGGCTACCACCTTTTCGCCCATAACACTTCGCAGCGGCGATACCCTCAACGTCAGCATCACCGTCGTCAACAAAACGAATCAAACGCTTGAGACGCAAGGACCGAATCCTGGCTTTGTCTACGACGAAGGCGATACCTTTCGCTCGCGCGGATTCGCGGAAACGCGTGGCGCATTTCGTGTCGGCATCGATTTCGATGGACGCGGCGACATCGATCATCCTTATCGCTGGGGTCTAGGCGCGCCGCTTGCGCCGGGTCAGTCGGCGACAATCACCGGCGCGATTCGATTGAAAACTGCGCGCACGATCAACTATTGGGCGGGACTTGTGCGCGAACAAATCGCGTGGCTGCAAGACTCCGCCGGCGTCCAATCGATTCGCGTGACGGCGGCTGGCTCACCACAAATCACCACCGTAACCTTTGCGCCGCTATCACTTGCGGTCGACAATTTGCTCACGGTCAGCATCACCGTGCGAAACGATTCGAGCGATACGCTGCAAACGCAAGCACCCGACCCAGGTTTTGTTTACAACGAAGGCGACACCTTTTACACACGCGGATTTGCGGAAACGCGCGGCGCAGTTCGCGTCGGCGTCGATTTCGACGGACGCAGCGGCATCGATCATCCGTATCGGTGGGGACTCGGCTCGCCGCTTGCACCGGGTCAAACGCGCGTCGTCTCCGGCGCGATTCGCATGAAGCTGGGACAGTCGCGAAATTATTTTGCGGGCATGGTGCAAGAGCAAGTCGCATGGCTGCAAGATCGACAAGGCACGCAGTTGATTCAAGTTATCGCGCCGCCAACGAACACGCCAACGTCCGGACCAACGGCGACAGCAACCAAGGTCAACACGCCGCCGCCAGGACCAACGGCGACAGCAACTAAAGTCAACACGCCACCACCGGGACCAACCGCGACAAATACACCCGTGCCGACACCCACATCGCCGCCAACACCATCGCCATCTGATACGCCAATTCCGATTTCGTACTATGGCACGATCACGGTACTGTCTGCGCCAACGGATCGCCCTGCCGCGCTCCACGCCGATCTCAATTTGGCTCTGCGCGGTTATGCGCCAACCAACGCCGCGCTGAATCTCATCGATTACTGGGGTCCCACCGATCCAATAGCCGTACAATTGTACGGCATCTTCGCCGATCAACGCACGTCGCGCTTTAGCGCCGCCTATCGCGTCTACGATTGGAACTGGGAATGCAATTGTCGCGCGGGACTGATTGGCGATTGGGCGGTGACGCTCCTGGGATTGCAAGCATCGAATGGCGAAACAGTGCGCGTGCCCATTCGCTATGCCGACATGAGCAACGGTTATCACGCCATCGTGCTTTACGCCGATACGGATCGAGTCACGTTGAAGTACACGCCGGATGACAACGTCATTTATGGCTACACCGTTCACTTGGAAGGATTCACCGTCGAACCAAGTTTGATCGCGCTTTACAATACGATGAACGGCAGCGGACGTGGTCGGTTGCCCGCCGTTCGCAGTGGGCAGATCGTAGGTCGCGCGGTTGGCAGCGAGGTCAAGGTCGCCATCCGCGACAGCGGCTCGTTCATGGACCCGCGCTCTAGAAAAGATTGGTGGATGGGGCGTTGATAATAAAATCCCTCGCGAGATTTAGACGCGAGGGATTTTATTTTGATTGCATTTACCGGGCGATTGAAATCGCGGCTACCAATTCACGAAATCCGCCTTCGCGGATAAAGTTCTAGTCTGCGGAGGCAGACTTGGTGCCGTCGTTGCCGCGACACTTGCACCGAACGCAAGTGCGGTGTTTCAATCGCCCGTTTTCCATTTCAATTCTTCAATTTCGCCTAAAGATGTGATACAATTCAGCCAGACCAAATATCGCTCGAACGGACAAGTCAATGACGAAACCAACCGCGCGTTATCTTGTTATCCTGACCGTCCTCCTCATGCTCGTCTCCATCGTCAACATCGCCGATAAAGAACTGCTCGCCCCCGTCGCCGATGTCGTCCGCGCCGAACTTAACATGACCGATACAGACCTGGGTGCCGTTAGCGCTGCCGTTTTTCTCGCCGCGTTGGTCAGTCAACTTTTTTGGGGACCGATCTCGGATCGCTGGGTGCGCAAGAATGTGATTATCACCGGCACCTTGATTTGGAGTGCGCTCACATGGCTGACCGCCTTCGTGACCAGCTTTCCGCAATTGCTCGCCGCGCGCGCCAGCATGAGTTTCGCCGAGGGTTGTTTCAATCCATCGTCGTATGCGCTCATCACCGATACGGTTCCGAAGCGGCATCACGGTTTGATTCTCGGCTTGATGAGCCTGACGTATCCGGTCGGAACCGCCGCCGCGTTGATTATTGCGAGCGTCATCGGCACAGCGCACTGGCGACAACCGTTCACGATATTCGGAATCGTCGGCATCGTCCTGGGTCTTTTTGTACTGTGGATCGTGCGCGAGCCAATGCGTGGCAGCACGGAAGAAGCCGTGGAAGCAACGGCAGGCGCGTACACCGGACGCTTTTCGTTGGCGGAAATGAAACGCGTGTGGACGACGCGCAGCGCGCTGCTGGGTTTCGCGCTCGACACCTGTCAAGCGACAATCAATTGGACGCTCGCGTTTTGGGCACCGATCTATTTCACGCGCTATCGCATCGCACCCAATGCCGATGCAGCGGCACTCGCATTGTTGCCGGCGATCCTGGGTTTCGTTTTGGGCGCACTGCTCGGCGGAATTTTCATCGACCGATTGCGTCACCGTTCGGAACGCGCCGCCGCGTGGGTAGCACTAGTCGCGATGATCGGTGGATTGGTGATGGCATTTATCGTCTTCAACGTTTTCGATATGACGCTGGTGATGATCGCGGGATTTTTCCTGGGCTTGGTCGGCTACATGGCGCTGCCCGCCGTCAACATAATTTTCTTTTCCGTCGTCCCGCCCGAAACCAAAGCATCGACCATCGCCACGAGCAACGTCATTCTCAATTTGGTCATCGCCGTGTTATCGTTTGTCATCGGCGTGATTAGCGACCGGTCAGAATTGCGCTATGCCTTTAGCGGCGTCGTGCTGATGATGTTTGCATTGGGGATTATCGTCAGCTTTGCGTTGTTGAGAATATTGCCTATGGATATGGCAAAACAAAGTGCATTAGTTGCAAGAAGAGTGACGAGTGGCAAGTGATGTAGAGTTTACACGACACTGGTCACCCGACTCCTTGAGGTGAAAGATGAATAAACAAACCGATGTCATCGTCGTGGGTTCAGGACCCGGCGGCGCAAGTGTGGCTCGCCAACTGGCTCGCGCGGGCAAAAAAGTGACGCTGCTCGAACGCGGACCCGATTATCGAAAACAACTCTACTACGGCACGTACCTGGGCGCGCTCGTCTACAGCGACAAGCACAGTTTTCTTTACACCAAAGAAGGCTTGAACATCATTCGACCCTTGATGGTCGGCGGCGCGACGAGCATGTACTGCGGTTCCGCCGCGCGTCCGCCCGAATGGCTGAAGGAAAAATATCACGTCGATCTCGCGCCGTACGTCGATGAGACGATGCAAGAGATTGGCATCGCACCGTTGCCACCGGAGCAACGCGGCACAGCATCGACGCGCATCGCGGAAGCAGCGCTCGATCTTGGATACAACTGGGAGCCGCTGCTGAAATTCATGCGCCCGACGCACACCAAACATTTCGATTGCGGCGCAAAATGTATGCTCGGTTGTCGCTGCGGCGCAAAATGGAATGCTGGCGAGTGGGTCGATCAAGCGGTTGCGGCTGGATGTGAACTCGTCACCGAGGCGCGCGTCGACGATTTAATCATCGACAATAAACAAATCGGTGGAGTACGTGGCAAAAAGCATGGACAGCCATTTGAGATCGAAGCAAAAGTGGTCGTGCTTGCCGCCGGTGGAATCGGCACGCCGATGATTATGCAGCGCGCGGGATTTTTCGAAGCGGGGCATGGCATGACGATGGACACGACGACAATGGTCTACGGCGTATCGAAAGAGCGTGGCATTGGCAACGAGCCGCCCATGACGTGGGCATACGCCGACGACGAGATCGGCTACATGCTCAGCACGCTGATCGATCCGTGGTTGATGTATCCGATCATCATGATGCTCAAAGGTCCGCAATATCCATTCACCTGGCATCGCTGGGGACGCACGATGGGCGTGATGATAAAGATCAAAGACGATATTTCGGGCGGCATCACGCTGGAAGGCAACATCAGCAAGCCGATGACCGAGCGCGATAATTTTCGGCTGAACCACGCTGCCATCGTCGCGCGCAAAATCTTGGTGCGCGCTGGTGCCGACCCCGACAATATCTTCATCACGCCGTTGCGCGGCACACATCCGAGTGGAACTGTGCGCTTGTGTTCGATGCTCGATTTGAATTTGCAAACAGAAGTCAAAAATCTATTTGTCTGTGATGCCAGCACCTTCCCCGAAGCACTAGATCGCCCGACAGTCCTGACCATCCTGGGATTCGGCAAACGCCTGGCGGAACATTTGCTGAACATTCTGTAACGCAAATTGCCAATTTGCGCCACGAACGCCGGTTGAGCATTCCGTAACGCAAATCGCCAATTTGCGCCACGAACGCCGGTTGAGCATTCTGTAACGCAAATTGCCAATTTGCGCCACGATGGCCTGTTGAGCATTCCGTAACGCAAATCGCCAATTTGCGCCACGATGGCCTGTTGAGTATTCCGTAACGCAAATTGCCAATTTGCGCCACACCACCAACAACTATGAGCAAATTAGAATATCAACTCTTCTATCGAAGGAATTTACCGCACCTTCAACCACCTGGCGCAACCATATTCATCACGTTTCGCTTGGCAAATTCCATTCCAATTTTTGTGTTGGAACAATTGGCAGAAGAAGCACGCCAAGTCGAAGTACGATTGGCACGTATCAACGATTTGAAAGAGCGAACGCATCAAGCAAGTCTAGCACGACGCCAAGCTTTCGGGAAATGGGACAAGGCAATGGACTTGGCGCACGAGGGACCTTTCTGGTTGCGCGAGCCTCAGATTGCTTCCTTGGTAGCTGAAAGTTTACGTCATCGAGACGGACAAGTGTATGATTTGCTTGCCTTTTGCATCATGCCGAATCACGCGCATCTTGTCTGTACGCCGCTTCGTCAAAGCGACGATTCGTACTATGCACTCTCGGAGATCATGCATTCACTCAAACGGTACACAGCGCGTCAAGCCAACCTGCTTTTGTGTCGGGAGGGAGATTTCTGGCAACATGAAAACTACGATCATGTTGTACGCAATGAGGAAGAGTTGAGCCGAATCATCAACTACGTGTTAGATAATCCGATTAAAGCAGGGTTTGCACAAAATCGAGAAGATTGGAAATGGAGTTACTGTAAAGCAAATTGACAATTTGCTCTACAAGAGGACAACATGAAAACACTCGTCACTGGTGGCTCAGGGTTCGTCGGCTCGGCCGTCATTTTGGAATTGGTCAAACGCGGGCAAGCAGTGCGCGCGCTCGTGCGATCACGCGCGCGTCCCGGTAATCTCGCCGATATCGATGTTGAATTGGTCGAAGGTGATCTGCTCGACGGCGATTCGCTCAAGCGCGCAGTGCAAGGCTGCGACAAGGTCTATCACGTCGCCGCCGTGTACGCCAACTGGCTCACCGACATGAGCATCATCGCGCACGCGAATATTCAAGGCACGCGCAACATGCTGCAAGCGTGTTTCGATTGTGGCGCGCGCGTCGTTTACACGAGTTCGGTCGCAGCGCTCGGCGCGCACGGTAAGTCGCCCGCGAACGAAAACGCGCAATTCAATCTCGCATCGACCGGCGATCAGTATTATTTGTCGAAATATCAAGCCGAACAAGTCGCGTTGGAATTTGCGGCGAAGGGCTTGCCTATCGTCATCGTGAATCCAACGGGTCCGCTGGGTCCGCGCGACATCAAGCCAACGCCGACGGGACAACTCATCCTCGACGTACTGAAAGGTCGCTTGCCCGGTTACGTCGATGGCGGACTGAACTTTATCGATGTTGAAGACCTTGCGGTTGGGCATGTGCTTGCGATGGAAAAAGCCAAGCCGGGCGAACGGTATGTTATGGGCAACGTCAATTTAGCGCTCAAGGAATATTTTCAATTGATCGCCGAAATTGGCGGCGGGCGCGCACCCATGCTGCAAATTCCCGCGCCGTTCGCGATTGCGACGGCTTATCTCTACGAAGCGATTGCAGCAATCACGAAAAAACCGCCGCTCACGACCGTGTCCTGGGTCAAGGTCGGCAGCCACTATTCGTTTTGGGATTCGTCGAAAGCGATTCGCGAGCTAGGTTTGCCGCAGCGTCCGATTCGCGAAAGTATGCGCTGCGAGATTGAGTGGTTTCGGGAAAAGGGATACCTCTAATATTCCTCTTGAAGAATTAGCTCAATCACTAAATTGTTGGACGCGGATAGCCGCGGATGAACACGGAAAAATTATCAGCGTTCATCCGCGTTTGTCGGCGTCCTATTGTTTTGGTTGTTGCAGGAGAACAGTACTATGAACTTCACAACGTTGCGCGCACAGTTGGCTCAATTTCCGCACCTCGCGCTGGCAAATTATCCGACGCCACTCGAACCGTTGCCGCGCTTTTCAAAATCGATTGGCGCGAATGTGTGGATCAAACGCGACGACAACATCGGACCTGGGTTGGGTGGAAACAAAACGCGCAAGCTCGAATTTCTCATGGCGGAAGCGCAACGCTGCGGCGCGCACAAGGTCGTAACATTCGGCGGACTGCAATCGAATCATGCGCGGATCACGGCAGCCGTCGCGCGCAAACTCGGAATCGAGCCGCATCTCTTTTATTTCGAAAAACGTCCGCGCGATTTTATTGGCAATTTGCAACTCAACACCCTCTTGAATGCCAAGATGCATTTTCTGCCGCTCGCCGGCGACGGACGCAACGATTTGCAATCGATCAATCGACTCGTGCGATTGTTTTCGCGCGCGATGGTTGGACCGTCGTATTTTATTCCGGTGGGTGGGCACAACGCGCTGGGATGTTTGGGCTACGTCGATTGCGCGGCGGAAATTGACGTGCAGGTAAAATCGCTGGGATTGGAGAACGTCATCGTCGTGACCGCCGTAGGAACGGGCGGAACGTTGGCGGGGCTGCACGCTGGCTCAACGCTGCTCGATTCGCCGGTGCGCGTGATCGGCATCGACGTGGGCAAGCTGTGGACAAAATTTCCGCACGACCTCGCGCATCTTACCGGAGAAATCACCGCGTTGCTTGGGGAGCGTCGTACCTTCGCCGCGCGCGATATTCCAATGATCGAAGATCGGTACTGCGGACGCAAGTATGGCGTGCCATCGCAAGCCGGAACTGATGCGATCAAACGGCTCGCCGAGACCGAAGGCATCGTGCTTGATCCGGTCTACACGGGCAAAGCGATGGCGGGTCTGATCGATTTGGTGAGGCGCGGATTTTTCAAATCGGATGAGACTGTCATTTTCTTGCACACGGGCGGCGCGCCGGGGCTATTCGCTTTTCCGTAACTCCGTCTCAGAATAAATCGCGCGAATTACTTGTTCGAGCGGCGGATCGGAAATCGTAATATCGACGATGCTGCCCGCGCGGCCCAACTGCGCGATCACATCCTCAACGCGCGTCGCGTGCGAATCGAATTGCAATTTCACGCCGTATTCACTCGTCTTCAAAATCTCCGCGCCAGCGATTTGGAAATCATTCGGCACGCGCTCGGCGTAACGCATCGAGACAGTTTTCGTCGTGAGATACTGCCGCTTGAGCGTCGATACTTTGTCCTGATAAACAATCTGTCCATGGTTGACGATGATGACGCGCTTGCACAACGCCTCAATATCGCCTGCATCGTGCGACGTGAGCAGCACGCCGACATTTTCGATTTCGTTCATCCGCTTGATCGTATCGCGGATGTTTTGTTTGGCGACGACGTCCAACCCAATCGACGGCTCGTCGAGCAACAACAACCTGGGACGATGCAGCAACGACGCCGCCACTTCGCAGCGCATCCGCTGCCCCAACGACAATTTGCGCACCGGCGTTTCGAGCAAATCTTTGATGTCGAATGCTTCGGTGAGCAAGCCGATGCGCTCGCGAATCAGCTTATCGTCGAGTTCGTAGATTTTGCCAAAGAGGTAGAACGTATCGATGGCGGGCAAATGATACCACAATTGCGGGCGCTGACCGAACACCGTGCCGATTTGATACGCGAGTTGGCGACGCTCTTTCCACGGAACGAAACCCAGCACATGCGCGTCGCCGTCCGATGGGAAAAGAATGCCCGTGAGGATTTTTATCGTCGTCGATTTGCCTGCGCCGTTCGGTCCAATAAATCCTAGGAGTTCGCCGCTATCCATTTCGAACGAGATGCCACGCAGCGCTTGTATCGTTTGCTGTTCGGGATGCATCAGCGCGCGCAAGCTGCCCGACAGTCCGGCGGCTTTGCGTTTGGTGACAAAAGTTTTGGTGAGTGACGAAACTGTGATGGCTGGCATAGTTCTATCCTAGGCGCATTCTACCACAAAAGAACTTTCCCGCGAACCCTGGCACTCTTGTTACCGCCAGGGCAAGTGTCACGCGAATCAACACAAATCTCTTCCATGCATGTCATTCTGAGGCGCGGTCTTTGCGCCGAAGAATCTCGTTCTTTGAGAATGGGACTCTACGCTTCGCTCAGAGTGACAGGCAATCAAACAAAAAACGCTTTGAACTCTTCAAACACCTGGTCGGGCAATTCCTAGGCGAGATAATGTCCACCGTCGAGCACGTGCCCGCGCACATCGAGCGCGACCTCTGCCCAATCCTTCACCGGCGCAAAACATTTTTCCACCACGCCGCGCTTGCCCCACAGCACGAGCATCGGACACGCGACCTTGCGCCCCGCATGAACATCCTCGCGATCAAATTCCAAATCGATGCTGGCGGACGCGCGATAATCTTCGCAACTTCCATGAATCGTTTCGGGCGTAAAGCAGCGCAAGTATTCACTCAATGCTTCAGACGTGAATGGCGCGAGACCCGCGCTGCCGCTGCCGATTTTCTTGAGCAAGTAGAATTGCGGATCGCCGCCGATCAATTTTTCGGGCATGGGTTTCGGCTGGATGAAAAAGAACCAATGGTAGTAGGCGCGTGCAAATTCAAAATCGGTGCTTGCGTACATTTTCTTCGTCGGCGAAATATCGAGCGTCGCAAGTTTCATTACGCGATCAGCATAATCCACCGCAAGTCGATGCGCCACGCGTCCGCCGCGATCATGCCCCGCGAGAAAGAATCGCTCAAACCTAAGCTGATGCATCAGTTCAACTTGGTCGCGGGCGAGCGCGCGCTTGGAATAATTGCTGTGATCGAGCGCGCCTTCGGGCTTATCGCTATCACCATACCCGCGCAGGTCACTCGCGACGACGGTAAAGTGTTGTGCGAGGCGCGGCGCAATCTTGTGCCAGATGACGTGCGTTTGCGGATAGCCGTGCAAGAGCAAAAGTGGCTGCCCCTGCCCGCCGACGACGGCATTGATCGTTACTTCGCCGGTATCCACGCGCACATGACGGAAACCCTCGAACATGATGTCACCTCGATGGAAGCTGTGTGTGATGATTCTATCACAAGAACGTGAGGATGGGAAAAATGATTGCCTGGGAACTAAAGGAACTCGGAGGAAATGAAAAAGCGATTCTCGGTGGGAGAATCGCTTTGGGGATAGGAAGGATTTCAAGCTAGCCGCGTTTTGTATTTTTCAAGTTCCTCTGGCGTCAATTCGTTTGGTTGCACCAATCGGTAATGTTTTTCAGATGTAACCTTGATGCCTTCGGTTGTCACATCAAGTTCGAACAATGCGATGATATTTTCTTCCATGAACTGAGCGGCGATTGGACGACAAACCAAAGCAGGAAATTTTGCGGCGCACATCGCCATGTCCTGCTCGATTTGGGTAATTCCGATTCGATCTCCGCCGCCTTTGGCTTGAACTGGCAAGACAAAATGAACGCCACGCTTGTCAATGCCGACGTAGAGTTCATCGGTTTCAACTTGCCCCATCCCTTGCACCGTCGTCCGCAAATGGTTTTGTAGCGAGTAACATGCAAGTCCAGTGAAAATATCGATGAGTCGGTTGTAGCGCAATTTCGCCAAGAGCGCTTGCTCATCATTCAATGCATACTTGGCGATTACGCCAGGTGTTGAATCAGGAATTTTTGTTTCCGCCAAAATTTCGGACGGCGTAATTGCCGATTTGTTGACCAATACAAAACGATACTTGGACCTCCCCGCCGCACGAATCACCCATTCAAATCCCGTCGGCGCTTTCGATGTAATACTGTTCGGCAACAGGTTGCGATAGCGAAACGAATAGAGCACATCACCTAAATTCTTCGGCAGATCAATTTTCAATTTGATTGCCGCCTTCGTCAGGTCCGATCGCTCGAATTCAACTTCGCGGTCGCCTTCTTTATAGTGCTTGTCAAATATTTCTTCGATCAGCCGGGTGTAGCGATTCTTTTCCTCTGCCATGTCTGCCTCGTCTCCTCGCCAACGTAGAATGACAACTTCTTCACGCAATTGTTCTTTGGTCGCTGTTGCAAATCTCGTCCGAAACAAATCCGTGCGCACAAGTTCATAACCAAGCGATTGAGCGATTTCGCCAAGCAACTTGCCTGTCCGAATCATCACGCGCAAGTAGGATGCTTGATCGCCGACAACGTATGCCAGCATCGCGCCGGGTCGAAGCAACGGACGCAACTCTTTCAAATGACGCGCCATCGCTGCAAAGTAAAGTTTGGTCACACGCCCATATAATCGCTCAAAGCCAGAATTTTTTCCAAGCGCGATACGCCGCGCCTCGATCGCGTTTGCAATTCGATCAATCTCGGCTGGAAGCTCGACCCATTGATCGTCGTCATCTTCTTTATAAACGCCGCGCGTGTTTGAACGGACAAGCGTTTTCTTGAATTGGCGCAATTGCGCTTTCGTCTTGACCAGTCCAAGCAAAACCGATTCTAAGCGCGTGGTACGCGTATAATCTTTTTCGTTGGGATAAGGCGGCGACGTAATCACCGCATCGATTGAATGCGGCTCGATCTGTTGCGGTATCAGCGACGCAATGTCTCGCGCATCGGCTTGAATGACCTGGCATTCGGGGTACGGCTCACTAGAAACTTGGCGCAAGTCGTTGGCGATTTTTTCAACTTCGGCTAACCATGCCGCAATGACGGGCGTATCTTTTTTCTGCTCGCCCACGCCGACTTCGGGACCGAAACGCAGATTGCTGATTTTGTAAACAAGCGCGTTCGCCAATGCCAAGATCGCATGTCGATAAAATGATGCGTTGGCAAATTCATTCAAGCAATCGAGAAGCACAAGCGTTTTGTGCAACGGCAGCGGGCTGATCGAATCCGCCAAAAGCAATTTCGTCGATTCGGCACCCAACGTTCTTAGCTCAAGGTTACGCACGTCGCCTGAGAAAAGCGAGTCTTCAATTCCTTGCGCTCGGAGGATTTGCAACGCCGATTCAGCGGCATCGTGTGCGCGTAGGATAAGCAAGTCGGGATCGACAGACCAATCCACTTTGACCGAACTGGCAAAATGCGCCATCGGATTCGCTTCCAATCCAATGGCGTGAACTCGATTGAGTTTTGCTTCGACGATGGTTGTTCCTGTTCCGCAAAATGGATCAAGAACGGTGTGTTGGTCGGTCAAGCCGAATTCTTGAATGTATTTGCGGACAAGATGCGGAGGAAATGAAAGAACAAACCGATACCACTCATGGACCGCTCGATCTTGGGAATCGAGCTTGTTCGCTTTTCCATTGGTATCAGGCAATACATCTTCAGATTGAAAGCCGGCTGCAAGCGGTAGAAATAACTGAGAGGTAGGTTTCATTTCGCTGGATGAGATTATAACATGCGCTAGACACATCCGCAACAATTGCAACCAAGCTTGCCACACCTCGCCCTCGCTGTTATAATCGCTTTGCACTCGACACCCGTCACATTCAGAATGGAGGACACCGATGTCAGCCAACAATCCCCAGCAAATGCTCGCGATGCTCAACGGACTCGTGCAGCCCTGGCACGATGCAGTCGCCAAGCCAGCCGAAGCTCAATGCCAAGTGTTGACGCGCTTGCTCCAAATCTACGCGCAAACGGATTACGGCAAGCAACATCACGCCGATCAAATCCAAACCATCGACGATTATCGACGCGCGTTCCCCGTTGCGACGCACGAGGATTACAAGCCGCTCATCCAGCGAGTGATGGCGGGCGAGATCAATCTGCTCCTCAACGAGCCGCCGATTGGTTGGGCGGTTACGCGCGGCACGACCAAAGGCGAATCGAAATTTATTCCGATGACGCCAACCGATTTGAAAATGCGGATTAGCGCGAGCCGCGCGATGATTAACTTTGTTCTGCAATCGAAACGATTCGATCTATTTCAGGGCGTCAATCTCAATCTGAATTTTCCATCCATCGTGGGCAAGGTCAAGGTCGGCGAGCGCGAGGTCGAGTACGGTTATTCGTCGGGGATATATACAAAGTTCGTTTCAAAATCGACGCCGATTCGTTCTGTCCCATCCCAAGACGAAATCGATGCGCTCGGCGGCGGCAAGACGCAGCGCGATTGGGATGCGCGCTTTGAACTCGCTTACCAAAAATGTCAAAACGAAAACGTCACGCTCGTCGGCGGGGTCGCGCCAACCGCGGTCCTCTTTGGCCGATATTTGAAACGCGCGCACGGCGTTTATCCAAGGGATTTGTGGAAAACGCAGATCATGACGCTCGGCAGCGTGCCAGGTATCAACACGCGTTATCAGCCCGCACTGAATGCGCTCTACGGTCAAGCGACCATTCGCGAAATTTACGGCACGACCGAGGGGATGTTCGGGCAGCAGCGCGACGAAAAACGCGCCTGGGTTCCCAATTACGATCTATTTTTCTTCGAGGTCGAAACGTCGGCAGGGATCAAGATGCTGCACGAAATGAAAGCAGGCGAGATGGGGCGTCTCGTCGTATCGACCCCCATTCTCGCCCGCTACAAAATCGGCGACACGATTCGCGCGTTCGATGCGCCGTACTTTCGCTGCATCGGTCGCGACCGTTGGTTCACGCCAATCGTTTACGCGTGGGAAGAATTCCAATCGTTCAATTTTGGAAAGCTGTAGTCGCCATTGTCATTGCGAGCGAAGCGTCGGACGAACTGCGTCCGCGCAATCTCCACCTGTCAGTTGGGGATTGCTTCGTCGCAAAAAAATCGCTCCTCGCAATGACATGCCGGGCTATATCTTCCACCCCAGCGCGCGCAGCAAAATCACGATACCAATCGCGATAAGCACGAGCGCGCCGATGACGTTCCAACTAATCAAGTTGCCCAAGCCAATGCCAATAAATACAAATCCAGTGATAATACTGCCGACGACGTGACGGCGATATTCGGGCATGACGAGGCGGACGACGACTTCGAGCAAAATAATTACGCCCGCGCCAGCAAAGACCAAACCCCAGGTACTGATGCGAAATGGAAAGGCACCGGGCACAGTATCGCCGCGCAAGCCGAACCCTGACAAATAACCTAGGTTGTCGGCGAGCAGCACCAACCCAGCCCAAATAAAAATCGCGCCCCACACAATCGTACTGAGCGGATCACTGCGCCCCTTTTCTTCTTTCTCGTGTTGCTTTTCATCTTTTTCCTCTCTCGGTTTCATCGGTGACTCGGACATGATTACCTCCTTGTAAGTGCATTGAGCAATTGCATTGAGCTGCAAATAAAAACACCTGACGCCACTCGTGCGCGTCGCACGCCCAGCATCAGGGGTACTCTCAACCTGGGAAAAGTATACAACCGATTGGCCAAAAGTCAACCACATTGTCGCATAGTTATGCTTCCATCTGAAACGCCGTGCAGGCATAATCCTTCACCGGCACATCGCGCACGAGCGTAAACCCAAAGCCCGCGTAATATTTTTTCAGCGGCTCGTTCCCGCTCCAGCAATCTAACCGCAAAAATTTCTTGCCGCGCTCGCGGACATGCTGCTTTGCCCACGCCATCATCGCCGCACCGATATCGTTGCCATGCACGTGTGGGCGAATCGCAAAGCTGTGAACATAGCCGCCGTCGGAATCAATCCATAATTGTGGTTCGGCCCAGGCGAAACGATATGTTCCAACTGCGTCGCCAATCAACCGCGCAAGATACACATCACCTTTTTCGATTTCGCGTCGAAAGAATTCCCAGGCATCCTGGGGCAGAGGCGAGGGCCATTGCTTGGTGATACCACGCGAATGCAACCACGCTGCTGCTTCGTTCAGAATTTCCATGACGACGTTCAAGTCGTTGGGCTGGGCTTTATCGATGGTGAGTACACCCAACGTGGTTTGCAAAATGTTCAAATTCGATTCAGCGGTCTGTTCCAAACCGAATCGCTCCTGTAATGAACGCGAGGCCGACCGCCCACAGGAAAACTCCGAGCACACAGTAAAAAATGCGCTTGCCTTTCGGCCCCAGCAGGTTGATGAACGTATAATTGCGCGACGGCTCTAAGATCGTCTGCCAATTCAAAAGACCCACCGCAAATGCGAACACACCGAAAATCACAAAGATGATGCCTGCAATCGTGGATACCATGGGTCTCCTTCATTTGTCATTGCGAGGAACGCTTTTTGTGACGAAGCAATCCCCAATTCAGAAATGGACATTGCGCGGACGCAGTTCGTCCGACGCTCCGCTCGCAATGACATTATTGCTTATTCTCGATTCAATTCCTCGCGATCCAAAAATCGTTTGATCGTTCCAGCGCGCGGCGACCAAATGCCTGTAGCGAATTGATCGATGAAGGCACGATCGTGCGTCGCGATCAGAATCGTACCTGGGAATGCTTCGAGCGCGGATTGAAAGCGCGCGCGCGATGGAATATCGAGATGATTGATTGGCTCGTCGAGCAGGAGACAGTTTACACCCGACACGACCAAACGCGCAAGCAAGAGCCGCGCGCGCTCGCCATAACTCAGCGAAGCAATTGGCGTGAACACGCCATCGCCTGCGAACAAAAAGTAATGCAAAAAGTTGCGCGTCTCCGTTTCATCCATCGACGCGATGCCGCGAATCAATGCTAACGGCGTCGTGTGCGCGTCGAGCGATTGTTGTTCTTGCGGCATGTAACCGACCTTGACGTTCGCACCAATACGCAGGTTACCTTCGGTCGGCGGCAACTCGCCTGCGATGATGTTGAGCAACGTCGTCTTCCCCGACCCATTCGGACCGACCAGCGCGATGCGTTCGCCGTGTTGCAGCGTGAGATCGACGTGACGAAATAACCATGTGGCGCGACCAGCTTGGTCGCGACGATCAGGACGACCAGCTTGGTCGCGTTCGCCGTTGCCGAATCGAAACCCCAAATCCTCCAACGCCACGACGATTTGTCCTCCACGCGGCATCGGTCCGAATTCGAGTTTCATTTCCCACGTCCGCTGCGGCTTGTCGATTTTTTCTTCGGTCAGCAAACGTTCTACGCGTCTCTCGATCTGTTTCGCGCGCTTGACCGTTTCCAATCCGCGATTCGCAAAAAATCCTTTGGCGAATTTATCGCCCGTGTCCGCCTTGCCACCCTTGCGAAATTTCGCAATGCCGCGCAAATGGCGCGCCGCATTTTGCAATTGGAGAATTTCGTCTTGCTGGTCTTGCCATTGCTCGAATTGTTTTTCGCGCGCGAGCGACTTGGCTTCGACGTAATCGGTATAGTTGCCCACGTACTCGGTCACGCGATGCGTCTTGTCGTCCAATTCTAAAATGCGCGCGACGGTTGCATCGAGAAATGTCCAGTCATGCGAAACGATGATCGCCGCGCCGCGATAGTTGACGATGAATCGCTCCAGCCATTCGAGCGCAGTGATATCGAGATGATTCGTCGGCTCGTCGAGCAAGAGCAAATTTGGTTCGGCGATCAGAACCTGCGCGAGACCGCCGCGCGCGCGCTGACCGCCGCTCAATTTTGTGATCGGCGTATCTTGCGGCACGTCGAGACCCAGACCCGCAAGAATTGCTTTGGCGCGATGATCGACCGCATAACCGCCGAGCGATTCAAAGCGCGTGAACGCCGCATCGTACGCATCGACGTTTTCTTGCGATGATGATTGCGCCATCCGCGCCGCCAGAACTTCGACTTGGCGTCGCGCATCGTCATAGCCGACGATGCCCGCGCGAATGTACTCGCCAATCGTGCGCGGATCGTCAAACGCGATGCCTTGCGCGAGATAGCCGACCGTCGCGTGCGCATCGAGATTCACGCGTCCACGCTCGGGCTGCTCTTGTCCCGTGATGATTCGCAAGAGCGTCGTCTTGCCGCATCCGTTGGGACCGATCAAGCCCACGTGTTCGCGCGCACTCACGGTGAACGATATATCGTCGAGCACCGTTTGCGCGGCGTAGGATTTTGTCATATTAGAAATTTGAAGCATAAGAACTCTCGTCGCCAGTCGACAGTCTACAGTCGTCAGTAAAGGTATCTGTCGACTGACGACTGGCGACTAGCGACTAACTCACCTGATACACACACGAGTACATCTTCGGAAATAGCGCGTCGAGCAAAACCTGGGCTTCGTCTTTCGCCCAAACGTCGGCGTACATCTCACGCAGTTCCATCATCGATTTGCGGCAAAAGAGCAACTGCAAGAACACGAGCGGTGGAAATCCGCATTCGCCTTCTTCGCCTGGCATCGGCTGCCACATTTCGACATTCGTTAGCGCGCCATTATCGAAACTCAATTTGAAGCCGCGTCGATACTCGCTAATCTTCAACTCGCCGCTGTATCCAGCAACCACAGAATGTGCCAGTCGATTTTGCAGAACGGGTGCAAGGTGGCGAATGAATTTCGGCACATCGGGTACGCGAATGTACCAGCCGTACGGGATGCGCGTACGCGGCAGCATATCGGGAATCGCGTTGTACGCGGGATGTTCACGACCAAATGCCAGCGTGATGCCTTTGATCGTTTTGTTTTGCTTCGCCGCTTCCGCTTCACCCAAAATTTTCATCCAGCGCAAAATTGTCGGCATGACCGCGCGCAGCGATTGTCCTTCGAGCACCGACAGTTCGAAAATCGGAATGGCGTCCATCCAAATCTCGCGCGACGGAGCGAAATAACCCACCGCGCGTCCATCGTTCGTTTCGATGATTTGATACGGCACGCGCCACGCCATCGATTCAGGCAATGGTTCGAGCATGTATCGCCACAACCAATCGGGACGCGGACACGCGACAAGCGAACGCGCACAATCGCGATCGTACAGCACACTCAAGAATGGAATGTCGTCGATAGTCGCATCGCGCAAGCGATAGGGTTCAGTTTCGTTCTCCTTGAGCGTCGGGATATTTGAGAAAAACGCGGTGCGACCACCGCCGAGATCGAGCGCGTACTCGTAATCGAATTGGCGATAGTACCACGAAATTCCCGTGATGCCTTGCACCATATGCCCCATCGATTCGCTCATTGCGTGCAGGACCTCGAATTGTTTGCGCACCAAGCCGCGTCGTCGATAATCGGGATCGGTCGCAACCATTTCGGGGCGACCAACGCCGAACGGAATGCCCGCGTACGTCCACGTCTGCGGAATCAGACACATCGTCGAAACGATTTTCTGTGCGCGAGTGTCTTCCACGACGAGCACGTTTTGTGTTCCGATGATCGGATGCGATTCGCGCATCATATCGCGCGCGTACAACACGGCAAGTTGATCGACTTGCTCGCGACCGAACACGCGCCCTGTGAATTCCGCGAGCGGCTCGGTATCGCTTGGCGTGGTGGTGCGCAAGACGAGTCCATCGCCGAGATCGCGCGGTGTCAATTGCATCAATTGAAATTGCTGTTCCAGTGTTTTTGATTTCAGACTCATGATGGTTGCTCCGTTTGATAAAATATTTGCGCGCGCCGCGTTAAAGGCGTTGTGTCGATCAAGTCCGTACTGTCCGAAAATTGATCGACGCCGCCAATCGGCGCGAGCTTTTTGAGTTGCGCTTGCGCGTCTTCGATAGCAGCGATAAGCGCTTGTGCGAAACGTGCCGCGAAGATGACGTGATAGGGTCGATTGAAAAAGTTGGTGCTGGTTGGCTCGACGCGCGATGTGATGCCCAACGCGTTGTGCATCTCGGCGACGATGATGTACGCATCGCAGAGATACTTTTCCCGCTCATGCCAATCGCTTGCATTCAACACACTTTGCAGAATCGGCGTGAGACGCGAAGCACAATTCGATCGCGCAAACGCCGTGCCAAGCCATTTGCTGTACGGCGCGTATCGTTTTTCGATCAGAAAAGCCAGCCGCATCACATCGCGCACCAACCGCGCCGCGATAATGCGCGAACCCAGGTCGTCGCCCACATCGCCTGTGCGTCCGACGAATGGTTCTTCTTGTGAAATGCGCTGCCACTGCGCTGCCATGCGATAGAGCCACACGTCGCGCGGATAGTACGCAAACTTGGCGCGCATCAGTTCGAGTTCATTCAGTCCATCGTGAAACACTTTGCCGCTCACAAGTTCGAGCAGCGCGTGTTCAGGAAACGTCAACCAATCGATCAAGGTTAACGGCGCATTCGGATCGATGCCGAGCGATCCTTGAAGAAACTTGTGCAATGTGCCGATGCCAATCAAGTGATTGACCAAGCCCGATTCGGATTTTTTCAACACTTGGGTGCCGCCATCGTTCTTATCGGGTTCGCTAAAGCCGACAGGAATGCCGCGAAACGTGTGCGGCAAATTTTGACGGAGACATTGATCGATGGCATCTTTTTTTTCCACATAATCGGCGGGCGTCAGAAATAGTTTGACACGCGGTCCCCAGTTGTGGTCCATCGATTGCGCCGTGTCGAAACCAAGCACATCAGAACCAGAGCCAATGAGTGCCGCCGAGTACGTTAGCGTTGGGAAATTCTGCGCGAGCAGCGGTTTCAAGATTTCGTGATAGAACAGCTCGTTGAGTTGTATGCCAGGAATAAAGTCCATGTGTGTTCTCTTTACGCCATGTCATGCTGAGGAACGGGTTTTGTGACGAAGCATCTCATTATTTGTAGAGAGACTCTTCGCTTCGCTCAGAGTGACAAATTGCGCAAGGTTTTCGAATAGTACACCCACGCGGGTTGATCGACGTAACCTAGCTTTTTGTTCATCGCGATGACGGGCGCATTCTTGGAATTGGTTACCGTCGTGATGTGCGGATGATTGTGCGCGCGAGCGTAATCAAACATCCGCTTTTTCAATCCCAGCGCAATACCCTGCCCGCGCAGATCGCGCCGCACGCCAACCCAGCGCGTATCGATGTTCGCGCCCGGTTCAGCTTTCGCAAGCATGGCGATGCCGACGTACTCGCCATCACGTGCGGCGACGAAGAACGCATCCGTGTTCGCACGAAAACCATCGACGAACATATCGCGCCAGCGTGCATACTCCGTCCGCGTCAGCGGTTCGATGAAGGCGGTGTCGGCGCGCGTGTCTTCAAACAGTTCGTACAATTTCGGGTCGCGATTCAGATCGTTGGACAAGTCCGCATATGTTTTGATGACGATGCCGTGCGCGTTCAGCTTTTCGTCGATGTCGTTGAAGCGCGCCGAATCGAATTGCGTCACGTCCCAATGCGATTCGTACGAGCGCCACTCTTCGGCGAAATCGCGCGCACGCAAAAACCGCAAACTATCGTGCAGATTTTCGGTGAGCGCAAAACGTACGATCCACGGATTATGCTGCGCGAGCGCATTCATCATCGTATCGTACAGAGCCACGCCGATGCCGCGCTTTTGATATGCGGGCAACACCTCGACGCGCAGCCAATACTTGTCGGGATGATAGCGTCCCGCGAGTTGATCGTACTCGCTCATGCCAACCACCTTGCCATCGATTTCGGCGACCCAGCGTGCGTGCTTGCAATGCGGCGGACGCTGCGCGTCTTCATGCTGCCATTGCTCGGCGGTCAGCGTTTCTTCGATCCAAAATGTGTTATTGATTTCCGCAATCGCGGTGTAATCGTTTGGTGCAAATGGTCTGATGTTCATAATTGATTCTCTATTGAACCAAAGACATAAATGCCCAAGGTTGTCATTCTGAGGCGCACTTTTTGCGCCGAAGAATCTCGCAACGCAGAAAAGCGAGATGCTTCGCTCCGCTCAGCATGACAATCTAATAGGTATATTATTTCCTGACATAATCCCATTCGGTGTTGACGGGTTTGAAACCGACCGACTCGTACAAACCTTTGGCGACATTGGTCGCATTCGTGGCAACATTAGCAGTATCTGCGCCGCGTGCTTTCATGCGCCGCAGTCCTTCGAGCAATGCCGCACGCGTTAAACCTTTGCGCAGATAATCATCGCGCGCGCCAACAGGTTCAAATTCGCCGATCTTGTTTTCCGCATCGACCCATGCCATGCCGTACGCCGCGATGATGCCGTCGGGCGACACGGTGACCACGTCTAGCTCGCGGTCGTAGTCGAACATGCGCATGAGTTTGACGTACCCCTCGTCGGTCACGCGCGATGGCTCAAACGCTTGGCGATGCGCCTCCGCGCGGTTCGATGCTTCGTGCTCACCTGCCACACCGCGCACGATAAAACCATCTGGTAAATTGGG
Organism: Chloroflexota bacterium; assembly: GCA_016215025.1. Taxonomy (GTDB): domain Bacteria; phylum Chloroflexota; class Anaerolineae; order UBA4142; family UBA4142; genus JACRMI01. Next base: position 27,614 of record JACRMI010000061.1, read on the forward strand.
GTTTGCGATTGGCTCGTACAACGAACGCTGAAAGTGAATCATTGGATGTTCGCCGCGCGTGAATCCATTTCGTTCGAGAAATGCAATGCGCTGCGAATCGTTTTCCAACGAGCCAGAGAACAGATTGCATTTACGTTCCTGTGGAATCGACGCGTCGTTCATCGCTTGATGCCAACGCGTCTCTGTCCATGCCAGCATTTCTTCTTCGATGCCGCGCCATGCATAGTGCGGATGAATTTGCCAATCGAAGGAAAAATCATCGCCGAAGACAGCATAGCCGATCAATCGGTCCACTTCCGCGTCGTACCACAGGCGATAACTCTGGCACGGGTCGGCGCGATACCACAGCATGTAATATCGCCACGCCAGATCGCCGACGTGCCAATAGCCCGCGCGGTGTCCTGCGATTCGGCGTGCATCGACCAGCATGGCGCGGATAAGTTTCAAATCATTTTCGTTTTCAAAGTTGCGTGAGTGCATTGTCCATTCCTTCGTGATGCGTGATCCGTGATCCCTAATGTCTGATGTTTACGAATCACGTTTCACGCATCACGTTTTACGTTTTAGAGAAACACTTCCGTTGTATCTCGTTTTACATTGCGCTTCCAAAGCGTGCGCGCGAGTTGATGCGGATTCTCAGTGATGCCATAGTGATGAAAGTACTGGCACACGCGAGTTACATCGCGCTCGAACATCTGAAACGCTTTGGGATTCACATAGGGATTCACCGCTTGCGGCAAATCGATGATGCGAATGTCGCCGTCCCAGTAGAGAATGTTGAACGCAGAGAGATCGGCGTGAACGACATTGTGCGCCAGCATCGTTTCTATATTGCGCAGCACACGGTCGAACAGTTCGCGTCCTTCATCGCACTCCAGCTTGATCGTGTTGAGCATTGGCGCAGGCATCTCCGCATCGCCAAGATATTCCATCAAAATCGAGTTGCCGCTTTGCGCGATGGGTTTTGGTACATCGACGCCTGCTGCGTGCAAGGCGACGAGCATTTGATATTCAGTTGAGAGCCACGCATCGTGTAAGAGATGCTGCCCATAATCCGACTTTTTCTTGATCGCCAGTTTCTCGCGCCGACCGCGCAAGACCTGGTTTTCTTCGTCCACCATGGTACGACCTTGACGATATTCCGCATCGTTCTTGAGCGTACGAAACATCTTCGGGCGATAAACTTTGGCGGCGATATACTTTGTTTCCATGCGCGAGTGCGCAAGACAACAATAGACCGTTGCCTCTTTGCCGCCTTTGACTTGGCGCAGAACGTCGGTGATATAGTGGTCTTCGTAGTACGGACCCAAATATTCGAGAATCCACGCGCGCTCGAGTTTGGACGCTGAGAACGTAGGATTGAAATCGGTTTCGATACCGAGTTGCGCGACAGGATCGAACATGGCGACTTTGCCCAGCGGCGCTTCCGTTTGCAACTGCGAGAGTTTCTTGTGAAAGCGCTTGCCTTTGCGCCGAAGAGTGTGCGGATTGGTTGAATCGATATCGTCGTCGAGATATTCAGTTGAGTAGAACTTCATTTCGGGTTGCTCCAGGCAGGAGGCGCAAACCCTGTGTTTGGACACTGATTACACTGATGACACAGATAAAAATAATCAGTGTTAATCTGCGTGCATCTGTGTCCAATTACGACATGCACCAACCTGCCAAAATCATTTTTGATTCGTTTGACGTTACGTTGAATACTTGCTCCGATTGCATAATGCTCCTCCTTTTATGGGGCAAGTTGGAAACTTGCCGTACGAATTTTTCAATCGATTACAGTCTGCGGTCGGCTGTCGGCGATCGCCGCAGTTCTTGCAAACAACGCGAGCACGGGCGACAAAATCGCCGCGCTCGATAGCAACGCCGCCCGCAGCGAAATCGCCGTGCCAATTGCGCCCACGATGGGTCCGGCAATCACTTGGCCCAGCGCATCGACCTGGCTCGTCATCGAATTGACCGTCGCGCGCACGTGTGGATCGAGTCGTATATTGACCCAGGTTGTGTGCAATGGATTGTGTGTCTGCCGCAACATCGACCAGACCCAGTACGCGCCGACGGCAACGTAAAAGTCCGGCGCGAGACCAAACACGAACAACGCTGCGACCATTCCGATATTGATTGCAAACAACGTATTGCGAATCGCCGCTTCGTCATCCGTTTTCACGCGGCGATGCGCGATTTCGTTTGCGCCAATGCCGAGCAAAATCGCGCCGATGCGAATGATGCCGAACCACGTCACGGTCGTAAGACCATCGATGTTTGGAATTGCGAACGCCAACAAGAACGGCGTCCACAAACGATCAACCCCTTCGCTGTATAGTCCGTGAAACAGACCAACACCAAGAATCGTCGAAAGCGCAGGACGTTTGCGCACCATCGCCACGCCTTCACGAAACGTGTGCCACATGTGCTGAAAGGAATTGCGATTCTCGCGCGGCGTTGGATGGAAGCCTGTTTCGGGCATGAACAGCGAGAGAAAAATTCCCAGCGCGATAAAGCCCATGCCGCCGAAAATAATCGGCAAGTTGACACGCTCATTGCCGATGAACACACTCGCCCCGATGCCGACCAGCGTTCCAAATCGAGCCACTTGCGATGAGCGCAAAAACGCGCGCCCGATATTCGCTTCACCGATTTCATCGGTGAGCCATGCCTCGGTTGCGCCGCTCGTGAATGTCCACCCTGCGCCCCAGATCACTTGGGCTAGCAAAACCGCCCCAAAGAACGGAAACAAACCTTCGACCAAAAAGCCGATGCCGATCATGCCATAGCCGATGATGATCGAAAGCTTGCGTGAGTACACGTCGGCGACGACGCCAGTGGGCACTTCGCAAATGAATGCGGTTGCCTCCAACACCGTGCCGACCAGAACAAGTTGCAACGGATTGAGACCGACGACCGTCGCTTGATAGATCATGTTGACCGTGAAGATGAGCGACGAGATCAAGCCATCCCAGCCGTTGAGGATCAAGTAGGTGGTGTAGGCATCTAAGCGTTTCAAGTCACATGCCTCAAGTTATACGGATCACTTGTCACGCATCACGTGATTCGTGAAATTATCCATTGCGCTTGAGCTTGCCCGACCGCTTGGCGTATCGTTCCGCCAATCGGAAAATCCACAAGCCGAACGGAATCATCACCACGCCCATAACAATCAGCGGGAACATAAACTGCCACAAGTCGATCGTCGCCATCCCGTCGAGTAATGCTGCGCGCGTGCCAGCCAACACGTACGTTGCGGGCGAGTACTCGGCAAAGACTTGCAACCATTTCGGCAAAACCGAAACGGGATAGTACACCCCAGAGACAAGCAAAAGCAGCGAAATGATAACGTGCGTCATCTGCTGCCCCTTCTCTGGAAACAACAACGGCAAGACTGCACCGATCACGCCAAAGCCGATGAACGAAATGCTGCCAATGAGCAGTACGACCGTGCCGCCCAATAGATTCGCTTTCGATAAATCGATCTCAAAGAAAATCGCGCACACGCCGAGAATCACCGCCGTATGAAACATCGAGTAGACGACGGCGAATGCGGTGTGACCTGCAAGATGCGTAAGGCGCGTGATGGGCGCCATCAGCGTGTATTCGATTGTTCCTTCCCAGCGCTCCATGCCGATAATGTCGGTGAGCCAGTAGAAAATCACCGACAAGTACCGCCACACAATCGTGCCGATGATGAGATACAGCACGAGATAGTGACTATCGATGCTCGCGCTGCTCATCGCGCCAACACCTGGGGCAATGTACGCGACCGAAAGCGAATTGGTGATCGAGTAGAAGAGCCAGACAACTTCCCATGCCCAGTATCGTCTGACGATGTTGATATTGCGTTCGACGAACGCGTAGGATGCTTTGAGTTCGTAGTTCAATGCCATCATATTGATTTCCTTATTTGCTGTGTGATGCGTGACAAGTGATGCGTGAATATCACCCTGAGCAAAGTCGAAGGGTCACGCATCACGTATCACGATTCAAGCTTTTCCCATTCCTCGCGCAGAATACCCATGTAGAGAATATCCCATCGCTTGCCATCGCGATTCAACACCCGGCGCTGTCGTCCTTCGTGTTTGAATCCACATTTTTCGTACGAGCGAATGGCACGCGGGTTGTATTCGAATGTATTCAGAAAGACACGATGCAAGTTCAATTCGTCGAATGCAAAACGCAAGATGACGCGCATCGCATCCGTGCCATAACCCTTGCCCCAATCGTTGCGGTCGCCGATGCTGATGCCGACGATACTTTCACCGCTCGCCCAATTGATGCCGCTCAAATCGATTTCACCAACAATGCGGTTATCTTCACGCGTCCAAATCGAAAACGCAAACATCGTCGGCGATTCAGTCTCGAATTCTTTTTCGATAAATTCGGTAGTTTGCTTGATCGTCCACATCTGCGCTGGACTCGCATCCGAGAGCCGCATAAATTCGGAATCGCGGGACCAGCGACTGAACGGTTCCGCATCGGAAACAGAATTGACCGCACATAGTTGCACCAGCGATCCGGTTAGTAGGTTGCCATTCATTTGCTACTCCAATCCTCGCGTAACAATCCCAGCATAATCAAATCCCACCATTTACCGTCACGGTGAATCGCTTGGCGGCGGCGCACTTCGATGGCGAAATTATTTTTTTGCAGGAATGCCAGCGCAGGCTCGTTGTACTCAGATGTGCTTGCACTCACGCGATAGAGGTTGAGTTCGCTAAACGCATAGTTTAACATCAACGCCAGCGCTTCACTGCCATAGCCTCTACCCCGATCACTTTCATCGGCGATACCCAGCAAGAGCCGCGCGCCACCGTTACCCCAATCGATGCGGACCAAGCGCGCCAATCCGATGAGACGATCCTCTGCAAGCAGGCGAATCATAAATTGGAATTGATTAGGTTGCGCGTTCTTTACTGCCGCTTCATATTTTTTCTTCAGCGCGTTTGGCGAAAGTGGGCGCATCGGTTCAGCGTACATCATGCGTATAAAACTCGCATTGTGCGTCCAAACCGATTCAACGCTCACGTCGTGCTCAACATCTAACGGAGCAAGACGAATTAGTTTGCCTTCAAATAGCTGTTTATCCACGTAACCCTCATTGTCTAACGCAACACGCAATACGAAACCCGTGGTGCGTGTTCCGTCTATTCTTCCTCTTCGGTTTTAAGTTGCTTGCCCGTCAATTGCATGAACACATCCTCCAACGTTGGCGCGTGCCCATTGCGATTGACGAGTTTCTTTAAACCCTTCGGCGTATCGAGCGCGACGATTTTGCCGTCGTTCACGATGGCGATGCGGTCGCACAGCGCATCCGCTTCGTCCATGTCGTGCGTGGTCAGCACGATAGTTGCGTCGTGCGTATCGCGCAATTCGCGAACGAGTGTTTGCACTTCGCGTTTGCTGCGCGGATCGAGTCCCGTCGTCGGCTCGTCGAGCAAGAGCAGAACGGGCGCAGTCAAGAGCGCACGCGCAATCGCCACTTTTTGTTGCATTCCGCGCGACATTTCCTCCATCGGCTTGTCGATGGAATCCGCGCGCAAATCAAGCCGCTTGAGAATTTCGTTAATCTTGCGGCGTGCTTCGCCGCCGCTCAAACCGTACAATCGCGCGCCGTACATGAGATTTTCGAGCGGCGATAGCTTTTTAAAGAACGCAGCTTCGACTGACACACGGTTGATGAGTCGTTGAACGGTGCGCTCTTCGCGCTGAACATCGTGACCAAAAACCATTACCGTTCCTGTATCGGGAACGAGCAACGTTGAAAGGAGCCGAATAAACGTTGACTTGCCAGAACCATTTGGTCCAAGGACGCCAAAGATTTCGCCGCGATAAACTGTGACTGAGACGTTATCGACGGCGAGCGTACCTGCTTTTTCTTTGCGTTTGAACCATTTGAATTCGGATTGACCAAATCGTTTCGAGACGTTTTGCATTTCGAGTGCAATGACCTGAGCTGACATTATGACCTCCTGCGAGTGCATGATTATCGACAAAGCTGGGCGAGGGTTGATCGTGCAAATTTTCTGTCCCTCTTCTCTCGGTGAGAGAAAATAAAAAAGCCGTAGGTCTCTTTGAAACCCACGGCATGGTTAGCCAACGAATGGCAAGCTGGTAGCCTGTCCTACACAAAAAAAACCGTGGGTGTGTAGCCACCCACGGCAAGATTCAGGTTCTATCTGGCAATGGGCGCACTACGGCAAGGAACGAACTCGAACATCACCGATGAGTTGTGTAAACACTACCATGCCCACTGCTCCTTTCTCTAGTCTGGCGCTATTATACCAGAATCTTTCTCAGAGTCAATACCCAATTTTCGAGCTTGGCGCACCTGGGTTCATGCAAACGTGTCCATCCGCCAAATTCGATTTGGTTTTTTGGAATGAATGTGGTAGAATCGAATTTGCAACGAGATTGTTCGTTGGCTCTTCGTCAACATAGCGGCAACGCTCATCTCATAGAATGATGATTCTCAAGGAAGAGGTATATGACGATTACTCCCAGCGATCCGAGCACGCCTTTGGTAATTTCCGCCCAACAGTTACGCAACCAGCGAGCGCGAGCCATCGGAAATTTTTTCGTGGCGATGCTGTTTTTGGCTCCCTCCCTGGTGATTTTCATCTCCTTTGTTTTTGTACCTCTGCTCAAAACCATCCAAATCAGCCTGTACTTGACCGATCCGATCGGACGCATGGTGGCATTTGCCGGTGTAGATAATTACGAGCGTATCTTTAGCGACAAGGATTTGTGGAACAGTCTCAAAGTGTCGCTCAATTTTGCGCTCTACGTCGTACCTTCCACGATCGTCCTATCATTGTTTTTGGCAACCGTGGCGAACGCCCGATTGCGCGGCATCAGTGTCTTCCGCGTCATTTTCTCTTCCACAATTGCCGTTTCCAGCGCAACGGCTTCGCTCATCTTTTTATTCCTATTTCACCCTGCCATCGGCATTTTCAATTACGTGCTCGATCTCGCGCACTTGCCCCGTGTGAACTGGCTCACCGATGCGTCGACCGCGCTCATCTCGGTCTCTATGGTGACAATCTGGTTGAACATCGGCTTCAACACGGTTATTTTTCTTGCCGCGATGCAGGGGATTTCGCAGGAACTGTACGAAAGTGCGACCATCGACGGCGCGAATTTCTGGAAATCGTTCCGCCATATCACCGTTCCCCTGATCTCGCCTACCATTTTCTTCCTCATCGTCGTATCGACACTGAACGCTTTACAGACGTTTACCCAAATCAGCGTGATGACACGCGGCGGACCTATCGACTCGACGAACGTCATGGTGTATCTGATCTATCGCGCGTTTTATTTTAACGGGCAGTATGGTTTGGCGGCTGCCATGTCGGTGGTCCTATTCGTCATTATGCTCGTATTTACAGTTTTGCAGTTTGGCGTATTCGAACGGAGAGTCCATTACTCATGAGTGAAACGAATCCGCGCTACACCCCGGCGCAAAAATTCTTTCTGTACTTTTTGCTCATCTTCTTATCGATCATCGTCCTCTTTCCGTTGTACCAGGCAGTCATCACCAGTCTGGGGACAGAAGCCGATGTGTCGAACTATCCGCCCAAACTTTTGACGACCGCATTTCGCTTTGAGAATTTTGCCGATGCGAACAACATGGCACCGATTTTGCGCTATTTGTTCAACAGCATCGTGCAATCATCAACCGTAATGATCTCGCACCTGGTCATGGCGAGTCTCGCCGCCTACGCCTTTGCGTTCATTGACTTTAAGTACAAGAATTTCTTCTTTCTCATTTTCCTCTCCACTCAAATGGTTCCCTGGGAAGCCACGATCATTCCGAACTATATGACGATTGTGAATGATCTCAAGCTCAAAGACAACTATTTAGGTCTAACCCTGCCGTACCTTGCCACCGCCTTCGGCACTTTTCTGGTGCGCCAATTCTTCATGTCGATTCCGAAAGACCTGCACGACGCTGCAATGATCGATGGCTGTGGACGGCTGCGCTTTTTGATCACGATTGCCGTACCTCTCGCCCGTCCCGCCTTAGGCACGCTCGCGGTTTATAGTTTTCTCACGACCTACAACCAATATCTTTGGCCCCTGCTCGTGACCAATAACAAGGATATGCGCACGGTGCAAATCGGTTTAGCGTTGTTGCAAGACCAAGAGCGGTTTTTGTGGAACGTCGTTCTGGCTGGCGTCGTTATGATTCTCGTGCCGACCATTTTGTTGTTCATCATCGGCAATCGACAATTGATTCGCGGCTTGACGGCAGGAGCGGTAAAGGGATAAAAAGTTCCCTCATTTCCTTCAGTTCCTTTAGTTCCCTGGAACTGAGGGAACTAAGGGAACTGAAGGAACTTTCGGAGATGGACATGAAATCCATTCGCGTTCACGAATTCGGCGGAATCGACGCGCTCAAACTTGAAGAGATTGCAAAACCGGAACCGGGCAAAGGCGAAGCGCGCGTACGGATTCAAGCCATCGGCGTTAACTTTATCGACGTGTATCAGCGCGTTGGGCTGTATAAACCAGCGCTGCCATTCACACTGGGACAAGAAGCCGCGGGAGTGGTGGATGCCGTCGGAGCAGGTGTGACCGAAGTTAAAGCGGGTGACCGCGTCGCGTACACCTCGGTGCTTGGCTCGTATGCCGAGTACGCCAACGTTCCCGCGTGGCGATTGTTCCCAGTGCCCGATGATGTGACACCGGAGCAAGCGGCGGGCGTCGCGTTGCAGGGACTCACAGCGCACTATTTGGCGTGTTCAACTTTTCCAATCAAGCCAGGCGATACCGCGCTCGTTCATGCCGCCGCGGGCGGACTCGGATTACTGCTCGTGCAAATTGCGAAATTGTGCGGCGCGCGCGTTATTGGCACGACCTCGACGGAAGCCAAAGCACAAATGGCGAAACGCGTCGGTGCGGACGAAGTGATTCTGTACTCGACCCAGGATTTTGAAGCCGAAGTCAAACGCCTGACCGATGGCAAAGGGGTCGATGTGGTGTACGATTCGGTTGGCAAAACAACTTTCGACAAAGGTTTGAATTGCTTGCGGCGGCGCGGCACGCTGGTGTTGTGCGGACAATCGTCGGGTCCTGTCCCGCCCTTCGATCCGCAGACGCTCAATGCGAAAGGTTCGCTCTTTCTCACGCGCCCCACGCTCGCGCATTACACCGCCGATCGCGCCGAGGTGTTGCTGCGCGCCAACGACTTGTTCGATTGGATGCGCGCGGGCAAGTTGACCGTGACGATTGCGAAATCTTTTCCACTCGCCGATGTTGCCGCCGCGCACGAGTTTCTCGAAAGCCGCGCGGCGATTGGCAAAGTCATGTTGATTCCATGAGGAGGTGTTATCTACAGAATTCGACTCTGCGAATTTTTCCACTCTGCGATTTTCAGCTTTCTCTCAAAGGAGGAGAAGAATGAAACGATTGATTTTGATGAGCGCGTTGATCATGGTACTCGTGCTCGTTGCCGCGTGCGCCACGCCCACGGAAGCGCCTAAACCACCGGCGTCGTCATCGGCAGCCGCGTCATCTGCTCCGGCATCGTCCGTCGCGCCTGCCGCCGCTACCAAATTCGCATTTTGGCACGCGATGGGCGGTACGAACGGCGAAGCCATTGCCGAAATGATGAAACGCTTTAATGCCTCGCAGACCGCATGCGTCGGCGAAGCCGTGTTCCAAGGTTCGTACGATGACTCGCTCAACAAGTTGAAAGCCGGGTTGCAGTCGAAAGACATTCCCGCCGTCGTGCAGATGTTCGATCTAGCGACCCAGGTATTAATCGATTTGCAAGTCATTGCGCCCATGCAAGATTTCATCGACAAAGACAAATTCGATCTGAAAGATTTCGAGCAGAACGTGCTCGCGTACTATTCGGTCGGCGGAAAATTGTACGGCATGCCGTACAACACATCAAACCCCATGCTCTACATCAACAAGGATGCCTTCAAAGCTGCCGGTCTCGACCCCGCCAAACCGCCGCGCACGTATGCTGAAGTCTTGGATGCCGCCAAGAAATTGACGAAGAAGGGCGCAGATGGCAAGGTCTCGATGTACGGGTACTCGATGGCGATATACGGCTGGTTCTTTGAACAACTCCTCGCTGCGTCCGGCGGCTTGTATCTCGACAATGGCAACGGACGCGATGCACGCGCCACCAAAGCGACCTTTAACAGCCCCGAAGGCGTCAAGATTTTGACGTGGTGGAAAGAAGGGTACGACGCGGGTGTGTTCGGCAACTTTGGTCGCCCGACCGCCGATACCCAAAAAGCGTTCGACGCCCAACAGACCGCGATGATGATCGAATCCACCGCCGGGTTGCGTTCGCGCCTCAACGCGGCGCAAGGCAAGTTTGAACTGGGCACCGGTTTCCTGCCGCGTCCCGACGAAGCCGCGTACACCAAGTCCGGCACGATCATCGGTGGTGCGTCCGTCTATATCATGAAGGACCGCCCGGCGGCAGAACAAAACTGCGCGTGGCAGTTCGTCAAATTCACCGTCTCGCCTGAAATTCAAGCGTACTGGCACACCGCGAGCGGCTACTATCCCGTCACCAAGAAATCCTATGATGTTAAAGAAGACAAGGAATGGGTGGCAAAGTATCCGCAGTTCTTGACGGCGGTTGAACAATTGCATGCCGCACCGAACAACCGCTTTACCCAAGGCGCATTGACCGGCGTCATGCCCGCCTCACGCCAACGGATCGAACTCGCGATTGAGGAGGTGATCCAGGGTAAATCGACGCCGCAACAAGCACTCGATAGCGCGGCAGCCGATGTCACCAAACTGATCACCGATTACAACAAAACAGCACCCAAGTAAAAGCGCCAAGACCCGAAGGGTTGAGACCCTTCGGGTCTTTTCATCGAGAACCTAATCGTTTGTTAGGAGACCTTCAAGAACTGGGGCAAAGAGCCAAATATGAAACAATTCACTCTGATAGTTTTTCTTATCACATTATCCGCCTGCGCTACACCCACACCTCCCCCCACGCCAACCGCCAACGTTAGCGCCATTCTTACCGTGACCGCGCCCCATCAACCGACGAGCGCCGTCGCCCAATCAGCGTCTGGCGGAGCGTCCCCGTCGGTCCGCCCGCTCGTGGTCGCGCATCGCGGCGGGGCGGCACTTGCGCCGGAGAACACGCTCGCCGCATTTGAAAACGCGATCCAGCTCGGCGTGGATATGGTCGAATGTGATGTGCATCTCAGCAAAGATGGCGAGTTGATCGTGATGCATGATCCGAACGTTTCGACCACGACGAACGGTGTAGGGCAAATCTCCAATTTGCCGCTTGCCGATTTGAAGAAACTGAATGCTGCGGCAAAATTCGCCGGTGGCTATGCGCCTCAAACCATCCCGACGCTTGGCGAATTGCTCGATTTGGTCAAAGGTAAAGTCGATATTCAGATTGAAATCAAGAACGCAGCAGGCGGCGGACGCTATGCCGGGATTGAGAAACAAGTCGTCGATGCCGTCAATTCACGCGGTATGACCAATAACGTGATTATTATCTCTTTCGACTTTGGGGTTCTCAAAGACGTACAAGCCATCGATCCTCGCATCAAGACCGGCGCGCTCGTTCGCGCCGATTGGTTCCAGACGCGCAGCCCTGAGAAATCGATTGCAGATGCGGTCGAACAAACGGGCGCGGCATATTTCATGCCGACGGCGGGTCCCGTCACGCAAGCCATCGTCAATGCGGCGCACGCGCGGGGAATCAAAATGGGCGTGTGGACGGTAGACGCCGAGTCGGATATGAAGCGCTATTCCGGCTACGGCATCGATGCGCTGACGACGAATCGTCCGGACCTTCTCCAACGCGTATTAGAAAAGTGATAGTATTACAACAGGACACGCTCAGACGAACATGTATTCGGATTGCATTCATCCAAAACAGTGTTATAATATGCATGTGGAAATATCCTCTGAACTCAAATCGCTAAGCAAGCCAAGCCGGATAGATCAAATCGTTCAGCGCTGAGCAATCATATTTTTTATCACACCCGCTTCTGCACTCGACGAAGCGGGTTTTATTTTTTCCAATCGATGGATCAGTGTGGCTCCATAATCGGGGGAAGTATGTACCAAAAGATTCTTGTGCCACTCGATGGATCATCGTTAGCCGAATCCGCCTTGCCTTATGTGGAAGCACTTGCCGCTACGCACAACGCCGAAATTGTTTTGCTCCAGGTCGTTGTCGATCCGATTTACGATTTGCTCCTGACCGGACCCAAACTCGCCACCGCGACTGAGGATCACCTATTTTCGCAACGTGCCATCACCCAACGCTACCTCGATTGTCTCGCCTCGCGCTGTACGGAAAAAGGCATCCGCGCCCGAACCATGATCTCCGAAGGAATTGTCGCCGATAAGATTTTAGATTGCGCTCGGCGGGTCGAAGCGGACTTGATTGTCTTAACCAACCATGGTTTCAATTCACCCAGTCAATGGAAACTTGGCAACGTCACCTACCGTCTTCTGCACGACTCGGAAATACCGGTGCTGCTCATCCGATCCAAGCAACCTTCTTTCAAAGAACTCAAACCTGCTCTGAGCGTCACTCCCGTCAATTAGAGTGAATCGTTCCACCAGTGTTTAGAAAGGAGAAAAGACCGTGATGGATTTGGAGCGACTCGGCGATGAGGTGCTTAATCGAAAGATGCTGCTTGCCGACCTAAGTGAAAACGCAAAACGGTTATTTGACGAACTATCCCAGTTTGAATCGTGCTTGCTGATTCTTCACTTTTTGAACTCGAATGCAGCGACAATGTTGACAGCGGATGATATTGCTTATCACGTTAGCAAACCCATCAAGGATATTCAACATGACCTAGACGTATTGACACAGGTTTACTTGGTAGAGACAACCTATGTCACCGGGGTTACGTTTTATCATTTTACCAAAAACCCCGTCCAGCGAAGACTGGCGCAAGAGTTGTGCGCTTGGCAAGATCGATGGGAAACACGCATTCGCAATATCGCGCAATATATTTGGGGAATCGAACCATCGATGACCTACGTCGCCCAACCTTTCTCAAGCGATTCTCATTCGGTGCTTTCACCCATCGATAGATCGATGCGACGTTGGGTAGCCACAATGACCAACGCCGTGAATGGAGAGAAAAATGGATAATGCTGTCCGACTCGAAGAACTTGTGCAGAAAATGTTGAACGAGACCCAAGGTGCAAAGAACAAGCGCGTTCGCGTGGTTAATCTTTCCGTGTACGATCAAAGCATCGATCCCCTAGAGTTGACCCGCGTATTTAAAAGCGTCACGTTCAACACACCGGCTCAAGACGCCCAACTGCATGTTCGTCGTTCCGAAAACACCTCAAAGGATTCGACGCACAATTCGCCGTCGTCAACTCCCTTTACCCCAGTTCGACTCGATAGTCTCGAATTGGAGGATGCCTCGATTCCGAAGAGCTGAATTGGGATCGAAACCAGATGCGCACAGATGCAGGAATAGGTCTGTGCGCATCTTTATTTCCTGCGTTCGGCGATGATGTTGCGTTTTGCAAAAAGAACAAAACGAGGTATAATGCGCGTCGTCAACGGGGCGTAGCGCAGTTGGTAGCGCGCAGCGTTCGGGACGCTGAGGTCGATGGTTCAAGTCCATTCGCCCCGACAGACAAACCTGGAAATTTCGCTTTGCGAGGTATTTCCAGGTCTTTTTTTATCCACATCAATGGATCTTCCTGTTATGGGTTCTAAAGGACTTTACACACTTACGTAAAGCAAAATCGCCCCAAAAAGGCGTTTTGATGGTCTTGTGGTCGCCTATTTTTCAAAAATCACTGTTTTTATGGGCGTTTTTATATGTTTAGGTATTGACTTGTGGTCGGCGATTGATGTATACTGGGCGCACAGTCAGTCGCACGATCAAATTACTGACGAGGAGGAATCCATGGCAGAGAGAATGACCAAGTCAGAAATGATGGCTGAAGTCGCAAAGAAAACTGGCTTGAAGAAGAAAGATGTCGCAATGGTTCTGGACGAGTTCGCCCAACTTGCCTATAAGGAAGCCAAGCACACGTTTCAGGTTCCGGGATTAGGCATTATTGTTCTGCGCGAACGTCCCGCTCGCAAAATGGTCATGCGCTTTGGACCAAAAGCCGGTCAAGAGATTGACGTGCCGGCCAAAAAGGTGCTCAAGTTTCGCTTTAGCAAGCCCGCCAAAGACGCCATTCTGGGTGACGGTGCCAAGTCCAGGTCTACCAAGAAAGATGATCTTGCCATTATTGAGGGCATCGGTCCCAAGATTGCTGCAGCTTTGAACCAAGCGGGGATCAAGTCATTTAGGGCACTCGGCGACACCAACGAAAGCAAACTCCATCAAATTCTCAGTGACGCAAAGTTATCCGCAGACCCTGGATCTTGGAGCGAACAAGCAAAACTAGCGGCCGCTGGAAAGATGGATGAACTCAAGAAACTTCAAGATGAACTCATAGGTGGTCGGCGAGCTTAATTGAAATTGCCCAGAAATCACGCAAGAAAAAATCTCATGCGATTCTCGTCCCGCATGAGATTTTTTCTTACCCAAATGAATTCAGCACAATCAACTGTAGCTAACTAATCTTGCGATTTGCCACGACACGCAACGCGGTCTCCGCGTCAACATGCTTTGACGCTGCGTACGCTGCAAGCGCGAATAAAATCTCTCCGATGGCTTGCTCGCGCTTGCGGGTACGTGGCAGTCGTGCAATCGCTTTGCCGATGTTGCTCAGATTCGCTTCGATCTTGACTCTTTTCGCCACTTTTTGAGCGCGCATCAACGCCGGTAATCGTGGCGGAATATTCGCTTTTTTCCGCTTCGCGTTGCCGCCATTCTCCGCCCGCTTGATCGTTTCCCAATTCGCGATAATTTCATCGGTACCGCTCACTTTTACATCGCCGAAAACGTGCGGATGACGCCGGATCAATTTCTCCGAAATATCCGCGACGACATCGCTCAACGTAAACTCGCCCGCTTCCGAGGCAATTTGGGTTTGCAAGAAAATGTGCAACAGCAAATCACCCAGTTCCTCCTGCAAATGCGGCATATCGTCTTCGTCGAGCGTTTCCAAGACTTCGTAGCATTCTTCAAGAAAATCCTTGCGCAGCGATTGATGCGTTTGTGCTCGATCCCATGGACAACCGTCTGGGGCGCGCAATCGCCCAACGACTTCGCCGAGGGCATTCGTCGAACTTGGGCGTGGCAGCGGCGGAATGTACAGCGTCGTCAACAACCCGAAATCATCAACACGATCCACTTCCGCCAGCGGCAGCGTTTCGATTTTTTGATTCGCCGTGCCAGCGCCATCGATCCGCGTAACGCTGTGATCGGGTGGGTATAACACTAGCAGCGTTAGCTTGCAATCGCTTGCAATCGCGCGATTATACACCTGACCGATGAGCGCAGGCTGATCGGCATCGAGATGCGGAAAATGTTGGCGCGCCACATCGGTTGCATCGGCGATTTGCATCCCGCGCGCCAACGGATCGAGTTCAAGCGCCGCACACACCGCATCGACAAAGCTGACGCCGGCGATGACACGTGTCGAAATATTTTTCGCGCGCGCTTGCGAGAGAATTTTCTGCACCGTAATTTCGGCAAACATTGGATGCCCCGGAACCGCATACAGTACATCGCCCTTTTCGCCGCGCTTGATAATCTCATTCGCAATCGCCGAATAAATTGAATCGAAAGTAGACTGTGATTCGTAGATATGATCGAACGAATGAATCCGCAGATGCTTCGGCAGCGCCGCCACCGTCGGATGCTCTTGGGTGCGCAAAAATATCTCATGCGCGCCGGCCAACGCATCCATCGCTTCAAGCGTCAACGCGCGCGGATCGCCGTGTCCCAAGCCAAGAATCGTAACGCTCATCGTTTGTCTCCATACTATTTACTGTTCACTGTTCACTGTTCCACTGATTATAACGCTATTGCAAAAAACGGGAAATTGGGTATAATACGGGCGAGTTGGATGTCGATCTGGAAACAGGCAGACGGTGTCCGACTGATTTTTTATTGAGAAGGATACTAGCGCATGGCTGAAAAACCGATTTTTTTGACCCCCGAAGGTCGCGCCAAGCTGGAAGCTGAACTCGAAAACTTGAAGACGGTGCGCCGCTCTCAAGTCGCCGAAGCCATTCATTCGGCGAAGGAAGAGGGCGACATCATGGAAAACTCGGCGTACGACGAAGCCAAGAACGAACAAGCCTTCGTCGAAGGCCGCATCATGACGATTGAGCAAATGCTCAAGAACGCCGTCATGATCGATGAAACCCGCGCCACCGGCATCGTCGGCATTGGTTCGATTGTGTCCGTCGTCGAACGGGGCGACCGCGATGATGAGGAATACCAAATCGTTGGTTCAGCCGAAGCCGATCCGACCAAGGGCCGCATCTCGAACGAGTCACCCGTTGGGCGCGCCTTGTTGGGTAAGCGCGTTGGCGACGAAGTGCAGGTCAAGATTCCTGACGGCGTCCGTCATCTCAAGATTACTCAAATTCGATAACGAGTGGCTGGTGACGGGTGATGACTGTGCTAACAACGCACAGCCATGGCGAGGAATCGCGATGACTGTGCCAGCAACGCACAGCCATCACCCGTCATTTTTTCAATGCCGTAACAATCCGTTTTCCCAACAAGCATAGGCAATGAATTTCAGTTGGAATTAAGAAAACGGGTTTTTGGAGAATGGGGTTTTTATGGCGGAAGATTTCATCGCACAGCTAAACGATCAAGAACAGCAGCGCTACCAAAAACTTGCGCGCTTGCGCGAACGTGGCATCAATCCTTATCCACTCCGCACGCAGCGTACGCACACCGCGCGCCAAGCTATCGATGCATTCACACGCGGCGAAGCCGTCCAAGGTGCAAAATTTGCAGGACGCCTTGTCGCCTTGCGCGATATGGGCAAGCTCAGTTTCGCGCACATGCAAGATGGCACGGCGAAGATTCAATTGATGATTCGCAAAGACCTGGTCGGCGCAGAAAATTATGTGACGATCATCAAAGACATTGACCTTGGCGATTTTATAGGCGTGGAAGGCGAGTTGATGCGCACCAAGACCGGCGAGATCACGATCCAAGTCTCCAAACTTGAGTTGCTCGCCAAGACGCTTTCGCCCCTGCCCGAAAAATTCCATGGACTAAAAGACATCGAGACGCGCTATCGCCAACGCTACCTTGATCTGTTATCGAACGAAGAAGTGCGCGAAATTTTCGTCAAGCGGTCGCGCATCGTCACCGCCATGCGAAAATATTTGGACGAGCAAGGTTTCCTTGAAGTCGAAACGCCGGTGCTGCAACCGTTGTACGGCGGCGGCGCAGCCGAGCCGTTCATCACGCATCACAACAAACTCGACCGGGACATGTATCTGCGCATCGCCGACGAATTGTATCTGAAACGCTTGCTCGTCGGCGGCATCGAGCGCGTGTACGAAATCAGCAAAGACTTTCGCAATGAAGGTGTTGATTTCAAACACAATCCCGAATTCACGATGATGGAGTGTTATCAAGCGTACGCCGATTACAACGATATGATGGCGCTAGTCGAAGGTCTCTACTGCGCGTGCTCGATGGCGGCGAATGGCAAGCTGCAAATCAAATACCAGGGAAACGATATCGACCTCACGCCACCCTGGCCCCGCATGAGTATGCGTGACTTGATTCTGAAAACCAGCGGCCTCGATATCTACGTTGAAACGGATTTGCCCGCGCTCCGCAAACGCATCGACGAATTGAATCTCAAGGTCGAACGACATCCGACCTGGGGTAAGCAAGTTGATGAATTGTTTGCGACGTTCGCCGAGCCAACATTGATTCAACCGACCTTCGTGATGGATTATCCAGAAGAGATTTCGCCATTCGCGAAAAAGAAACCGGAGAACCCACGCGTCGTCGAACGTTTCGAGGCATTCACGCTGAACATGGAACTCGGCAATGCCTTCACCGAGTTGAACGATCCCATCGATCAATACTCACGTTTCCTAGAGCAAGCCGAACAACGTGCGGCGGGCGACAAGGAAGCGCAGCAGATGGACATGGATTTCATCCAAGCGATGATGCACGGTATGCCGCCCACTGGTGGACTCGGCGTTGGTGTTGACCGCATGGTGATGTTGCTCACCGATCAATCGTCGATTCGCGAAGTTATTCTGTTTCCTCAACTAAGAAGTTAGCCACAGAAACACACAGAAACACACAGAAAAAATTTCTGTGTGTTTCTGTGTACTTGAGTGGCAACTGAGGTTTTTATGAAAGCAGCCATCTTCTACAAACGCGGTGGAATTGAAAATCTAAGATTCGACGAGGTTCCGACGCCAAAAGTTGGAGCGCATGATGTGCTCGTCAAGATGCGTGCCTGCGGCTTGAACCACCTCGATATTTTCACGCGCGAAGGATCGCACGGTGTCCACGCGCCCCTACCCCACATTGGCGGATTGGAAACCGTGGGCGAAATTGCTGAACTGGGAAAAGACGTTAGCCGCGAAGCATGGAAAATTAGGGATAGAGTACTGGTTGGTTCTGCGATTACGTGCGGAAAATGTGAGTATTGCACAAGTGGAAACGATAACATCTGCCCCAAACGCAAAGTATTCGGCGTGAACGTGTGGGGCGGGTTTGCAGAATACATCAAGGTCCCCGCATCGATTCTCGTCGGCGTTCCCGATTCGCTATCGTTTGTCCAAGCCGCGGCGTCACCCTCCGCGTTTGGAACGGCCTGGCACATGCTAATCACACGCGCCAAGATACAACCCGGCGAGTGGGTGCTAGTTCTCGCGGCGGGCAGCAGCGTTGGCGTAGCAGGGATTCAGGTCGCGAAACATTTCGGCTGCAAGGTCATTGCGACGGCAAGCACAGACGAGAAACTCGCCAAGGCAAAGGAGATTGGCGCAGATTATCTGGTCAACTACACTCAGAAAAATTTCGCGCATGAGGTGCTGCACATCACAGAGAATCGCGGCGTCGACGTGGTATTCGAGCATGTCGGCACATCAACCTGGGAAAAGAGCATCGCATCACTACGACCGACAGGCCGGCTGGTTACGTGCGGCAGCACGACTGGACGCTGGGGCAACACCGACGTGTGGAGCACCTTCTTCAAACAAATTTCAATTCTCGGCTCGTACGGCTGGACGGCAAAAGAATTTTTCCCTGTCTGGGACTTGATCGGCAAGAGCGTTTTCCATCCCATCATTGACCGCACATTTCCGCTCGCCGAAACCGCCACAGCACAGCAATACATCATGGATCGCAAGCAGTTTGGCAAGGTGTTGGTGGTGGATTGAACGCAAGAGCGACGCACCTTTGAGATGCGTCGCTCTTTTTATTTTCGTAAGAATGGGAAATAATATCGGAAAGGAAAAGACTGCACAACTGGCAAGGTAAAGGCTTGCTCCTGCCTCGCATACGTTCCAATGTCGAACACAAACTTGAGCTGCGTTGTTCCGGTGCGCGTTACAAAATCGGTGGGGATAAACGTCCAATCGAAACCGATGGTTCCAAATTGAAAGGTTGGTCGCAGCGCGACATCCCGCACATAACCAGCGAATTGATCGTTGAGATAAATTGAAATCGGCAAGGCAGATGTTGACAGCGGTTGGTTGTCATTCTTGCGCAAGGTTCCATTCAACGTGAGCGTGAACGGCGCGGATGACACTGGAATCGCCCCCGGTGACACATTCAGATTGAGCATTACGGGTGTCTCACGGATTGATGCGCCCAGGGTCGTAAAAGCAAGATAGTTCCCGACATTGTCGGTGGCGGTAAAAGCAAGCGATACGGTGATGGCAGCACCGGGATTGATATTCGACGTATAACGCGTCCCCATTTTCGTCAACGTGAGCGGTGTCCACGTTTTACCCTCATCGATGCTATACCGCATGTCTAAACTGCGCATTCCACTCTCTGCATCATCGACGGTCAGTGTGATTGGAATCGATTGCCCCAACGCAAATCGTTGTGGCATGATTAAGCCCGTCACGCGCGGGGGATTCATGTCGGCGGATGGCAACCTGAATCTGGCTTCGATAGTATTATCATACGAGATGTGCGCGAGTGCATTCTGGGTGATTCGCACATTATAGTCGCCGCTCCCATTGGTTGGAATTTGGCGCATCGGCGAAGGCGACCACCAGTATTCCTGTAGCGGAATCGCCTTCTTGATAGGGGCGCTCGCCGTGAGCATCAGCATCGGCGTACTGCCCCACACTGCCTTGTTGCCTTGCCCTGTTCCAAAAATCGGGTGGATCAGTCGAATCATCAACGCCGAATTGTCGAACGTCAGCGCGGGATACATGGGACCTGCACCGAAATCAATCGACTGGTTTTCAATCGGCAAGGGCTGAACATCCCATCCGCTATTTAGCCAAACATCCGGTTCAATGGTCGTGGTATATGCGTTGCTCCAATCTTGCGTATAGAATTCACGCTCCACGTAACGACCATCGAAGATATGATCGGTGCTGTATCGATAGGTGTAAGGTCCCCTGACGTATAGATCACGCTGCATCCCAGCCGAGATGGGTGTTCCCAGCACAAACGATTCGGTGGGTAGATAAAATAAAAAATCTGCTCCTGACAATAAACTATTGCCGAACTCATCCCATGATAGATCGATCGTACCGGGGGTATTGTACTTGATCTGATAATGACTCACTTGATCTTGGTTGTACCGAAACTCGCTTGGAAAGTTAGCATCAACCGTTGGAAAATGCCACACGAACCAAAACACCTCATCGGCATTCTGCATCCAATTGAATCCGAAAGTGCCGTCGTCGGCGTACCACTTGGCCGAGTTCAGATCGCGAAAGTGCTGCTGCCGGGGCGAATAGCCGTACCCATCGCTTCCCAGGTCTAGACTAAGCTCGCGCGGAGTGTCTGAAATATAGAAATCAAATTTGGCGGGAAGCGGCGGAGGCATAGATACATTGGTTTCGCCGGCATAACCGACACTCAGCCCGGTGGTGTAATCCGCTACGTTGCTTTGATAGTGAAGCGCCGCACGCCAGCGCGCGATGAATAACGGCTCACCGCTAAAATCGGCAGCATTCAAAGTCGTGTGATGCGCCGTTGCCGCACTGAGATAGACATCCTGAACTTGGTTGCGTCCAATGGTCGTGGTGCCGAAAAGAATAAAGGGCTTGGGCTGCGTTTTTGAAATTCCTTTGACGACATCATAGAGCCAAAAATTCATATAGGCATGAATATTGTACGAGCCAGACGGAACATAGTAAATGAACGGCGTTGGACCAAACAAACGGCTCGAACGCTTGAGGTCGGCATTCGGCATTCGCACCATCACCGTGAAAACCGATAGACGAAATTGATCGAGTGAGGGCTTGAACTCAACGCCGTTCTCGTCGAGAATGCGCAATGTCACGCGCGACAGCATGGTGAATGCGAACGGAACGACGAGTCGCTCATTTCCGGCAAGCAGCGTAATCTTGCCGGTGTAATATCCTTCTGCAACATTGTCGGGCAGAGTGAGCGTAATCGAAATGGGTTCGGTTGCTCCCGTCGGAATAGTGATTACATCGGCGCTAAGCTGGGCATACGTTACCGGGATAGTTGGATAAATCAGAGCTAGCGCAGCATCGGCCCACAATGCTGCGGAGATTAATGCCGTAGCAGTTATCGTCGTCGTGGCAATATTCGTAACCGACAATCGGAACGATGTCGTGCCGGTGATAAGCGGAATGCCAAAACTAAAATTGCCGGGCGCAGCGACTAGGCGCGACGAGACCGTTTGCGTAAGGTCAAGCCGCCCCGCGCCCTGGTCGTACGGCGACAAGCTCAGGTCTTGAGCCGTGTTCATCATATTGGCTTTGATAAGCTCCGGCGTCCAGGTTGGATGGAGTTGCTTTAGCAATGCCGCCGCACCCGCAACGTGCGGCGTTGCCATGCTCGTGCCGCTCAAGTTGCGATAGCGGGTTGGATTGCCTAATGGTCCCGAAACAGGCACGGTCGAATAAATGTCCACCCCCGGCGCGGTAATATCCGGCTTGAGCACTGCATCGAACCCAGGAACAGGACCGCGCGAACTAAAATAAGCAAGCGTATCCATTTTGTGAGAGGCCGCAACAGTGATCGCTTTGCGTGCCACGCCCGGCGACGCGATGGATTGATAGCTGCCGCTATTCCCCGCAGCGACGACGACGATCATTCCTTGATCGACCGCATTATCCACCGCTTGGCACAACGGATCATCTGGGTCTCCATCACCACCTAGACTGAGATTGGCTACATGCGCGCCATCGTCTGTCACCGGATTACCATCTGGATTCGCCGCCAGTTCAAGTGCGGCGATTATGTCCGACTCTTTCCCCTCTCCTTTCGCATCCAAAACTTTGTACGCAAGCAATAGAGCACTTGGTGCGACACCGGTCACTACGCCACGCGCAGCAACAATGCCAGCCACGTGCGTGCCATGCCCGTGATCGTCCATCGGATCATTGTCTCGATTAACGAAATCGTACCCGCCAACAACCCGGCACGACGATCCAAAACAGCCACCCAGATCGGGATGCGTATAATCGACTCCGGTATCGATGATCGCGACGCGAATCCCCTGCCCCGTCACCGCCTTGCCGCTGGCATCGTTCATCGCCCACACATCGGGTGCGCCAATCAACGGAACGCTATCATTCAACGCAACCCGCATCGTATAATCCGGGAAAACTGCTTTCACCAGAGTCGCCTTGGCGATGCGTTGCCAGTCGCTCATCTTGATCGAAAGCGCGATCCCGTTTAACACATAAGCATACTCGCGGTTGAGTTGATAGCCAACTCCTTGTTGACGAATTTGCGTGAGGAATTGTTGTCGTCGTACAGACAGCGTTCCCGTGTACTGTTGAAGTGCGGCGGCTTGCGCAGAATTCAATCGACGCGATGCGCCAAACGATTGGCGAATATAATTCGCGACCGGTTCGTCGCGCAGTTGGACAATAACGCGGACCTGATCGTCAGCACCTGGCATGACGACTTGTTGTTCGTTCAAGAATGCCGTTGCACTTGAACGCGGCGGCGTGTCCCAAAACACTGCCATGTTCTGACTAGCATTTGCATTGACCGTTGAGGAAATAGGCGAGGTGGCGATTTGCGCCATAGCCGGCGTGGGAACGATCGAGGAGGGAGCGGCAGATGTTGCTGCTCTTGAATTTAAACCGATCATCAAAGTGGGCAAGATAATTGCCACCAAGAGGATGGGTAACCAATTCGATTTTGAGGTGTGCATTGTTCTATGTTCGAGCGGTATCGATTACAGCACGGATATTTTCTTCTGGCGTGTCCACGGCGATCACGCAACCGGCAGCAAGAATAAATCCTTTCTTACCCGCTTGCGTCACCGCATCATAAACTTGAGCCTTCACATCGTCGGGTGATTTCGCGGCGAGCACGTTCCACTCATCGATGCCGCCGGCGACGGCTCTACCATTCTTGGCTTCACCACTATTCAGAATCTCGCGCGCTTGCTTCAGTGATGGTTCCGTCCGGCGATCATGCCAGTTGAGGATTTCGACCGGATAGTAGCGCAGCACATCAAAGTAGATTTCGAGTCCGTGGATATGCAGGAAAATGAAATCGGGGTTGGCAGTGCGAATCGCTTGCAGCACTTCAAAGTCATAGGGTTCGCCAAAGGCGCGAAACTCACCCAACGATAACCGCGTCGGCGTCGCCATTTGCGTTGCAAAGAAAATCGCATCCGCCCCGGCGCGCAAACTCTCCACGGCAAATCGATTCGTCGTCTCGGTGATCGCGCGCAAACCGCGATGCAACACGTCGGGTTGTTCGCGCATGTCAGCATAGAGCCGCTCACCTGCAATGTTCAGCGCCGAGTTCAGCGGCGAGAAAATCGTTTGGAGAATGTGAACATCGGGACCGAGTTGTTCGCGTATCAACTTGAGTGCAGCTAGTTCGCGAACAAAGACAGGATTCGTCGTATCGAGTGACTGAAGCTTGTCCCAATCACTCAACTCACTCACCGGGCGTGATGTGTATGAGCGCGTGCCTTCACGATTTTTGGCATCGACAAAGGTCGCGCCGAATATTTCGGCGGGATAGCCGGACGCAGGCGTCACCTTGACGAAATCAAATTCAAATTTCTTTTGGAATTCAACGACGCGCGCCGCGAGCGTTTCCGCGCTTTGATCGTCGTTTGGAAAGTGTCGCCACAGCGCGACGGGGATACGATCGGTGGGTTCGCCGCGCAGGACGGCGTTGATGCGTTGACGATGGTTCATTTTCTTCCTCTACCTCTAACGTAACTTCCTCAACTTTGCCTTCGTTGATCCGAAAGGCACGCACAGTCACTCGCTCGGGATCCATCAACGAGATGAGCACATGAATTGCATCAGGGTAAAATGCGCGCGCAATGTCGGTGGGTGATGGATACGCTGGCGACGCGGGGTGCGAATGATATATCGCCAAATGCTCCCAGCCGCGACTTTCGATTTCGCGGAAGGCCTCAAGTAATGCGTGCGGCTCGGCGTTGTATTGCAAACGTGGCTCGGACGAATCGTTAGGCAGCGAAAAGATTTTGAGCGCGCGATTGTCTTTGCCCGCGATGATGCCGCACGCTTCGTTCGGCGTATCCGCCCGAGCATGTGCGACGAGTTGGTCAAGTTGCGTGCTTGTCAAAATCACAACAACCCTCAATTGGACGCGGACAAACGCGGACGAACGCAGGAACCTTTTTTTCCGCGTTCGTCCGCGTCGATCCACATCCTAATTTTCTGCCATGCTTGAATAAACTACCTGCCCACCAACAATTGTGTAATCTACTCGCGTATTCAAAAGCTCTTTGGGTGCAACCTCAAAAATGTTCTGCGACAAGACAACGCAATCGCCAACCTCGCCCACACTCAACCTGCTCCCATACGCAGACGCTGCTTCTGCGACTGATAATTTTTCTTCGGGATGCCAGCCGCCGCGCGGTTCACCATTGGCGCGTTCGCGGGTGACCGCCGCATGAATGCCAACCCACGGATCGAGTGTTTCTACCGGACAGTCGCTGCCAAACGCAAGTGATGCGCCTGAATCGAGCAAACTCTTGAACGCATAAGTAAATCGACCACGCTGACCAAGCAAAGCATCGGTCATATTGTAATCGCTCGTGCAATGAATCGGCTGCATCGATGCAATTACGCTCAACGCGGCAAAACGCGGCACATCCTCGCGATCTAAATGCTGCGCGTGTTCAATTCGCAGCGGCGTGGTGAATCCTTCGCGGCGCAATTTTTCATAGACGTTCAACACCTCGCGATTCGCGCGGTCGCCGATAGCGTGCGTGCAAACCATCATGCCCGCACTCGCTGCCATGCGCGCGGGTCGTTCGACCTCTTGAATCGGCGTGGTCGCGATGCCGCAATTCCCAGGTTGCCCTTCAAACGATTGCAGCATCCACGCCGTTTGCGAACCGAGCGAGCCATCGGCAAACATTTTTATTCCACCGATGCGCAGCCACTCGTCGCCTAGCCCGCCGCACACACCAAGAGCCATCGCATGTTCGAGATTGCTGGCAGGAATCATGTGCGTCACGCGCAGCGTCAGTTTGTCTTGCGCACGCAGACGTTGGAATAATCGCAGCGAGTCCGCGCCTTCGACGTTATGAATGCCGGTCAAACCCAGTTTATGCGCTTGTTGAATCGCATGAAGTAAATCATCTTCGCTAAGCGCTTCCGCATCGAATCCGCGTTTGCCTTCGAGCAAATCCATCGCGTTGTCACGCAAAATGCCAGTCGGTTCGCCGGTCGCATCGCGATCAATCACGCCTCCGTCCGGATTAGGCGTGTCGCGCGTTATATTCGCGGCGCGCAATGCAGAACTGTTGACCCAAATCGAATGACCGTCTTTGCGATCCAGCACTATGGGATTGTTCGGCGCGACTGCATCGAGTGGAGCTTTTGTCGGAAACGTGGGCGTCGTCCAATCGAGTTGATTCCATCCGAGACCGATGATCCATTCGCCCGGTTTAGTCGTCTTGGCGCGCGCCTCCACTCGTTCGACGGCTTGTTCGAGCGAGAGTGCGCCTTCGAGATTGACCCGCTTTAAGCTCGCTGCCCATGCGGTGAAATGAATATGGTGATCGATCAAACCTGGAATAACTGTGCGTCCTTGTAGATCAATTACCTGCGTTTGTTTCGTTCGCAGCGCCAGCGCGTCATCGTCAAATGCAACGACGCGCCCGTAAGCAAACGCCATAGCCTTTGCGCGCGGACGCGTCGAATCGAGCGTGTAAATATTTCCGTTGGTGAGAATCAAGTCGATCGTCATGTCTCGATTATACATGCGAGCGTACTACAAAACAAGTAGGACGTTAAAAAC
>JACRMI010000177.1 GCA_016215025.1 Chloroflexota bacterium
CGGGTACAAACTCATCGGCAGCGTTTTCGTATGCACACGCGTTCCGTCAAGCGTTCCAAGGCGCAACTCAAAGATATCGTGCGGCGCTGGAAATCACTCCCCGTGGATGATGTGCCCAAGTGACTTTTGCGCTAATGCAATTAAAGGGCGGTTTTGTCTCACTTCGATTTAGGCAATACACACACTCCTCTTTGCATTATCTGGATCTGGCAAAGGAGAGTCTTCATCAGCATGCCTTTGATCGTTCGCATCGAGTCTAACAGCATGCGCCCATTCGGCCATACCAGTTGTGATAATGTGATCTTCTGCTGCTTTGTTTATTCGTGAATAGAGAGTTCCTTCTTTGTAGCCTTTCGCCTTCAGCATCGCGTCAACTGCACTCGCGGATAACATTACTGATCCTGCTGGAGAATGCAAGGTATCCATCGCTTGCCGTATATAATCTCTTGCTGGTGACGGAATAGACTCGTTGATGCTAGGCGCATCTGGATAGATTCCATGCGTCATCTTACCATCGTCAGTTGCCCAAGCAGTTACAATACCGCCACACCTGCGACATTTGTAGTTTTTCCACATGCGCTTGTTGTTGCCATTGTAATCAGTTGTTACCAAATTGACACCTACAACCGACAGACTTGGCTTATCAACTCGACAATGAGGACATCGGCTAAGTTCAAGCTCTGCTCCTAGAATAGGCATCTTCAACTCCTCGACAAATAATTTATCCCCTTTAACTAGATCCAAGCACCCTGGAATAACATATGCCGTATCTCCCCGCATACATTTGCAGAAACTTACTTGTCTTTCGCAATCGGTAGAATCGCTACTTGCGCTGCTGCCTATTGTACATTTGCCTACTGCGCCGCAATCACCGCCAAATCAATATCGCTTCCTTCGCGCGCGCGGCGCTGAGCGTACGAGCCAAACTAAACAACCTGCTCAACATGAAGGTCGCGCTCCTGCAAGTTGCGAACGTATCGATTTACGATTGGTCGCGTTCGATCTATTTGCAAGCGATTATATCTCCGTTTCTTGCAAGGAGCAATTTTCAGCAAATAAAAACTGGGGCGACACCTGTGCATCACCCCAGTTGACTATCAACTCAAATAGAGTCAACCCAATGCCAAATCCTTTTGATATGGCTGAACCATTTTCAAGTTGGGAATTGCAGTATAGTGTTTTTGGTTAAACGTATGCAATGTCGTGTGCATAGAAACTGCCAGTTGACCAATCAACGCATCGAAAATTCCAACGTTATGGCTGAGATAGTATCGCGCAAACACAGCTAACGCTTCATCGCAGACCTGAGGAGAAGCCCAGGCAATCGCGTACGCGCCAAGCGTTTTTTCCAACCGTTCTTGTTCAACCTTGCTTTTGCATCCTTGAATAAGCTCCATGACAACATAGCCAGGCAAAACAATTTCCTCACTACTTGTTGAAATCCACTTCACAGCCGGTGGATACTCGCGTAATAAATCAATCATGACGTCGGTATCGAGAAGCAACATCGCTATTTTCGCCTCTGCGCCTGTTCACGTAATCGACGGGCATATTCCGCACTATCGCCAATATCATTTCGATCTTTCCACATGCCAATCAATCCCGATTCTAGCAACGCACGCGTGGTTAGAGGAGGACGTACCGTTATCTGCTCTGATTCTGGCAAAATTATCATTTCGATATATTGACCTTTGCGAAACGGTAATCCCGTAACACGCAATTCTCCGTCCTTTTCGACCATTTGGTGAACGCGAATCGCTTCCATCACATTCTCCTTATGCATACAAAAACGTATTGGCGCAGAGAGTATTCTCTGCGCCAACATTTTACCACACTTATTTGTCTTTCGAAATCGGCGTGAGCGCTGCTTGCGCTGCTGCGAGTCTCGCGACCGGCACACGGAACGGTGAACAACTCACATAGTTCAGTCCCGTGCGATGGCAGAATTCAATCGACGATGGATCGCCGCCGTGCTCGCCACAGATCCCGACCTTGAGGTTCGGCTTGACTGCGCGCCCTTCCTTCACCGCGATTTCCATCAAACGACCGACGCCCGTTTGATCGAGCGATTGGAACGGATTCTCGGGCAAGATTTTCTCTTCGACATATTTCAAAAGAAATTTTCCTTCTGCATCGTCACGACTATAACCAAAAGTTGTCTGCGTCAAGTCATTTGTACCAAAGCTGAAGAACTGCGCGTACTCGGCGATTTCATTCGCGGTCAACGCGCCGCGCGGAATTTCGATCATCGTGCCGAACTTGTATTCCAGATCAACTGCTTGCTCTTCGATGACCTTCTTTGCTTCGGCTTCAAGCAAATCGCGCTGATTCTTTAGCTCGTTGACGTGACCGACGAGCGGAATCATGATTTCGGGATGAACGTTGACGCCGCGCTTTTTGAGCGTGCATGCCGCTTCGATGATCGCGCGCGTTTGCATGATCGTAATCTGTGGCATCGTAATGCCGAGACGACAACCGCGCAGACCCAACATCGGGTTGGCTTCCTTCATACCCGCAACCGCTTTCAACATTTCTTCGGTCTCTTTCAACTGCGCCTTTTCCGTCGAATTGTCGACGCCGTCCTTGTGCATGTATTCGATGCGCACGCGGAGTTCAGTTGACTTGACCAACAATTCTTCGTACGATGGCAAGAACTCGTGCAGCGGCGGATCGATCAAGCGAATGACCGTCGGCAAATCTTCCATCGCTTCAAAGATGCCGATGAAATCGCCGCGCTGAATCGGCAACAGTTCGTCGAGATATTTCTGGCGTTCGGCGTCGTTCTTCGCCAAGATCATTTTCTGCACGATGGGGAGACGTTCGGTTTCAAAGAACATGTGCTCAGTGCGGCACAAGCCGATGCCTTGCGCGCCGAACTTGCGCGCCATGCGCGCGTCGCGCGGATAGTCCGCGTTCGCCCACACTTGCAAACCCAGTTCGGGCGCGTTCTCCATGCCCTTGCGCGATTTCTTCAAGCGAATTTCATCCGCCCAGCCGAGCAGCGTTTTCAAATTCTCGTCTTGTTCGAAATCGGGCAACACAGTTTTGATTTCGCCAGCGAACACTTCACCGGTGCCGCCGTCAATCGAAATGGAATCGCCTTCTTTGATCGTCTTGCCATCGGCGCTAAACATTTTTGCGCCTTCGTCGACTCGGATGCCTTCGCAACCGGCAACGCACGGCAAGCCCGCGCCACGCGCAACCACGGCGGCGTGCGAGGTCGCGCCGCCATGCTGGGTCAAGATGCCCTTCGAGGCGTACATGCCGTGAACATCTTCGGGCGATGTTTCGTATCGAACCAGGATGACGCTCTTGCCTTCCTTGCCGAGTTTCTCTGCCGTGTCGGGATCGAAAATCGCGAGACCGGTCGCTGCGCCCGGCGATGCATTCAAACCTTTTGCGAGCTGTTTGCCGACCTTGGTCGCTTCTTCTTTCGCCTTGTAATCGAATTGCGGCATCAAGAGTTGCACGACTTGCTGCGGATCGACACGCTGAACGGCTTCTTCTTTGGTGATCAACTTTTCGTTGACCATCTGCACCGCGACGTTAACAGCGGCGCGCGCTGTGCGCTTGCCTGTGCGGGTTTGCAACATCCACAGTTTTCCGCGTTCGACCGTGAATTCCAAGTCCTGCATCTCGCGATAGTGCTTTTCCATTTGCCGCGCAAGTTTGCGGAATTCGTTGTAGACTTTGGAATTCTTGTCTTTCAATTCCGCGATCTTCATCGGCGTACGAATACCGGCGACCACGTCTTCGCCTTGCGCATTGACGAGATATTCGCCGAACAATTCATTCTCGCCCGTCCCAGGATCGCGCGTGAATGCCACGCCCGTGCCCGAGTCGTCGCCTTGATTGCCGAATACCATCGTGCACACGTTGACCGCCGTGCCGAGGTTATCGGGAATCTTGTTGATGCGGCGATAATCGACTGCGCGCTTGCCCATCCACGAACCAAACACCGCTTGAATCGCGAGTTCGAGTTGCTTGTAGGGGTCTTCGGGGAATTCTTCGCCGAGTTCCTTTTTGTAGAGTTCTTTGTACTGCGCCACGACTTCTTTCAAACCATCGACGCCTAGGTCAGTGTCTTGCTTGGCGTGATACTTTTCCTTCACGCCATCAAAAATCGCGTCCCACTTTTTGGCTTCGATACCCATCACGATGCGACCGAACATTTGAATGAATCGGCGATAGGCGTCTTGCGCAAAGCGTGGGTTGTTCGTCAATTTCTCAATCCCGACCATCGTTTCGGCATTCAAACCGAGATTGAGCACCGTGTCCATCATGCCCGGCATCGAGAATTTCGCGCCCGAACGCACCGAGACGAGCAAGGGATTCTTCGGATCGCCGAATTTCTTGCCGGTCTGTTTCTCGACTTCTTTCATTGACTTGAGCGTTTGTTCCCACATACCCTTGGGAAATTTCTTGCCGAGCGCGACATACGTATTGCACGCTTCAGTCGTAATCGTAAAGCCGGGTGGAACGGGCAACTTGGCGTTCGTCATCTCCGCGAGGCCAGCACCCTTGCCGCCGAGGAGATCGCGCATGTCCTTATTACCTTCTTCGAACAAGTACACCCATTTCTTCTGGAGTGTTTTCTTTGCCGTCTTCTTGGCGGCTGCTTTCTTGACTGCCATGTCTAGTACCTCCTATGTGAATAGATAATTCAAAGTGGGATGTGTAAGCGCCTTTGCTTGCAGCGCCACTGTTGAAATTTTCGATTTTGGATTTCTGATTTTTGATTTACTTGCCCGCTTGCGTATATGACCAATGCGTTTGAATGATGCGCCATGCGCCGTTCGTGCGTCGATAGACTTCCGTGCAATTCCAGCGATCCTGCGCTTCGCCGGTGTATGACACATAGTTGAATGTCAGCACCGCCACCTCGCCGCATACTTGCACATTGGGATTGATGAGTTCGAAGCGATCAATGCGGACTTGACCACGAAGCGCTTCGTAGTATTTCGTCAGCGCGACGAGTCCATCGATGCGACGCTCAAGATACGGATCGAAATAAACGACATCGGGCGCTGAGATTTCGAGAAACCCGGACGGGTCGCCCTTGCCCCAGCGATCTAATGAGGCGCGCTCCATTGCGATGATGGTAGCTGATGTTTGCTCGTCGCTCATGAATCCGCCCTTCGTTTCAGCGCAGATCAATAACGTCTCGTATTT
The DNA here is from genome assembly GCA_016215025.1 of Chloroflexota bacterium. GTDB lineage: Bacteria > Chloroflexota > Anaerolineae > UBA4142 > UBA4142 > JACRMI01. The sequence continues at coordinate 5,173 of JACRMI010000177.1, forward strand.
TTGCGTACGCGGTTTAACATCTCAGATGGTGAATCATCATCAGCTAGCCGGCGAAGCACTCCATCATATTTCTTGGAAATTTCCTCAAGCCATTGCTCAAGTTCAACATCACGTTTTGATGAATTGGTTTGAGGATTGTGCTTGTTATTTTTCTGTTCCGTGGTTTTTCGTTTTCTAGCCAACGCATCCTGCACTTACTACCTGACGATTCGACTACTCGACTAACCGACTCAGCAATACATCTTTGACCTGATCGACCGGCACGCGAATCTGTTCCATCGAATCGCGGTCGCGAATCGTCACCTTGCCGTCGTACTTTTCGTCGCTCGGCAACGCAGTTTGATGATCGACTGTAATGCAGAACGGCGTACCAATTTCGTCTTGGCGTCGATACAATTTGCCGATGGCTGCTGTGTCGTCGTACATCGCCATCATGTGCGGTTTCAATTCGGCTGTAATTTTCTTTGCGATTTCGACAATCTCCGGGCGATTGCGCGCAAGCGGCAACACTGCGGCTTTGAACGGCGCAAGCGCCTTGGGTAACCGGAGGACGACGCGCTTTTCGTTCTTGACCTGCTCTTCGCAATAGTTCTCGAACAATGCGACAAGCACCGCACGATCAACACCCATTGCTGGCTCGACAACGTAGGGAATATACTTTTGTTTTGTCTCGTCGTCAAAGTACGACAAGTCCTTGCCGCTCAACTTCATGTGCGAACTGAGATCATAATCGGTGCGACTCGCAATCCCTTCGATTTCGCTCCACCCCATTGGGAAGCGATACTCTAGATCGTAGTTGCCTTTGGAGTAATGCGGCGGCTTTTCTTCTTTCACATCGTCGGGGTCCGGACCGATGATGGTCGTCGCTTCGCGCCGAATGACTTTGACACGAATATTGTTATCGCTGATGTTGAAGGTCTTTTTCCACCACGCGAGTCGTTCGTCGCGCCAGCGATCATGCCATTCGTCTTCCGTACCCGGCTTTAAGAAGAATTCCATTTCCATCTGCTCGAACTCGCGGTCGCGGAAGATGAAATTGCCGGTGATGATTTCGTTGCGGAATGACCGCCCGATCTGCGCGATGCCGAATGGGATTTTTTTGCGCATCGATTCGCGCACGTTCTCGTAATTCACGAACATCGCTTGCGCCGTTTCGGGACGCAAGTACGCCACCGCCGCATCGTCCTCGACGGGACCGACGTGCGTTTTGAAAAGCAAATTGAATTGGCGCGCTTCGGTCATCGTATTGCGATTGCCGCAATTCGGACAAGCGGTGCTGGTAAGTTGGTCTTCGCGGAAACGCTTGTGGCAATTCTTGCACTCGACCAGGGGATCGCTAAATGTCGCGACGTGACCGCTGGCAACCCACACATTCGGATTCATGATGATGGCGGCGTCGATACCGACGACATCATCGCGGTCTTGCACCATGGCTTTCCACCATGCCCGCTTGATATTATTTTTCAATTCGACGCCGAGCGGACCGTAATCCCAGAAACCACCGATACCGCCATAAATCTCAGAGCCTTGAAAAACAAAGCCGCGTCGCTTGCAAAGTGATACGATGGTTTCCATGTCTGGCATAAACAAAAATCCTTTCAAGAGTTTATAATCGACTTATACGTAACTCGCCGTCGCGATCGTTGAAACAGAATTGCAGAACATTGAAAATGGAATCCCGACCAAGAATGTTAAATCCTATTCCTAGTTGATCAGAAAAACAAACGTTTGCCGAAAGACGAACTCCCGCGACATCCATATCGATGCGATGAAGATAGACAGGAATCTGTTGACCACTCACACCCTTCGTCCAAATTGGTTTGCCAGTTTCCAACATAATTCCCAATTGACGCGCGACGCCGCCTCGAAAGATCGAGTACCAAGCTCCAGAGTCCACATACGCCCATTCCACCGCTTGCGCGTCAGCGAAATGCAATTTGACGAAAATCATCGGCGACAAACGATCGACAACATAACGATATGGAATTCGGACTGGCTCCGTTGCCATGGATTTACTCCGGCTCAAACGCTCGCGGGAAACGGGGTTAGGACCATCGGAAAATCTTCTGCACGCGGCACATAAGTTATCATCGGAATTATCGCGGGCATCCGACGATTTGCCAAGCGATAGATCACATCCCCATCCGGACTCGCGGCGATAATCCGTTTGTCCCAAATCGCCAAATAGTGTCCAGGAAATTTCTTCTCGAACTCGGTTTCATGCTCATTGAGCCATGCGCTCCACTCGATGAGTTGCTCATCGGTTGGCGCAGCACGTTTTGCCCAAGGCACAATTGTCTCTTTCTGTGTTCGTCGTTTGCTTAACGACGCCTTGGGAACTCTTTTTCGGGTCGACCGTACTCGATATGCCGTGTGTGTCTCGCGTACTTTATTTCCAGTTTGCGATTTACTTTTTCGCGGCATATGCCCTCGCTTTCAACTCGCGCAAAAAATCTACGCTCTTTAAATTTCGTTCCAAATGATAAACGATGTAACTTTGCAACAGTTTTTCCACTTCAGACGTCACATCAGCGGTCAACCGCAAACTCCGCACCGCCGTCCATTCATTCGATTGCAGATGGCGCAGCACTTTGAGCGCATTCACCGAAATCGGTTGCACATCACGAAGCTGAGGCAGTACTTGCTTGCAGTCCGGATCGAGCACGCCGCCGGCTTCCGTGCTGAAAAAATTTTCGACGGGCTGCACGGGATTGCCACAATTGATGCAATTGAAAAGTTGCGGTCGATAGCCAACCAAATCCAATAATCGCAGCTCAAAAAATCGCGCGAGCAAATCAGGATTGAGCGCTGGCTCTGCCAATTGCTTGAGCGTGCTCAATAACAAATCGAACAGCGTGCGGCTTTCCGTGCCCTCTTCCGCAAATCGATCAACCAATTCGCCAATATAGTACGCGTACCCCACGCGGTCGAGATTGCCGCGCAAGTCGATGAACGAATCCACCGTATCGGCTTGCGTGACCACATCGAAGGTCTTCCCCTGTGCCAACATCAACGCGCAATGGGTGAACAATTCGACATGACCACCTTTGCGGCTCGTCGGCTTGCGCACGCCTTTGGCAATCGCGCGTAACTTGCCCCGGTCAGGCGTCAGCAACGTCAACAATCGGTCCGCTTCGCCGTGATCAGTGCGCTTTAAAACTATGGCATCAACTCGATATAATCGTTCACGCATAATACCAAATTTGCCAAACCTGCCAAACTTGCCAAATCTGCCAAAGGTTTGGTTTGGCATGTTTGGCTCTTTTGGCACATTTGGTAATTTATCCCCCGCGTACCGTATTGTACTTGTACGGTCGCTCCCAATTCTTTTTCATCTTCGCCTGAAACAAAGCTTCGGCGTCAAGGTCGAGCGCAGAGAGCAAATGCAAAATACGAATCGTCGCGTCGATCAGTTCTTCGCCGACGTGTTCCATCGGTTCACCTTTTTTGTATGCGTCGGTCGCCTCCGACACTTCGGTATGAATCAGCGCCAGCATTTCCCAAATGCGCGCCGAGTCCGCCGAGAATCCTTTCGCGTCGGTCATGGCGCGCACATCCAGCATTTTCTGATTCAATCCGATGGGTTCAACCATTCCTGCTCCTTTGTTTCTGGTGCATTATACCACAACGTTTCCAATCGAAAAAATAAAGAGCAAAACATTCGCGGAATCGAGCAATTGACGAATGCTTTGCTCTTGATCGATTCAAGACAGCATCATTTCAAATGGCGCGGACCAAATCGATCTGGCAAGACCTCCGCCATTGAAAATTGCTTGCGTCGATTACCTTGCGCGGCAGCAAGGACGACAATCGCATCGTCATCCGCAAATTCCGAAAAGACTTGACGACATGAACCGCACGGCGAGCCCAGATTCGACGTGACGACGGCGAGCGCTACCATCTCGCGCTCACCTTCCGATGCCGCCTTGAAAATCGCCACGCGTTCTGCGCACAAGCCGCTCGGATACGCCGCATTCTCGACGTTGCATCCGGTGTACACCTTGCCCGACTTGGTTAGTACTGCCGCGCCGACCTTGTAATGCGAATACGGCACATAGGCATTCTTGCGTGCAACTCTAGCTTGTGCAACAAGATTTTCTAAATCGATTTTCATACATCCAACCTTGATAGCTGATGACAGATCGCAAATGGCAAAACCATTTTCCACGCGAAGCAGCCATCTGCTATTTGCTATCTGCTATCTTGCGAATGACGCGCGCCGGTGAACCCACTGCCAATGAATCGGGCGGCACATCTTTGTTGACCACCGCTCCCGCGCCTGTGCGCGAACGTGCGCCAATCGTCACAGGCGCAATCAACATCGTATCACTGCCGATAAAGACATCGTCGCCCATCACGGTTCGATTTTTTTGCTTGCCATCATAATTGCACGTGATCGTTCCCGCGCCGATGTTAACACGCTTGCCAAGCTCCGAATCGCCGATGTATGAAAAATGTCCAATGTGCGATCCTTCGCCGATATACGAATTTTTCACTTCGCCGTAGTTACCCATGACGACGTCGCGCGCCAGGTGTGCGCCCGGACGCAAGCGCACGAACGGTCCCATGCGAACATTCTCTTCGACAATCGCTTCGGTCAGATGGGATGAAAGAATCGTACAGTCGTCGCCGATGGTCGAATCGCGAATGATCGTGTTCGGACCAATACGACAATTTGCGCCGATGCGCGTTTTGCCCTGCAAATGCGTGTTGGGTTCGATCACTGTATCTACATCGATTTCAACACCTGGCTCAATGTACGTAGTTGCCGGGTCGATCAGCGTCACACCAGCCAGCATCAAGCGTTGGTTGATTCGTTCGCGCATGAGATTTTCCGCTTGGGCGAGATGCACGCGCGTATTGACGCCGATGATTTCGCTCACATCGCGCATGACAATCGCTTCGATTTTGCGTTGCTCTCCGACTGCGAGCGCAACCAAATCGGTCAAGTAATACTCGCCCTTTTTGCCATTCGGTTTCAATTGTGTCAGATGATCCCACAACCAATCGGCGTTGAAACAGTACACGCCGCAATTCAATTCCTTGATCGCAAGCTGTTCGGGTGTCGCATCACTTTCTTCGACGATACCGATCACGCAGTGGTTGGCATCGCGTAGAATGCGACCGAACGCCATGGAATCGTCCGAGACGACGGTGAGCATCGTCAGAGTTGCAACTGACGACGAATGCAATTCCACGAGTCTCTTGAGCGTTTCGGCTTGCAATAAGGGCATGTCAGCGTACGTCACGACGATGGCGTCGGCTTTACCCTGTAAGACCTCGCGCGCTTTCAAGACAGCGTGACCTGTCCCGCGCTGTTCCGCCTGCTCGACGAATTGGAGGTTAGGGGTTGGAAGTTGGAAGTTGGAGAGAGCAGCACGCACTTGCTCGCCTCCATGACCAATCACTAATGCGATCTGCCCTGCGCCAAGGTCAGTAACGGCGTCGAGCGCGTAATGCACCATCGGTTTGCCGACTACAGGATGAAGTACTTTGGGCAAATTACTTTTCATGCGCGTGCCTTGACCTGCGGCGAGTACCACAGCAGCTAGTTTCATAGGCATTTACCTCAAAATTGATAAGGTTCCGATCTGGACATCGTTCACCAAGATCGCGGCTGGGCCCATCGATACAATCTGCGGCGCTGTAAGATCGAAAAACGTACACCGGCCACGACCATCGGCGGGCAATAAAATATTCTGATCGACCAAGACAAAATCCTTTTTAGTTGCATCGCGCAACTTGACGACAGTGTGAATCGATTTATTGCCGTCACCCACACCGTTCCAAAAAAGTGAAAGTGAAAATGGAGTGCCCGCCCGCGGTTCTTGCGGCGTTAAGGTGTAACCAAGCAAACTTACTTGCGGCGCGACTTGAACGTCAAGGGATTCATAAATCTCCAAATCTACCAATCGATTGCCTTGCGATGCTTCCGCGCGCGTTGTGCCGAGAGAGACTAGCGCGCCAGGACGATCCGATAGCGCAAGTGTCTGCATTGTTTTCGGATTGTATGCTTCGACGGAAACGCGATAGGCGCCTGCCGGTGCACAGGCATTCAAGCCTGGATAAAATTTCTCGATGATGACGTCGCCCGGCGACCATTGGGTCGTCGCGTAACTATTATCGCCTAACCATTTATCATCTTGTCCCCAGGCGCGCTCCTTATCATCGCAAGCTTTGACCGAAAAAGTGTAATCCTCCGGTATCGATTGGAGGGCGCGGATAAAGAGCGTCACTTCGAGATTACGCTTTGGTATGTCCGTGGCCTGAATCGAATAACCTAGCAACTCGAACGAATCCGCCCACACTGCGTGTTCGATTTTTTGTGGCTTGACAAAATCGCTGCCTTGATCCAAGACCGCTAATGGGTTTTGCGCATCGGGTAGATTTTTCGCGGGAACGCGAATCGCCACCGCAACGGGAAATCCAAATGTGCCGGTCACAGTCTCGCGCACGCCAAGCGTACCTAAACGCTCACCCAGTTTCTGTGCTTTTTTCTCCTGCTCCCATGGATAGACCATGAGCGCATCTCGGCCCGTCGCATTGCTCGGCAATACGACCGTGTCACGACTCTCGTACGATTTCCATGGAGTATTGCGAGTCAGCAACCGCATCGTTCCATGAATTGCCCACAGCGGAGCCATGTAAACCTGGCTTGTCAAAGCGTTTTGATTGACCCAGCTTGCCGCATCGGAGACATGTCCTTCAAACCCCAAATAGGCAAAATCGGATTGAGCAAATTCAAAATAGTCGCGATAAGCTAACCCGGTGCTGACGATCATCATCGCGGCGAACGTCACTGCTGCGGTACGCCGAAATGTTTCGCCACGCAAGCGATTCCAAACAGTCGATACGCCCCATGCCGCTAGCATCATTGCCGCTGAGACGCCCGGCAACATTCGAAGAAAGTTGGGCGGGTCGTCTGACGTGATCGTCGCCATCATCCAAAGTGCGAGCCAGGCTGTCAGCAAAAATGCGCGTACCCGCGATTCGGCGGTCGAGCGGCGCATGAAAATCGTTGCCAGCGCAACGGCGACGCCAATGATGAAAAATGTACCAGTGAACGGATCGAATATCGGGCGGAATGGAATATTTCGATATGGCTCATGATCACCATTCACCAAAAACGAACCCATCACGAGAATGGTATTTTGCCACAAGGTCAATGGCACATTGCCTTGACTCACCCTAGGATCGAAAATCGAAAGGTTTGTCGTGTGCCCCATGAAATCATCAAAATGCGTCGCAAAGTATACACCTAGTGGCAGAAAAATCAGCAGCGCGACCAGACCCGTGATAACAAGACCGATCACATAATCGCGAGCGCGTGCTCGATTGACCAGCAGAGCAAAGAGCGTGAGCTCGAGCAAAAGAAATGGAAGCAAGCGACTGGTCACATGCGTATAGAGCGCGAGTGCGGTACAGAATCCCGTGAACGCAAAAAATCGTCGATGGGTTGGATTGCCAAGTCCACGCCAAAACCACCACAGGGCAAGCAAGGTCAACATTGCCGCGAGAATAATTCGCAAGCCGTTACGACTAGAAAATAGATGCCAGGTGGATATCGCAAGGAAGCAAGCGGCCAGCGCAGCGATGGTTCTTGAGCGAAAAAGAGTGCGAGCAAAACCATAGAGCAACCCCACCGTGATCGTTCCGATCAATGCCGCGCTCACCCGCAACACGAATACACTCGCTCCCAAAGACGCGACCGTCGCGGTATTCAGATAGAGCCATAGCGGCTCGCGTCCGGTGTTAGCTGGAAAGAAAATGGAAAACTGCCCGCGCAATACATCGAGAATGTCTAACAGGTTAAACGCTTCATCATTGTACAAACTTGGTGGGATCGCGTCTAGTCGATAAAAGCGGAAGAATGCCGCAAGCATGAGAATCAGAAATAGAGTGATGGATTCAGTCGAAAGATATTTCTGGACACGCATGCGCAATCTCCATTCTGAGCGAACCTCAGCGCATGATTTGCATATCGGCAATCTTTGAATTGTTTACCCAAATCGCCGCAGCGCCTGTTGGAAAACCTGCAGGAATACGCAAATCAAAGAACGAACACAACCCACGATCTTCGGGCGGGATTTTGATTTCGGCATTGACCAACGTCGTTGCCAGAGCAGCATTCTTTAATTGCACCGATACTTGGCTCGTATTACCATTTCCATTTCCATGCCAGAACAGCGAAAGGGAGAACGGATCGCCTGCGTGCAATTCATCTGGCGTCAATGAATAACCCAGCAGATGGACTTGCGATGCGACCTGAACATCCAGCTTTTTTTCGATCTCCAAGTCTTCGAGTCGATTGCCTTGCGATGCCTCGGCTTGCCACGTTCCCACGCTAATTGCATCGCCAAGCGATTGCATTGACTGGGGGTTGTACGCTTCGACGGTGAAACGATATCCACCAGCAGGCGCACAGGCAGTCAAACCCGGATAAAACTTTTCGATGATTATATCACCAGGCGACCATTGCGTCGTGGCGTAGCTATTATCGCCGAGCCACTTGTCCTCTTGTCCCCAAACACGCTCCTTCGCATCGCGAACCTTGATCGAAAAAGTATAATCTTCGGGGATCGATTTGAGCGCATGGAAAAAGAGCGTCACCTCGATATTTCGCTTCTGCGTGTCTGCTGCGTTAATCGAATAGCCGAGCAACTCGATTGAATCCGCCCACACTGAATGAATTCTTTTCTGCGGCTTGATAAAATCGCCACCTTGATTCAACGCTGCCAAAGGATTTTGCGTGTCAGGTAAATTCTTTACAGGAATGCGATAAAGCAATGCCAGCTTGCCGCCGTTCGATCCGTTCAAATCTTGGCGAGTGCCTAATACGCCCAAACGAGCCGCCATCGATTCAATTTTCTTGGTTTGCTCCCATGGAAAAATAAAGACAGCATCTTTGCCAGGAGCACTCGATGGGAGAACGATGGTATCCTTACTTTCAAAAGTTTTTGACGGCGTGTTGCGTGTGAGCAAAGACATCGTGCCAATCTGCGAAAGCAACGGCGCCATAAAAATTTGCTGCGTCGATGCTTGTCGATTGATCCACTGCGCCAACTCGACCTTGTCGGTATCGAACGCATAGTAGGTTTCTGGCGATTCGGCAAAGGTAACAAAGTAATCGCGAAATGTCCAACTTGTCGATACGATCAACACGATGCTCAAGGTCACAACTGCCACGCGGCGCAACATCGGCGCGCGCAAGCTATTCCAAATTTCGATTGCGCCCCATGCGGGCAACATCATCACGGCTGGCATTGCAGGCAGCGTTCTCACAAAATTCGGTGCGTCGTCGGTGATCAGTGATATTGCAAGCACGACCGCAAGCCAAACGGCAAGCAATACGGCTCTTCGTCGATTCAATTGATTTGAACGGGGAGAAAAAAGTGTAACCAGCCAAACGATGACACCGACGGCAAACAAGGCGCCGATAATCGGATTAAAGACCGGTTGACCGGGGACAGAATTGCGCAATCCCCCACTGTCGCCTGCGATAAAAAACATGCCAAGAATTTTCAGAGCGTTGTTGGTCAGCGCTGACATGACATCGGGTTGAACATTGCCGTGCGGCACAAAAATCGAAACGTCGAGCGAATGCGAGGTGAATTGGTCGGGATGAAAAATAAAATAGACGGCAAGCGGAGAAAAAATAATCGCGGCAACGATCAACGTGAGGAGCAAACCTTTGATGTACTGATGCGCGTTTTTTCGATCATCAAGCATCGCATAGAGAGCAAGCAGGATTAATGCAATCGGCAGCACGCGCGAACCGGGATAGGTGTATAAAGCGAACGCAAGAAATAAACCGGTGAGCAGATAATATCGATATCCCTCACCCCTGCCCTCTCCCGTTTCACGGGCGAGGGTGACTGCTCGCCAGAAAAACCAAAAGACAAGCGTCGTCCATAGAACGAGCAACGACACACGTTCGCCATATCGATTGAAAAAAATATGCCAGAGGGAGATCGAAGTAAAGAAGGCAGTCAGAAGCCCAACCCGCGTCGAGTGGAAGATGGCACGCGCACAACTGTAAACAATCGGGATCGTGAGAATGCCGATGATCGCGCCGGTCAATCGCAGACCGACGGCTGTATCGCCAAAGAGAGCAATACCAGGCATCGCGAGGTACGGATAAAGTGGCTCAGTTCCACCGGGTACTGGAAAGAAGATGTGAAAATCGCCCTGCAGCAAGCGAATCACATCGAAAACGTAAAACGCCTGATCGAATTGCAAGCCGGGTGGGAGTTGATCGATGCGAAACAGGCGCAAGAACACGGCGAGTGCAATGATGACGGCGAGTATGAAATTGGTGCGTGTCAGAAAACGGGACATCATCGACAAAAAAATTGCAGATTTCAAATTTTAGATTGCAGATTTATCTCCCATGATTGGGACAATCTGCAATCTGCAATCTGCAATCTGCAATCTGCAAATGCTGAACTGGGGATGGAAGATTCGAACTTCCGTCCACGGCTCCAAAGGCCGGTGTGCTGCCACTGCACCAATCCCCAACGGCAGAGACATTATAATACAAGAGCCAATTCCGTGCAAATTGAACACGAAAGCCACGAAATGATGGCGCGTCTTTGACTCGATGCTCTGCATCGAACAATGGTCGCGCCATCACGAAAATCGCGAAAGGGTACACTGGAAAACCTGGGAAGCGTCTTTGGCGTTTAGGACAGTTCGCGGTAGAATGGAAGAAATCATGTGCGGCGGAGAAATCAATGAACGACATTCTCAAGTTCGTCACCAATCTCAGAATTGAACCCAGCATGATCTTCCCCGTTCTCGCATTTCTAATTTTCTGGCGTTTTCCACAACTCTTATGTGTGCAATGGTGGAAATTATGCGTCAAAGAGCTTTCCTATCGCAAGGCTCTTTTAGCCAATCCGCATGATGTCAAGACACTTGAAAATCTTGGCGATATTCTTTATGGAACGAAACGCTTTACCCAAGCGGAAGATGCCTATAGAAAAGCGCTTAAAATTGACCCTACGTCCGCACAGGCTCATTTTGAGCTGGCTTGCTTACTCTGCGACACAAAACGGGATAAAGAAGCAGAGATACCGTTATTAGAGGCGATCAAATGTGACGCCAACTTCATCAATCCATACATCAAACTTGGGTTATTGCTTATGAATCTTCAGCGATATGGTGAAGCAGAAAATATTTTTCGCCGAGCTATTGAGCGAGAACCGAATGAACCGTTGCTTTACTCTGGACTTGCGATAACTTTAGAAAAACAAAAACGCTTCGATGAAGCTATTAATGTGTATGAGCGAGCCATAAAACTCAATCCAACTGATGCGACGATTTATAATCACTATGTCTCAATAATCACGACATCGTGTGCGCTGATGTAATCACGACATCGTGTGCACTTTAAAAGCCAATCGTAATCACGACATCGTGTGCGATTTGACCATACTTCCCTGTAACAGGAGGAAGTATGGAACCCGATACGAG
>JACRMI010000178.1 GCA_016215025.1 Chloroflexota bacterium
ACCAGGATGGACACGTTATGACTTTTTCGGATCAGTTGACTCATGCGCTAATCTTAGCACAGCTTAGACCAGAAGCGTATTCAAGCCTCCAAAAAATTGCGCCGCAGAGCGGCGGGGTATTAGACCCGTACTGGAATAAAATCGGGATTGACCAAGCTGTTCGAGCGCATCACCGCATCGACGCTCGTCCCTGCTTGTTGCGCAATCGAAAACAACGTATCGCCAGCACGCACCGTGTACATGTTCGTCGTCGTTGGCAGTGATCGAGGCGATGACGAAGGGATCATCAAGCGCTGCCCGGCGAAAATGAAATTCGCATTCGGCAGAGCATTGGCGCGAACGAGTTCATCCACGGTCGTCTCGTACCGCGCTGCGATCCTCGTGAGGGTATCACCCCATAGGACCACGACGAGCGAAGGCGCTGGGCGTGCCGCGCTCGTGGGCTGCGCTAAACTCAAAAATGCACCAAGAACGAATACACTAAAGCTGAGACGGATGGGAGCCTTCATGAGTGACCTTCTTTAGCGAATCGTGCGATTCAACCGACTATGCTCCGTAGAGTTTACCCTGTGGTTTGCCGACGTAGACCTTGCCATCCTTGATCGTTAGTTCATAAGCGGGCAACGGACGCGGCGGAGGTCCGCCCACCACGGCACCTGTCACCGGATTGAACAAGCCGTCATGACACGGCGACTGAATCACGTTTTTCTTTCCATTCCAATTCACGACGCACCCAAGATGCGTGCAAATCGCCGAGAAGGCTTTGATTCCACCGGTGCTCGTGTTCACGACAATCACAGGTTTGTCGTTGACGGAGACCACCTTGCCGGTGCCGACCGCAAAATCGGCAACTGCACCGACCATGATTGGATCGCTCGAACCCAGGTTTTGGCGTTGAGGCGGCAGCAGATAACCGATGACCGGAGCGAGCATTCCGGCAAAAGTGCTGACCACCGAAAAGCCAAGGAGCCATTGCAAAAAGCCGCGTCGGGTCGTGCTTGCTGTTTGGAAATCTGGTTGCGCAGTCATCCCACCCTCCTGATTGGTAAATTAATGGCAGTTTTCTTTGACTGATGGTGCGTTCACATTCGATGCGATTGCGCTGGGCGAGACCTCTGGAATCTTGGCAGTCGATTGCGGAGCGTTCGGGTGATGATCGGAATGAGTACTCTTTTGGTCGCGCATCATCATCCACATCATGCCGATCATCATCAGCGGGCACATCAACGCGATCACAAAAGGCACGAGCGGTTGCAGCGGTCCAAGCGAGAGTCCAAAGATACTTATTGCGGCAATCAACGCGATTGGAACGAGACAACAGATCAGCATGATTAGCATGTGTTTGCCCATACCGCCCTGCGAGTGGTCGTGATTCATTTACTTTTCCTCCGTTGAAATTTTTGGAAACAGACACACGCCCCAGCATAGGGCGAGCATTATAAAAAACGAGATCGCCGCTGCGGTCAATCCGCCTTGCCATCCGAAGACAGGTATCGTCAGAATGAGCACGACCGGCAGAATGCATACCCACAGCATCGACGTCAAGACCATCGTCGTGTCGTGGCAGCCGTTTAAGAATTGGCGAATCGATGTCAACATCTTTTTGTCGATTAGTCGAATAGTCATATAGTCACCGTCTCATCGACTATCCACCTATCCAACTATTTGACTTGCATTCTTTTCTTCACGGCGGACGTAACCAGCGGCATTGTCACGATGAACGACAAGAGCAACACCCAGAACGCTCCGCCGAAACGCGCTACGTCGTTATATTTGCCCACTAGGGTTGATACGATAATGAACAAGAGACTTGCAGTGATCGAGATAGCGCTGTAAATTGCCGCGCTCGTGATTCCAATCTTGCGATCTAAATCCATTGTCATTTCTCCATTTTTGGACGAGAGGATAACTGGGGAGACAAGAGTCAGTTGCCCTCTCGATTTTTCGAGAAGCGCGCGTTCGCGTTTGCTCTGCAATTCCCTTCGCAAGCGGCGTGTCGAACTTATTGGGCAGGCGCTGTCAATGTCTCTTGTCGCGCCTGCTTTGCTTGGCGCACGCTCGTACCACCACTGCCGCGCTTGAGCGATGGGACAAATCCTCGTAGCAGCAGAGTATTCAGCGTGACGGTGAGCGAGCTGATTGCCATCATAAACCCTGCCAGTTCAGGACTGACGACGACACGGAACAGCGGATAGAACAAGCCCGCCGCAAGCGGAATGCCCAAGGTGTTGTAGATGAACGCCCAGAACAAATTCTGTTTCACTTTGCGCATCGTCGCCTTGCCGATCTCAATCGCGACCACGACATCGCGCAAATCGTCTTTGATAAGAATGACGTGTCCGGTTTCTTTCGCGACATCTGTGCCTGACCCAATCGCCATCCCTACATCGGACTGCGCAAGGGCAGGCGCATCGTTCACTCCATCGCCGACCATGGCGACTTTCTTGCCGAGCGCTTGCAGCTTTTTCACTTCCATGGCTTTGTCTTGCGGCAACACTTCCGCCAGCACGCGATCAATGCCCACTTGCTTGGCAATCGCTTCGGCCGTGCGCCGATTGTCACCCGTAATCATAACCGTCTCAATGCCGAGCTTGTGGAGTGCACGAATCGCGTCCGCCGAATATTCTTTGAGCGTATCGGCAACAGCGATAATCCCTGCGGGGATATTGTTGACTGCGACGAACATCACCGTCTTGCCATCCCGTTCCAAATTTTCGGCTTGTGCAAGCATTCCCGAAAAGTCGACGTTGCGTTGTTGCATGAGTTTGCGATTGCCCAGCAGGATTTCTCGTCCATCTGCCCGCGCTTCCACGCCGTGTCCGGGAATTGAGTTGAACGATTCGGCGTCGCGAACATCCAACCCGCGTTCCTTTGCCCCGCGCACAATCGCTTCACCCAACGGATGCTCGCTATTCTTTTCTGCGATGGCAGCTAGTTGGAGAATGGACGTTGGACGATGGACGTTGGACGTTAGATTGTTTTTTCCAACTTCCAATTTCCAACTTCCACCTTCCACAACATCAGTTACCGATGGCTCGCCTTTCGTCAGCGTTCCCGTCTTGTCGAACACAATCGCCCGCAATTTCGAAACATTCTCAATCGCTTCCGCGTTCTTGAACAACACGCCATACTCCGCGGCTTTGCCGGTGCCTGCCATCATCGCGCTCGGCGTGGCAAGCCCGACCGCGCAGGGGCACGAAATCACCAGCACCGTAACACTAAGCAAGAGCGAGAATCCAAACACGCCGATTTCGCCCAGCGTGTACGGCGATAAGACAAAGCCCGTGTTGGGATCGAAAAAGAGTCGATAGCCAATGAAGAACCAAAAGACGAACACGGTCAGCGAAAGAACATGCACGCCCAAAATGAAGTTGCCTGCGACAAAATCGGCTAATTTTTGAATGGGTGCTTTCGACGCTTGCGCGTCTTCGACCAATTTGATGATCTGCGCGAGCGCGGTGTCGGCACCAACTTTGGTCGCGATGAATTTGAACGCACCTGTCTTGTTCATCGTCCCGCCGATGACATTGTCACCAATTTTTTTCTCGACGGGCAGTGACTCGCCGGTCAGCATCGATTCATCGACGGCACTGTAACCTTCTTTGACGATGCCATCGACCGGCACACGCTCGCCGGGTCGAACTAGCACAACGTCCTCGGCGATTACTTCGTCCGCCGGAATTTCGATTTCATTTCCATCGCGGACGACGCGCGCAATCTTGGGCTGCAAGCTCATCAGCTTGCGAATCGCTTCCGAAGTGCGCCCGCGCGTCACGGCTTCGAGGAACCGTCCCAGGACGATGAACCACGTCAGCAAGGCGGCGGATTCAAAGAACGTCGCGCCTTTGCCACCGAAACCCGCATCGGGAAATAGCGTGTTGATAACCGCAATGCCATACGCCGCACCAATGCCGGTCGCATAGAGTAGATTCATATCGGTGACGCCGTGCTTGAGTCCGCGAAAACTATTGACGAAAAATTGTCGCCCCGGTCCGAACACAATCGGCGTGGTCAACAAACCCAGGAACCACTTTTCGCCGAGGAGTTCAGGAATCCACTGCATCAAATTCGCGGGCAGCATATCGCGGAACGTACCGAGCATGATGACGAGCGCAATGGGTGTGGCAATCGCCAGATACGTTCCCTGTCGGCGGATTTCGTGTTGGCGTGTCTCGCGCTCGCGATCCATCGCCGAGACCTGGTCGTTTTTCTGTTCGGCTTCGTAACCGACGTCTTCGACCGCGCGTTTCATATCCGCCACACTGACGAGCGTTGGCACATAATCGACTTTGGCAGTATTCAGCGCAAGATTGACGACTGCCTTTGTTACGCCGTCGAGTCCGTTCAAGCCACCTTCCACATGCGCGACACAACTTGCGCACGTCATCCCGTTCACGTTGAGCGTCACTTGCGCGGTGCCAACTTCGTAACCGACATCGGCGACGGCGGCAATCATTTGCGCAGGCGACACGAGTTCGGGATTGTATTCGACGGTTGCTTTGGCTGCGCCGAGATTGACCGCCGCTTTTTCAACGCCGTTTAGATTATTGAGTGCCCCTTCGACATGCGCCACGCAACTCGCGCACGTCATGCCGACAATGGGTAATGTGATTTGTTTGGTTGACATGTTCAACTCCAGAAAAGGCAAGTGACGGAACTGAGGGAACTGAGGGAACGGTCTTTCCACTAGTTCCCTCAGTTCCTGGTTTTAATGACACGCCAAGAGATTAGCACAAGATGCAGGTTGGCAGATGCGTGAAACCACTTGTTTCCATTTCAATGGCACGCCGGCGCAGGTTCCAGTGGCTGTCGCGCCATTATGGACAAATGCGCTTTGTGTTTCCGAATGGTTCGCGTGGTCACGACGATGCCAACGACATTCATTGCCAAGCCCAGCGCGATGAACGCATATTTCCATTCATTGAAAAATGAAATCGCTCCGTACAAACTACTTGCGCCCGTGAGCGCGACGAGCGGCGCGAGATCGCTAAGATGATGCGCGCAACAGGCGACCATCCCCAACGTCGATGTGCCGGTGCCTGCGCCGGTGACCGCCGTTGCGCCCGCCAGCTTTGCAGCATGAACGAGCAAACGCAAATGGGTGTACAGCCCAATCTGCGCACCAAAGCCGAGCGCAACCAATCCCACCCACACGATGTCAATCGATAATTGCTCCAGGGCGTGGGAGGGTGATTGAAGCACGGTGAGGATGCCCAAGTAAAAACCCAACATCGCCAATATGGCGAGTGAGCCAGCCAGAATGGGCAACAGAATATTTCTCTTTACTCCTGAGATCGTAATGCTTCGCATCGCAAACCATCCAGTGGACAAGAGGATCGCCACCAGAAATCCGCTATCCGTAAGTGACTTGGTAGGTGAAATGACCACAAGAGCCAGACCGCCGGACAAAGAAACGAAAACGGCGAGCGCAAGCAACACACCCGGATCGAACTCACCTTGAAGCGCAGCGTCGTAAGCGAGATGGAAAAAGGGCCATCCGATCACGTATGCGACCAGGACGGAAACGGCGATGACCAAAAGCGGCGCATGGAGTAAGGACGCTTGAATCAAGCCAACATGCGCGCCTGCGCTGAACAAGCTCAGCAAAGCGAGCAC
This sequence comes from Chloroflexota bacterium, assembly GCA_016215025.1. Taxonomy (GTDB): domain Bacteria; phylum Chloroflexota; class Anaerolineae; order UBA4142; family UBA4142; genus JACRMI01. The sequence continues at coordinate 5,617 of JACRMI010000178.1, forward strand.
AAAAATCAATAGCGTCCGGACGAAAAAGTTGCGTGCCGTATGTGAAGCCGGTTGCTGGGTAGCGGATAATCCCAACTTGGCAAGCGCCCCTTCGTAATCGCCAACCTGTTCTGGGCTGGACAAGACATCCAAAATAATCTGTTGATTGGGAATTTCAGCTTTTGCTTGCACGACTCCGGCGATGCGACTCAAAACCCGCTCGACAGTGTTCGGCGAACTGGTATATAGCAAATGGTCGACATTCAGAATGATTCGTTCGATGGGAACTTGGAAGCCCTCGTGCTGCACTGCGCTCACCAGCGTTGCCAATGACACGCGCGACGGAGTGAACATCACCGTCGCGCGTTCGGTCGCATAATTCACATGTGCGGCGATGACGCCATCCAAGCGCGTCAGTGCCTGCTCAAGCGTTACCACGCACTTGGCACAGAACATACCCTGAATTGCGAACGTAATTTGGTGGGTACTCATGCTTTGATCTCTAGTTTCATTCTAAAAGATTTTCCTCGATTGCACCACCGCCGTTTGCCTTATTTTTGAATGCGCCAAATGGCGGGTATCGACTGCGCCATTTGGCGGGCGATGATCCATAATAAAAAGTCGGAAGTGTAACCTTCCGACTCATTTCTATTAACGCGGCACCCAGTTCGATGCGATTTGGAGTGTTTTGATGGGCTGGGTGGGATCATTGGTCTTGACGGGGATTTCGAACAAGTGCTTGCCATCCATGCCTTCATGCATGACAATGTCCATGTAAATCGTAGTGGATTGCCCGGGTTGTAAGGTCGCCTGACCGACGACAATTTCTGAAGGTCAACACCCTTCCAACACATTCGCGATACGTGGTGTTTCGAGTTTCAGCGTGCCATCACCAACATTCTGGACGTTGAACACGGCGCGCACAGGTTCGTTGAATAGGCGATTGCCCATGTCAATCTTTTCGCGATCGAGTTGGACTCGTGGACCTATTGCGCCTTGAATGTTTTCATTGGATGTCTTCGTCAGGGTAGTCAACCCGACAAAGATTACAAACACGGCGACGAGAAAAACAATTGCCAAAGGAATGAATTTCTTCATCGCGCCGTGGCGTTGTTCGGTCGCGCGCGCCCGTTGGCGTTCCACGACACGCGCTTCCGTTTTTCGAATTGGCGATTGGTTAGACACATCTCCTCCTTAACGTGGGACAATTTTCAAAATTGTCCTACTACTTTGTCAATCCATAATCAAAGGTGAATGAGCGAATGAAACTAATGACCTGCCACATTTCTTCGTCCGTGTAGAGCGTGCGCCATTCCGGCATTCCGGTGCCCATGCCGCCCCGCACGATTTTACCTTGCAACAACACATCGCTTGCGCCAAGCATTTGCGCCGTGTTCGTAAAATCGGCGGGACCACGTTTCCCATCTTGCATCGAATGCGTATCCGATTGCATCGCGGCGAGCCCTGGCAAATCTCTGCCCGCGGGTCCATTGCCCTTGCCCAATTCGCCATGACAGGCGGCGCAATCGCGCGCGTAAAGTTGTTGTCCTTTCGCAATCGATTCGTCCCCCGCCGCTTGTTTCCACGCAAACGCAATCACATCCCACAATTGCTGATCGCTGTACGATTTCGGCGAATCGTCGACGCGGAGTTTCGCAAACACATCACTTGGCGACTGGGTTCTCAAATCAGTTGAGATGACGATCAAGCCGGCAAGAGATGCGCCACGTGCAGCCGACGGTCGCGACGGTGGAACATTTTGCGCAGGGTGCAACGCATCAATGTCGATCTTCAGTTGCTGGTAAAGCGGCGGTGCAAAAGTTTGCGGTGTCGGATACGGATTGTTGGGATCGACCACTTCGATGTTCCCTCGCATCCGCCAATGATCGACGCTGCACCAACGGGTACATGCGAACGGAAATTTGCCAACGCGCGAAGCAATGAACTCGACTTCTGCCACATGTCCCGGCAATATTTCATCGACTTGAATGCCCAATGCGGGAATTTCAAACCCATGCACAACATCGGGCGAGGCAATGCGCAAGCGCACCCGCTCGCCCAAATTGACCCGAATCGTATCAGGAACCCAGCCGCCGTTAGATGGCGCGTTCGCGGTGAGCATGATAACGCGCGCGTCAGACGGATTACTCAACCACGCCTGATAGCCAAAGAGCGACGCGGGGAAAGCGACGAAGAGCACAAAGAGAATGGTTAGAGCGAAAAATTCACGTTTCATAATATAGGGGTCAGTGGGCGGTGAGTAGTGATCAGCGTTCTTTCCACTGACCCCTATCCACAATCCACTATCCTTACAAATTGAGCCACAACATTGTGACCGTGAAGGCGACGCAGAATCCGACAATTGGCAATGCAACGCGCGGGGGAACGTGTTGCTCACGAGTGGTGTTGAATGCGACGCCAATCGCCCCGAACAAACCGGCGAGCAGAATCGGGACTTGCATCAACCCCTGCCAACCGGCGAAATAGGGCGTCCATTTCCAATCTGCCGTGCCGAACAAATTCCAGCCCCAGCCAAATGGATCGGATAACACTTGCCACGCGTACGACATATTCATCAGCACGAACGACACGCTGAACGCTGCCCATGCTGCAAGTCCAAGTGGCACTAGCACGTACGCGTAATCGACGAAGATTTTTCGTGTGGGCAATTTCACCTGTCCGATTTTTTGTGCGAGCGCAGCACACGCATAAAAAATTCCTGGGACGATAACGAGCGTTGCGCCAATCATCGCAAGCGCGTAGAGCCACCAACTTGGACTGCCCACGGTATACGCCGCTTCCTTGATCGTTGCCCAAGGTCCCATGAACACGATCATATACAGCGGCGCAGTCGTGAGCATGATCAATCCGCGAAACGCTTCGTCGAGACGGCGACCCTTGTTGGTGAGCAAGTCTTTGCCAAACGGGCGCGCATATAAAGCAATGTTGTCCAGATCACAGGTTTTCAAACATTCGGTGCATAAACCGCAATAGGTGTTTTTGTCGAGCGTTGCAGGAAACACGAGCCAGGGACAGCCGTATCCTTTTTTGTTGCCGACGTAGCAGGTCTTGGTTTTATGCGTTGCGCACACCGCATGATCCTTGACGCGCAGTTCAATCGGCGCAACCTGGGAATACAAGCCGATAAATCCGCCGACGGGACATAGATACCGGCAGAAGGTCCGCCGCTCGTACAAGAGACTCATGACGAGCGCAAGGAGCGCAAAGAGCGCGAGAACAACCGCGCTGACGAACGGACTCGTGAGAATCACTTTGGAAAAAAGCGCAACCGCCAAGAACGCAACGTTTTGCAACCAGATGTTGTTCAATGCGCGGGGCCATTTCCAGCCGAGCGTGAATAACTTTGCCCCAGGTCGGACTTGGACGAGCGCACGGCGTTGCAGCCATTCACCCGGCGCGGGAATTGGGCAAATTGCACACCACAGTCGTCCGGCGAAGGGAACCAGCAAGAGCATCAAGAGCGCCCACCAAACGATCCACACAAAGACGATACCAAAATTGCGGCTACCCGACGGTGTGCCGAACAGTCCCGTGAGAATCGCAAGGACGAAGAACGGCAGCATCGCCGCGATGAGCGACCATTGGAGCCAGCGGCTTGCCAATATTTTTTTGATGAGCGGGATGCTCGTGAGTTCAAATCGGGATGAAGTCATTTATCTATCGCGTGATGCGTAATCACGCATCACGCATCATTCTTTTCTCCAGAAAAATCCAATCGTGCCAAAACTTGAAATCAACGTTGCCAGCACGGCGCGTCCAAATGGGAAATCGGGTGCAACGGTCAACTCGCCGATCATAAAGGGATGCAACGCACCGCACGTCACCGAACAGCGAAATTTGAATTTGCCATCTTTGTCGGCGACGAACGTGGCTTGGGCGCTTTTGCCTGGCTCGGCATGCATGTCTACGTTATAACCATCGATGAACAAACCATGCTGGGCGTCCAACGATTCGAGATGAATCGTCACCGTGTCGCCTTTATGAACCGTCAAGGTCGATGGTTCAAACGCGAACGTGCGCGCATTCATCTCGATGTTGTGGGATTGGGGCGCGGAGGTCGTTAGCGGTAGAGGAGTAATCATCGCAGTGATAATCAGCAGGATGGTCGTGATTGCGATGATGGACCTTCGTCGGTCGTGAAACCAAGTCATTGGAATATTTCTAGAAACCCGTTAGGGCTATCTTATTGATTGGGCGGACCGAATTGACTGTAGGTTGAAACAATCGCCGTGCGAATATCCGGCGGCGATTTTCCATCGCGTGTCAGCTTCATCACGTCTTGCGAAATGTCGACGCACAAGCTACAGCCGAGCGCGTGTTCGTCGAACGTTTGCTTGGCTTCGTTATAGTAGCAGGAAAAATTGCTGGTGTGTCCAATGCCGCCACAGCCGCAATAGCACGGAACGTTTTTCAGCGCGTCGGGATTGGCGAGCGCAAATTGGTACGCTTCGCGCACGCGGGTGGGCGCGTTTTGCATCTTCATCGGCATGTCCGACATAGACGCCATTTTGAGCGCGGGCGATGAATTGGTGGAACACGCCGTAGTCAAAAGTGTCGGCGTCAGAACAATTATCAGCAAAACCAATGAGGTTAGTCGTTTCATTTTTTACTCCAGCTCTATTGTGTTGCCTGAGAGTCTGAATCGATTCAAAATTGAGTCAGAAATGAGTTACCACAACTTCCGGCTACGACACAGTATAAGCTGAGTTCTAGTTGGAGACACCCGCCAAATGGCGTATTTTCAGCGCACTCGGCGTGCGCCATTTGGCGCATGACACGCCATCAGAAATTCGATATAGTCTGTGCAATGTCGTCTCTGAATTATCTCTTTCGCTTTGTTTTGCTCGCAATGATATTTGCACTGGTATCGTGCGCAAGCGCCGCGCCGCGCATCGTCATCGAACCGTCATCGCAGGAATTAGGCGAACGTCCTCAAGAATTTATCGAACTGACTTTTACGGTCCGCAATCAAGGCAACCGCCCCTTGAAGATCGATCAGGTAACTACCACGTGCGGCTGCACTAAAGCATCCGTCGAGCAGGACACGATTCTACCAAATGGCGAAACAATTTTACACGTGACGATGGATCCGGCGCAATCGAATCTGTATGGCAATATTTATCGAGTCATCACGCTTTCGTCAAACGATCCCGCCACTCCCAAAGCGCAAGTGAATTTTCACGTGGTCATTCCCCAACCCGGCGGACGAAAAAACGACGCGCCTGCTTCGCGAGCGGCGCGTCGCCAACTTCCAACCCTTTAACTATCGAACCACCTCTGGCGTAACGATCGAACCAATCGGCACATACGCAACGACTTTCGTGCCCTTGCCGCGTTCCGATTTCACATACACATTGCCACCGAACAACTGCGCGCGTTCCTGCATTCCCATCAAACCAAAATGTCCTGCGCGGGCGTACTCCGTCGGTGTGTCCGGTGCGGCAAAGCCAATGCCATCATCTTCAATGGTCGCCGTGACTTCGTGTTCATCGAATGACAAGGAAACTGAAACGTTCTGCGCGCGCGCGTGCTTGGCGATGTTGCGGAGCGATTCTTGCACGATCCGATATAGCGCGAGTTCGCGTTCTGCATCCAACCGTTGTTCAATGCCAACGACTTGAAAACTCGCGTGCGCTTCCCGCGTCAACATTTCCAGCGCGGGAATCAGACCGAGTTCACTCAAATATGTCGGACGTAAATCGCGCACAAAACGACGTACGGAGGTCAGAGAAGTTCCCACGAGTTCCTTCAGTTCCTTGATCTTTGTGGAAGTGATGGTAGGGTCTTTGCCCAAAGATTTTTCTACCATCTCGATGCGCTGTTGCAACGCGATGAGCGATTGAATTGTGTCATCGTGCAATTCGCGTGCAAGGCGCATCCGTTCGTCTTCCTGCCCACGTGTCATCGCTGTGATGTAATTTTGCATCGCGTTCTGCGCCGCGCTCACTTGATGCGCCATCGAATCAAGCGTCTCGCGCAGTTCTTCGATTTCGTGGATGCCACCAACCTGGGTTTCCGCCGCATCATAATCACCATACGCGATGCGGTTCGCGGCTTGCGCGAGGCGTTGCAACGGTTGATGTACATTTCGCACACCGAAATAAATCGCGCCGAGCGCGACGATAGCGGCAAGCGCCAGCACTAGCGGCAACAGCACCGAATACTGAAACATCGGGTCAATCGCGTCTGCCCAGGGTTCTTCGACAATCAAGCCCCAGTTCGTATACGTGATCGGCGTGTAACCGATGACGAGTTCGGAGCCATCCGTGCCGTGATGAAACGTTGCGCCGGTTTCGCCGCGCATCACTTCGGCGATGCCTTCGTGCTGCGACATATTCTCGCCGATGCGCGATGCGTCGGGATGCGCGATGATTTTTCCGTTGCCGTCCACGATGTACGCGACGCCGTGCGCGCCGATGCCGATATTGCCGAAGGGCGGTAAGGTGAACGCGCCGATGAGAATCACATTATTGGTCTGACGCGCAACAAAAATGCGCAGCGTGCCATCATCGGACACCGGCGGCGAGATGGTAGAGTGCGTAGCAATCAAATCTTGAATGATGCTCTGCCGCACTTGCCACACCTCGCTCGATGGCATCGCGTTCAGCAACCCGCCGCGCAAGTTGAATGACGCGATGCCGCCTTCGAATGCGGTGCGCTGGATGCTCCACCCTTCGAGTTGATTCGGATCAAGTGATTGTAGAATTGCCGCGTGATTGGTTAGCCCTTCGGAGAGACGCGCGGCAACTTCGCGCGCCATTGCACTGTCGCGTTCCTTCACTAGGTCGCGCATTGTGGTCTGGTGACTGTACACACCGAGAAATGCCACGCCGATCAAGATGGTGGCGAGCGGGAGAATGATCCAGAGCAAGAGTTGAGTGCGGAGGTCTCTAAACATAGTGAAAAGTCAACCGAGTTATAGTGGAAGCGTGAACCAAAAAGTTGTTCCAGTCCCCATTTCGTTTGTGACGCCAATCTGCCCGCCGTGCGCCTCGACCCATTGCTTCGCGATTGCCAACCCCAAGCCAGAGCCGCCGAGTGCCCGCGATTTATCGCCGCGCCAGAAACGTTCAAAGACGCGATGCGCCGTATCCGCAGGAATGCCTGAGCCTGTGTCGGTGACTTCGATCCGCGCCATGTTGCCCACGCGCGCCAGTTTCGTGGTCACGCGCGCACCCACCGAGTTATAACGCAACGCATTGGAAATTAGATTTCGCAAGACCTGTTCGATTCGTTGCGCGTCGATGTTCAGCGCCAACGGATCTTCCATCAAATCGTGGCGGAGCGTGATCTGATGCTCCGCCGCTTGCGCCTGAAATGATTCAGTCGTCCGTTCGATGAGCGAACGCAGATCCGTCGTAGCGCGATGCAGGCTCAGTTGCCCTGCATCTGCGAGCGCAAGGTCACGCAAATCATCGATGATTCGATTGAGAAGCAGCGTCTCGTCGTGCAACGAGGCAATTTGCTCAGGCGTCGTCGGAAAAACTCCGTCCAGCATCGCTTCCAGGTGACTTTGAATGACACCCAGTGGATTGCGCAACTCGTGCGCGACATCGGCAAGCATATTCCGCCGGGCGATTTCTGAGTGGTCGAGGTTCTCTGCCATCGCGTTGAAGGAACGACCCAAGCGCGAAATTTCGTCCTCGCCGCGCACGACGGCGCGCGCTTTCAAATCGCCTTCCGCGATTTTTTGCGTGGCGTGGGTGAGCGCATCCAGCGGCGCAGTAATTTGGCGAAAGAGAATAAAGCCCAGCACGAGCGCGACCATCGTCGCAATCAAACCCGCAAGAAGTAGCGAGCGGTTCACCTGGCTGAGAAAATCCTGCGACGATGCGTCCATTGTCATGTTGAGCGCGCTCGCATCCGTAAGGAGTGTGCCGATGGTCTGTCCGTCCACGCGAATCGCCGTACCGCTTGCTAATTCCGATGCGATAGCTTGCTGTCCCCGCCGGCTGTTATCCGTCGCCGCGATGATGATTCCACGCGCGTCGGCAAGCCACAAATGCGGCGTGCCCATCATTGCGCTATTCATCATTTCGCCACCCCTCATGCCCGTAGAACTGGGCATGTCGCGTAACAAGATAGATTCGACGCCGTCCCAACTTTTTCGCGCGCGATAATAATCCGCCAGTTGATTGGCAACGTCTTGCGTCACGACCATCTGCCCGCGAAACATATAAAAATGAAATTCGTTAGCAGTCGCTTGGTTCGCGATAATGTAGACGATGCTGTACCCGAGGACGATGACCAACGCGAACGCGCCCATCAAACGGAAGAATAAACTCTTGGTCATCCTGCGTCCTCCGTGAGTTTGTAGCCGACACCGAAGACAGTGAGAATGTATCGTGGCGATTGCGGATCTTCGCCGATTTTCTGGCGTAGGTTTTTGATGTGCGCGTCAACAGTGCGCTCATACCCTTCGTACGTTTCGCCTTGGACGCGATCCAGCAACTGCATCCGCGTAAACGCGCGTCCTGGGTTCTGCATCAACGTAGCCAGCAGGTCAAATTCCGTCGGCGTCAATTCGATAGCTTGATTTCCCCTCATCGCGCTATGCTTGACCAAATCGAGCGTCAACTCGCCGGCGTGGAAAACTTGCGACGACGCAGCTTCACCGTCAACGCGCCGCAGGACCGCGCGCACACGCGCGACGACTTCACGCGGACTGAACGGTTTGAGGATGTAATCGTCCGCGCCGAGTTCAAGCCCAATCAAGCGGTCGGTCTCTTCGATCCGCGCGGTGAGCATAATGATCGGCACATCCGATTCTTTGCGGAGCGTGCGCGCGACGTCGAGTCCATCTAGCCCAGGTAAGTTCAAGTCGAGGAGAACGAGGTTGGGTTTCTCGTGACGGAAAATGGCTAGGGCTTGTTTGCCATCCGACGCCGTGACAACTCCAAAGCCTGCTTGCTCAAGATATCCGCGCACGACGCTCACGATTTTCTTTTCATCGTCTACTACCAAAACCTTCTTGCTCATTGCGCTCTCCTCTCCAAGCCAGTGTATCCAGGGTACGCGAAATGTCAAACACGCTAGAACGCTTTCCCCCAATCGTATGCTTTTTCCGTGAAGAATTGATGAAGAATCCGCGAATTTCCCGTTATGCGGCAAATTAGACGACGCACCGTGCATTTTGGGGATCAGCATTCTGGATAGCTCAAGGTGGGATGGTGACTAGGCGACTTTTAGGTTCTCGGATATACTTATTCGTGTACGGAATGTTTTTTTCAATTGGTTTGACCCGCAGAATGAAATGGAGTGTTCAAATGATGTGGCAATCCGATAGAACAATAGAAGGAATCGATTGGCGCCATATCCTTATCGCCTTATTCCTATGTGGCTCATCCCTAAACTATTTGCAGGTCGATTGACAACTCCATGTCCGGGCGATATGCTACGGCTATGGATTTTCCAATTCTCGAAATATGCGACGATGAACTGGGTGAAGTCTGGCTACGCAAGAACTTTCACCCACACGGGCTGCGCTGTCCCCATTGCGGCACGAGCGTGAAGCAAGCGCGTTTCTTTGGGCAAACCCAGCGCAGTCATGTCACGATGTATCGCTGTCGGCATTGACAGACGGCTTACACGGTCTATACCGATACACTCTTTGCGAACAAACACCTGCGCCCAGGTCAAGTGATTCTGTTGTTACGTGGAGTCTGCAAGGGTGAATCCACGGCGAGCTTATCGCGTGAATTGCACATGGCATACGATACGGTGCATCATCTTCGCCAACAACTCCACACCAATGCAATGCGCTTACAACCGGATACGCCGGTGCCAGATACTGTCACTGAAACTGACGAAATGTTTCACGCGAAGCGTGCGGGGGAAAAAAGGCGAAAAACACTCCGATCCCGACGATCCCCCACGACGGCGCGCCAACAAACAGAAAGGTCACGGCACCTACCAGAATGATCGCCCACCGATTATCGGTACGGTTGGACGCGAGAGTGGGCAGGTGCGTTTACGGGTCGCCAAACACACCGATAGCAAGACCTTGAAAAAACACATGGCGCGCTTCACGTTACCCGATGCGGTGACGAATACCGACGAATGGAATGGCTACAATCAGATCGAACGCCAACACGTCACCGTGAATCACGGCGAACATGAATGGGCACGCGACGACGATAGTGATGGCATTCGTGAAGTTCACATCAACACCGCGGAAGGGCTATGGACCGGAACTCGAAATTTTCTCCGTCCCTTTCGAGGTGTGCACAAAGAGCATCTGTCTGGTTACGTTGCCATGTGCGAACACAGCGTCAATCTGAAACGCATCACGCCTCAGTTCATCGCCGCTTTAGTCCGTTGCAAATAGTTTAGGGATGAGCCGTGACTTTTACTTAGGCGTCTACTGTCGTCAAAGTGTCGGAGTAATACTAACTTAAGCCGAAATTGTCCTATTTGTTACTAAATACCTTAATTTCGCCCAAATTAGCGGTCAGGATTTGGCGGCCCAATTGTAAGCGGTGATGCCCCATCTGTGATAGAACGAAGGTCGTTCAGTACACGCCGGCACAGAAATTGCAGGACGCCTTCATCTCGATGTTGGCGGGGTCGCATGGCTTAGTCGAAACGAACAAGCGAGTCCGTCCCGATCACGCACTCCAACGGGCATTTGGCCGTGCCGCCTGTGCCGAACAATCGACTATCAGCGAAACGATCAATGGTGCCACCGAGCAAAATGTCACCGAACTGAAAGCAGCGGTCAAAACGATCTATCAGCGGTTCAGTCATGGCTACAAACACGATTACGCCAAACACTGGCTAAATAAGACATAGGTGTTGATGCGCTCATGACGTGCTTGACTGATGTGGAGACGCCTACGACGGGAACGTGCGTCCTCACCGTGGATAACCAGAATTCATCGTCATGCGAACGCGAACCCTAGCTCAGTTCCACCCGGTCGCGGCCGGCCTGTTTCGCCCGATACAAAGCGGCATCCACGGCTTGGAATAATTCCTTAGGTGTCGTACCATGCTGGGGCGCGGCTCCAATACCTAGGGAGATGGTAACGGATTCCACGTGATGGTCACGGTAGCGCACACGTAATTCCTTGACCGCGCTGCGAAGCGTCTCAGCGCGCTGTCGGGCGTTTTCCAACGATGCGTCTGGCATGACTACAACAAATTCCTCCCCACCGTAACGACAGACAATATCTCCTCGCCGCATTTGACGTTTCAATAGACTGCCCAATTCCTGCAAATAGATGTCTCCCGCCGCGTGTCCAAATTGATCGTTGATCTTCTTAAAGTGATCGATATCTAATAGAATGATGCCCAGTTCATGCCCCGTCCGTTCCACTCGCAGTAACTCGCGCTCGAGGGTTTCCTCTAGGTAACGCCGATTGAACACCCCTGTCAAATAGTCACGAACCGATTGATGGTACAGGGATTCGAGCAAATTCAAGTTGGTCAGCGTCAGTGCAACACGGTCGGCGAAGACTTGAACGAGTTGCTGCTTGGCTTGGTCGAACACCGGGGAATCTAACCCATCGGTTCTAGAAATACTAGCCCCGTTCAACTTCTTCACTTCAGGTTGTAGGTAAAACATCCCCTGGATTTGCCCCGCCGTCATGAGAGGCACGCACATATACGTCGAGGGATAGGGGTGGCTCAAATGGCGACATCGCAAATCTGGTAACCCCGTCTCCACGACGTGCAGGCGACCCTCCCGCAAAGCCAAGCACTGGTCCGTTTGAATTGAGCGCTGGTCCGCTTCCACCCAATTGTTCCAGCCCACCACTCGGTCAAATGAGTTTGGAGAGGTGTTTCGGACATATAAAGCACCGTCCATCCCCGGGAAGATTCGTTGCACGGCAGAAGCAACAACCCTATAAACCTCATCGACGGCGTGACAATTCTGGAGCATATCGTTCGTTTCATTCAAGCGTTGGAGTTGTTCATTACTTTGTTGCAACGTTCTTTGCTCGGCACGCAGCACTTGAGACGCGGCCACGTTCCGCTGGTTCTTGCGTACAAGTAATCCGACGAGCAGGATAGTCCCAAGGATGAGCAGCGCCGAACCTGCGTTATCGGTTGCACTGGCCTGTTCCGCCTGGGCGAGATAGACCATTTCCAAGTTGTTTAGTTGGGTGTTCAATTCAGCAAAGGTAGGATCGACGGATTCCGTATCGACCGACTTGGCTTGAGACACATTGCCTGCTTCGATAAGCAACCATTCCTCGTCCATCCACGCATTGTAAGTCTCCCAGGTGGTTCGAATTTGCTGCACCATCTCTCCGGCGAGACCCAGGCGCGTTAACTGGGCATTCACTTGGTTGAACTGATCGCGTGCATCGGCGACTTCCCTCAATAGATGCGGGTTGGTAGATTGGGACCCGATCGCTTGCCATTCTAGGGCGCTCAGTCGATTCGCTTGGACGCGGATCTGACTCACAAAAACTACTCCCTGGCGGTTGTTGTCAGACACACTCTTCAGCGTGTAAAGCCCCAGATTAACCACGCTCGCAATGCCTACGACGAGAACCCAACCTACCCAGATCCGAAAAGTCGGCTTGGTCATCATGGGGCCCCCGCTTTGTGAAAAGCGTTCTGATCCAAGAGGCTCAAGAACACTGGGACGAGCGTGGGATCAAAATGTTTGCCTGCTTGATCGTAGATATAGGCGCGGGCAAGCGTTGGATTCCACGCCGGACGATAGGGCCGATCGGAGGTCAAGGCATCCCAGACATCGACCAGAGCAAAGATGCGTGCGTTTAGTGGGATCGCTTCGCCTTTCAAGCCCCGTGGGTAGCCTGTGCCATCCCACTTTTCGTGATGACAATAGGGAATGTCGATCGCGAGCCGGAGATAATCAATTGGCGAGAGCAATTCATACGCAAACTCTGGGTGCCGGCGCATGATCTTCCATTCCTCTTCGTCCAGCGCGCCGGGTTTGCGGAGAATCGTATCCGGCACGCCCATCTTGCCAATGTCATGAAGCAAAGCGCCGCGCCGGATATGGACCAGATCAACGTCATTCACTTTCATCGTGCGCGCGAAAGTCAAAGTCATCTCCGTGACGCGCAGAGTGTGACCTTCCGTCTCTTTGTCACGGAGGTCGAGCGCGCGCGACCATCCTTCGATCGTCTTGTCATACGCAAGAGCGATTTCAGTGTTGGAGTGCTGGAGATCGTTGAAGAGCGTCGCGTTGTCGATGGCAATAGCCGCCTGACTGGCAATCGCTTCCATGAAATCCAGCCACTCGCGATCAGGTGAAAGTGGAACACGATTGAAAATATCGAGCACACCGATCACTTTATTTTTTGTAACGAGTGGGACACCGAAATAGGCTACAAACTCTTCGCCTTCTAGCAATTTTGCACGCACGTATTTTGCTCCCACCGACCGTAGGTCCGGGACGTTGAACGTGCGCCGTTCGAGCGCCGCGCGTCCGGCATAGCCCTCTCCTAGACGCAATCGTGATTTTTCGATCGCGCGCGAGCGGAACCCTTTTCCGACGGCGTATTCGAGCATAAGCGTATGTGGATTGAAGAGCAGGATAGCGGCGGCGCTCACTTTGAGTAAACCAATGACTTGTTCGAGCAAAACGTTCAGTGTTGTGCCTAGTTCTGCGCTTGCATTGATCACAATGTCAATCGTGTGCAGCCCGGCAAGGCGCTGGAGTTGCTGCTCGGTTTGCTCATGCAACGTCTCGCGGTGGATCGCGTTCGCGGCAATATCCGCGATAGCAGTAAGCAACCGAACTTCATCAGGTTTGATTTCGAGACGTCGTCCAAACCAAACCGCACCGATCACTAGGTCTCGAACGACTAGCGGGACGGAAGCTACTGCTCGTAGATCACCGAGTAGGTCGAGGTGAGTCATACGTGGATCGTTCCTCACATCCGACGTCACATAGGGCAGACCGGTAGTGATAACGTGCCCACTTACTCCAGCACCGGGCGACAAGTGGATGCCAGTCCACGAAGACCACTTACCGCGCCCGAGTTCGATCACGATTTCCTCTGTCACCGGGTCGCGCAGCGCTAACGCCGCGCCCTCGCCGTGCAACAAATTCAATACTTGGTCGAGGATGACGGGGCGCATCTCGGCGCGGGTCGGGACGGTGCGGAGCGCCGACGAAACCTGCGCCAAGGTTTCCAGTTCCCTGGCACGTTGCTGGGTCTCTTCAAACAACCGCGTGTTGTGTAGCGCGGCGGCAAGCGGCGCAGCAGCGGCTTCAACAAGCGCTTTTTCTGCGTCGTGAAAAGCCGCAAGTCGATCGCTGAGCAAATTGAGAATACCCACGAGTTCATTGCCCGCAATCAAGGGGGCAGAGATTGCCGAACGCACACTATCGTCCAGACCTGGCAGATTCACCCAATGTTCATCTTCTGCCACATCGGGCAAGATGGCAGAACTGCGCAGAGTACTCGTCCAACTGGTGATTCCTCTTCCCTTGTGCAATCCCTCTGAGCGGTTGAAAGTTTCGATCTCCGCCGGACTCATTCCCGACGCAGCGAGCAATTTCATCTGATCGCTACCGGGAAGGGGGACAAAGATATTGCCTTTGAAGGCATCGAGCGCAGAACAAAGAAGTTTTAGAGCTGCCGCACTGATCCGCTGTGGATCCAAACTTGCGCTGAGATGCTGGCTGAGTGTGTAAAGGAGTTGCAACCGCCGTTTTTCGTGATTGAGCGATGTATAGAGCTGTGCGTTCTCAATCGCAATCGCCACCTGATTGGCGATTCCACTGAAGAGTGCCAGGTGTTCTTCGGTATACGCATTAAAGGTGTAGCTCTGCACGGACATCGCACCGAGGGTGTGCGTACCATGCAGAAGCGGCGCAAACAAGAGTGAGGCAGAGACTTTGTTTTCGTTGCCGAGCATTGTGTTGCGTTGCGCTGCGGTATAACTCTCAACCGTGTGATTGAATAAAAGTGGTTGGCCGGTTTCAATTGTCTGGCGCAGAAGCGTTCCCTTTTTCGGTGCGGAAGGTGGTTCGTCGTAGGGTTTGTCTTCATCGTATAGCAAGGGATACGTCAACTGATTTTTTTCTGAATCATACAATGCAATATAGAACGCGTCGAGCGGAATGATCCGGCGAACCTTGTGGTAAATCGTTTCGAGTGTATTGTGCAGATCTAGCTGCTCGGAGACGGCTTTGCCGATTTCATTCAGTGTGGACAATTGCTCGGCGCGGCGTTGGATTTCTTCTTCGGTGCGCTTGCGGTCGGTGATGTCTATGATGGATCCTTCCAGGATTCCCTGTTCCGGGTAAAGGTGTAACGATGTAAGGCATGTCTTCACCTCACCCGACTTGTTTAGCATTTTGCACTCGAAATCCAGCACGTGCCCGTCAGTCTCTAGGCGGCGGACCATTTCCGCGCGCGCGTGCGGATCAGCCCAGTGGATCACTGAGGCATTGCCCTGCATCTCCTCACGGGTGCGACTGAAGATGGTGAGAAACTTGTCGTTGACATCCAGAATCTCAGAGCCGTCCAAGCGTGTTTTGAACATCCCGACTTCGGCGCTGTTGAAGAGTTGCCGGTATTTTTGTTCCCTGTCTCGCAACGCATCCTCCGCGCGCTTCCGCTCAGTGATGTCGCGTGAATTGATGACGGCGATGAGTTGACCAGATTCCTCAATATGGATCCGACCAATCCCTTCCAAAATCCGCCATGTTCCGTTCTTGTGGTGAAAACGAAATTCGACCCGAGGACTGGAACCCATATTTTGAATTCCCTGTGCAAAACTTTCCAAGACCTTTTCAAGATCATCCGGATGGACTAGATCGAATGCACTTTTACCAATCAGCTCCTCGGGTTTGTAGCCGAGGAGTGTTTCAACGGAAGGACTTTCATAGCGGATTGTGCCATCCGTCTCGGTTACTGTAATGATATCGCTTCCATTTTCGATGAGCATTCGAAAGTATGCTTCGCTCCGGCGCACCTTCTCTTCCGTAAGCTTGCGATCAGTAATGTCGGCAATGGTGCCAATGTACCCGACGATCTCCCCGCTTGAATCGAATTGAGGAATGGACTGCCCGACAACCCAAGCAATTGATCCGTCCGCTCGTAAAAAGCGGTAATCGGCTTGGGAACCTGTACGATCAGAGATTGCCTTTTCCCACGCTGTCGTGAGCAGGGTGCGGTCGTCCGGGTGGACAGCGCTTAGCCATCCATCGCCCAAAGCTTGCTCGAAAGTTAGTTTGGATATTTCACACCAGCGGGGATTGACATAGACCGTTTGTCCCTGACGATCTGTTCTAAAGATGCCGACCGGGGCCGCATTCGCAAGAATCTGAAATTGCTCATCGCTTTTCTTGAGTGATTCTTCTGCTCGCTTGCGCTCGGTGATGTCGCGGTAATTCGCGACTATCGCTTGCACGCTTGACTCGTGAACCAAATTCGTTCCGATACCCTCCACCCAGCGCCATGAGCCATCGCGATGTTTCAATCGAAATTGACTTGTCACACTGGAACCAGGGGTTTGCAAGACCTGGTTGAACATGTGCTTCGCACGTTCCAAATCCTCTGGATGAATTCCGTCGAAGGTGTTGTGGCCGACCATATTCGCTGAAGTGGTTCCCACGATTCGAGCCGCGGACGGACTCGCATACAGGATCGTGCCATCCGGATCCGCCAGCGCAATCGCGTCCTCGCTCTTTTCGACCAATGCGCGGAAGCGTTCTTCGCTTTCACGCAACGCCTCCTCCGCGCGCTTACGTTTGGTAATGTCCTCAACAAAACCTTCCAGATAGGCGACGGTGCCATTGGGGTAGATTACCTTGCGCACGGCCAGGTTCGCCGTCATAATGCTACCATCCTTCCGGCGATAACGATTCTCAGCGTAAACCCATTCCTCTTGGTTCAAGGTCGTGGTCAAAAGTTCGGCACGTCTTTTCGAGTCCACGTAGATTTGGGTATTGATGTCGGTGATGAGGACAATCATCTCCTCCGGCGATCCATAGCCCAGCATTGCCGCTAGCGCAGGATTCACCCGCAAGAATCTTCCACCTGGCGTTGAGTGAAAGATGCCGACCGAGGCATTCTCAAAAAGGCCGCGGTACCTTCGCTCACTTTCTTCAAGCGCAGCCTCGACGCGCTTGCGTTCGGTGATGTCGCGAAGATTGCATTGGATGACTGGGTCGTTGCCGACCCGATACAGGTTGCTGACGAATTCTACCTGGATCCGTCGCCCATCTTTCGCTTTCAATGACAAATCTTCATAGCGAACGTACGCAATTCCCAGCAAAGCACGAAAATCTGCCTTACTTGGCTCAACCTCTTCGAACGCGCCGACCTCCCACAGTTTCTTCTCCAAGAATTCAGTGCGCGAATATCCGAGCATTTCAATCAGGTATGGGTTGACATCGGTAATCGCACCCGTCTTCGCATCGAGAATAAGTATGCCGTCCTGGGCGGATTCGAAGATGCGCTGATAGCGCAGTTCGGAAATAGGAGACTCAGCTACTACTGGCTTCGGTGCAATTTTTGGAGTGGCCGTGCGAGCACGTGCTGGCTGTCGTTTTGACTTGTCGGAGTGTTTCATCTTTCTAACTCCCTCATACTGGTCGTGCGCTTACGGCGCTTTCGTCTGACCTAGCTTTTTCGATAATAGAACATTCACAACAATAAGCTCATGTCAAGGGAAAAATACTTTCGGAAAACCTAGCCTTGTCCTATTGGGGAAATAGGACAAGGTTCAAAATTATGCGGAAGTATAAAATTGGATTACCAGAACCTGATTTTGTCCTCAAATGTTCCGAAATAGGACGATGATTAAACTGGGCAATAACTTTTTCTTGGGGAAAGAAACGGGGTTGGTGATTAGGAGCTTAGGAGCAACTGAGTCTATCCGCTCGGTCATGATTTTCCCAACAGCCATTTTTTGCTTCCTCAATATCTTTAAATACCTTGACGCTTTGTCCCTGATTGAAGGATACAGTTTCAAAGAAGCTGAAATCTCTCAGGTCATTGGCTACAACAACAGCCCGCTTGAATTCATGAGGGAAAACTCCGTATAAGGCTGATACCTTTGCAACTATTTGCGGTGCATCGTAAATATTTATGGTCGATAAATCAAGTGGTAGCCATCCACGCAATCGTGGAGACTAACACCACTTGTTAATCAATTCTTTCATAGCTCGTGAGGGTCGGCCGCGATGCTTGGGCGGTGTCCAACGTGATGGTGGCACCTGGTAACGAAGTAATTCGGATACCGACCAAAGATGATCTGTGATGCCTGCCGCCATTGCTGGGGTCCGTGGTACCCAGTGCGTTCGTCCAACACGCCCCACATACAACGGCACGCGCACGCGAAGCGTTTCGTGATAGATACAGAAATTGTAAACCGAGCCAACCAGATACACACCAACCTGGAGCGTCTGGGTTTGTTGCAAGAGACTGCGCCCACGCCGCACGAGACCCGCCAAGCGTGCCCGAAAGGTAGCAGTCAGGCGCTCAACGTACGCCGTATGGATCACTCCGTTGCCTTGGCTGGTTTGCACCAAACAGTTAACCTGGGCTTCGGTTCCTTGAACGATGCGGCGCACGACACCGATTACATGCCCAGGGGCATATTGCTTCACGACTTGGGCAATGTGAATGCCATCCCAGGGTCGCAACTGGGGACGCCCAAGGGAACGCGTTGGGATCGGTTCGCGAAAAACCGTATGAATTGCACCGCGATAAGCTCGAAAACCATCAACGCCGAAAAGTAACGGACGACCCAACGCACAGGCGCGCACGCGTTGCCTCAACTCGAAGATCAGCGTTTCATCGCGATGCTCGCTGATGGTGGCACCCAGCCATAAGCGGGTCGAGACTTGCAAAGCCATTGCCACCCACACAATCATTGCCTGCATTTTGACGCGAATTTCATCGGCTTGGACTTGCCCCAAGTCACGCGGCTGTTGGACCAAATGCTGATGCACCTGTTCACGGTGATGACCGGCACGGTGTTCCCAATCGCGAACCGTCCGTTCATCCAGCCCAAAGGCAAACACTATGGCACACACTGGACACCCGTGCGCCAGCAGTGCCAGCACAAGGGCGACTTGTTCAGCATCCGTGCGCAGGCGATAAAAGACGGTGCCTTTCGTTTCGGTGAACGTCTTATTGCAGACATCGCACAGATAACGATGCGCTTTGCGACTATGGATATGGATGTTGTCCTGGCCGGTCTGCCCTCTTGCCGGACAGTCCCTGTTGGGGCAAAATACGGTCTGTGGATCCATTGGACAGACCTCCGTCGAGTTGGTTGCTCTGACGTAAGTATGCCAATGGATTCACATTATTTCAAGCTGTCAAAGCAACTCCACACTTTACTGGGGTGCTACCTCTCCCAAAAAGTATCCTTTCTATCACGAGCAGACTCTAGTGTGGGATCAAATGGAATGACTAGAAGCCGATGGCTTCCCATGGGTACGGAGAACATATGGATCGGGGGACTCACAATGCCCGTAATCCACGTTTTGCTCGAGAGTTCCTCCGTCAAAAACCATGCCCGCACTGGCAGTTGACCAGTGCGGGCGAATATGATAAAGTATCATCGCTCGAGATGGTCCCGCCATCGAGAGCCGCATCCCGGACGCTCTCAACGTCGCGGGGTGTTTTTATTTTGTTGCAAGAGATTATAGAGCATCTCGCAAGAAGCGTCAATCACTTGTATCCGACCGCGCGGAGAAAATAGCATAGTGCTAAACAAAACCCCTCAATTACTCGTTGAGGCGTTTGCCACTTCTGTAGAAATACAGGTCACATAACCTGGCTAGGTGTGCTAGGCAGAAACTTCGTCCGCGTTTGTTTGGACGAAGTTTTTTTGTTTATGCTGCACGTCGGTAATCGTGATGTAATCCGTTCAGCCCTGGAAACGCAATGATCTTCCCCTTTGGGTGTTCATTCTCCGCTACTTGAATTCCCTCCGGTATTTTCTGCTCAATCCCTTGGTGTGGCCGAGCCTGGTTGAAGAACTCCACACGCTTCCCGTCCTTGATGACCCGATACAAATGGCTTTCACCCAGAATCAAGAGGTGATCCAAGCATTCACGTCGAACGCTTCCCAGGAATCTTTCGCAGATGGCATTTGCTTTTGGAGCGCGATAGGGTGTTTTCAAGATTTCAATTTGACTATCTTTCGCGACAGTGGCAAAGCGTTGCCCGTATTTGCGATCACGATCTTGAATCAAGAAACGCGGACGCTGATCGAAGGGAGTTGCTTCACGAAGTTGCTGGGCGATCCACTCATTCGTTGGGTGAGGGGTGACATTCAAATGAACGACCCGCCGGGAACACCGCTCGACAATGAAGAAGAGATACACTTGGCGAAAGAACAGGTCGATCACGGGCAAGAAATCACACACCCACACGTCTTTGGCATGGTTTTTAAGAAAAACCGACCAGGTTTGGCTAGGAGAGTGATTGACCCGAACCTGGCGCAAGTATTTTTTGATGGGGGTCGTGGCGACTTCGATATTGAGCTTGAACAGTTCTCCACGCCTTCGGCGTCCGTTCCGCTCCCCAAAGACGATTCTCTTGGGCCATTTGCTGGATCAACGCAACAGTTTCTGTGGCCAGTTTGGGACGCCCGCCACGGTTACGGGATTTGAATTTCCAAAAGAGTCGAAAGCCTTGGTGATGCCAGTGTAAGAGGGTGTCGGGTTTCAGGGTTAGAAGGGCATCTTTCCAATAGCGGACCCGGCTAGCCAGGACAACAAGCCAGAAACGCTCGGATGGGGTAAAGCGAGGTTTGCTGACTTGGCGGTGTACGCTGCGCGTGATCAATTGTTGCCGTAAAAGAGCGTTTTCGGCAATAAGTTGGGATTTGGTCCGTGACAGATCAGTCACGATGGAAAGAGTAAACGAATGACGCGCGGGTTGCATGAATTTGAGGAAACCTCGTTCCAGAATGGCAAGGAGAGGTTCAAACCAGGCGAGCAGTTTTAGATTGGGCATGGGTGACAATCGCTTGAAGGAATCGGAATAGCCATCGAGTGATTGTACAGGTGCCTAAAACTATGGCAAATTGACCACGGATGAAGTTTTTGCCCAGAACAGGGTGAACACGTGAATTGACTCCCGGAAAACTGTCAAAAGCTATCAGCAGATTGCATCTGGCGTTCCGATGGAGTCAAATCTGGGACGGATAGGGTTTTCAGCCAGCACAGCACTATGTCGCCGCAATCGCATCAAACGATCACCAAACATTTTGCATCTCTCAAAGACCCGCGCGACGGGAATGCCACTCAACACCAATTGCAGGATATTCTGGTCATCGCCATTTGCGCCAGCATCTGCGGAGCCGACACGTGGGGCGATGTGGAAACCTGGGGTAGCGCAAAAGAGAAATGGTTACGAACTTTTCTCGAACTGCCCAATGGGATTCCGTCGCATGATACCTTTGGGCGTGTCTTTGCTTTGCTCGACCCCGAGGAGTTTCGCCAAGGGTTTCTGAGTTGGATCCGCGCCATTCAGAAATTGACGCGCGGGCAAGTGATTGCCTTGGATGGCAAGAAATTGCGACGTTCCCACAACGGTCGCCTCGGCAAAAAAGCGATTGCGATGGTGAGTGCATGGGCAACCGCCAATCATCTCGTGCTGGGTCAAGTCAAGGTGCGCTCGAAATCAAATGAAATCACGGCGATTCCCGAACTCTTGCGTATGTTGGAAATTAGCGGTTGCATCGTCACGATTGATGCCATTGGTTGCCAGCCCAAAATTGCGGCAAAAATAGTGAAAAAAGACACTGATTATGTTCTGGCGGTGAAACAAAATCAAGGACAGTTGTTTGACGATGTGAAAGACTTGTTTGCGGGATGCCAGGAAGAAAATTTTCTCCAAGTCCCGCACGATTATACCAAGACCATCGAGAAAGGACACGGACGCATTGAGATTCGTGAATGTTGGACACTAGCGGATCCCGAATTCCTCGACTACCTGCGTCATCGGGATGCCTGGCCCAAGTTGCACGCGGTTGCGATGGTGCGCGCGGAGCGACGAATTGGCACGAAGCGCAGTCGAGAAACCCGCTACTACATCACGAGCGTCGAGAACAATGCCAAGCAGATCCTGGAAGCGATCCGGGCCCATTGGGGCATTGAGAATGGATTGCATTGGGTGCTCGACATCGGATTCCGAGAAGACGAATCGCGCGTTCGCAAAGATCACGCCCCAGAAAACATGGCGGTGCTGAGACACATTGCCGTCAACTTGCTCAAGCAAGAACAGACCGCCAAGATTGGTATCAAAGCCAAACGACTCAAAGCGGCGTGGGATCAAGATTATTTGCTCAAAGTTCTTTCAACCGGTTGAAATGCGATTGCCCTATACGAGTATTGACTCTGACAAGGGTCTATGTTAGACTCTTGTCAGATGAAGAGTTCAAGGTGATGAGTGCCTTGAGACACATCGTTGTGTCTCAAGACTTTTTTCGCGAACCGGGTATCCTCGCATCACTCTTTTTGTTGGTATGAGTGATGCAAGTGACAGACAATGATGTCTAAAATCCCTATAGATTCTTGCAAACTGACGTACCTAGTGAATGGCATAGCTGTGCCAATCACTAGGTATGTGTTTTTGGATAACCTTTATTCGAAATTATGAAACCGGATTTCGATAACCTGCTGACGTTTTTGAGAGGGGTTCAACTCTTCACCGAATTGGACGAATCGGCCTTGGTTATTCTAGCGCGGGTCAGCTATATCAAATGCATACCAAAGGGGTCGATTCTCTTTTGCCAAAACGATGATGCTGAAGCCGCCTATGTGGTCCGTTCGGGTGCGATCAACATCGTCCTTTGCACCGTCGATGGACGCGAATTGGTCATCAACGAAATGCGCCCGGGCGATTGCTTTGGCGAACTGGCTTTGTTGACCGGCGCGCCACGGTCGGCAAGCGCAGTCGCATCGATGGGAAGTGAGTTGATTGTCATTCCGCGCCAAGCTTTTCTCTGCGAATTGGAGCGTGCGCCCAAATTGATGCAGCATCTCATGGCAACGCTTGCCGAGCGATTACGTGCTAGCAGTCAACGCGAAAGCGCCTTGGCATTCCTCGACGCGCCGGCCCGGCTAGCAAGTGTTCTTGGAGAACTCGATCACGCCGCACACAAAGACGGCACTCTAACCATCTCCCAAGAAGAGCTAGCACAACGAATTGGTGCGACCCGTCAGACCACCACCAAGATTTTGGGACAGTGGCGACGCAAAGGTTGGATCATCACAGGGCGCGGACGCATTATGGTCTTGGATCGGAATGCACTGAAGAAAATAATCGGTGGCTAGTGTCGTGTTCGATAAGTCTTTTAAGATAGTCGTAGCAGCTTAACAAACGTATACTCCTCATACTTCGCCGTGAAAGGACAAGGTATGAGGAGACGTCCACCCCATGTCATCCAGCTGACTCGAGCAGAGCGCAAGGAGTTGCAACGGATTATACGCGATGGACGAACCGAGCAACGCGTTGCGCGACGTAGCCGAATTCTCTTGGCGATGGAGCATCCGCGAACCATTGTTGATGACTTGGCACAGCGCGTGGCGATGACACCGACTGGCGTGTGGTATGTCTGTCGTCGCT
>JACRMI010000179.1 GCA_016215025.1 Chloroflexota bacterium
AAACGCGGCAGTTTCGTTTGAACGAGTCGGTGTGTGAAGTGCTACCGGCGTTTCGCCGAAATCGCACACGATGTCGTGATTACTTCCCCGGCTAGAAATTTAAGGTAAACCGCACACGATGTCGTGATTATGGACAGTTAGCCCTTTAGGGTCTAGGGTATTTGGCCCAGCACGCGATTAACGCGCGTGGTTGCATTCTTCAACGCCGTCGCCGGATCATAGCCATTCGCAATATTGATCCACATTTCGACGATGGCGGTATCGATGAGATTCGCATCTTTGACGGCGGGCATGGCTTTGAGAGTTGGCAGTCCATTGCTCCAACCATCGCTCAAGCGTTGAAAGTTTGGCGGCAAATTACTTGCCAGCAATGATTGCGCCGAGACGCGCACCGGAATCGATAACGTTGCGCGCGTCCAGCGTGCCGATTGTTCCGGCAGCACAAGCCAGCGCGCAAAAAGCCAAGCCGCTTGCACTTGTTTTTCACTCGCGTTGCCAACCGGTCTAAAGATCGCGAGGTCTGAACCCAGAACCGTCGTCGCCGCTTGCGCTGGATTGATCTGCGGGATGTTGGCGACGCCCCATTTGAAATTACCTGCGTGCGCAACCGAGTCCGCAATCGCCGTGAGATCATCGGTCGTGCCGAACAACAGTGCGGTCTTGGCTTGCGCAAAATCGCTGCGCGCAGCGTCCGCACTAGGGGCGAGATATGCCGCATCGCCATTTTTCAATGCGACAATGAGTTGCAACGATTTCAAACCGGCGTCGTCGCCGAACTGCGCTTGGGTTTGGGTGGCATTCAACACGCTGCTGCCGCGACTGAATTGAATTGCCGCGAACGTTGCCGCACTTGGCGACATGACCCAGCCATGCACATTCCCTTTGGTGGTCACGCGCGCTGCATTGCCAAACTGATCCCAGGTTCGCGGCGGCACATCCGCTTTGGCAGCTTGCAACAAATCGGCGTTGTAATACAACACCACTGCGTTTTTGTCGAATGGGAAAGCATACCATTGATTCTTGAGATCGGGTAAACGCCCGGCGTCGAGCAAGCCCGGCAAGAAATCGTTTCGGTCCGTTTCGCTCAAGCCCTGCTCGACCTCGCCTGCTAACACATCGAGATTGACCAACGCACCTTTGCGCGCAAATTCGGCAATCGTGCGCTTGCTCGCAATGATGAAATCCGGTGTTTGATTCAGCGCCATTGCGCCGAGACCTTCACGCAGCAAATCACCTTCGCTTGCTTTTTGTTCGGCGCGCACGGTAATGTTAGGATACGCTTTGTGAAAATCGTCGGCGAGAGCGGAGAGTGTTGTGGCTGCTATGCCGCTCTTGGTATGCCAAAACCGAAGCGTGATCGACGTGTGGGTAGTAGGCGCAGCAAGTGGAGCCGTTTGGGTGGGGAGCGCGCCGGCGCACGCGGTGAGTCCAACGATGGTGAGCGCACCAACGATGGTGAAGAGTTTACGTTCGGTCTTGCTGAAATTCATCATGTGAAATTATTATAGTGGCAAATCGACTTGACGCAATATCAACGTGAAATGGCGCGAAGGTTCAAGAAAATAGTGGAATGTAGCCTAGCCCCTTGTGGGCGTCAAACGCGCACGAGGCGCTACACTACAATTCACGATTTTTGTGGACGCACAACTAGCCCCGGTCATTGCGAAGAGCCGCGAACCATTTTCCGACGAAGCAATTTCCAATTAGGACGCAACGACCGCCTTGCTACCGCGCTCGTCTCAATTGGACGACCCGTTTCCTGTTCTCGCGCCATCAAAATATCGTCGAGCATTTTCGCAATATCAATCGCGGCACGCGGTCGCGCTAATTCTTTTGCGCGTTCTGCCAATTGATCGAGTGTTGATGTTCCAGGCGAGAACCATTTATCTAACGTGGTCACAATGTCCGCTGGGTTTCTTCGCAACACACCTGCGCCGCCCTGCTCGACAAAGGTCACGTTGCCGGTCTCTTGCCCTGGCAAAAATCCACTCAGCAAAATCGGCAAGCCGCAGGCCAACGCTTCGCAAATCGTGCCGGGTCCGGCTTTGGTGACGATCACGTCCGCCGCGCGCATCCATTCCGGCATGTTGCGCACAAAACCTTGCACGCTCACCGGAATCTTCCACGCCACCATCGCCAGCTTCTTTTGCAACGCTTGATTTCGCCCGGCAATGATGACGAGCTGGGCAGGCAAACGCGCCGCATCAATCGCGCGCGCAATGTCGTAGAGTTTGCCCATACCCTCGCCGCCGCCGACGAGCAAGACTGTTTTTTGATCCACGGCGAGACCCAGCTTGGCACGGACATCGGCTTTATTCAAGCCTGTATCGAGAAACGTCAAACTGACTGGCTCGCCGACGACGCGCATTTTTTCTTGCGGCATTCCAAACTTGATTCCGAATTTGCGCGCGCCTTCACTCGGCACGGTACAGAAATCGACCTTGCGATCAAACCACAAAACGTGCGCGTCGAACAAATCGGTGACGACCGTGACGAACGGGACCTTTGAACCAATCGAACGCAACGCGCGGCGCCCAAACGCATTGAAAATTGGATGCGTACTGACGACGAGATCCGGCGTTTGCTCGCGCAAATATCGCCGCAAGCCACGCCCCATGATCGTCTCAAAATACGGCTGCGCCAAGCGTTCGACCATGCGATTGTTGGTGATCAAAAACCCCAAATGCCACAACGGTTCGGCGTGGGTCGTAAACGGCAAATACCAATTGGGCACTAGATCGAACGGCGCAATCGCCGCTTGCTTAAACACATCGAACAACGTGACGGCATAACGGTCCGGAAACGAATAGGCAAGCGCTTCGATAATGGCATCGGCAGCCGCACGATGACCACCGCCAGTATCAGACATCAAAATGAGAATGCGACGAGGAGTTGAATTCACAAGGTTATCTATGAACGAGATTGATTGGAATGACGCAGCCGCGCCAAACGCACCGTCGATATTGCCCACGACAAATTGACAATCGCGAGCAGCGCCACGATCACCGAAATACCAAGCGTTACCGTCGGAATACTAAACACGTCGGCGAGGCCGCCGATAAAAAGTGTCGGCGGAATTCCAATCGCGTTCGACAAAGTAAATTGCACCGCCAGCACCCGTCCGCGCACGGCATCATTCGATCGCTCTTGCACGATCGTTTGCGCGGGAATGTTGATCGCCGCCATCATCATGCCGATGACGAGAGCAAAGATCATGACCATCGCCGAAGTCGTCAACATCCATTCAGGATGTTCGACAAACAGAGGCCGTCCAAAAACGATACTGCCGCCGCCCGCCCATGCCAAACCGGCCAAACCAACGGCGACACCGGCGATACCGATGCTCGCCAAAAGTTCGCGCGGAATACGATGCCCAAAGCGCCCGATGAGAACGCTCGACAGCAACATGCCGACCCCGGCGGGCCAGAAAACGTAGGTGGCATCTTCGGCGCTGAGACCCAGGACGCGCTTGGCAAAACCTGGCGCAAGGTCTGCCATGATCATCGTCAACGTCGAAGTCAACGCAAGCTGCAACAGCGCGATAAAGATCGCGCGATGATGAATCGCAAACTGCCACCCCTCGACAATTTCACTCCAGGCTTTATGCACCGCCGAGACAGCGATGCCTTCAGGGCGCACGGGTCTATCACGTGGCAACAGCCAAACGAAAATCGTCGCGCCCAAGTACATGAGGGCTGCCACCCAGAACGAACCGACGATGCCAATCGTCTTGACACCCAACGGCGCAAGAATAATCATCCCTAGGATTTGCGAACCGGTAAAAGTCATCGTGAAAAGAGAATTGGCGGGGAGAAGATTATCCGAGCGGACGATCAGAGGAATGGTTGCGCCTTCAGCGGGAGCGAAGAATTGTCCGATAGCAGAACCGATAAACACGAGGACGTAAATCGCGACGAGAAAAAATCCATCGCCGAAGGTTCCGCCATGCATTCCGGCGGCGACAACCGCGAGCACAACTCCCGTTATCACGCGCAAGCCGTTCGACCAAACTAGGATAGTCTTTTTGGACATGCGGTCCACGACCATGCCCGCGACGGCGCTGAGCAACACGGCGGGCAGCGCAAACGCAAGAATCACCGCGCCGATTTGCGCGCTCGAATGAGTGACTTCTTCGATCAGTATGATTTGTAGAAAAAAGGAACCGTTCAGCGCGGTGTTGGATAAAACCTGCGCTAGCCAGATCGCGAGAAAATTTCGATTCTTGAGTACACCGGCATACCCGCTCTGGTTAAGCGTCTCCATAGGTCAGTGAACAGTCCCTTCAGGCAGTGAGCAGTGAACAGTAAGGCAGCGACTGTTTACTGTTTACTGTTTACTGATGACTGGTTTTCTCCTCGATGAATGAACGTCTTGACGCGCTTTTCGAACTCACGGCGAGGCAACAAAACGCGGCGTTGACACGTCTGGCAGACAATTCCGATATCCGCTCCTAAACGCACGACCTGCCATTCGTACCCGCCGCACGGATGCGCCTTACGCAGCCGTACTACGTCACCCAGATAAATTTCCAGAGGCATAGTGCCGTGAATTATAGGTCAATTAGTCAAATAGTCAATTAACCTGCGTCACGGCACTGAATTATTTTGGATCATCGGTAAATAATGATTGAACGATGTTGTATCCGCCATCCACACTGGACTGGTGTAAGCGGCTGGCGATGCAATATCATTGTCATGATATGCTTTCACATAATAGAAATGTCCGGGCGTTCCTTGAATAGTCGGAGTCCACGTATAAAGCGCATCCGTTGTAAAAGGCGCAACCATGCTCACCAGAACTCCATTGTCGTATAACATCAGTGTGGTCAAAAGTGCCTTGGGGTCCTGGTTAACCACCACAATCGTGAATGAGATCGTAGACGCAGGTGGAATTATTGCCCCCATCCAGTAGCCATTCGCGCGCATGGCGAGACCGAAACGCCAGTCATCAATCGAAAACGTCCGGCGTGCTCGCAGCGCATCCAAAACAGCAGTCCGCGTCAATTGCGGCGCGATTATACCCATAAAACGATAGCGTCCCCATTCGATTTCATGTTCATCGGCGCTGCCCATCGCGCCGAGATACCAGCCGGTACTTAGACTCAACAGATATTGATTGGCGGGATAAGGCGGTGTCCCCCGCAGAGAGATGCGGGACGTAGCTTGGGCGTTGAATGCCCAATCGTTGAAATTCCAATCACGCAAAGGCGTTTTGATTGGATGATTGAAAATGCCAATCGCCGTGGCTTGACTGCCAATCCACGGATAGAATTTTTCAAACGTATCATAGTTTGGATCGGTGTGCGAAACATAGGTCGCCGTATCCAAAACATTGACGTGTCCCTTGAGGTTGGTATATTCAAATCCGCGCAAACCGACAAACGCATTGTCCACCGTGGCGGCGTCCGCTCGATTCAGCGTATCTTGCCATTCCGGGTCAGTTAGTAGTTGAGAATGATCGGTGAGCGCAAAAAAATCCAAACCATTCGCGCGCGCCGTCGCAAAGGCGTCCACCGGCAATCCCATTCCATCGGAATAACTGGTGTGATTGTGTAAATCGCCATAGTAGATGTTCATCCCATCGGCAAGGACTGGAATCCCAGACGTCGTCGTGAATGTCCAAGTAACATTCGCCGATAATGGTGTACCGGTCGCCGTTTGAATCCCCGTGATAAGTGTCACCGCATAAACAGTATTGAGCGCCAACGGTACACTCGGTTGAAAGATGGCTACATGGCTGAGCGAAATGTAACTAACTGAACCGATGACGGGCGTCCCTCCGCGACTGACTTGAAACGTATTCGTCGTGATCGTCGCCGCGTTCATATCCACATCGAACGATGCCGAGACAAGCGTGTACGTCGGTACTCCGCGCGCGGCAAACGCAGGGTTGGTATAAACAACCGCCGGAGAACCGGCGGATGGAATTCGGATCGACGAGCTTTGACCACGTGTGATTGGTGGATCCGTGCATGGCTCGATACATGGCTGCGCCGATTGACGTGGCGGAGTCGGCGTCGGTCCAGCCGATGCGACCGGAGCAGTCGGCACAACTAGAGTGAGTGAGACAAGAAAAATTACGACGATCCAAGACCAAAGGTAGCATTGGTGATTACTTGGTATAGACAGTTTGATACTGCCTCCAATTGCTGTAGACGATGGAGATGTACGAAATCGTCTCGCGAATATCGACCTCTTCCACGGTGAGATCGAGATCGGCGCGCTGCCATTTTTGGACGCGCCCTGTGCCAGCGTTGTACGCCGCGAGCGCATAGATCGGCTCGCCGAAATTTTTCATGTCCTGCGCGAGATACCACGTGCCAAAACGAATACTCACGTACGGCAAATACAATTGCTCGGTCGAGTAATTTTTGACGCCGAGCAATTTGGCAATGCCCTGCCCCGTCGACGGCATCACTTGTCCTAGTCCGCGCGCGTCCGCCGACGAGGTTGACCACGGATTAAAGCTGCTCTCTTGTCGAATCAGCGCAAAATACATCAGCGGATCGAGATTGTTCTTTTGCGATTCGGGAACGACGAGGTCGGCGTAGTACGTGGGATAGCGCAACTGCCAAAGATAACGTGGAGCCACCGGTGCGCCGGCCTCGTTGGCGAGCCGCGCGATCTTTTCGCCGCAGTCGAGCGCGAGCGAATAGAGATTGTTGTCACGAAAATAAATCGCCAACGCGTAGAGCGCGCGCACATCGTTCTTTTTCTCTTCGACGAGCGTCGCAAAATCGCGGCGCGCTTCGACGGTGCGATCCAAGCGCAGCAGTTCCGCGCCGCGCTTGAAATTATTATCGGACTTGGTTGCCGTGTCGAGGGTGCCGGTCGCCGTGACCTTTGCCCAACCCAGGATCCACTTTTCAAATTCCGCGCGCTCGGCATCGCTGCCCATCGCATAACGCGCCAGATCGTACGATATGTTTTGCTTTGGCGGATTCAGCACATCTTTGGCGCGCCATGCATAATAGCCGGTCAGCGTCGAGGCTTGCGTCCAATAGTTTTTCGCATCGGCGGGAACACCGCGCACCTGCGCCGATTTCCCAAGCCAGTACAACGCGCGCGCGTAGAACGTTGTCTTGGAATAATCTTTGGTGATCGATTGCCAACGCGCGCTCGCGGTCTTGTAATCTTTGAGCCGATAATGATCCATCCCCGCCCAGAACAACGCTTCGGCGGTGCGTTCGCGCGATGGATATTTCGTGTGGACCGATTCATAGAGCGCGGCGGCTTCGGCGTAACGCTTGGCGCGATCATAGATCAATGCCGCACTCCACAGCGCATCGTCGGCGCGATCACTTTCGGGAAATGTCGTTTGGAATTTTTTATAGATCGCGACTGCGTCATCTGCTTTGCCGAGCGCATTCGTTGCCGCGGCTTTGCCGAAATACGCATCCGCTACACGTTTATGGTTCGGCATCGAGTTGATGATCGTATTGAAGTGGACAATCGCGGTGGAATACTCGCCCTTGCGCGAATGCGAACTGGCGATAAAGTATCGCGCATCGCCCGCGCGCGCCGCATCGACTTTGGCTGAACGCTCAAATGCTGCAATCGCGGGATCGTATGCCGCCGCGTAATAATCGACCAAGCCACGCTGATAATCGTCGATGGTTCTGCCCGCATTGAGCAGATCAATGAGCGCTTGGTACGCGGCGGGCTGATCGGGATATTTGTTGATCGCATCGGTCCAGCGCGCCATGGCTTTATCGATTTGTTTTGCCACGGCGTACGCTTCGCCTGCTTTCCACAGCAACTCGGCTTTGGTCCGCGCATCGCCCGAAATTGCGAATGCCGTATCGAGCCGTGCTGCCGCGAGCGCGGGCTGCCCGAGCGCGGCATGAAGATCAGAGGCACGACGCAGGACATTGATGCGTGTCGATGCGAGCATGGACGTATCCTGAAGCGCGCGATCGTACTGCGCGATTGCCTCGGTCGTTGTGCCCGCAAGAACCAGGATGTCGGCAATCGTTGCATCGGTATCGCCGACGAGCATGGGCGATTGATCGCGATAGATACGCAATTGTTCCAGCGCATTGGCATAATCTTTTTTCGCGCGATACGAATCGGCAAGGAGCATGTGCGCTTCGGGCGCGTGTGCGCCATTGGGATACGTCTGCAAAAACGTGGTGAGCAAATTGAGCGCGCGCGCGTCGTCGTTGAGCCAGTATGCTTCGGCAAGTCGGTATTGCGTTTCTTGCAGCAGTTCCGGAGTCGGATTTGATTTGAGCGCAAGTTGAAACGCCGCAATCGCGCGCGCGTAATCGCCGTTGCGCCGTGCAATCATGCCATCATAATATGGCGTGGATGAAAAGACGGGCGTTGGAATTTCGGTCGGTTCAGGTGTGAGTGTCGGCGTGTTAGGGAATGTAGGAGAAGGAAGAACAGTCGGTTCGGGAGTGGGTTCGGAAGAAAGGGTTGAACACGCGACCAGCAGCACACTGAATAAGAGGATCAGAATTTTTTTCTTATGCATGCTTGTCTATATTATAACGCAAATCGGCAGAAAAAGGAATTTGATTTTTGTCACTCTGAGCGGAGCGAAGAGTCGCATATTTCAATGGTGAGATTCTTCGCTGCGCTCAGAATCACAGTCGAAAATGAAATTTAGTTTGGCAAGTTGTACTCATCGTGTTATACTGCAAAACAGTAGTCAGAAGTCAGAATCCAGAATTCAGAATGTAACAAACGATTCTGACTTCTGACTACTGACTACTGACTACTGTCTTCTGGAGTTGACATGAATGGTTTTAGCGAAGAGATTACGCTCGAAGGACATATCATCGACTCGGGCATTCTAGCGCAAGTGTGGGGCACGATCATGGACTTGGGCGGTGAATATGACTTGCTCGAATTTCGGGTGGGTAAACGCAAAGACGAAACCTCGTTTGCGCGCATGAGAATTTCCGCCGAAAGCGATGAGCAGTTGCATCAGATTTTGGTCGCGGTGCAAGATCATGGCGCGCTGCTGCTCTCACGCGACGATGTCGCCAGCGCACCCGCTCCCTGCGACGGCGCACTGCCCGATGATTTTTATTCGACGACGAATCTGCCAACCCAGGTCCGACTCGGCGGGCGCTGGGTCGATGTGAGCGGGACCGAAATGGACTTGGTCATTATCGTCGATAGAGCAACCTCCACCGCCCACATGATTCCGATGGCAGACGTGCGTCAAGGCGAACCGGTCGTCGTCGGTCACGATGGCATTCGCGTGATTCCGCTCGAACGCTCGCGCGCAAAGGAAACGTTCTCATTCATGGCGAGCAACGTGTCGTCGGAAAAACCCAAGGCGCTCGTCATCGGCGAAATCGCCAAGCAGATGCGTGAGACGCGCGCGCATGGCGGCAAGATTCTCGTGGTCGCCGGTCCCGCGATTGTTCACAGCGGCGCAGGGCCGTTCCTCGCGCAAATTATTCGCGCGGGCTATGTGCAAGCATTATTCGGCGGCAATGCCATTGCCACGCACGATGTCGAAGCGGCGACCCTCGGCACGTCGCTAGGCGTCGCGCTACACAACGGACAAGCCATCGAAGGGGGACATCGCCATCACATGGTCGCCATCAACACGATTCGGCGTGCGGGTTCGCTGCGTGCCGCCGTCGAAAAAGGCATTCTTAAGCAAGGCATCATCTACGAGTGCATTCGCAACAACGTCGATTTGGTGCTGGCGGGTTCCGTGCGTGACGATGGTCCTCTGCCCGATGTCATCACCGACGTGATCGAAGCACAGCGCAAAATGCGCGCGTTCGTGCAAAGTCAGCCGCCGGTCGAAATGGCGCTGATGATTTCGACGATGCTGCACTCGATTGCGACAGGGAACATGCTGCCTGCGTCGGTCAAGGTGGTCGCGGTGGACATCAACCCCGCGGTCGTGACAAAACTCGCGGATCGCGGAACGTTCCAAGCGCTGGGGTTAGTGACCGATGCGGAGTTGTTTATGCGGGAGTTAGCGGAGGCGTTGGAGGTATAGTGCGAGAGTGTGGGAGTGAGATAGTGCGGTAGTAAGATAGTTTTTACAATAGCGTAAGTTTGAACCATGTTCTTTGATTTGACCTACCAAAACAATTATTCATTCGCTGTAACAACGGAGGATCTTGTTTTCTATGCTGAATCAAAGCAAAATCGCACAACGAGCCGCTAGAATTTTGATAGGATGCTTGATTGGTCTCTTGTTTGGTATGTGGATATTCGCCATCCTGGGAGCAATTGCTACACTTCTCATGGTTTGGGGAACAACCTTCTGGTCAATGGTTCAAACTCTTATGCTTGGACTAGCACTTGTTCAAAGCCTTCAAGGTTTGGTCTGTGGTGCGGTCGTTGGCTCACTCATGGGCGCATTCAAACAAACTCGAACAGCATTTCTTTTAGGAGAACTAGGCGGTTTTCTCACATTCGGAATTTTCTTTGCACGCGGATATTTGACCACCCCATGGATTACTCTTTGCGCCATAGCTGGCATTCTACTTACTGGCGTTGTATTAGCACGAATAATGAGATCGATTTCTCCAACCTTCGCAAACAAGCAAGTGTCTCGACTTACTCAAAATGCACGTATTGGTTTTCTTGTCCTTATTGCACTACCTTTATTGCTATACATTTTTCATGGAATGCTCGTGGTCGGAGAGAGTTATTTAAATCAAGCAAAGTGGCAACAAACAGGGTCTCGGAATTATACAATCTCCGCTGAGTTAGTTGGCTTTCCGGGGATTTGGGGAGATGTAACGATCAGGAATGGGCAAGTAGTTAGCGCCAAAACAGGAGATCATCCCCCACTTTGGTCACTTGAAGAATATAAAGCGCTTACCATTGACACAATGTTTGACACAATTCGCTCATATGCTTTCAAACCTCTTTTCTGGGAAATGGTCAGTTATGATCCGGAGTATGGTTACCCGAAGAATGTGCAGTTCAACAATGCGTATATGCTGATACCTGGAGTTGAGGGAGAAGTTAAAATCATAGTCAACGAGATAAAGTTTGAATGATAGATGTCCACATCTTGTACACCAGACAAGCAAGTATCTAATTTCATCGCAAAAATTCGTGCGGCAATCTCGCACCACGCGCTGATTGTGCGTGGCGACAAGGTGATTGTCGGCGTGTCGGGCGGACCGGACTCACTGGCGCTGCTTCACGTTCTGTGCGCGCTCCGCGACGAATTGCAAATCACGCTTCATGTCGCGCACCTCAACCACCAACTCCGCGCTGCCGCTTCACAAGCCGACGCCGATTTCGTGGCGACTATCGCGCGCGAATGGCAACTCGACGCGACGATTGAATCGCGCGATGTGATCGCGCTCGCGCAAGCCGAACATCTTTCGATTGAAGAAGCTGCCCGTCACGCGCGCTATGCGTTTCTCGCCGAGGTTGCGCAAAAGCAAGGCGCGTCCGTCGTCGCCGTAGCGCATAATCGCGACGATCAAGTGGAAACGGTGGTGATGCACTTGATGCGCGGATCAGGACTAGCAGGTTTACGCGGAATGACACCGCGTTCACGAGTTTCAGGTTTCACAGTTTCAAGTTTGAAACCTGAAACATTGAAACTTGAAACTGGTCATTTGGCACTTGTGCGCCCTTTGCTCGACGTGACGCGCGCGGAGATTGAAGAGTACGTTCACGCGAATGGACTCGCGCCGCGACAAGATCAATCCAATCTCGACACCACTTTCTTCCGCAATCGTCTGCGCCACGAGGTGCTGCCGTATCTCGAATCGCTCAATCCGAATCTGCGCGAGGTGCTTTATCATTCGGCACTATCGATTGCGGACGATTATGATTTTCTCGACGTGGCAATTGAAAGCGAATTTAGCAAGGTTGCACACGAACAAGATGGTGCAATTGTTTTTTCGCGAGAGGCGTGGCGCGCATTGCATCCTGCTTTGCAGCGCGGCACACTTCGCGCGGCGGTCCATCGCTTGCGCGGAAATCTGCGCGATTTGAATTGGGTTCACGTCGAAGACGCGCGGCAGATTGCGTTGGAGAAAAACGCGGGTGCGGTAGCGACGCTGCCGAACGGCTTGCTGCTCGTCGTCGGCTATGACGATTTCATCATCGCCGATGCCAAGCGCGCCGCGCCGCTACCCGACTTGCCGCTGTTACACGTCGATGAACTTGTTTTGCCTGAGAACGGCGTCACCGCATTGCCAGACAGCAACTGGGTGATCGAGACAAAGATAATTTCTCAAGATGTCATTTCGACGAGCCGTGAAGCGGCGAGGAGAAATCTTTTTGCAGAGAACGAGATTTCTCGCTCCGCTCGAAATGACAGGGGGGGGATAGATCGTTGGACAGCCACATACGATTTTGCGATGTGTCGCGGCGAAAAAAAGTTGCGGCGGCGGCGAGCCGGTGATCGATTTCAGCCAATTGGAATGCAAGGTCACTCGCGCTCGCTGCACGAGTTTATGATCGATGAAAAAATTCAGCGTGCGGTGCGTGACCTCTTGCCACTGCTCATCGTCGGTGATCGCATTGCCTGGGTTTGCGGCTGGCGCGTGGATGAACGAGTTCGCGTCACGGAAAATACGTCGCAATTTTGGCGTGTGACATTTCGGAAAATGTAGGGCAAATTTCCAAATTGTCCTGTTGCTCGGCAATTTGGAAATTTGTCCCACAAAAGGAATCAACTTGGCTGCAACTCAATCGCCTGTTAATGTTCATCGTCGCGAAGTTCCGTTACGCGGCTACATCATCGTCCTCACGGGCACGGTCATCTGGGCGCTGACCGGCATCGTCATCAAAGTTTTGCTGACGACGTACCAGATGGAAACGCTAACCATCGCTTTCTGGCGTGTGTTCTTCGTCACGGCGTTTCTCTTTCTGACCCTGCTCATCATCGACCGCAAGCAACTTGTCATTGCCCCGCGCGACATCCCCGCGTTTTTTGTTTACGGCTTGATCGGCATCGGCATTCACCAGATCGTTTGGATCTCGTCGGTGCAATATAACGGTGCAGCCGTTGCGACCGTTATCATTTACATCAGCCCCGCGATTGTGGGTATCATCGCCGCGCGCTTTCTCCGCGAACGGATGAATCGCACACATGTGAGTGCGCTTGTGCTGACGATCATCGGCTGCATTCTGGTTGTCCGCGCGTACGATTTGAACCTAGTACGATTGAATTCGCTCGGCATTGCGACCGGACTTGGCTCGGCGTGTACGTTTGCGACGTACTCGCTCATGGGACGATTCATGTCGCGGCGATACTCACCCTGGACTAGTTTGTTCTACGCGTTTCTTTTCGGCTTGATTTTTCTCATACCCGTGACACTCTTGATAGGCAAACTCATGCCCCTGAATCTTCCACTCGACGGCTGGGGCACGTTATTGTTCCTTGCGCTTGTCCCAACCCTCGGCGGATTCGGCGCATACACGGTCGGCTTGGGACATTTGCCCGCAAGTGTCGCCAGTATCCTCGCCGCCTTCGAGCCAGTGACCACTGCCATCATCGCGTATTTTTATTTGGGCGAAACACTCGACGCAACGCAATTGATTGGCGCAGGATTGATTCTTGCCAGCGTGATGATGCTGCGACCGAGGAATTAAATCAATGGGACGCGAACAAACACAGACAAACGCGGATCAAGAATTTTATCAAATCGCTGATGAGTTGCGCGCGATTGCCAACCTGGGTTTACAATTTTCGGACAACGAATATCACAAAGAACGATACACTCGCGCGCTGGCGTTGAGCGCGCGCTTGATCGCCGCACTTGACCATCGCTCGCCCGACGATGTGCTGGTGCAATTTCAAGATAATTTAGGGCATGTCAGTCCGATTGCTGGCGCAGAAGCCGCCGTTTTTCGCAATGACAAACTGCTCTTGATTCGCCGCCGCGATAATGGACTATGGGCGCTGCCAGGTGGATTAGCCGAAGTCGGCGAGACGCTCGCGCAAGCAGCGGAACGCGAACTGTGGGAAGAAGCCAACGTGCGCGGACGCGCCACGCAATTGCTTGGCGTGTTCGATTCGCGTTTATGGCAAATCACAAGCAAGGCGCAACTCAACTGCTTTGTGTTTCGCGTCGAGTCGGAGGATTCGCCATCGCCCAGATCAGAAACGTTGGATGCAAAATTTTTCGGCGAAGATGAATTGCCGACTTTGTCGCCCGGTCATCGCTTGCGCGTGCCGCTTGTGTTCAAATTGAATCGCGGCGAAATTTGCGCGCCGTACTTTGATAAGGAAAATTAAATGTCGTCTGATTTTATGCCGCTTCGACCTTCCTGGGTCGAAGTTGATTTGAGCGCAATCGAAAACAACGCGCGCTTGCTCGCACAAATTGCTGCGCCCGCCGACTTGTTGACAATGGTCAAAGCGAACGCGTACGGACACGGCGCAGTCGAAACATCGCGCGCAGCTTTGCGTGGCGGCGCAAACTGGCTCGGCGTGTACGCAATGGGGGAAGGCGTCGAACTGCGCCGCGCGAACATCGATGCGCCGATTCTCGTCGTGGGACCAACGCAGCCCGAATATGCGCGCATTGGTGTGGAACAGCATCTCACGCTGACAATTTTTTCGATGGAGCAAGCCCGCGCGATTTCGGATGCCGCGCGTGAGCTGAGCGTCCGGGCGCACGTTCACCTCAAAGTCGATACGGGCATGGCACGGCTGGGCGTCATGCCAGAGCAAGCCGTCGATTTTGCGCGCGCGGTCCGCGAGCTGCCGGACATCGAAATCGAAGGCGTGTTCACGCATTTTGCAATGGCGGATACGCCGGACGCCTTTGGCATCCAGGGCTGGGGCATCGAGTACACGCAAAAACAATTCGAACGATTTCGCTCCGTCATCGCCGCACTGGAAAATGCAGGCATCGATTTGCGCTATCGACATTGCGCGAACAGTCCCGCGACGCTCAACCTTGCCGAAGCGCGATTCAATTTGGTCCGCAGCGGCATTCTGCTTTACGGTCTCGATCCATCGCCTGAAGTGCCGCAGCCTTACGGCTTTAGACCGGCGTTGTCGTTTAAGACCCAGGTCGCATTGGTCAAAATAGTGCCGACTGGAACGTACGTCAGTTACGGCGCAACGTTTCGCACAGAGCGACCGACGCATCTTGCGGTACTCATGGTCGGATATGGCGATGGTTTTCGCCGCAAGCCGAATTATGGCGAGGTACTCGTGCACGGCAAGCGTGCGCCGATTGTCGGGCGCGTGTGCATGGATCAGACGATGATCGACGTGACGGACATTGAAGGTGTGCAAGCAGGTGATGAAGTTGTTTTGATCGGAAGACAAGGGCAAGAAGAAATCCGTGCGGAAGAGGTCGCGGAAAAACTGGGGACGAACAATTACGAAACAGTAACCACCATCAGCGCACGCGTTGAAAGAAGGTATGTTTAGACGTTGTCACTTGGAGCAAAGCAAAGAGTCTCACATTATGCAGATGCGAGATGCTTCGACTCCGCTCAGCATGACAATCATTTGTCTAGCCCCAACACCTCGATTAAATGTTGGCGCACTTGAGGCGGGATTTCTGTTTGCGGCGCGTCGTGATAAAGTGCAATCGTTTTCTTGGTCGTATCGACGACAATGGGACACATCGGACACGTCGCTAGATGCTGCTCGATTTTCTCGCAGTACGCCGGGTCCAATTCACCATCGAGAAAATTCGATAATTGTGCCATTATTTGTTTGCAGGTTTCGGAAAGGACTTGATCCACCACCGATTTAGATGCAAGACGAGGTGAAAGGTTTCAACAATTGTCATTGCGAGGAGCGATGCGAACATGGTTCGTTAACAAACATGAATCGAGCGACGAAGCAATTTCATACGGAGACAGAGATTGCTTCGATCCGCTCGCAATGACACCAAGCGTTATAATTCCCCCTGAATTTCCCGTCCCAGGCGGGTGAAAAATTCTGACATGTACGCATGGCGCTCGTCCGCGATTTTACGCGCGGTGACGGTGTACAAGCGCTCGCGGACTTTGCTCAGCTTGACCACAAACTCGGCGTACGCCGAATGATCGGAATTGCGTTGGTCACGCGTCGCCATCGCGTCGGACGACACCTCGCTCCACAGTCGCTGATTGAGCGCCCCCGACACTTGGTACGCGCGCGCCACGCCAATCGCGCCAATCGAATCGAGTTTATCGGCGTCGAACAATACTTGTGCTTCGATGGTGTGCGGCGGCGTACTGGTGCGAAATCGATGAGCGGCAATCGCGTGCGCGACCGCATCGGCTTGCGCGGGCGACATGCCCCGTTCGAGTACCATTGCACGCGCGCGTTCGGCTGCCATCAACGCGTGATCGCCACCGGTCGTATCCTCGTCGGGGCGGGAAATGTCGTGCAAAAGTGTGGCCGTGTGAACGATTTCGATATCTGCGCCTTCCGCGCGCGCGAGCCGTTCCGCCATCGCCAGAACGCGCAGCACATGATCGAAATCGTGCGCGCTTTCTGCGCCGGAATAGTACGCCTTTGCTTCGTCAATCGTCAGGGTTGACATTTGTATCTCCGTTGAGAAAGGATATAATACCAATGACAAATTACAAATTACAAATTACAAAATTTGTCATTTGCCATTTGTAATTGCTATGGCTGATACTTCAATTACTCGCTTACACGGTATTGTGACTGGCTCCGTTCAAGGTGTCAACTTTCGCACGTTCACGCAAAAGCGCGCGACTGAGTTGGGCCTCGTCGGTTACGTTCGCAATTTGCCGGATGGCTCGGTCGAATTTGTCGCCGAAGGTTCTCGCGACGCGTTGGAAAGTTTGCGCGATGCGGTTCACGTTGGACCTTGGATGGCAGTGGTCGAAAATGTCGATGCCCAATGGGGAAAGCCCACGGGTGAATATCGTCGTTTCGAAATTCGGTACTGATTTGACTCCGCAACTAGGTTTCCCCATTCATGATACGTAAAAATCCAGAGCGCGTCGCGTGGCTCGTCATCATCGGCGCGTTCCTGGTCTTTCTCGGACTATGCGCGTCCGTTCCACTTGGCGTACGCTATTACTTGCTTCACGCAACCTCACCCAAAGAGGCAACGCTGGAAGTGATTCTGGGCACGATCCGTGTTCAAGAACCGGGAGTTGCCGCGCCATTGGGTGTCACCAAATCGGTGCAACTACCCGAGGGCAGCGCCATCCAGACCGATGAAACTTCGCGCGGCATTTTGACCTTCCACGATGGCAGCACGATGATTTTGTTTCCCGCGACTCAACTTACGTTGCGCGACATGCGCATTTCGACTTTTCCGTGGGGTATTGAACCCACCCAGGTCTCCGTCGAGGTGATACGTGGCAGCGTGCGCGTTGGCGCAGCGCCGCAGATTGCGACCGGTGATGCCGTCATCGGACGCCAACTCTTCGTTTCGACCCCGCATCTGTCAACGGAACTTGCCGAAGGCAGTTACCGCATCGAAGCATTCGCCGATTCGACGAACGTGATCGTGAACAACGGAACAGCATCGGTTTTGGCGCAAGGGAAAACCGTAACGGTCGGACGCAGTCAACGCACCGTCGGCCGCCCCGGACAGCCGCCGATTATCCCCGTCGCTGCCGCGCAAGACATTATTGTGAACGGCGATTTTCGCGATCCGTTGGTGCGTGGTTGGATGGTCGTGCGCGAGCAGGGAAACAATTCAGCGCAAGCTAATGGATCAGTAACTCAGGCGCTGCTGACTGAACGCCCGGTCGTTCAAATATTACGAACGAATTCGAATCAAACCAGCGCTATTACGGGCGTCATCCAGCAAATTGGGCAAGAAGTTTCCGATTATCACTCACTCAAAATTTCGGCAGACATTCGCATTCATGCACAGGGCCTTTCGGGCGGCGGCATTCTCAGTTCCGAATACCCGATGATTCTGCGTTTGCGTTATCGCGATGTATACGGCAGCGAAGGCGAATGGGTGCATGGTTTTTATATTCAAAACGCGACGAATAATCCCACCGTGAATGGTGAACTCGTCGCGCCGAATGTTTGGATTCCATTTGAAAGTGGCAACTTGCTCGAAACTGCCGACCCACGTCCCTTTTACCTCACCTCGCTTCAGATCTACGCATCGGGCTGGGACTATGAATCATATGTTACGGCGGTTCGCCTCATAGTCGAATAGTCTGGTAGTCATACAGTCGAGTAGTCGAAATAAATCAACTATTTGACTAAACGACGATGTGACTATATGACGACTAACTAAATCCCAGTCCTCTCTCTTTCAGCGAAACAAACTTTTGCCCCGCGCCAATAACTAGATGATCGAGCACATCGATGTCTAGGATTTTCCCCGCTTTGACAAGCTCGCTCGTTACCGCCACATCCTCTGGCGACGGAGTTGGATCGCCCGACGGATGGTTGTGCGCGACGATGATCGCCGAACAGTTTTGCCGAATCGCCGCCTTGAACAACTCTGCCACGCGAATCACCGTCGTGTTGACCGAACCGGTATACACGGTCGAAATGGCTAACACGTGATTTTTGGTGTCGAGCAACAACGCGCGCATGACCTCTTGCTCCATCACGCTCATATCCGAGAGCAAATTCGCTGCGTCCGCCGGGGATTTTACAACGGGCTTGTCTTCGGGCGCACTCGTACTCAACCGTCGACCAAGTTCCAACGCCGCTTGCAATTCAATCGCTTTTACAGTGCCGATGCCTTTGACGCGCGTCAATTCGGAAAATGGGAGACGCGCCAAGCCACCTAATCCGCGATTCTCGCGGAGGAGCCGCTCGGCAAGGTCGAGCACATTTTCGCCTTTGATGCCAGTGCGAAGAATGATGGCGAGGAGTTCTTCATTCTTGAGCGCCGCCGGACCCAAACGTTTCATTCGTTCACGGGGCAAATCGCTTTTTTCGATTTTGTTGAGCAAGTACTCGGCGCGCAGAGGACAAGTGGGGGTTGGAAGCATCGTTGGATTCTCCGAAGAATATGCAGTCCTTAAGAAGGACTGTCACCCTGAGCGAAGCGAAGGGTCTCCTTCTCTGCAAAGAGAGACGCTCCGCGTTCGCTCCGCTCAGCATGACATTTTGTTAGCAACCTTTAGGGTCTCGTTCACTACCTGCGTCGAAAATCTGTTTGCGGCGGCTTGGCAAACATTTCGGCAGGAAGGAAGAACCCTGCGGCTTCGAGACGCGGCGTAAACTTGGGACGAATGCCGGTCGTTTGCGCCTGACCAAGGATTCTGCCATTTTCGTCAAAACCGCTTTCGACAAAGCGAAACACATCTTGCATGACGACAATGTCGCCTTCCATACCCTGCACTTCGGTGATCTGAACGATCTTGCGCGAACCATCGCGCAAGCGCGCTTGTTGCACGATCAGATCGATTGCCGATGCGATCTGTTCGCGAATGACTTTGATTGGGAAATCGATGCCTGCCA
This sequence comes from Chloroflexota bacterium, assembly GCA_016215025.1. GTDB lineage: Bacteria > Chloroflexota > Anaerolineae > UBA4142 > UBA4142 > JACRMI01. The sequence goes on from JACRMI010000179.1 coordinate 19,327, forward strand.
TCAAGCACATGGTCTCAAGTCGGCTGATAGCGTCGCGCGGCGTGTTGGCATGCAACGTCGTCAACGAACCATCGTGCCCCGTATTCATCGCTTGCAACATGTCCAACGCTTCTGCACCACGACATTCGCCAATGACGATTCGTTCGGGGCGCATTCGCAGCGAGTTGATGACCAAATCGCGAATCATTACGCGCCCTGTGCCATCTGGGTCTGGCGGGCGTGCTTCCAATCGAACGACATGCGGCTTGGCCAGCTGCAACTCGGCCGAATCCTCAATCGTCACGATGCGATCATCGTCCGGAATATAATTCGACAAGACATTGAGGAGCGTTGTCTTACCACTGCCCGTGCCGCCAGCGACGATGATGTTCAGTCGCCCAACCACGCACGCTTCCAAAAATTCCGCCATCGACGGAGTCAGCGAACCAAATTTGATCAGGTCCAGAACGGTGAGCTTGTTCTTGGAAAACTTTCGAATTGTAATCGTTGGACCATCGATGGCGCTTGGCGGAATGATGGCGTTCACACGCGACCCATCGGGCAAGCGCGCATCGACCATGGGCCACTTGCGGTCTACGCGACGCCCTAATGGGCGAATGATGCGATCGATGATTCGAAACACATGTGCGTCGTCGTCGAATTCAACATCGGTTTCTGTGACCTTGCCCTTTTGCTCGATAAAGACATGCTTGGGCCCGTTGACCATCACTTCGGTAATGGTGGGATCACTCAACAAGGGTTCGATGGGACCAAATCCCACAATCTCGTTCATCACCTGATGTTCAAGTTCATCGACATGTTCCGGCGCCAAATTTACATTAGCATTTTTGAACGCGACGACAAAACGATCATGCAACATCACCATCGTCGCTTGATCGGCTTTCAACTCACCGGAGGCGCTCAACCCGGTCGTGACTTGCTCGACGATCCAATTTCGCAATTTTACTCGAAGTTCTTTGGCAAGCGGATGCGGCTTGGTTGGCTCGTTCACCGACTTTGTCGATGCGGCTTGCGAGGGCGTAGGTTCAGCTTCCGCTGGTTTGGATTCACCGGCAGGCGTTGGCGGCTTGGGCGGTTGCATTCGGTCAAGTAGACTAGGCATTGGTTGTACCTTACCTCACCGCCCCCACCCTGCTCCGTTCCGCTGTTATCGCTTGCGGTTCAAGTGAGAACGGGAGAGAGGCTGGGAGAGAGGGCTGAGGTTACAATTTCACAAAATACGCTTCGACAGCAGCGTCGATTAGTTCTTTCGTCATGGTCGGTTCAATCTGCGAGTATTTTGCCACATCGATGATTTGATCGAGCAGGTCGCGCGGGTGAACCGCTTTGGGTTCGCGCTTGGCTTTGATGTAATGTTCGAGCACGAGGTATTTGAACATCTCTTCCTCATAGGGAATTTGGCGCGCCACCGACATGCGTTTGAAAATTTCTTTGAACTCATCCCAACTTGGATTGGGTACCGGAATCTTATGCCGAATGCGACGCAGAAATGCGTCGTCCACCAAATCGGTGGGATTCAAATTGGTGGAAAACGCGATCAATACATCGAACACGACTTCGACTTTCTTGCCCGTATGCAACGTGAGAAAGTCGATGCGTTTTTCCAACGGTACAATCCAGCGGTTCAACAAATCGCGGGGTTGAACCAACTGACGACCGAAATCGTCGATGAGAAACATGCCGCCGTTCGACTTCATTTGATGCGGCGCTTGATAAACTTTGGAAATCGGGTCCATAATCAAGTCGAGCGATTCGAGCGTCAACTCGCCGCCGGTCACGATAAACGGTCGCTTGCACATCACCCAGCGCGCATCCAGGTGCGGCGTTGTATCTTCAACCGGCACATGGCTCAACCTGTCAAAAATTTGAATCGTCTGCCCATCGACCTCAATGGCGTATGGAATGTACACGCAACCTTTGAACAGCGTCGCAATCGTTTCGGCGATGACGGTCTTGCCGTTGCCCGGCGGTCCGTAGAGAAAGATCGACCGCGCGGAGTTGGCCGCCGGACCAATGCGGCGAAGCATCATATCGGACACAACCAGAGGGGAAAACGCCTCGCGCACTTGGGCCTTGGTAAACCGAACGTCGCCAATTGTTTGTGCCAGCGCAATCTGGTTGTACGTTTCGAGTGACACCGGTGCCGGACCAAAATATTGCGAGCGTTCGATCACCTCTTGAGCTTTGGCGCTGCCCTTTTGCGTGATGACATAGTTGTACCCGCGCTCGCCCAAACCCGAAGACCCGATGATGGCGACAAAGTCTTCTTTGATCAAGGCATTCAACACACGCTCGACCACATTGGCAAACGGCAACTTGAGCAGATTGGCCACTGCCAATCCTGAAAGCTGTCCAGAATAATAAATTGTTTTGAGGGCGAGGTCGTTGATAAAACCCGGATTCAATCCGGTTTCAGCTAAGGATTGAGGTTCGTAAAGTAATTCAATAATGGAAGGAGCGGAAGGAGTGGAAGGAGTGGAAGCATTCATAGTGTTATCGATTAAGTAAGTGCATCTTCAGGCGGAGCGGTTGCTTCTTTTGGAAAGATCCAAGCAATCTTCTCTTTGTTGACGATAATCGCCGACGATTCATACATGGGCGATTCGGAACCCGGTTGATAGATTTGGGCATCGGTCACCGCGATGAATTGCTCGCCGTCGTTCAACTCATCCTTGAGGCGATTATCTGCCATGAGATAAACATTCCCTTGGACGATGGTGTTCTCGATGCTGAGAATGACGGTGATACTGCGCTTGGTCACATGCGAGGTAAAAACTTTGCCTTTGGGATCAATTCGATAATCCATAGAATACTCCAACTTGACATGACGCCTGCAGAAGCGATTATAAGCGACGCCCTTTTATTTGGCAAATATTTAGTCGTCTAGTCGAATAGTCTTATAGAACTGATTGAGACTTTTGACAAAAACTTACATTCCCTATTGACAAGCAGAAAACGTTGTGCATGTGCCGTAAATTGTGAGAGAATTTCGATACACGAACGACCGGACTGTAAGAAATTCCGCGATGTGCCCATTATCGC
>JACRMI010000180.1 GCA_016215025.1 Chloroflexota bacterium
AAGCATACCACAACCTAACGGATGAGATGACGATACGGAGTGGGGCATTATTCCGATTAGAAGTGGGACATTTTACACGATCATATATGTCCCATCCCGGTTGATCATAATTGGGTCATTTTATTGTATCACTGACACAAAGAACGCTCGTCGAAATGACAAACCGTGCGCCCCTGTCATTTCGAGCGCAGCGAGAAATCTCTCCCTATGCTTAGCACGAGATTTCTCCTCGCAAAGAACGCTCGTCGAAATGACAAACCGTGCGCCCCTGTCATTTCGAGCGCAGCGAGAAATCTCCCCATTCGGCACTCAAATCCTTCCATTCTGGATTCATTGACTCAATCAGCGCAATCTTTTTCTCTCTTCGCCAATCCTTGACTTGTTTTTCACGCGCAATAGCTTCGCGAATATCGGAAAACACTTCGTAGTATACCAGGAGGGTAATGTTGTACCGCTTGGTGAATCCCTCGATCAACTTTTGCTTGTGCTCAGAGACGCGCCGCTCAAGGTTGTTCGTGACACCTGTGTAAAACGTCCGAGACTTGTTGGTCAGAATATAGACGTAGTAATTCTTGGTCATCGTGTCTCATCCTGTCATTTCGAGCGCAGCGAGAAATCTGTCTCGTCCGACTAGTGAGATTTCTCGTCGCATCGCCATCAAAGATGGCGCAACCGCTCGTCGAAATGACAAACCGTGCGGTCCCTGTCATTTCGAGCGCAGCGAGAAATCTGTCTCGTCCGACTAGTGAGATTTCTCGTCGCATCGCCATCAAAGATGGCGCAACCGCTCGTCGAAATGACAAACCGTGCGCCCCTGTCATTTCGAGCGCAGCGAGAAATCTGTCTCGTCCGACTAGTGAGATTTCTCGTCGCAAAAACCCGCTCGTCGAAACGACAATCTCACGCTGTCAATTTTTCCGCGAACGCCAGTACCTCTTCCACCTCTTTTGGCGTGAACCACCGATCCACCGCATCGTCGCCAAAACGCGAAAGCGGCTCGTCGTAAAAATCCGCGCGTTGCAAGTGTCGTTTTTGCAAGAATACGTTTTCTACCGCACGCATAAAGTTGATCTGATTCGCATTGTAATTGTGCTGTTGAATGAATGCCTCAAACTGCCTTTGCACCACCTCGTCATAATCGGGTAAAATATTCAACCCTAGCACCGCGCGCAAGAACGCCAGCAGACTGCCCACCTTCAAACCATACGCCTTGCGAATCAGCGTCTCGTTCACTTCCGCATCACCGCTACCCAGTTCCTGCCGCAGCGTCCGCTCCAGATCAATCAACAGCCAATCGTCGGGTATCTCGCCTCGCTGAATCGCTTGAATCGCAGGATGATTCGCGACGAGTTCGTTGATGCGTTTCTCGACGCGCTCGCGGTACTCTTTCACGTAAACAGGTTCGGTGCCAGGACGCAAAAGAATGTAACCGCGCAAATCAATCGAGTCGGGCAGATCAAGCAAGAGAAATACATTTTCTTGCTCGCGTCGGCGTTTCATTACTGGCGCAAGCGTTTCCATCACACGCACAAGTTCGTCGGGCTTGGCTTCTGCCAATCGCGTCGGCGTTGCGGCTAGTTCGACTAAGGGTCTCAGCTTGGGATCGTTCACGATGTCATCAGGCAAGCGCGTCACATCTTGCGCGATGGATTCCGTCGTCACCGTCGTATCCTTGCCCGCGCGCTGTTGCCACTTCAATCGCTCGACTTTGCTCGTAAAGGTCGCCGCTTCCACGTCAACCGCCGAAGCGTAGCGCAAGAGCGGCCCCACTTTCAATTTCAAAAATTCCATCTTGCGCGGATTCAGACGCAACCAGAACGCATCGCTCCACGCTTCTTCGATTTCAGGCAACACGCGCTTGGCCAGGAATGAGTCGGTTGGAATCTGCGCGACCTGAGAACGCAACGCGGCGACCGTCCGTCGAAAATCGGGCGTGTCTTGCGCGTTCAGATCGAGTTCGAGTTGCTTGAGCCGCGTATTGAAAATCGTGACGAGCACTGGCGTAGATTGTGCAGCCGATTCGTCCGCCGTCTTATTGAAATCATTCTCCCAGAAATCAATAATTAGAAAGTGGTCTTTGTGTCCATTGGGCAAGAGGTTGAACATCTTGCACGCGGCGTGACTGCGCGTGCCGCGCCCAATCATTTGCTGAAGTTTGATCGGCGATTGCACAGGTTTCATGAACACAAGGTTGACCGCTTCGGGCACGTCAATCCCCGTGTCGAGCATATCCACCGAAATCGCGATGCGCGGCATCTCTTGCTTTTTGAAATGCTCGATCAACTGCCCGCGATAATCCGACTTGTAGGTGATGACGCGGGACAATCCTGGAAACTGCGGAAACATTTCGTCGAATACGCCTTGCAAGCGGAGCGCGTGGTCTTGCGTCATCGCAAAGATGATCGTCTTGCCTGGTAGTTGTCCCGATTCATCCTTGAGACACTCATTCCAAATTTCTTCCCACTGTTTGCGCAGCGTATCCTTGTCGCTGACACGTACTTCAAGGTCAGTGCCTTCGAAATTGATGTCATCGGGGTCAAGCCCTTGCTCGATAAGTTGATTCCGTTCTTCCTCGGTCAAGTCCACGCCTTTGATGCCCTTACGCTGGAACTTGGTGCGTGCTGCGTAAAGATCAAATGGGACGAGATATTTTTCGCGGATGGCATCTTCGTAAGCATAGAGAAAGGTCGGCTTGCCATCGTTGCAATCGAACACACGAAATGTATTGCGATCAAGATACTGCGCCGGGGTCGCGGTTAGCCCAATCATTCGCCCGTCGAAATATTGGAACACCTCGTCATACTTGTTGAAGATCGAGCGATGCACTTCGTCGAATATAATGAGATCGAAAAACGCGGGACTGAATTGCTGAAAACAATTGCTCAGGGTTTGGAGCGTCACCGCGTAGAGGCGCTTGGTCGTGTCGATCTTGTGGGAGAAGATTCGGTCGCGTGGCTCGTTGGGCAAAAATGCTTTGAATCCATCTGTGAGCGCCTGCTCGACGAGTGCATCGCGGTCGGCAACGAACAACACCTTTTGCGCTTGATTCGTGCGAAGAAACAAATCGGCGAGCGAGACAACGATGCGCGTCTTGCCGGTACCAGTCGCCATCACGAGCAACGCACGCCGTTTGCCTGCATCAAATGCTTCCGAGATGCGGCGAATCGCTTCGTGCTGATAGGCGCGGTCGGTGATCGTGTTGTTGATGGAAGCTTGAGCGAGCGGCGTCTTATTCTGGCGGATGAAGAGGAATCGTTCGAGATCATCCGGCGAAAAGAATCCGCTGACCAACCGCTTGGGCGCGACGCCGACATCGAGAAAATAGATGTCAACGTCATTCGCGAGGAAAGCAAACGGCGTAAAGCTTTGATGTTTGGCGATCTCGGTAACGTAATGCTCGGCTTGCTGTTGCGCGAGACGCGGATCGTGCGTCATCCGCTTGGCTTCGACGACGGCGATAATTTCGCCATTGGGACGATAAAGCGAATAATCCGTGACGCCGTTCCACGGCTCGGCGTTTTCGCCGTCCACCGGAATCTCAAAACGAACCTGGGAACGATTGCCCAAGTTCCATCCCGCCTTGGTCAAAGCAGGATCAATCTTGTTTTCGCGCGTTTGAGCTTCGTTTAGAATGCGCAAGTTCAAGACTCCTGGAAGATTCGTTGAATCCCACCCACACTTGGGTGTAAAATCGAGTAGGCATTTTTATTCGATTCGATTCTATCTATGCGATGAAACTGGCAAAGAATTTCCAAATAAAAAGCACCTGCCGCTGATGCGCGAACGCGTCAAACGACAAGTGCCGAGGATCGCAGGATAGTATGTATCGCTAAGGCGACCTTCGTCACCTGCGGGCAAAATTCGAACTTACTGCGTCCGTTCGTCGATGAACAACTAGACAGTCTAATCCGCAGCCCGCGGGACTAGGAATAATTTAACTCGCTCCAAGTATATCACACTGCCTATAAATCATCAAAAAGAGCGGCAGGACAATCCTGCCGCTCCAGTATCTATTGAAAACTTTTTCGCTCATGTGTAGAATTAGTGCAAGGCAACAAGCGATGAGATGAACCTGGGTGTGATGCGTTTCTGGTTAATGCCGAATTCGCACACTGCCACATACTGGCTCAGATAACGTTTGTGCACGCCACGCATCGGCCGCA
>JACRMI010000181.1 GCA_016215025.1 Chloroflexota bacterium
ATGCTCGCGGGCTTTTTGATTGGTCTCGCGTCGGCGATCAAAGTGACGCCCGTCGTTTTTCTAGCTTATTTTCTCTGGAAGAAAAATTTCAAACTCGTCGCTACGGCGCTTGGAACGCTTCTCACATCGATTGTGCTAGGCCGGGTTGTGCTCGGCGAGCAATTGTCGCGGATATTTCTCGATGTGCTGTTGGCATTCGGATCAGAAGATAACGCCTGGGTTGGCAATCAATCGTGGCGCGGCTTTCTCGACCGGCTGTTTGTCGGCGATGAATATGTTCACGCACCGTTCCAAAACTCAAATCTCGATCACTGGCTTTACTACGGTGGCGTCGCGTTATTGGCGATCATTACCGCATTCGTTTTGTGGCACAGTCGCCGCAGTGAACAGTTCCACTTGGAATTCTCGCTCGGCTTGCTCGCATATTTCATCGTCGCGCCGACAACCTGGGTGCATCATCTCGTCTGGGCGATTTACTCACTCGTCGCACTTGCGCTCGCGTGTCTCAATCGCGAAAAACTCGCACCGATATTTTGGTTCGCTGTCGGCTATCTCTTGATTGCGCTCACGCTCGATTATCGCACCGACACGCTCTTTCAATTTCCCCAATCGCTTTGGATCTCGTCCAAGTTCTACGGCTTGCTCATCCTCTATGGCGTGAATGCATGGTTGTTGCTCCACCCACAGAACGAGAATCTATCTCCCGCGAACACTTGCACCTAACGTGGCTGTGCCCGAAGTGCGGCACAGTCATGCAGGTGTCACGCGAATCTTCACAAATTTTTAGGACGCTGTCAATTCGACGACAAATCTTATTGGACACTGATGAACACTGAAAACACTGATATTAGTGGTTTTTATCGGCGTTCATCCGCGTTTGTCAGCGTCCAATTTTTATTCGCGGAGATTCGTGAAGATTCGTGGGAGAAATCCCATCATGGCGTATTCTCTCCCGCATAAATCCGCACGATTTGATCCACGCTCTTGTCCCAATCGACTTGCGCTTGAATCACTTTGCGCGCCGCCGTGCCTAATCGATGCGCGAGTTCATCGTCGCAGAGTACGCGCGTGATGGCATCTGCAAACGCTTGTGGATTTTTTTCTGGAACGAGCAGCCCCGTCACACCGTCTTGAATCACGTCGGGAATTCCGCCGACATTCGTCGCGACAATCGGGCGCGCGTGGCTCATCGCTTCCATCAATACTGTGCCCACGCTTTCGGTATCGCCACCGCGATCGATGATCGATGGATGCACAAACACGTTGCATTCGCCGTACAATCGCGCGAGTTCTTCGTCCGTGATTCCACTCAACCACGTAACGCGATCCGCTACATTTAATTCGCGACTCAACTCCTGCACGCGCTCAAGCTCTTGCCCCGCACCGACCATCGTCAAATGCACATTCAAATCTTTTGCAATGAGCGGTAACGCGCGAACCAAGTACTCGTAGCCCTTGCGCTCGATCATGCGACCAACCGCGAGCAAGTGATTTGTCGCTCCGCGCTTTGGTGGCGTGACCGATGTGGGAACTTGCGCGCTCGTGATCCAATATTCGACGAGGCGTGCCTTGCGTCCGGTGACCTCTTCAATTTCACGCATTGTGATCGGCGATTGCCCGATGAGCGCGTCGGCGCGGCGCATCATCCAACGCAAGACCCAGCGCGCCGGCGCGATGCGTTTCGCCATGCGCATATCCGCGCCGTACGATGTCGATACGAGTCGCGTATGAAACAAAAATTTTGCGGCAAGTCCGAAAATAATTTGCGGCAGGGGCCAATGAATATGAATGACATCGTAACGATTTTTGCGAACAAGCGCGAGCGTGCGCGCCATGCCCGACAACAAGTACGGCACGATGAGAAGATAGAGCAGAGGATTTTTTTGCAAGCGATTGGGCGCGCCGCTTTCGTGCGTGAGCGTTTCCCATTGTGCGGGCGCATATCGAAATCGATAAAAATGCATTCCGTAAATGCGATGATCGCCCAGCCCTTTGAAGCTGGGCGCGAGCAATTCGGTTTCGACGCCGCGCGCTTGCAAGCGCTGCATCAATTCGACGATCCAAGGGGAATGATAATCGCCTTCGAAACGCGCTGCGCTCGTCGCGATTTGTAGTACGCGCATCAGCGGTCCCTCAGCTTGCGCTCCAACTCTTCGATGCGCTCGTTTTGGTTGACGATCAATTCGGCGAGAAAGCCGACGACGAAGAATAAAACTCCGGCGATGAGCAGCACGCCCGCAAAATCGAACACGGGGCGGCGTTGTCCAAAATCGAGGAGGTACATGATCGCAAGGACAGCAAACGTCGTAATTGATATACCGCCAAGCGCGAGACCGATCCCGCCGAAGAAAAGCATCGGCTTGCGCGAGAACGTAATCAGAAAACGCACGACCAACACGTCGAGGAATGAAACGGGGATGCGCCCGATGCCGTAATGTGACTTGCCTTTTTTGCGTGGATAATAATTGACCTGGACCTCGCCGATGCTATAGCCCTGCGCGGCGGCAAGAATCAAAATGTAGCGATGCCAATCGGAACGCAGATGAATGTTTTCGACGACATCGCGGCGAAACGCCTTGATCCAATTCATGTCGTGGACTTGCAAACCGAACAGTCGCTGCGACACGACGTTCGCAATCGTCGAGGCAAACACTTTGCCATCGCGCCGACCTTGCCGCCAGCCGGCGACGACATCGTACCCTTCGTTCAGCTTTGCGACGAGTTTGGGAATATCTTCTTCGGGATCGGATTCCAAATCAGCGGGGAGAAACACGACGGCGTCACCGCGACAATGCGGAAAGCCAGTCCGCATCGCTTCGGTCAAGCCAAGCGATTTGCGATGACGCAGCAAACAAACGAACGGATACCGCGTTGCCGCCGCGTTCACTTCGTTCCACGTCGAGTCGGTTGAGCCGTCATCGACAAAAACGATTTCGCCGGGGACGTTCAACGCGTTGAAGGCGCGCGCGATTTTGTCAAAGAGCGGCGTAATGTTGCCCGCTTCGTTGCGTGCGGGGATAAAAACAGAAATGGCAGGTTGATCAGACATCGCCCGCGATTATAACCTAGAAACGCCTTTTCGCAAAAGCTAGTTGACGTGTGTTGTGAGGGCGTGTAGAATAGCGCAGAAAATAATCCGCGAATCTCGCGAATCTCCGCTAATTTTCAATAAATTCCAAAGTAGTGTGAATGGTGGAGGCGAAGCTTTAGCTGGTTGACCGCGTAAACGCTTGACTCCAGAGACTCGCGTTATTCGCGGATAAATGAGATGATTAATATGAATGCACAGGAATTGATAAAACGATACAACGCGGGCGAGCGCGATTTCTCGAATGCGGATTTGCACGGCGTCGATTTGCGCGAGGCGATGCTGCGTGGAATCATTTTGCGCGGCGCGAATTTGGAAAAAGCGAATCTCGGCTGGGTCAACTTGGAAGAAGCGGATTTATCCGACGCCAATTTGAAGAATGCCAAAGCGAATGCAGCCCATTTGCGCGGCGCAAATTTGTCGAACGCGGATTGTACTGAGGCGAGCATGAAGACGGCGGGATTCAAAGACGCGAATCTGACTGGCGCTAAAATGCGCGGAGCGATTTTGGTCGGCGCAAAATTTCTCGGCGCGAATCTGCGCGGCGCGAACCTTTCCAAGACTCAGCTCGACGGCTGTGATTTCACCGGCGCAGACACGACCGACATGGATATTACGAACGCTGAAACGACGACGGTCAAGGGACTGGTGATGTCGCGAGAACAAAAGTCGTGGAAAGCTGTAGACAAGGAGTGAAATGTGATGCGTGAATGTCACCCTGAGCCAAGTCGAAGGGTCACGAATCACGTTTCACGGATCACGACGACCTTATTTGAGCAAGAATCAGTTTCGCTTTCTCTGCCGCGCGCGCGCGATGACTGATTTTGTTCTTTTCCTCCGGCGGCAGTTCCGCCATTCGCATCCCTCGTTCGGTTACTTGGAAAATTGGATCGTAGCCAAAGCCATGTGAGCCATGCGGCTCAAAGCCGATTTCGCCCTCGCATGTTCCGTCCGTTTGCCACAGTTTTCCATCTGGCGACGCAATTACAATCACGCAATGAAAACGCGCGGTGCGTTCGGCTCGCGGCACATTCTTCAACTTGTCGAGCAAAAACCAATATCGGTCGGCATCGCTCTTGCCTTCACCGGCGTAACGCTTGGAGTAGACACCAGGTTCGCCGCCAAGCGCATCCACTTCTAGCCCCGAATCATCCGCCAGCGTGAGCAATCTACTACGCTGTGCATACTCAACGGCTTTTAGTCGCGCGTTCTCCGCAAACGTTGCGCCGTTTTCTTCAACATCGTCGTGGATGCCTACATCGTCGAGCGTCGATAGCTCAAAGGGCAAGCCAGCGAGCAATTCTTTATATTCGATCAATTTGCCGCGATTATGCGTGGCGATCAGTAATTGCATTTCTTAATTGTCCGTAGTCAAGAGTTCGTGAACACTTTTTGACATTCGTTTAGGTCAGGCAGGTGTCACAACATCGTGAACATATTTCGACGACGTTCGTACCGCTTGAACTGGAGTTGCAGGGGTGCTATCTTTTCATCGAGCGAAT
>JACRMI010000062.1 GCA_016215025.1 Chloroflexota bacterium
AATCCCAGGCGGCTTAGAGTGGAAGATGCTGAAATATTGGCGGTGGAGCCAGGTTGGGCACTGTCAAAACCTATCACCAAATTTTCCACCGTCTCCAGAGGTAGCACCGCAACTGATCACGCGCAGCGTGCAGCGCCAAATCAAAAAACCGCGGTTCACCCCATCCGATCAGCTCTTGCTCGTCCTGCTCGCCACTCGCGTTCAGCAGTGGAAAGACACCCTCCTTGTCCTGAAATCCAATACCCTGCTCTGGTGGCATCGGCTGGTTTCTGCTTATTTTGGATCTTCCAATCTCGCAAACGCGGCGGATGAGTTTTTCGGCTGGTTCGGGATGCACGCGCTCGCACTGTCTATTTACGATGTGCTCGAAGAAATGATCGACAAGAATATTCGGCAAAATGGCGAGATTCAATTGACCTACGCGCAAGAACTCGTCCGCCAGCGCGAAGGTTATTACGCGTTGGAAATGATCGGCGACAAGCGATTCGATTTTGGCGTGCCGCGCGATTTTGTGAAAAGCATCGTCGAGTTTGCAAGCGCGTGACTTACCGAAATTAAAAAATGCGCGAGAAGACTGGCTTTCTCGCGCATTTTTTTATTTCAATACCTTGCTCGATCAACGTCTTGCGGTAAACGTATTCTCCCGCTTTACGATTCTTCCACTCTTCCAAATCCCAACCACTTGATACATCACGAACGCGTACGCCGACCATATGCCACCGACGACGAGCAAGAATAGAACGGTGGGTAACAAGGGTGGATACGGCGTGATGAGACTTCCTTCCGGTGCAAGTAGCGGCTCGTCACCAATAGCCAATCGCACGTTTCTGGCGTTGATCGGTTCTGACAATACGATAGCGGAGCGTTGCAGCGTGATGAGTGCTTCGCTTGATCCAAGCGATGGCTCGCCTTTGAATGTTGCGATGATGGTGCGTGCGTTATCAGGTTGATCGAGCACGACAAGCGAGGCGTTGCCTTGCTTGTCAGTCTTGACGGTTCCCAATTCGAATTGACCCATGATGGTGGGTCGCCAGAACACGACGCTTGCACCGATGGCGGGCGTGCCATCGTATCGTACGAGTGTTGCCACGATGACCGTTGCGCCGTTCGCATTAGTCGATTGCGTCAGTGTTGTTTTCGTTTGCTGATACACGACCGGCTCAGAGGTCGAAACAACGGCGGTTGGCGCTGGTGCAACGGGTGCGACGAATGATCGCAGATACGCAACAATGTCGGCAATCTGACTATCGGTGAGCGTGCCACCATTTCCTTTGCTCCACGCCGGCATTCCCTTGCCTGATACGCCATTGGTTGTGATCTGTGTAATCGTAGCATCGTCGTGCGTGTTCAAGTACGCTTCGGTTCCGATGGCAAGAGCCATGCCGCCTTTGCCCGCCGCGCCGTGACAGCCGGAACAATAATTCGTGAAAAGTTTTGCGCCCGGTGGATCGTCTGCGCGCGCGACGGGGGCAACGTACGCCAAGAGGAATGCGAGCGCAACTGGAACAGCGATCCATTTCAGCCACGTGTCATTGCGCGCGAAGCGAAGCAATCTCCGACTCTGCGTTTGAGATTGCTTCTTTGCATCGCCTCCACACAGCGGAGGCGCAACCGCTCCTCGCAATGCCAGACTGCGTCGTCGATTAAACATGCGCTCCTCCTTCCGTGTTTTCTAGCTCCGACGTTTCCCAAATCGACACGATGGGAAATATTTTCGAGAAAAGCGAGTACAGCAGAATGAACATCGCAAACGCGCCCGCCGTAATCGACCATTCGACCCAGGTGGGCGAATAGTGCGCCCATTCCCAGGGTACGCCTTGAATCGGTATCCGCGGATTGTCGAGCGTCGGCACAATGATGATATAACGCTTGAGCCACATCGCAATGTTGATGAGAACAGATGCGACGACAATCGTCGCGATGGGATGCGCGCGCAGGGTCGGCAATGCAACCCAGAACAGACCACCTAGCGCGAGGAGAATGATGAGAATGCGCAAAAGAGGGAATGTCGCGGCGAGTTGAATATCGGCAGATGCGCCGCCCGGCGAGAATGCCATCACGGCAAACACGGCGAGCGCGCCGATGGCTGTCACCGGTCGCAGCACCATCGCTGTGGTTGTCCTGCGTTCGGGAATCTTGATGAGATTCGGTAGTACCAACATGATCGCAGGCAACACAAATCCGCCGAGAATCATCGTCCAAAAGATCGGCGCAAAATCGCCGACGAAAAGTAATTGCATCACACGCTGGTCTGCTACTTCATTGGCATACGCCATCGTCAAATATTCGCTGAGCGTAAAGTAAATGTAGATAATGTCCATCACGAACAAGAGCAAACTCAGATTGCGAAAATGTTTGTCGGTCAGATACGCATCGAGGTGATAGACGCGGCGAAAGACGACCATCGCGACGAGCAGCGCGGCAATGCCGGAGAAGATCGCGCCGACGACAAAGTACGGACCGAAGATCGTACTATGCCAGCCAGGTCGCAGCGTCATTCCGAAAATCCAAGACACGACGGTGTGAACGGAAACGGCGACGGGAATAATCAGCACTGCCATGATCGCGACGCCGCGTTCCAATTTTTTCTTTTGCTCTGCGCCGCCATGCCAACCGAGCGACAGCGTACGATAGATGAATTGTTTCCACGCAGGCGCATCGGTCAAGCGATCGCGACATTCTGCGAGGTCAGGAATCATCGGCAAGTAAAGATACATCAAGCTGCCGGTGATATACGTCGTGATGGAAATCAAATCCCACAGAATCGGCGATTGAAAGCGACCGTATTCCAGAAGATTAAAGATTCGATCTGGGCGACCCATGTCGATCAGAATCATCGGTCCGCCGATCATCAACGCGAAAACGGTGATCGCTTCTGCCATGCGCGTGATGGGACGACGCCACTCTGCGCCAGTAACACGCAGAATCGCGGAGATAAGCGTCCCCGCGTGGCTGATGCCGATGAAGAAAACGAAATTGGTCATGTAGATGCCCCAGAAAATATTGTCGCGTAAACCGGTGACGATGAGACCATTGCTGAGTTGATTAAAGTAGGCATATGCCGCCCACGCGATCACCGCGAGCAAGAACGCGACGAAGGCGTAAAACTTCCAACTATTATTTCGCAATGGATCGAACAGAACATCTTCTTTCGTTCGTTGACGAAACATTGGTCCTCCGTTTGTGTCTCAAGATAAGTGAGTATGGGAGTGTGGGAGTCACTCCCATACTCCCACACTCACTTAGCCCTTTGGTGCTGGGTAGACTCGGTCGCGGGGTGGCAGATACCAAACCCGCGGCTCGGTCCCAAGGTCTTCCATGTAACGAAATCCGCCTTTCTCGCGGATCAATTGTGTGAACGAAACCATCTCACCGCTTTGATTCTTGACCACGTCTTCCACCTGATCGCCAAAATAGATCGCGCCCATGTTGCACGCCGATGCGCATGCGGGTATTTTTCCTGCGCGTGCCAATTCGGGGCAAAAGATACATTTTTCGACGACGCCCTTGCGGTGCGGAAAATTTGTTTCGACCGAATACGGCTGCGAGAGTTCTTCCGGTGTGTGCGGCGGCTCTGCCCAGTTAAACGACCGTGAGCCGTACGGACATGCGGCGATGCAGTAACGGCAACCAATGCAACGGTCTTGATCGATGAGGACGATGCCATCTTCGCGCTTCATAGTCGCTCCAACCGGACACACTTTGGCGCACGGCGTATTGTCGCATTGCATACACGGACGCGGGAAATAGTACGCGCCTGCCACGTTGTTATCGCGATTCTCGAACACTTTGATCCATTCTTGATTGGGTGGAACAAAGTGCATGGCACGACACGCCGCCGTACATTCTTTGCAGCCATCGCACTTTGCCAGATCGATGACCATCACCCAGCGATGGTTCCCGACCGGCGCAGCCGCTGCCGCGCGCGAATACTGCATCGGCTCGCCGTTCGCCGTGACGAGTTCACCGGTCGTTTGAGCATTGGCGCGAAAGGTGGGGAACTGTGCTGCGGTCTCGCTGACTGCATTCGCTAAATTGTCCAGCACGCGACTGCTTGCCGCCCCGAGCGTTGCCGCACCACCGGCGATAAGCGCCCCGAGCTTTAGAAATTGACGACGTGAAAAACGATTTGTCATATATCTGCCTCTATGATTGTTTATCAGCCACAGAAACGCATAGAATTAACGTGACTGGTCGGATTGTCATGCTGAGCGGAGCGAAGCATCTCTCAGCGTTCGGCTGAGATTGCTTCGTCGCTCCTCACAATAACAATTTGTGTTCCCGTCGCTCACTTGATTTGCACCGCGGACTGAATCGCGGCGACGAGATCATGCGTGTTCAAAAAGCGACGAAGCTCTTGGTGATAAATGCGCAGTTCCTCATTCGGTAAACAAAGTTGGATGATGCGAAGATGGCGGCGTTTATACGTCATCTCCAAAAGCGCCGTCATCAGATTCGAGTCTGCTTTGTCTTGCCGATTTTTCCGTTCCAGTAACTCAGATGAGAGTGGTGAGACCAACGTTGATTCGCCAGAATAATCTGTGCCCAAACCCTCGACCAAAACAATGTCTGGGTCAAGCGATTTCACGCGATTGAGCGCAGCGTCCGGATCGGTCTCCATTCCGAGTAAGACCATACCTTCGCGGCAAAGCAGTACATTCACTGCTTCGCACACGAGCTTGTTGACACAAATGAGGAATACCCGCGGCGCATCCATCTTGTCCCTGCTTATGCTTTCGTCAAACGCAAACCCAAGCTGCTGGCAATGATATAAGCACTGCCTAGCACTAGACCGAGTATCGGAATCAAAAAATCAACTCGAAGTGGAATCGCCAAGGGCTGTGGCGCGTTCGCAGTAAGGACATTCACCATCCCGCGCGCGGCATGATCCACTTGGACACATTCGATGCGATAGACTCCGGGAGCCAACGTGAACGACACGGATTGAATCGTGTGGGACCCAATCATGGGACTGGTCACGAGGTCTTTGCTAGCATCAGCGTACGCTTGAACCACCAATTGATGCGGCACGTCGCCTTGATTGTTGATTACCAGGTTCACTGCTTTGCCCGGTGTGACGACGAACTGCGATAGGCTAACTTGATAATCTTTGATCGTCACGCGCATCACTTGCGGCTCGACGGAAGCCCCTGTGCTTCCGACGAACGCCAGTCCGAGAAAAACCACCACCGCCAGGGCGATCAACACTTTGAACGTTCGTGTCATGCTCCACCTCCTTGATGGTACACACCGACTTTCCAGGTTGTCCGACCAATATTATTATTGGGTTAGAGTGTAATCTTTCTCGGATTGATCGTAGTGTAAACCCTATGATTAAGGATGACAATCGTTTAGACCATTATTGAGCAACAAAAAAGACGCTCACTTGAGCGTCTTTCATTCAGAAAATCATTACGTGGCGTCATTATTTTCACTACGGGTTGTCAAGCAATCCCTTCCGACGCGCATATTGAATGAGTTCAGCACGATTGTGCAGATTCAAGCGCTGCATGATACGTGTGCGATGGGTCTGCACTGTGCTAGGCGTAATCACCAACTTGTCCGCAATCGCTTGATTGGTGTGTCCTTCGGCGATCAGCTTGAGCACCTCATGCTCGCGCGCGGTTAACCCATCGAAACTATTTTTCTCTTCGCCGGATTTCACGCGCGTGAGATAATCCGATACGAGACGCCGCGCGACCGACGGATACAAAAACACGTCGCCTGAATGTACGGCGCGAATCGCCGACAGTAAATCCGCCGACGCGGCTTTTTTCAACACGTAACCCGACGCGCCCGCATTCAGCACTTGAAAAAAGTATTCGTCGCTCTCGTACATCGTCAATGCGAGAATTTGAATCTGCGGAAACTCACGTTTGATTTCGCGCGTTGCCTCCAACCCGTTGAGGTTCGGCATCTGAATATCCATCACGACCAGGTCCGGTCGGAATTGGCGAATCATGTTCACCGCTTCGCGACCGTCTGCGGCTTCGCCGATGACTTCGATGTCGGGCTGCGCATCCAACAACAAGCGCACACCCTCGCGCACGATTGTATGATCGTCGGCAACCAGCACCCGAATTTTTCCCATCGCTAATTCTTCTCCATCGATCCATCTGTGACTATGAGCATGATCACCTCGACCCGTGTGCCATGCCCCACTTGCGATTCAATTTGCAGTGAGCCGCCCGCCAGATTGGCGCGTTCACGCATCCCCAACAAACCTAGACCACGCGTTTCGTTTCCATCGTTGGGCACGCTCGCCACGTCAAATCCGATGCCATCGTCTTCGACCGTCACGGTAACCGTCGCGTCATGAAAATCAATCGTGAGTTTGACGTTACGCGCACTGGAATGTTTTTCGATATTGGTGATCGCTTCTTGCACGATGCGAAACAACGTCAATTCGCGCTCGGGCGTGAGTCGTCTCCGCGTACCCGTAACGCACACGTCGATTTGAATGCCGCGCGACTGCAGATGCGTCTCGGCTTCTGCGCGAATCGCGGCCACGAGTCCCAATTCGTCCAGCACCCCCGGTCGCAAATCGAGTATGAGCTTGTGCGTGTCTTCGAGCGCCTGGGTCGCCAAATCCTTCACGCGTTGCCAGCGATCTTTCAACGGGTCGGGATACTCCGGCAGCAAATGCCCCGCTGCTTCGATGCTCATCGTCAAGCCGCTCAGCCGCGCGCCAAGTTGATCGTGCAGATCGCGCGAAATGCGCTTACGTTCTTCCTCTTGCGCTTTGATCACTTGTTGCAAGAGCTGCGCGAGCGCCGTTTCTTTCTGACGCAATTCGGTGTACAAGCGTGCGTTCTCGCTGTCCTTGTCTTGCAAACTCGACGCCATACTGTTGAAGGTTTCAGCGAGCTTACCCAATTCGTCGCTCGACTGCAATGTGAGACGCTGACTCAAATCGCCTTGCCCAAATCGACGGAGTCCCCCACTTACGCGGCTCAGTCGCGCCAATACCAGCCGGTCCAGCAACAGATTGATCGTTAGAATCAACACCAGAACTGCGCCGCCACCCAGCGTCAACGAGGTGTACATCTCTTGATCGAGATGCGCTTCGGTGTCCGCGAGTGAATAATCGGTGATGAGGACACCGTTAAGTTTGATACTCGAATCATGACATTGATAGCACGGCTCGGAATTCGCAATCGGATTGCAATTACGCAGGACGCGCTCCCCCAGATTGTTCGTAAAGACGATGTTTTGCTGATCGGCGGGACGCCCTGGCTGATGACACGCCTGGCAACCTGGGTCGCTCAAATCCAATTTGGTGCCGACATCTTTTTGACCCGGCGCAAAACGAATGACGCTATCGCGATTCAACAGCATCAGCGCTTGAATGCCAGATTGGTTGCCGACATTATCCATGATTGATTGCAGCGCACTGAAATCTTGCTTGAGCATCGCATGTTGGAGACTGGCTTTGATGAGTTGACTCGTGTTCGTGAGGGCGGCCCCGGATTCGCGCATGACGAGCGCGCGGTCCGATTCGTAATGCAGATAGGCGTACAGCGCAACTGTGGCGATCATCACGAAAGTGACACCGGCCGTGACTTGGAATCGCAAGCTGCGCGTGAACATCATCGGGTTCATAGCCCTTTTGTTCATTACGAATTTGGGAGCAGAGGAAGGCGGAGGGGGACAGTGGAGTTGGCGCGATTATAACATGCGGAGTATGGAGCGTCAAATAGAAATACTGTAAAGCCGGGTGTGCGTCACGATTTTGGGTCAGTGACAGTGGCGACATTTTGGGGTAAGATTGGGCATCCGCTCTTCCTGAAAGGACATCGCCTGTTGCGTTGCAAACCGAACAAGTCGAACGGGTAGAACGTACCCTCCCGACTGTTCCGGACGACGCACCACACCAATTGATGAGTGCGGATGGTGCGCTGGTGTGTGCTGGACGGAAACCCCATTCGTTGCACCCGAGCAGCACGAATCCATGGAAATCAAAAAGGACAACTTCGCTAACACGAGTTGTCCTTTTTGTTGTAGGGCTTCGATGCAATTTACTTTTTGACGGTGATGCCGAGTTCCGTCGCTTTCGATTCCACCGCATTGAGCGTCCGTTTCAGTTGTTTAGCGATGTCGCGATGGACGACTTTCTTGGCATACAATTTCTTGAGCAAAGCGATATCGTCTTTGCTCCACGGCTTCGTGTGCTTGGCTGGGGCCATGCGGTCCTCCTGGGTGAGCAGATTTATCCCCAGTATACCACAATTCCAGCCCCCCGGCACAACCATCATTCTTAGCCTGTATTCCAGGGTTGAGTAAATCTTATCGCACTTTGACAATCACATAGCCTTGAGATAGTGTGTGGCACACTCTCCCGTGAGGTCTGCGATGCCACAACCCAGTCAAGCCGAATTGTTTGCCCGTGCGTTTCA
>JACRMI010000063.1 GCA_016215025.1 Chloroflexota bacterium
ATCGGCAGGACGGACGTATCGGTCTATAATCATCATGGACTCCAAGGGGTAAGAGGTTGTTTGCCAACTTCCATCTTATTCCCTTGGGGTCCCAGTGCAAATCACGCTCAGTTTTGAATTTTCCGACAAGAACTAGCTATATTCGGCATCCAGCAGGTTGCTCCAGATTCGCGCTGGCTCGCCGTTGGGCTCATGGTCATCAGCGCGCTGGTGTATGCCCGCTCCCCCAGTGAAGTGACACCCCGTTGGCACGCGCACGGCTATTTCGCGGTGCAGACGTTTTTATTCGGCGCGTTGCTCGCGCTCGCTCCAAATGGTCGCGCTCAATTTTGCCTCTTGTTCTTCATCCTTTGTTCCCAGGTGATGATGCTCTTTCGCTGGCAAACCGGCTTAATATGGCTCTCCGTTTTCGCGCTGGTTACCGGTACTGACTTTGTCTGGGTCAGCGGATTCCCAAATGGTCTCATCGAACTCTTCCCCTTTTTCAGTGGTTACTTTTTCTTTGGGGTGATTTCCTATCTGTGGGCGCAGACCGACAGCGCGCGACGCGAGAGCGCACGACTGCTTGGCGAACTACAAGCGGCCAATGCGCAATTACGCAAATACGCTGAACGCGTCGAAGAGTTGACGATTGCCGAGGAACGCAATCGCCTCGCGCATGAAATTCACGATACCCTGGGACATACGCTCACCGCGCTCGACATTCAACTTGAACTCCTCGCGTGTCTGCCGCTCGAAAAAAGTGCGGAAAGGCGACAAGCCACGGAAAACGCACGCACTTTGGTCAAACAGGGTTTGGTGGATACGCGCCGAGCCGTGCAAGCGATGCGCCCGGCTGCGCTCGAAACTTTTTCTTTGCCGGAAGCGATTGCCGCGCTCGTGGAAGATTTCGAACGGACGACGCAGATTCAAGTGACGTGGGCAACCCGCGGTTCCATCGTTCCATTAGCGACGCGCATCGCGTTACCGCTCTATCGCGCCGCGCAAGAAGCCCTGACGAACATTCGACGGCATGCGCCTTCCGCGCGACATGTTCAACTGCAATTGGGTTACGCCCTGGAAACAGTTAGCTTACGGGCCGATAATGATGGCGCAACACTGGTCGAGTCGAACCCAAGTGGTTTCGGATTGCGCGGCTTGAGCGAACGTGCGGAAGCATTAGGCGGAACATTTCGCGTGGGACTCGACGGCGATAACTTTAACGTCGAAATGACGCTGCCCCACCGCTCAGAGTTTGCGCTCGATCTGCATCGAGCTATGGTCCATCACGATTGAGTCACGATTCTACCCAATAGAATCGTGACGAATACATGACTGGAGACAGGCGCTGATCGCCTGTCTTTTTTTTATACTCGATTTATGCAAGCAACCAGTCCAGAGTGTTATATGTTCCTCGTTCGTATTTGGCGCGAGCCGTTCGATCCTCGTGCCGCGCCAAAGATTGCGCAACAATTGCTCATCCAAGTCGAGACCGTGAAGGATGGGAAACAACACTATTTTGGATCGTTCGAGCAGATGCTGGCATTCTTTCAAGCATGGTTCGAGCGACCCAGCAACCGTTAAGTTGAGGAGAAAGACAATGTAAAAGCCAGAGGAAATGTTCCGGCTCGTCATGCTGACGGCCGTATGTCTCGTCAGCACGTTGACTTTATGGATGCGATGGGATGTCCTGCCAGCGCGGGCAGACGCCTGCACCTATTTGGACAAGATTGCGAAAGACTGGAACGATGCGGATAACTGGGATTGCGGGCATGTGCCCGGCACAACCGATGTGGCGAATGTTCCGCGCGGAATCGCAAACGTGCCCAGCGGCACCACGGTCAACACGCTAAATGTGTACAACGCCGATAACGGCACACACTTTGGCGATGTCCGCCCGCAAGGTAATCTCACCGTCCAAAATCTCTACGTCGATCGGTACGCCTCTTTTCCAGGACAGCCCGGAACGGTGACGGTGAATGGGACGCTGAATTGGGAAGGCGGTCCAATGTCCGGCGGTTTCACGCTCAATTTGCCGCCCGGCGCGACGCTCAATTTCACACAGTTAAAAAACGCCTTGCCGAACAACCTAGGCGCGAATTTGGTCAACGCTGGAACGATCAACGTCCTCTCGGGTACGCTGGGAGTGCCCGGCGGGACGAATTTCGTCGTAACCAATACGGCGACCATCAGCGTCAGCACCGGCGCAACCATGACCCTCGATGCGCCACGCGTCTATCTGGGTCAAGGCACAAAATTCCTAGGAGGGGGTATCGTCCAGTTGACCAGTGGGAATGCTGTCGTGAGTGGCACGATCGAAACTCAAAACCTAGTGTTCGGCAACCCGGTCAACGGAGGCGTGTTGAGCGGCACAGCCACAATCTCTGGTACGATGCGGTGGCTCGGTGGACAAATGCATGGCGGAGGAGTGCTGACCATCCCCGTGAGTAGTACGTTGAACATTGGAGGTGGCACGAATAACAAAACACTCGACCAATTTACGATTTCCAATTTTGGTACGATCAATTGGACTGAGATTGGAGACATTGTCGGATCAAACGGCGCGATTTTTAACAATCAATCCGGCGCGCTCTTGAACGCGCAAGCCGATGCGGATTTTGTCGATGGCACACCCGCGAATAAGCCTACATTCAACAATGCTGGAACAGTCCGCAAAGCGGCAGGAAGTGGCATGACGACCTTTGGACATGGCGGCAGCAACGGCATCATTTTCAACAACACCGGTGCGGTTGAGGTCATGACGGGCACGATTCAGATCGGCGGCAATGGTGGAGCGGGAACAAGCAACGGCAATTTCAACGCGTTAGCGGGAACGCTGATCGAATTCACGCGAGCAACCACACACTCGCCAATGGCGCGACGCTGACCGGTGCCGGAACATTTCGCATCAATGGCACAACCCTCGCCGTGGATGGCAACGTCACCGGCGCGAATCTTGAAATCGTCGGGGATACGCTCAATTTGGGCAGCAGCTCATTATCGCTAGCAGGCAATCTTACTCAGACCGGCGGCACAATCAATGGAGGAACTAGCACGCTTGCATTCAACGGTAGCACGACCCAAAACCTAACGCTCAATACGGCGACAACATTCAATCATTTGACTATCGCAAGCGGAACCACTTTGGTCGAAACTGCCGCAAACGATTACGCTACCGTGGGCGGAATCTTGACCAACAATGGCATCATTCGCAAATCTCAAAACGTGACCACGACGGGAAACAAGACCTTTGGCTTAACCAACGCCCGCATCAACGTTACGACACGTGGAATCTTATCGCATGTCCAAGTCGACCGGGCGGACGTGAATCATCCCAACGCGAATGTATATACCGGCACCGGTCGCTTTTGGACGCTTGTCGCCACCGGCAGTGGTTACACGGTCGATCTGACGTTGCCGCACAACCTGACGAATCAAGCACTAGCTCAAGTTTGCCGCTACGCCGGCAGCACATGGGATTGCGCTCGCACATCGTCCACCGCAAATACCGTGACGCGCTCCGGTTTTATGCAAATGTCCGATTGGGCAGTTGGAAACTTGACCTCGCTCTATCTACCGTTGATTCTCAAATAGCTCCGGCGTGAAAGATGAACCCAGGTTTCTCGGAAGGAGGAACCTGGGTTCTTTTTTTTACAATTCGAGATTTGCGGCTTTTGCGCGAAGCTTGTCTACGACATTGGGCGGAACGTCCACGGTACCTAAACCGCTCATGTGCGCCATTTTGTTCAGCCCGTGAAAGTCGCTGCCCCCGGTGGCGATGAGACCATACTGTTTCGCCAAACGCGATAACTCGGCGCGAGTTGGATCGTCGTATGACGCATAGTGCACTTCGAGACCGAGTAGTCCCACTTTGACCAGGGGTTCCACAAAGTTCGTCACCTCGCGCGGATGCGCCAAGACCGGCACCCCATTCGCTTTCAGAATCAAATTCACCGCATCTTCCGGCGTCAGCCGAAAACGTTCGACGTACGCGGGTCCATTCCGACCGATGTACTTGTCGAATGCTTCTGCCATCGTCACAACATGTCCGGCTTCGAGCAATGCCTGCGCTACGTGCGGTCGTCCAATCGACGCGTCACCCGCGATTTCTTTGACCCGTTCAAACGAAATCGGCGCACCGAGCGCCGTTAACTTCTTCGTCATTTTTTCCGCGCGACCGTAACGACCATCGCGGAATTTGCCCAACATCGATTGAAAGTGAGCGTTGTGCCAATCGATAAAATAACCGAGGACATGCACCTCGGTTTGCGGGACATCGCACGAAAGCTCTACCCCTGGGATAATCGTTAAAGCTGTGTTTTGCGCGGCCGCCAACGCCGCATCGATTCCATCGCATGAATCATGATCGGTCAATGCCAGGACCGCCAAATTGCGGTCGAGTGCGAGTCGCACTAACTCCGCAGGCGATAACTCTCCGTCCGACGCCGTCGAATGCGTATGCAAATCGACACGCCCGGAAACTGAATTTGCCATATTTACCTAGACGAATCTTATCCTTCCGATTACGGTATCTGCCCCTGATTTCTAGTTGGATAGGGGCAGACCCGTAATTTTATTCACTTGTCTTGCTCTAGAGCAAACAGACTGCTTGTGCCATATCGCTATTCAACTTCATCAACGGGTGGCGGTGTTTCGGTTCGAGGCGCTTCCGGCTTTGGCGGGAAAGTGCGAGTCACGTCGACCAAAAGCTTGACAGCGGTCCGTTCTTCTCCGCTGACATCGACCTCGACGAATGTTGGAATACAGCCTATATCTAACCCATCGCGCTCTAGATAGCCTCGGGCAATGGCAATCGCTTTGATAGCTTGATTCACTGCACCCGCACCGATAGCTTGAACTTCGGCGTGTTTGTGCTCGCGGATCACACCCGCGATAGCGCCCGCTACCGAAGTCGACCGCGACTTGGCAGAGACTTTGATGGTGTCGACCATGGGATCCCTCCTGTGACGCACTGACGCAGAGCAGACCATTCCGATTCAAACTCTTGCGTGATGACTGGGTCATCTGGATGATGCGTCGTGGCGCGTGCACGTGCCCTCTTCTTGAGCTGCGCGCGCGCAATCATGTTGTGGATTCAATTTCAAACGAATCGGATGAGATAATGACTTCAGAGTCCCCCTAGAACCAACGCTGCCGCCGCGGCGCGACAGAGTTTGATGTTCTGCGCGGAGTAACTCCGCGCAGAACGGTGAATCTATTTTGCATACTCGACTGAACGAGTTTCACGAATCACAGTCACTTTGATTTGACCTGGATATTCCAGATTATCCTCGACCTTGCGCGCGATTTGCTTGCTCAGATTGATCGCGCCCAAATCGTCGATTTCTTCTGGCTTGATGATGATCCGAATTTCGCGTCCGGCTTGGATGGCATATGATTGTTGCACTCCTGGGAATGCATTTGCCATTTGCTCCAAGGCATCGACACGTTTCAAGTATTGCTCTAACGATTCGCGGCGCGCACCTGGACGCGCTCCACTGATAGCATCCGCCGCGACGACGAGCACACATTCGAGCGATTGCGACTCTTCCTCGCCGTGATGCGACGCGATCATGTTGCAGACCGGTTCGGGCACGCCGTACTTGCGCGCGTACTCTGCGCCGATCAGTGCATGTGCGCCGCCCACTTCGTGTGTGACCGCTTTGCCCAGGTCGTGCAACAACGCTCCGGCTTTAGCCATCTGCACGTTGGCTTTAAGTTCCGCTGCCATCATGCCTGCCAGATGCGCCGTCTCAATCGCATGATTCAGCACATTCTGCCCGTACGAGGTGCGGAATTTCAACTGCCCTAACAATTTGATAATCTCTGGGTGAAGTCCGGTCACGCCGACTTCAAGTGCAGCTTGCTCTCCGGCTTCCCAGATCGCCGCGTTGACTTCTTCTTCTGCCTTCTCAACGATTTTTTCGATGCGTCCCGGATGAATGCGTCCATCGTTGATGAGCTTGTTCAAGGCGACACGCGCCACCTCGCGCCGCACCGGATTGTGACTGGATACGATCACCGCCTCCGGCGTATCGTCGACGACGAGATCGACGCCAGTCGCCACTTCGATCGCGCGAATGTTGCGCCCTTGCCGACCAATGATGCGACCCTTCATTTCATCGTTCGGCAGCGGCACCAGCGAGACGGTGGTCTCGGCGACTTGATCGGAAGCAACCCGCTCAATCGCCGTCGTCACGATCTCACGCGCACGCTGATCGCCTTCTTCGCGCGCTTGCTGTTCGATCTCGCGAATCAGACGCGCCGCATCTTGGCGCGTGTCCTTTTCGACTTGCTGCAAGAGAATCGCTTTGGCATCTTCGGTGGTCAAACCCGAAATGCGCTGCAACTCTTGCAGTTGTTTCGCTTCATTCGCTTGTAAATTTTCACGAATTCGATCTAGGTCTTTTTCTTTCTTTTCCAGTTTCTTGTCACGCCCTTCGAGCATTTCCTGTCGCCGATCAATGCTTTCGCGGCGGTGGCGGAGTCGTTCATCTTCACGTTGCAAGTCCTGGCGTTTTTTCTTAAGTTCAGTTTCAGCTTCCTCTCGATACTTGAGCGATTCGTCTTTCGCTTTGAGGATAATGTCTTTGGCATGAGCTTCCGCTTCAGCCCGTTGTTTTTCCGCTTCGGCGAGCAGCGCCTTGATTTGCCCGCTGGTAAATCGCTTTTGAAGAAAATACCCTAAGACAAACGCTCCTACTCCTGAAATGACAAGTACCACAAGTGCAATGATCACTTCCATGCTTTTCAGTCCTCCACATCATCATGGGAATCACGGGTCGAACTCCTCTGTACGACTCTCATTCCAAAGGCGTACAACCGCGTCTTTAGCGACGCTATATGAGAAGCCGCGCCGTACGAGAAACCCCGTCAGCTTCTCCACAAATTCTCGGCGCTCCAGATTGCGCCATCGCTTTGCACGATTCGCACCTGCGCGGTACGCGCTATCATTCTCGTCCATTTCGCCGACGGCATCTTTAATGTCGGAATCGGACAAGCCCTTGCGTTTTAACTCAAACCGCAAGGCGCGCGCCGCGCGTGGTCTGAACTGCTCACGATTTTCGACCCAATACTTCGCAAACGCGGTGTCATCCAACAATCCCGATTCGGTTAACCGCGTAATCACCTTGTCCGCTGTGTCCAATTCGATCTTTTTCTTCAACAGGTGTTGTTTCACTTCGGTCGAACTGCGCGGACGAGGTTCTAGAAATCTTAATGCTTTTTCGTATGCTGTCTCAAATGCTTCGTCTTGTTCAAGATTGTTAAGGTCGGCGTCGGTCAAGATTTGTCCGACGTGAACTTTGGCTGCCATAAGTGCCGACAGTCCCAATACAAATCGATCATCCACATACAAATTGAACCGGTTCGTATGTCGGACTTGAGGCTCGATGGCTGTAATTCGTCCCATAAATAAAAATCGCCATGGTAGTCACCCACAGCGATTGACCTACGCGCGAACTGACGGTTCTGCAACAACAATGCAGAGTTGTTCGATTCTATTTCATTGCCTCAGTCCATAATTCCCTGAGGCGCGAGGACGCGTCTTAATTAAATGGAATGCACGATTGGCGCGAACACAACTCTCCGGTTACGTCGCACCCAACCAAAACCATTCGGCGGCGCTGATTAGGCACCAAGCGATAGGTATGTGTTACCGAATTCGCCTCGAAATTCATCTACGCGTTTCTCGGAATCGAGAACGTCTAGTCTGCCGATCTATCCAATCGGCGAACGCCGTTCAAGTTCGAATGCTGTGGGATGCCCGCGCTCCACGAACATCTGTGCGAGGCGGGTAATTACAATGATGCGCCCGCCTGTGGCGAGCGCATCTCATTTCCAATTATTCTTCTGCTGGCTCTTCGTCGTCATCCGTTTCATCGTGCGGTTCGTTGTCCTCCAGAACTTTGGGCACACCGCCCACCAATCCGGATTTATCTCGAATAGAGCTGTACAGATGCTCCATCATTTCCGGATTCTGTTTCAGGAATTCGCGAGCGTTCTCACGCCCTTGCCCTAACCGCGTTCCATCGACGGAATAAAACGCACCTTTCTTATCGATCAAGCCCATCTCCACGCCTAGGTCGAGCACATCGCCTTCGCGCGAGATGCCTTGATTATGCATGATGTCAAATTCGGCTTTGCGGAATGGCGGCGCGACCTTGTTCTTTTTCACGCGCACGCGCGTCCGATTGCCGACGACATCTTCGCCGCTCTTGATCGCATCGATCGGTCGAACATCAAGCCGGACCGACGCATAGAACTTGAGCGCCATACCACCGGTGGTCGTCTCTGGGTTGCCGAACATCACGCCGATTTTTTGGCGCAACTGGTTTGTAAAGATCACAACGGTATTCGATTTCTTGATCGCGCCGGAAAGCTTGCGGAGCGCCTGACTCATCAAGCGCGCTTGCAAACCCATGTGCGAATCGCCCATCTCGCCTTCGATTTCAGCTCGCGGCACCAACGCGGCGACCGAATCTACGACGATAATATCGACCGCACCAGAACGAACGAGTGCTTCCGTGATTTCGAGTGCTTGTTCGCCTGTATCCGGTTGCGAGATGAGCAACTCTTCGACATTGACGCCGCACTTGGCAGCATAGACTGGGTCGAGTGCGTGCTCAACATCGATAAAGGCGGCAACCCCGCCGAGTTTTTGAGCTTCGGCGATGATATGTTGACAAATCGTTGTCTTACCCGAGGCTTCAGGTCCGTAGATTTCGGTGACTCGCCCGCGCGGGACTCCACCGATGCCAAGCGCCAAATCGAGCGAAATCGATCCCGTCGGAATGGAATCGACTTTCATGCTAGTCGCTTCGCCGAGTTTCATGATCGCTCCCTCGCCGAAGCGCTTTTTGAGAGACGCCATAGCGGTTTCGAGCGACTTGGCTTTCCCCGATTCTGTTGCTGTTGCTGAAGGCATTTTATGCTCCTTGGCTGCCACTCTGCCTGATTCCTCCTTGCGAGGTAGTTTACTATAAGTGGGTTTAAAACGCAAGCCCCTGCGCCGCACAAGACATTTTTCGAGACGAGTGGCAGAAAAAATTTTGTGGTTTATTTGCGGCGCATCGATTAATGATGTGGCAGCATTATACCGCACACTTGTTCTATTTGTCAAGCGGGAAATTTTTAATGTCGTTGTAGGGAATGCTCGCTGTAGCGTTCCCTAGTCACAGGAACGGAACAGCGTCCGTTCCCTACTGCCCACTCCACCAATCTTTGCGCGAACGTGGGTCCATAAAACTGCCCTTGTCCCGAATCGTAAATACGATCTCTGCGCCGGTCGCTCGTCCCAATGGCTGCCCTCCTCGCAGCGCCGGAAGAAAACGCCGATTTGGATTATTCAACTTTTGATACAACGCCAGCAAGTCCGGTTCGACGCAAATGTTTTCGATGTGGAGCGTGTAACCATGAACGACATGATCCTCGCGGGTGTACTTGAGCGTGATGCGAGTTTGCGTAGCGTAAAGCACCATCGCCGCATAACCATTGCCAATGTCAACGCCGGTGCGCGGTGTGGCGATCACTTCGCCGGTCGTCGTTCGCAAACCGAGCATCGTCACTTCGGGATCATCGATCAGCGGACCTTTCGCGCGTGCATTCCAATCCCAAGCATAAACTTGATACGCGCGCGTGATAACGGGTATACGTTTATCAACAAAGAATCCGCGCAGTTGCGGCGCGTTTGGATCGGTGCCGCCTTCGAAATCGGCTAGCGCTTTGGAAATGTTGGTCGGCGCATAGCCACGCATTCCCAGGTTGATGTCAGGCTGCAATTCAGCCACTGGCTCTGTGGGTCCCGACATGAGTTGCAGCGTACCATAACTTTGCCCAGGAATCACCGAGCAAGGTTCCGCCGGTTGAATTGTCATGGTCGGCGTCGGTGGTGGAGTTTTAGTCGGCGGGATGCTGGTTGGTGTGGCGGTCACCGGCGCAGGCTGTGCAAAATCGACGGTATAGTACGTCTTGCCCGCAATCTCGCTGATGCCAATTCCGATTTCGGTGAATCTTGCATTGAGCACGTTGTCGCGATGCGCTGGGTCTTCAGACCAATAGCTCCACGCATCGTCGATGGAAGCCATGCCGCCATAAATATTCTCACCCGAAAACAAAATCGAATAACCGGCTTCCCTCATGCGTTGCGCCGAAGTTGACTTGTCCGACCCAGTGTGATCGATGTTGCCAGTCTTTGCCATGTCAGCACTGTGACGCTTTGCCGCTGTGGCAAGCATATCCGACCATTTGTATGGTGCGAGATTGTTCGCCCCACGAATAGAATTTGTGCGATTGAATAATTCGAGAGAGGGACCTGATGGACCCACCGTCGGCGCAACAGGCGCAGACGTGGGCGATTGAGGCGAGGCGAGAGTTGGTGTTACCGTCGGCGTGACGCCACCAACGGGCAGCGTGTTGATCGAACCGGTCAGTTTGACAAAGTCGCTAGAGACCCAGGCGCGTTGAGTCGATCCGGGCGGATAGACGATTTGCAACCACTTGTTATCCGTCGAGCGAGCGAGGAATGTCAGCGACGCACCTTTATCGAGTCGACCAAGAATCGGCGCATCGGTCCCAGGACCACCACGCACACGGAGCACGTCGGTCGTTACGCCCACAACTGGGCTGGGTGTCGCAGTCGATGTTGGAGTTGAGGTATTCGTTGGGCGAGGAATGGTCGGCGACAGAGTCGCTGTGCGTGTGGATGTAATGGTAGGCGGAACGCTGGTGGTGTGCGGTGTAGCGGTTGTGCCGCAGCCAACCAGAAAAAGAATGAGAAGTACTCTATATAACAGACCCAGGTACTTGTGGGAAACAAAAGCGGCATTCATCACAGCTCTGCCTCCTTGTGCTTTTGACGTGCTGTTTTTGACATACCAACGTGCTCAAGTCTATCATTGACTAATTATGAGGTTTGATTACGGTTCGCCAACCAATCTTTTACTGCTGGACCGGTTCCAAATTCCCAGGGACGCAATTTCTCTGGCGGAATCAATTTGTATTCGGCAAGTTCATCGTTGAGCGCGATAGTTCCTGTCGCTTGGATGTGATACACGATGATGAGTTGATTCATCTGAAAAAAGGAATAGTTCCCAATAAAACTTGTAATCGTTCCGTCTAATCCCAACTCCTCTTTGACTTCACGCAAAATCGCCGCATCGGGCGATTCGCCTTTTTCAAGAAAGCCAGTCACGAGACCGAGAAACTTTTGCGTCCACGCTTGGTTGCGCACTAACACCACTGCGCCGTTGTATTCGACAATCGCGGCAACGACGGGCACGGGATTGTCCCACAGCACATAGCCGCACGATGTCGAACAGGTTTTGCGTTCTCTTCCATCGATTTGAGCCGTGACGAGCGGATTGCCGCATTTTAGACAATATTGCATAATGACTCTTTCGACTTAGCGATGTAGTCGCGCCATGTGATAGGTATCGACGAATATCCCATCGCGGAACGCCTCATCGACCTGGCGACCTTCGATTTCAAAGCCGAATTTCTTGTAGAGCTTGAGCGCCGGTTCGTTATCGACATAGACATCGAGTTCGAGGCGGCGGAGGTTGAGCCACTTGTCGGCCAGATCGACGACCGCTTGCATCAGCGCGGTACCCACACCCTTGCCTTGCCAATCGTCGCGCACCATCATTCCAATTTGCCCGGTGTGACGACGACGGGGAGCATTCGGAAAGGTGTGTAACGCTATCTGTCCGACCACTTCGGTGGCGATGCAGGCAACCAAGCTGTAGAATCCTTCCGGTGGCTCCGCCAAGCGTTTACGCCATGCTTCGACCGATGGATACGGAAGTTGCAGCGTGCCCCATACAACTTTGGGGTAGGTGAAAATCTTGGCGATGGCTTCATAGTCGCTAGGTTCGGCGCGGCGGATGGTGAGATTCATGCGGGGATTCCTCGTTGAATTTAGAGTGACTCGATGGATGGGATTATACTGCGCGCAAAAGAAATGCGCAATGGTGGGTCAAGTTTTCCAACGCTTGAAAGCTCACGTAGACGATGATATACTATGCCCGAGTGAAAACAAGTTGTAATTTTGGATTGTCTCTTGCCGTAGTATTTCGAGAAAGGATCAAGCGATGGCGGATGTAAAGCAACTCTCTCTACTTAAGAAGGGTGCCACTGTATGGAACGATTGGAGAATCAAGAATCCAGATATCTTACCGGATCTCTTTAGAGCAGATCTTAGCCGCGCCAATCTAGTTGGCGCGAATCTCTCCAGAGCCAACCTCTTCAAGGGAAACTTGAGTGGCGCAGACCTCGCCGAGGTTGATTTGAGTGATGCAAACCTTAGCGGGGCTAATCTCAGTGGTGCTGACCTAGCCAGAGCGAACCTTCCAAAAGCGATTCTGATCGAAGCCAAACTGATCGAAACGAAACTGACCGATGCCAAACTGTTTGGCGCGAATCTCTTCAAGGCAGACCTCAGCAGCGCCAACCTCTTCCGAGCCGATCTCAGCAACGCCGACCTTGAAGGAGCGACGTTGAGCGGAGCGAACCTTAGTGAAGCCAATCTCAACGGCACGAATCTCAACAAGACCAGTCTCATCGCAGCAGTTCTAGTCGAGACTGGGTTGGTCGGGGCGGAGCTAAACGGAGTTTTGTTCAACGAGGCAGACCTGAGCGGTGCGGACCTTACCGGCGCTATGCTCAGTGGAGCCGATTTGAGCAATGCCGATTTGGATGGAGCTAATCTCAATCGCGCGAAACTTGCCAAGGCAAACTTTGCCGGGGTAGACCTTTATGGCGCGATCTTAACCCGCACCGATCTCACCGGTGCTGATTTCAGCGAAGCGAACCTTAGCACGGCAAACTTGGAAGAGGCAAATCTCAATCGAGCCAACTTGGGCAAAGCACGACTCAGCCGAGTGAATATGAGCAAAGCCAATCTCGATGGGGCTGACCTCAATGGGGCGGACTTGCGTGGAGCCGATCTCAGTCGCGCAGTCCTTATCAATGCCAATTTCAGTGGCGCGGACCTCAGTGGGGCAAATCTTTGCGAAGCCGATCTATCCAACGCCGATCTTAGCCGGGCTAAACTCATCGGAGTCGATCTGAATGGAGCTAACCTGGGCGAAAGCAATTTGTGGCAAACGGTATTCGTGGATGTCGATCTCAGCCCTGCGCGAGGATTGGAGAGCATCAACCACTTGGGACCCTCCTGTATTGGCATCGACACTCTTTATCTCTCCAAAGGTGAAATACCCAAGGCATTTCTTCGCGGCTGCGGAGTTCCGGAGAATTTTATCGGTTTCATACAGTTGGCGGGCGCGCGTCACGAGGCGACTGAGTTTTGTGCGCTCCGCTACTCGATCAAAGACCAACCCTTTGCCAAAAAGTTGTACGAAAATCTCATGCGCAATGGAGTCCGCTGCTGGCTCGTGCCCGATGAATTGAGAAGCGGCGAAAGATTTCATATTCGAATCGACGAAGCCATCAAAGTTTACGACAAGATGCTCTTGATCGTTTCGGAGAATTCAATCGAAAGCTCTTGGCTGGAAAGTGAAATCGAGGCGGCGCTTGCGCGAGAGCGCCAACTGAGCACCAACATCATTTTGCCCATTCGGCTAGATGATTCGATGCTGACCACCCATCAACCCTGGGCGGTTGAAATGCGCCAATCGCGTCAAGTAGAAGACATGACGGACTGGGAAGACGAGACCCGTTTCCAAGAAGTAGTAGCACAGTTGATGCGGACCTTTGATAAAGGAATCGAAACCGGCTAGACTCTCTCAACAACCAGAATGATTTATCGGGTAAACAAAAAGATTCAGGCTTACCGTTCTACAGGAGAGACTGATGAGCACAACACCTCAAATTAATCTCCCTCCCGAGCCACGCTCGATTGAGGAAACCGGATTGAGTCTCGGTTTTCTGGCTGAGCTAGTGCTCAAGACCATCTATGTTCGTAGCCTTTCAAAAGGGCACGAAATCGCAGAAGCAGTTCATTTACCTTTTGCGAATGTCGTCGCGCCAGTTCTGGATTATTTGCGCCATGAGCACTTGACCGAGGTAAGAGGTTCCACCGGGTTTGGCGAGTCGTCGTATCTGCATGTGATTTGTGATGATGGACGTATGCGGGCGCGCGAGTTGATGGAGCAGAATCAGTACATCGGACCCGCGCCAGTGCGTCTGGAAGAGTACACTCAAGTGGTCAAACAGCAAGCCCTAAGCGAACAGACCATTACGCGAGCAACGCTCAGAAATACCCTCAAGCATCTCGTCATCGGCAACGAGATCATAAGCGAACTGGGTCCAGCGATTAATTCGGCCAAGTCCATCTTTTTATTTGGTAATCCGGGAAACGGCAAGACCTCCATTGCCGAAGCGATTGGTCTGTCACTGCCCGGCGCAATCCTGATTCCCTATGCTGTCACCGTCCACGATAGTATTATCAGAGTTTTTGACGGACTACATCATCGCGAAATCCCTGAGGCCACCAGCAGCACACCCACGACGAATCAGACTCAAACCACTCGTCGATACGACCGGCGCTGGGTCGTCATCCGTCGTCCACTGATTGCAATCGGTGGCGAGTTGAGATTATCGAGTCTTGAGTTGGTTTACGATCCAACGAAAAAATATTACGAAGCGCCGTATCAGATGAAAGCTAATGGCGGCGCATTTCTTATGGACGACTTTGGACGACAACCCGTTTCGCCGCGCGAACTCCTGAATCGATGGATCGTCCCGCTTGAAAAGCGTGTGGATTACCTGATCCTCGCAACAGGTCATAAGATCAACGTGCCGTTCGACGTGCTCATTATTTTCGCCACTAACCTCAATCCCAAGGATTTGGTGGATGAAGCTTTTCTTCGCCGCATCCGCTATAAAATTCATGTCGCCGATCCAACCTGGGATGAGTTTCGCGAAATCTTCAAACGAGAGACTGCCAAACGATCCATTCCATATGCGGATGAAGGATTGCGATATCTGGTGATGGAATACTATGTCAAAACGAATCGCAAACCACGCGGCGTCCATCCTCGCGACATTCTCGATGAATTGGTGGACATTGCGCACTTTGAAGGCGTTCGCCCTACCTTGTCCAAAGAACTCATCGACCGTGCGTGTCGCGCCTACTTTATAAAAGAAGAATCCTCAAAATAGCTTTAAAGACAAAAAACACTCCGGTCTTCCCGGAGTGTTTTGATTTACCAACCAACTATCCCACTATCGCACCATCGCACTACTTTACTTCATGTCGCTTGCCATATGGCAGTTCTTGTATTTCTTGCCGCTGCCGCACCAACACGGGTCATTCCGCCCGATCTTGGTACCGACCGTCGCATTCACGGGTTTGCGCACTGGTTCTTGCTTTGGTGCTTTGGTTTCCACTTTTTGTTTGGCGACCGCCGACGGCTGACCGCTGACCGCCGCCTTCTGACCGCTTTGCGTAGCGGCTAAAGTCTGTCGACTGTCGACTGTTGACTGTTGACTGACCCGACTGGCGACTGGTGACTGCGCTTCAATCGCCTGCCTCGACTCTCGGTCGCGCCGTTCGCTTTCCAATCGCGCAAATCCGCGATATTGGTAGGTGAACACGTACGTCACGACTTGCGACCGAATGCGCGCGTACAAATCCTGGAACATTTCAAACGCGCGTCGTTTGTATTCGACGAGCGGATCGCGCTGACCCAACGCCTGCAAGCCAATGCCTTCACGCAAGTTTTCAATCGCCGTTAGGTAATCGACCCATTGCGTGGAGACAACGCTCAACATCAACTCGCGGAGCAAATCGTTGAATGCTGCCGCGCCGCCGCGCAACGGTTCGAGTTGATCGAGCGATTGATTCCAATATTGCAGAATCTCTCCGCGCAACGAATCCGTATCCGATTTCTGAATGTGCGTCGCCGCGAGGTGCACCCACGGAAAACGTGGAATAAGAATTTCAAACCGGCGATGGGTCCGCTGATCGAACATCACTTGGCGCGTGTGCGCGACGCCGAATAGATGGAACGCCAACCGCGTCCCGCGCACGTCGTCCACGCTCTTGAGGCGCTCGCCCAATTCGCGCTCGATGTCCGCGAGGTGTTTATTCGCTTGGCGCGTGTACGCCTCGTCGATAGCGGCGGCGAGTTGATCGCGCAGTGTATCGAAATTCAGGTTACCGTCGGGCGTCCAACGAAAATCGAATTCCTGTCCCGCGCGCTTTGCCACACGCCGCGTTACTTGCTCGACAACACGCACGTCGAACGCACGATGCACCGCATCGAGAATCGCGCGCTCGCTGAGTTCGACGCCGCGTTCGGTCGAGACATTCACGGGCATACCGACCGCTTGCCCAACCGATTGCGTCACCGTGCGCGCATCGAGTTGTCGATTTTGTTCTTCGGCTTCTTGACGCAGCGTTGCGAGTGTATTCTTCGCCAAGTCTTCGATCTCGCCCCAGGTCATATCATACTGCTGTCTGAACGTATCGATAACTTCAGGCACAATCGATTCGGTGATGAATTCGCGATGCGCTTCCAACGCTTGCTGAGTCGCCTCGAGCATTTTTTTCGACGCGACCTTCGTATCGTCGAAATCGCCTAACGCGCGTTGCACGAGCGCAAGCGAATAGGGGGGCCACATCTCGTTTTCGTTGAGATAAAAGCCAGGCACGAGCGAATCGAGGTGCATCAACAATTTCGATTCGGCATGATCGGATGCCTTCAAGTCCTCTTTGAGGATGCGACTGATCTCTTCTTCGAGCCAGCTTCGCAAATCAGCACGCAAATCGGCTTTGGTCAAGATGCGATGGCGCTGCCCATAAATGATCTCGCGCTGTTTGTTCAGCACGTCGTCGTATTCGAGCAAATGCTTGCGGATATCAAAGTTGTAACTTTCCATTTTGATTTCCGCTTGCTCGATCGCGCGCGTCACCCAATCATGCTCGATAGGCACGTCTTCGATCCAAACCCGATCCATCAGCCCCTTGCCACCCATCCGGCGCATGATTTCATCTTCGAGCGAAACGTAAAAGCGCGACGACCCCGCATCGCCCTGACGACCCGAACGACCACGCAACTGATTGTCGATGCGGCGCGCCTCGTGGCGTTCCGTGCCGATAATGCGCAGCCCGCCGAGTTCGCGCACCTTGGCGCGGTCGTGCATATATTTCAAGAATGTTTCGACGTGTTCTTTGTCGAGTTCATAATTTTCTGGTGGAATTTTCCTGAGCGCATCGGCGATCTGATCAAACGTCATGTTGTACGGATCGACGCTGTTGCGATGCAAAATGCGCCCAACTTCGTTGATGGTTTCCTCGCGCAGTTCGCCACCGAGTTTGATGTCAACGCCGCGACCTGCCATGTTCGTCGCGAGCGTGACGGCGTGCAGTTCGCCTGCACGCGAAATGATGCCCGCTTCTTTTTCGTGTTCCTTCGCGTTCAAGACCGCATGCGAAACTCCATCGCGCAAAATTTTTTTCAGCGGCTCAACATCTTCGATGCCGAAGATTTCTTGCAAAGCAGCGACATTTTCGGATGCCAGTGGATCAGCGTTGAGGCCAAGCTTTTTCGCAAGCTGCGTCACGTCGCTGCCGCGCAGGAACAAACGCTTGACGATAATGTCCATGTCGGCAGGGCGCACACTGTACTCGTCGCGCACCGCATCGACATCGCCGAGCGAATCGATGAGCGCGCGATTGATGTTGCTCATCTCGTCGCGCGAAAGTCGCAAATCGGTGTAAACATCTGTCGCCACTTGGAGTGGCAGATTGAAGCGCGGCGCAATCTTGGCGAGATCATCCGGACGTTGCGCAATTTCTTCGCACAACGTTTGCGATGCATCCAGCCGCAAATTGCGCTCTTCGAGTTTCGCCGCAAAGCGAATGTCGCGGTCGTTGAGTTCGTCAAGTTCCTTGATGTCTCGATCATTTAATTTGTATTGCGCCCCACCTTCTTTGCCGCGCTTGGCAACTTGCTGTTTAACGCGCAACAAATCGCGCAACGGAATCTTGCTTGCCGCTTTGCTGACGGCCGCCAAATCGTACTGGTGGAACAAGCGCGACGACAACGCCTCATCGTAATTTTCGGGCGCATCGTCAAGCGAGCGCGACAGAATCAACTTGAGCGTCGTGCGCTGTTTATCGCTCAATTGCGAATTCTGTTCGATCTTCGATGCCAGCAAACGCGAGCGCGCAAACAAATCGATCTTGTCGGCGGCAAAACGCCGACTCAACCGTTCCGATTGCTCAACCGACGTAGTACCGATCAACGTAGGCTGACCGCGCGAAAAGGTTTGCGCGACTTCGACCGTGACCGCGCGCCACTTGGCTTCTTCGTTTCGATAGACTAAATCGGGCTGATCGGCGCGAACCATCGGACGATTCGTCGGAATGGCGACGACTTGCAAACCATAAACTTTGTAGAGTTCTTCTTCCTCGGTCTTTGCGGTACCGGTCATGCCGCCGAGTTTTTTGTAGAGGCGGAAATAATTTTGCAGCGTGATGGTCGCGTACGTCACCGACTCTTGTTGGATCGGAACTTTTTCTTTGGCTTCAACAGCTTGATGCAAGCCATCCGACCATCGCCGCCCGGGCATCAATCGTCCGGTGAATTCGTCGACGATGATGACCTGACCTTTGCGGATGATGTAATCCTTGTCGCGCTTGAAAAGATATTCCGCTTTGAGCGCGGCTTCAAGATGGTGCATGATCTTGATCTGATTCTGATCGACTTCTTCCGGTCTGTCAGGATTGGTCAGCCGCATGTTGAGCAATTCTTCGACGCGGTCGTAGCCCGCTTCGGTAAGCGTGATGCCGCGCGTGCGCTGATCGATGGTGTAATGATCGGGCGACAGCTTGCGCACCAAATCGGCAAGGCGATAATATTCTTCCGAGGGTTCGCCCGCCGGACCGGAAATAATCAACGGCGTGCGCGCCTCGTCGATGAGAATATTGTCCACTTCGTCGACGATAGCGAAATACAGTTCGCGCTGCACACGGTCTTCCAAGCGCCACGCCATATTGTCGCGCAAATAGTCGAACCCGAATTCGCTGTTCGTGCCGTACGTAATGTCGGCGCGATACGCCTCTTGACGTTCGCAGATGCGGAGATAATTCATTTCACGCGTCGCCGCTTCAAACGACGGATCGAACATCAACGCTTTTTTCTCTTCGCCCTGTTGCAATGCAGACACGGTGAGACCAAGCGCGTGATAAACCGGTCCCATTAATTGCGCGTGCAAACGCGCGAGGTAATCGTTGACGGTGATGAGGTGTGCGCCGTGTCCGGTGAGCGCGTTCAAATACAACGGCAGCGTCGCGACGAGGGTTTTACCTTCGCCTGTTTTCATTTCGGCGACCTTGCCTTCGTGCAGAACCATGCCGCCGATCATTTGCACATCGAAATGGCGCAAGCCAATGGTGCGGACGCTGGCTTCGCGGACGAGCGCGAACGCTTCGGGCAGAATTTCATCTAGAGCCGCGCGTTCTTGATCGACCATTTCTTTTTCGGCTTGCTTGAGTTCCTCTTCGAGCGAACGACGTGTGTCCGTATCGGAGTTGGCGTACTGATCGCGCAGGTCATCCGCGCGCTGGCGCGTTTCCGACGTGGATGCTTTGACGTGCGCTTTGAACTCGTCTGTCTTGGCGCGCAATGCCGCGTCGGACAGCTTTTGCATTTCCGGTTCGAGCGAATTAATTTCTTGGACAATCGGCGTCAAACGTTTGATTTCTTTTTCGTTTGGATCGCCGGTGAGTTTAGTGTATAAGTTTTTGAGCATCTAATATCATTTCTGATTTCTGATTTACGATTTATGATTTTCAAATCAGAAATCAAAAATCGTAAATCGAAAATTCTATTGCGTATCGTGCAAATACTCGCCCACGCTGCGCCCTTCGTGCGTGCGCGCAATCGTTTCGGCGAGCAGCGGAGCTACGGAGAGAATCGTCATGTTCGGCAATTTCTTCTCCGCTGGAATTGGGACGGTATCGGTACAAATAAATTCTTCGATGGGCGCATCCCGCAATCGTTCGACCGCCGGATTCGAAAGCGTCGCGTGCGTGCAAACAGTGTAAACCTGGCGCGCGCCGCTGCGCTTGATGAGGCGTACTGCTTCGGTGAGTGTGCCCGCCGTGTCCACTTCATCGTCGACGATGATCGCATTCTTGTCTTGCACATCGCCGATGACGGTGAGCGCCTGCGCTTTGGGATCGTTGCCGATGCGACGCTTTTCGACAAAGGCAAGCGGCGTATCGAGTCGGCGCGCAAAGTTGCGCGCTTTTTTCGCAAAGCCCAGGTCAGCCGAAACGACGACGGCATCGGGAATTTTCTTTTGCGCGAGGAAATCTGTCAAGATCGGAAACGCCGTGAACTCATCGCCGGGGATACCAAAGAATCCCTGAATTTGTCCCGCGTGCAAATCGACGGTCATGTAGCGATCCGCGCCCGCGGCCACAATGATATCCGCGATCAAACGCGCCGTAATCGGCGCGCGCGGCTGATCCTTTTTATCGCTGCGGCCGTACGCGTAGAATGGAATCAGCGCCGTGATGCGTCCTGCCGACGCGCGTTTGAGCGCATCGAGCAGGATCAACAATTCGATGATGTTTCGATTGACGGGCACAGATAGACTTTGCACGATAAAGACATCCTGCCCGCGTACGCTACACTTTAATTGAACGAAGATGTTTTCGTTTGGAAAATCAAAAATGTCGGCTTCGGCGATTTCGATTCCCAGTTGATTGCAAATCGCTTCGGCTAACGGACGATTGCTGCGTCCGCTGAGTATAGTCAAATCACCGTACATCTTCGCCATCAAGTCCTCCGAAACCCATCCCCTTGCCCCCTTCCCTACAAGGAAGGGGGCGGGGATAGGTTCTATTTCTCTTCAATCGTAACCGACTCAATCTTATCGCCGACGGCGATTTTCTTGACGACATCCATACCCTGGGTCGTTTGACCGAACGCGGTGTACTGTCCATCCAAGAATGGCGTCGCCGCGAGCGTGATGTAAAATTGACTGCCGCTACTTGGTGTCGTTTGGGCAGGACCGCCCGTGCGCGCCATAGCGATTGCGCCTTCCGTGTGCTTGGCTTTGATTTCCGGCGGGATGCCGTAACCGGGGCCACCCGTGCCGTTACCGCGCGGATCGCCGCCTTGAATCACAAATCCTGGCTCGACGCGATGAAACGTCAGTCCATTGTAGAAACCATCGCGCGCAAGGAAAACAAAATTGTTTACGTGCTTGGGCGCATCTTTCGGATACAACTCGACGACGATGTTACCCTTCGCCGTCTTGATCGTTGCGATGTACGTTTTGTTCACATCGATCGTCATCTCTGGTGCTGATTTGTACATGTCACTCCTTTGCTGAGGTTGTCGATTTGCTGCGCCGCCACCTGCGACGCTGGATGCCGACGCTGCAACCGTTGGCGCTGCGCCTGCGGTTGGAATTGCCGCTTTCGTTGGAACTGCCGTCGGCGTTGAGCTACACGCGCTCAAAATTGCTACGGCGAGAATTGCCAGCAACGTCAACGCGCCCAGCGTCAAGCAACCTTTCTTCGCTGCGACCGGACGCGCTTGCCAGTTTTCTTTTTGCATTGCCGTTTGTGCCTCCACGATTAAAGAATCTGTATCTTTGTAATGACTCGCGTACATGAGCCGCGCTTTGCGTAAAGCTGTCAGCGCCTCGATGTACCGTTTTGCTTGCAAATGTTCTTTGCCTTGCTGATAGAGTGTGTCGATCTCTTTCATGCGCAGCGCCCATTGCAACTTGGCTTCCGCGCCCTGAATCACCCGGTCGAACGAAAGCAACTGGCGATACAACGCGACCACGCGATCCCAGTCCTCGGCAACCGTTGCCTCGTCGGCTTGCTTTAACAACAGATCGATTTCAGCGGCGTTATCTGGTGCGCTCATATTTTCATTGCCTATTTATCGTGGAGATGACACGTGTCATTCAATAATCTGATGCGCGGACGTGAACCGGACAAATCGACCTGCGTGACCGACGCATTATCAAACCAAAAGGGCGACCGCCGATTGAGTTCTAAACCGATGAGCATCCCCACCAATGTGCCAACGGTTCCACCGTGCGAGACGATACCGATTTGCGAACCATTCGGATGCGCCGCGTGCAAATCGGCGAGGAAAGCTTGAATGCGTTCGTGCAACGCTATCAACGGTTCTTCATTCGGCAGTGGAAAATGTTCCTTGCTATTGACCCAACCATGATAAAGTTCGGGATGACGTTCTTGCAATTCCTCAGCGGTCAATCCTTCAAAATCACCGAGACCCTTTTCTTTCAAGCGCTCATCGAGAATCGGAACGAGTCCACATTTCTGTCCGATGATTTCTGCGGTCATGCGTGCGCGCGATAATGGGCTTGCGTACAACGTATCGAGTTTTTCTTCGACAAGTCGAAATGCCAGCTTGTGCGCCTGTTCGATGCCACACAGATTGAGCGGCGTATCGGTGTGTCCTTGAATGCGGCGTTCGTTATTCCAATCAGTTTCACCGTGGCGGATAAGGATAAGATGCATTGTAATACTACTCGTCCTCCTCTGCAGCGTGAATCCGAATGCGCCCCATTTCAACAATCCATTGATTCTTGTTCAAAGATGTTCGGGTAAGTTCATCGAGAAACTGTTCAACCAATTTTTCTAACAGTCTTGAACTCGGATTGCGTGGAACGCGAATGACAACAACACCATTTGTCGCTTTGGGTGGGAACCTCGTCACATCAGAAGAATCCAAATCCAACGTGACTAGACATCGTTGTTCTTTACGACAGATCTCAAAAAGCTGCGAATCTGTGGAACCCGACAAGCTTTCACTTGCAACAGTTTCCACATCATGTCCCTGCGATCTGAATATCCCAATAGTGCGCGTTCCAAAATTCTCGTCCAGTTTAAACTTCACGCAGTTGCTCCGGTCGGAATTTCAACGTAGCGTTCGCGAGACATTTCCGCACCGTAAGCAATAGTCGCAAGAATATCTTCTCTTTTCAAATGTGGATATTGTTCAAGCACCTGTTCAATGGTCATTCCATTTGCCAAAAAATCGAGTATCAATGAAACCCAAATTCGCGTGCCGCGAATGCATGGTTTACCAAAACAGATATTGGGATCGATTGAAATCCTCTGTAAGAGTGGATTCATTTCAGCTTTCCTTTCCTATCAGCGTCTCAGCCGCCTGGTATACGTCAATCTCGCGACTCGCGATTTTTTCGATCAGCGCATCGACCTTGGTACCGTTCACGCCGCGCATCACCCGCGACATCAGTTCGCGCTGCACGACTCGCTCTAGTTCACCACGAAAGCGTGCATAATCACGACTCGCGAGTTGATTCTGCTCTACCAAATATTGACGATGTTTGCCGATCCAATCGACTACGTCTGCAACGCCGTCACCTTTGAGTGCGATGGTCTTGAGCACCGGTGGTCGCCAATCGTTTTCGACTTTCGGTTTCAGATTCAAATTCATTTCGAGCGCGGCAACCGTGGCGCTGACTTCATCGTGATCGGCTTTGTTCACGACGAGCAAATCGGCAATTTCCATGATGCCCGCTTTGATCGCCTGAATATCATCGCCCATGCCGGGCGCTTCGACGACCATCGTCGTCTGCGCGTTCTTGGCAATATCGACTTCGTTCTGTCCCGCGCCAACCGTTTCGACCAAAACGATTTCGAATCCTGCAGCGTCAAGCACTTGAACAGCATCTGCGGTCGCCGTCGCGAGTCCACCTAACGCGCCGCGCGTCGCCATCGAACGAATGAACACGCCACTGTCGCCGGACAAATCCTGCATGCGCAAGCGGTCGCCCAGTATTGCGCCGCCGCTAAATGGACTTGTTGGGTCTACGGCAACAATACCGACGCGTTGTCCGCGTCGGCGATAGTGCTTGGCGATTTCATTGACGAGTGTGCTCTTGCCCGTGCCCGGCGCGCCGGTCACACCGATGATGTGCGCGCGCCCGGTGTATCGAAAAATATCGGCGATGACCTCACGCGCCTCAGTACCACCGCGCTCGACAGCGCTAATCGCGCGAGCGACGGCGCGCGGATTGCCAGCGCGCAGTGCTTCGATGGTTTCGGAGTTCACGCGGAAGTTTCTCCACGT
Source organism: Chloroflexota bacterium (assembly GCA_016215025.1). Classification (GTDB taxonomy): domain Bacteria; phylum Chloroflexota; class Anaerolineae; order UBA4142; family UBA4142; genus JACRMI01. Next base: position 24,039 of record JACRMI010000063.1, read on the forward strand.
TTTGCAGAGACCTTTTCGCGAATAAATTTCGCCAGGTCTTGCGTCGATGTGCCGGGACCGAACGCGCCTGCAAATCCCATTTGCTTGATGGTCGGCATATCTTCGTCGGGAATAATTCCACCCGCGACCAGCACCACATCGTCTAAACCTTTTTGCTTGAGCAAATCGACGATCCGTGGGAACAAATCCAAATGCGCGCCAGACAAAATCGATAGTCCAACGACGTCGACATCTTCTTGCAACGCGGCTTCGGCGATCATCTCCGGCGTCTGGCGAATGCCGGTGTAAATGACTTCCATGCCGGAATCGCGCAGCGCACGCGCAACGACCTTGGCGCCGCGATCATGTCCATCCAAACCAGGTTTTGCGATCAGCACACGAATTGGTCGGTCTGCCATTCGATCACTCCGCATCGAGTTTTACGAGATAGGGCGCATTATACATCAAATCGGCGTGATTGAAAAACGTTGCGGCGTTTTGACGCGGCTCTCTAAATTTTATATAATCAAATCGATTCTATATAGAAAGCGTAATACACCATGAGCTTGAAACGGGATGCCAGCGGACGACTCCATATCGAGTCCCCCTTGATGGGCGAATCGTTGATGGACAAATCATTACTTGCGACTACGTCGGCGCAATCGATTTATCGACTGATGCCCGATCTGGTCGTCGTCAAAATCGGCGGACAAAGTATTATCGACCGAGGACGCGAAATTCTCTTGCCGATCTTGGACGAAATCATTGAAGCGCGCAAGACGCACCGCATTTTGATTACGACCGGCGGTGGTACGCGCGCGCGCCATGCGTACGCAATTGCAACCGACCTGGGAATGCCGACCGGTATCCTGGCAAAATTAGGATCGGCCATCTCCGAACAAAACGCGCTCATGATCGCAATTTTATTGAGTCATCACGGCGGCGTCAAAATCGGACACGACGATCTGCCCAAGCTGCCGAATTATTTCGCGCTGGACGGCTTGCCGGTCACACACGCGATGCCACCGTATGGACTTTTCGAAACGCCACCCGCATTGGGACGCATTCCGCCGCATCGCACTGACGTTGGCGCATTCTTGCTCGCCGAAGTGATGGGCGCAAGTCGATGTATTCTCATCAAGGACGAGCAAGGTCTCTACACCGCCGATCCGAAAAAAGACCCGGCGGCGAGATTCATTCCCGAAGTCGAAATCAACGAATTGCTGGCGCTCGACTTGAACGATCTCGCCGTCGAACGAAGTACGCTGGAGGCGTTGCGCGATGCGCAGAGCTTGAAGGAATTCTTCATCGTTAATGGGCGTGAACGCGGCAACGTAACACGCGCCATCAATGGCGAACACATCGGCACGAGAATTTACAAAGCGAAATAATAAGTAAATAGATCCGTCGATTGTCATGCTGAGCGAAGCGAAGCATCTCGCTTCCCAGTGACGAGACGCGGAGCGTTCGGCGCTGATCCTTCGCTTCGCTCAGGACGCCCTCAGAATGACACTATAGGCATAAATCGAAAGGGCGACGCGCGTCGCCCTTTAATTTTTATCTTCGACTACCACCGCCCCGCTGATGAATCGCTCGACTCGAACACTTGGGGCACATCGATGGCTTGCCTTGCCCGCTGCCATGTTGGACTTGCCAGTTATGCCCGCAGTCGTTGCAATGCCATCGCCACGCCATCACCGGAATCGTCGAGTCTTGGATTTCGAGCGCAGTTCCCTTGACCAAGGCGTGCGCAACTTTGCGTCGCGCCTCTGTCACGATGCGTTGAAACGTCGAACGAGACACCGCCATCTGCTTGGCAGCATCCTCTTGATAACGCTGATCGAGATCGGCAAGACGCAATGCCTCTAATTCTTCGGCAAGAAGAATGGTGCGATCCAAATTTTCGAGCGGCACGCCCACCGGTTTGTACGTCGCCGTTTGATGGACGTGCTGTAAGCGTCGATGCTTACGCGGACGCGGCATGTCGGCGACTTGCGGTCTTTTTGCCCTCGGCGCGACGTTTACCTTTACCCTTTCCGTCGTGACCGTGTTCTCCACTGCCGCGCGGCAACATCACTAGTTCTGCGCCAATCGTTTGAGCGATGGTTTCCAGTTCACTCTTGCGCAGATGGAATTGGAAAAAGGTCATATCTGTTCCCTGGACGCCGACCACCGCAAAGCGTGGCTGTTTTTCTCCCTCGCCAATTTTGTTACGTTCGCGATAGAAAATCTTCGACATAGTAAACTCCTTTCCCATTTTGGGCATATGTTCAAAATGATTATATGCCGCAGAAAATTGATTGTCAATCACCTGTTTTTGACTGTGTGCATACATCACGCTATACTCAATATGGTAATCTTAACTGGAGGTAATACCATGATTTATATTGGCATGGACGATACGGACAACAAAGATTCGCGAGGCACAGGATTTCTCGCGCGCACCGTTGCCGCGGAATTGACAGATCGATACAAAACCTGGGGCGTCACCCGCCACCAACTCCTCGTCGATCCGCGCATCCCGTACACGTCGCATAACAGCAGCAACGCGATTCATTTGCTCGAAGACGGTAACGTCGATCTGGTTGCGCTTGCCGACGCGGTTCAGTCGATCATGCTCGCGCATTTCAACGAAGGGAGCGACCCAGGATTGTGCATCGTTAAAACGGTGACGCCAGAGGTTATGGCGTTTGGTCAGCGCGCCAAGAAAGAAATCGTCACGCAAGCGGACGCGCGCGCCATTGCCGAATGCCACGGATGCATTCTGCGCGGCTTGGGCGGCACGCAAGGCGGCGTGATTGGCTCATTGGCGGCAGTAGGTTTGGCAGCAAGCGGCGAAGATGGACGCTTTGTTCTCGTGGGTCGCTCACGCGAACTCGATGGCGTGCAGAATGTTCAAGCCATCGTCGATTGTGGTATTGCCGAAGTACGCACAACCGAGGGACAAGTATTGAAAGATGGACTCGTTCAAACCATCGGCAAGTTGCGCCCTGCCCTGCGCAATCACCAGCCAATTCTTTTCGTGACACGGCAAGAAGGCGATCAACCCGGCTGGGTCTCGGTCAAACTCGATTGACAAGACTCAATTTGGACGCAGACAAACGCGGACTGACTGTGGCGAAGTGCGCCACAGCCACACAGACAACAATTATCCGCGTTTGTCCGCGTTCATCCGCGTCCTAAAAATCTTCCCTTTCTGTAAAACGATATGCCTTCATTGACTGCGCTTGCGGCGAAAGACCTCGCGTACACCTATCACGCACAATCGACACCCAGTTTTCAAAATGTCTCGCTCGACGTGTGCGCGGGCGAACGCTGGCTCATTACGGGCGCGTCCAGTTGCGGCAAGTCCACGCTGGCGCGCTGCCTCGTCGGTTTGATACCTCATCTCTACCATGGCAAATTGCGCGGTCAAGTCTCGCTCATGGGTTTGCCAACTGACACAACTCCTCTGTGGCAACTCGCCGAACAAGCGGGCATGGTGCTGCAAATAGTATGCGTACGTTTTGCGACATTGCAACCTCTGTTTTTGAATTGTCACCCTGAGCGGAGCGAAGGGTCTCGTTATTCGGCGAACGAGATGCTTCGCTTCGCTCAGCATGACAGCGAAGACTCGGACTAACGATCAGTACACCATCTCGCCGCGAACGAAGGCAGCGGTGCGCGGATCAGCAGGCGTATCGAAAAATTCCGCTGTCTCTTTTACTTCGACAAGACGACCACCGAGCATGAGACCGACGCGATGCGCGAGACGCTTGGCCTGAAAAACATTGTGCGTCACCAACACGATCGTCGTGCCGCGCGCGCGATTATGCTCGCGGACGATCTCTTCGATCAAGCCGACGTTGTACGGATCGAGATTCGCCGTCGGTTCGTCGAGCAGCAACACTTGCGGATCGATGACGAGCGCGCGAGCAAGCGCGACGCGTTGCATCTCACCGCCCGAAAGCTTGTGCGCTCCAACATTCGCCAACGATTTCAAGCCGATGCGATCGAGCATTGCGTTGACTTGGCCATCGACATTTTTGCCGCGCAAACTCAGACCATACGCAATGTTGTCGCGTACTGGCGAGCGCAACACAATCGGACGTTGAAAAACCGTCGTGACCTGACGCCGCGTTTCAATCGATACTTGACCCTCGATCACTTGATTGTTGTAGACCATAGTCCCTGCGGTCGGCGCTTCGAGAAAATTGAGCAAGCGTAACAACGTCGATTTGCCTGCCCCGCTCGGACCGACGAGCGCCAAGATTTCGCCCGCGTTGATTTGCAATTCGTCGAGATCGAGAATGGTACGCGAGCCGTAATCTTTTTTGAGTTTCTCGATACGATAAATCGCGCCCATCAATCACCTGCCCGGCGTTGCAATTGCAGCATTGCCACGTTCGCGATAAACGCCAGCATCAACAAAATCACGCCCAACGCAAGCGCCGACGCAAACTCGCCGGTACGCGTGTTCAACACAATTGCCGTTGTCAGCACGCGCGTCTTGCCGTCGATGTTGCCGCCGACGAGCATCACCGCGCCGACTTCGGAGATGATGCTGCCGAACGCCGCCACAATCGCCGCAATTACGCCGATGCGCGCTTCGCGCAAGACTGCCCACGTTTCCTGCCAACGCGTCGCGCCAAGCGAACGCACTTGGAGACGCAGCGCCGGATCGACACCTTGCACGGTGCTCATCGTCAAGCCAGCGACGAGCGGAAACGCGATAATCACTTGAGCGACGACCATCGCACTCGGCGTAAAGAGCCAGCCCAGCAAACCGAATGGGCCCGAGCGCGAGAGCATCAGATAAACGAACAGACCGACGACGACGGGCGGCAAGCCCATGCCGGTATAGAGCAGCGCTGTCGCCAGTCCGCGTAAACGCAAACGCGACAGTCCGAGCGCCGCGCCGACAGGCACGCCAATGACTACGCTGATCGCTAGCGCGATACCGCTCACCCGCAACGAAAGAAAAATGATTTCATACAACGAGGGATCGAAGGAGAAGATGAGCTGGATCGCTTGAATAAAACCGTAAAGTATTTCGTCCATAGTAAATTAATTTTCAGCCAGACATTTATTTTGTCAAAAAACTTGCGAAGGCTACGTGATGGTCAAGGAGGTTGACATGTGGCAAAGCCTGGAGTCAACGTAACCTTCGCAAGCGCGTGCAGAAATTACTTCGCTTCGATCTTGATAACGTTCTTGATCCAGAGATTGGATGGCATACCGGGCATCACCGATTTGACCTTGCCTTCGTTGTTAAAAGCCATCAAGCAGTCGGCGCATTTTTTCACATCGGCGACCGCAACCTCGCCCACGAAACCATCCTCTGCGGTCAGCACCAACTTAACCGCTTCGGGTTTGAGTTGCGCGAGATCGAGCAGCGCATTTAGGCGCACCCCAGTATTGGTCTGCGGTCAGTTCTTGGGGTGTTCGGCATTGAGCGTGACTGGACTCATCGCTTGCAATTGCGCCATCGTAAAGCTCGTTTCTTTGCCAACCAAACCCGTAATCGTCAAGATCACGCCACCGGATGACGGCGAACTACCAGTCGATGACGATGCACTTGAGCTTGAAGATGCAGGCGCAATCGATTTCACATACTCGGCGGAGCTAGCGTAGAACAAGTGCTGACCGAACTTGTCCACAAACGAGTTGATGACCTTTTGTTCGTCGACGCTTGTGATCCATTTGACGAAATTCATCGCCATATCGTATTTGACACCAGGGAATTTGTCCGGGTTGACCGCCATCACGCCATATGGATTGTACATATCCTTGTCGGCGTTTTCACTGATGTTCGCGCCGCCGACGAGGAGTGTGAGACCGGATAACTTGGACTGTTGCGCAAGCCAAGTCGCGCGATCGGCAAGGGTGTACGCGCCGCGTTCGTTGGAAAAAGTGAGCGTGTCGCCCATGCCTTGCCCCAACGCGTTGTACCACGAGAGTTCCTTGGTTGGAGTGATGCCCAGCGTCGCCCATACGCGCAATTCCGAACTGTTCGTGCCGCTCTTGTCACCGCGACTGGCAAAGGTCGACTTGGTGTCCATGATCGCTTTGAAAGCGTCCTTAGCCAGCTTCATGCCATTGATCTTGGCGGGATCGTTCTTGGGGCCGACGATGATAAAGTCGTTGTACAGCACATCAAAACGTTCGCGCGCATTTTTATCGGCAACGAACTTGTCTTCGTTCGGACGATCATGCACGAGCAACACATCGGCATCACCCTTTTGCCCAATCGCGATGGCTGCGCCAGTGCCAACCGCAACCACATCCACTTTGCAGTTGAATTTCTTCTCAAAGTCCGGAAGGATAAATGAAAGCAAACCGGAATCGGCGGTGCTTGTCGTGGTCGATAAAATCAAATGACAACCCGACGTGCCGATGGCGGCGCGAATCGAAGTGGGCGTCGGCGCAACAGACGACGAGCTTGAGGCCGCGACTGTGGGCGCAGGCGCTTTAGTTGCCGGCACAGCGGTGGGCGCAGGCGGTTGCGTTGGAACAGGCACTGTGGTCGGTGGCACCGGCGTTGGTGTCGCAGCACAAGCCACGATGAGCAGTGCGGCAAGCACCAGCACTGCAAGCAGAACAATTCGTTTCATTTCTTCTTCTCCTCTTGATGAATGCTGTTTCTTATTTCGCTTAGATCATTCTTCGATTGCGATTGCCTCCTTATCTTGCGCAAACAATATCTGTAAAAATACAAAAATGCCGAGAGATGCAAGAATAAGAATCACCGTCAAGGGCAAAGCCGCCGTGAGACCAAACCCGGCAAAGTATTCGTAGACGAGCACCGGAATAATCTTGGGGTTGTAAGCAAGGATGACAACTGCGCCAAATTCACTGATGCCGCGTCCCCACATCATGACTGCGCCTGCCATGATGCCGCGCCACGCGAGCGGCAGCGTCACATAGACGAACGCTTGCCATTGCGACGCGCCTTCCACCATTGCAACACGTTCCAATTCCGGATCGATTAGAGCAAATGCCTGGCGCGCGGCGTTGACCAAGTACGGTAAACTGACAAACAACATTGCCACGACGATGCCAGGCACGCCATCGGTAAATCTCAATCCGAAAATAGCAAGCGTTTGACCCACCGGCGCTTGTCGTCCGAAAACCATCAGCAAGGCGATGCCTGCCGCCGTATGCGGTACAACGATTGGCAAGTTGATGATGCCTTCAATCCAACGTTTGCCGGTAAAGTTGTGGCGCGCTAGCAAATAAGCGAGCGGCACGCCCGTTAGCATCGCTAGCCCTGTTGCGCATGCTGCCGCATAAAACGTGAGCGCAACCGACGCTTGCACATCGGCATCGACCAGTGCTTGCCAGAGTGCGTCTGCCGGTGTGCCAATCAATGTCGTCAACAACGGCACGACGATGAACAACAGCAACAACGTCCCCGCGATTGCAAAACTGACGATGAACCAATCGAAACGCTTGCGTCGTGCGTTCATATTTTGCTGACGCAGTGTGCAACCTGATTGTCATTTCGAGCATAGCGAGAAATCTCACTTCTCTGACAGCGCCAAGATTTCTCGTCGCGATCCTTCGACTCTGCAACACCATCCGTTGCTCCGCTCAGGACGCTCCTCGAAATGACAAATTGAAAGTCGCGCATTAGATTTTGTTCTTACTGTGCCAGCGGCATTGGAACGCACAACGCCTTCAGTGCCGTCGGTACCGCGTTGATCTGATCGGCTTGCGGCGACGCGAACAGCGGATGGTAATTCGCTTGCATGATCGCGCGCCCTTTTGGACCCAGCATAAAGATGATGAAATCCTGGGCTTGTTGCGGATGCGGCGCATTGCTCGGAATCGTCAACCCATAGCCAATGACTTCGCCATTGAATTCCGGCTTGACCGATGCAAAGCGTTTGAAATCCAAACGTACTTGGACTGTGCCGTATTGCTTCACCATCTGTTCGTTGCCCAGATTCACCGCATCTGGCATTTTGATGAAATTCAGTTTGTGCTGTTGGATCACGCTCTCGTACTCGAATGCGTAATCGACATCGCCCGATTCAAGCAGCGCAATTTCTTGCATGCTTGCGCCGCGCAAGACAATACTCGATTGCGGTTTAGTCTCCAATATCTCCGGCACATGAATGATGGCGCGCCCACTTTCGGTTTCCATCGTCACCGGAGATTTGAATTGACCCAGCATTACGTCTTCAAATATCGTTGGCTTGCCGTACGCCGCTTTCGCCAACTGCAATGCCATCAACGCGCGATAGCCCACCGCATCGAAACGTGGATCGGCGAGACCGAGCTTGACATTGGAACGCGCGATGATTTTGTACCAGTTGTCGGCGTTGATTTCGTTGGCGTATTTGCTCTTCGCGGTGTACGCCAATGCCAAATGATTCGTCGCAAACTTGATGTACCAATTCGCATACGGCTTGCCGGTTTCGGGAACGGTCGTTTGGTACATCAACATCGGAATAAGCGCATGGTCAGCAGAAAAGACAATATCCTCCACCATGTGGACTTCGGAGACAAGCCGAATCGCTTGAATGCTGCCGTGCGCTTCAATTTGAATATCGATTCCAGGGTGTTCCGCTTCGTATGCTTTTTTTAACTCGTCGAACGGCGTCATCAAACTGCCGGCGATAATAATTCGGAGCGGTATCTTTTCCGCCGGTTGGGTCGCACAACCGACGACCATGGTGAACAACACACTCGGCAGAATAAAAATTAATAGTAGGCGTTCAACCTGTCTTGTCACTCTGAGCGGAGCGAAGAGTCTCGTTCTTTCGACAACGAGATGCTTCACTACGTTCAGCGTGACAAGTTGAGCGATTACTCTTGAGGCAACAGCTTTGAATTTCATGCGCTATTTGACTTGAATTTTGACAACGTCTTTCGACCAAACACTGCTCGCCATGCCGGGCATCGCTGCGTTGAGTTTGCCGCCATCCGCAAAAGCGATCAAACAATCGGAACATTTTTTGACATCGGCTAGCGCGACTTCGGCGGCAAATCCGTCGGACGAGGTCATGACGATTTTTGTCGCCGTGTCCTTAACCTTGGCGAGATCGAGCAACGCATTTAGGCGCACGCCTTCATAATCTTGCTTTCCGGTCTTGGGGTGTTCGAGATTCAGTTTGACGGGCTGCATTCCTTTGAGCGCAGCTATCGTTAGCATTTGCTCTTTATCGACCGCGCCCGTAATCGTTAGGGCGGCGCTGCCCGATGCCGAAGATGCTACTGGAGTCGGAGCGACTGTCGGTTTCGGTGCGTCGGTCGGCTTGGGCGCGGTCGCCGTTGGCGCTGTGGTCGTCATCGTTGCCGACAGCATCAAGTTGATCTTGGCAACGCGCCCTACCATCTCATTCGTTTTCAAATCCGAACCGACGAGGCGCAACGGAAAATTCTTTTCGTCGAGCGGATTGTTGTTGACGAGATAAGCGACGAGAATATTGTTATTGCGATTGACGCGCGAACTGTCGAGCGCAACCTTGTAGCCATCGACCGCGACGACGTGGACTTGATACCCTTTATCGGCAACTTTTTGGTTGTAGGAGTTGTCGCCGTGCTTGATCTCATCGTCGACGCGTCCGGCGAGCATCCACAACGGCACGCCGCTCCAAACCTGGTTCTTTTCGTCCGTCCACGTTTTGCCGTGACACGAAGCGGCGGCGCATGATTGGAACGTACCGCGGTCCATGTCCTCCGTAATCGCGCCGCCTAACGGCAATTTCCATTCCTGTGCCAATGGTTTGACCGCGATTTGAGTGACCCACTTGACCGCCCAATGTCCATCGACCACTTGATTGTTCTTGGCGCTAATGGCGACCAGCTTTAGCGTACCATCGGTCTCTACGTTCAGTGGCTTGCCTGCTTTTTCGTACGCGATGATGACGGTGAGCGAGTCATTGATCTTGATTTCGTCGCCGGTACCTGGGTCGTACTTGATAAAATCACCTTTGACGATTTGATCGTACGAAATCGTCATGGCATAACCGTCTTTCGCCGTTAGAGTGATCCCCGTCTCCGGCGTGAGTCCACCGACCACTTTCGTCAACGCTTCGACCGAAACGCCTTTGTATTGTTCGGGAGCCAGCCGTAATGCGCCCAGTGCTGCTCTTGATGCCCGCCCAACCTTCACTCGCAGGGAGCGCTTTCACTTCATCTAATGTCAACGATTTGGAACTCGTCAGACCATCGAGCTTGAGCACGATTGGTGCAGCAGTGGGTGCTGTGGTGGGAGTAGGTACCGGTGCTTGAGCGGGAACTGCGGTTGGGGCAATCGTCGGAACCGGGGAGGGTGATGCAACACAAGACGCAAGAGCAAAAATGACGAACGCAATAAGTAAGAGGGGAATAAACTGTTTCATGCTAAATTGCCTCCGATAGATGGTTTGGGTTTGCACTCGTCTATGCGTGCGATTTCAATAGTTTCCAGTCATGCGCCCATCATCAGGGCATCTTAGCCAGGTTCAGCAAACTAGCTCGACCTGTTATCTTTGCGAATTCAACATTTAAACCTCATCTTATGCGTGCAATTACTTTGCCGCTCTTGCTGAGGTCATACCCGGCGAGATTCTCTGCCGTTTGACGAAATTCTTTGCTGTGCAATTTGGAAAGCATTTGTTCGATGCGCGGCGATTCCAATTCGTCGCGTGGAATAATCAAATCGTAGCGTTCATCGCCTAGCGGAATAAAATCGAGATTCCAAGTGACGGCCGTCGCGCGTAACCCAGGTCCCACGTCGGCAGCGCCGGTCGAAATGGCTGCACCCACTGCATCGTGTGTAGCAACCGCATGATTCCAATCGACAATCTTTTGCGGATCGATGTGAGCTGCGCGCAATTTGCTGTGCAGCAACAAACGCGTGCCGGTACCTTTCGCCCGATTGATGAATCGAATATCGCGGCGCGTGAGATCGCGCAGGTTGCGAATCTTCTTCGGATTATCGCGCGCGATCATCAAGCCGTTCTCACGAAACGCCAGATTCACGAGAACGATATCGTCTTCCGGCATGAGATGCTTGATAAAGGGAATGTTATATTCGCCCGTTTCGGCGTCGAGAAGATGGACACCCGCAATGTCCGCTTGATGCTGTGCGATCGCAAGCAATCCGCCGAGACTACCAACTGGATTGGCGGAGGTACGCATTAGTTGTGCAAGTCGAGCGAGAAGAGGATCATCGCTGCCGGTGATGACGAGCGCAGCCGTGCGTCGAGCTTTTTTTCGACTGCTCGGCTTGGAAGCAATCGCATCGACCAGATCGAGCGCGGCGAGCGACGCTTCACTTTCGCGCAAGGCTGCATGAGCGATGACGAGTCGGCTCGCGTCACCGGCATCCTTGGCAATTCGATGGGCGTCGGCGTGGCGCGCGTGTTCGTCCTCAAATGCACGCCGCTGTGATTCGATCAAATGCGAGGTCGATATGCCGCACTCGGTTGCGAGCCGCACCTTGACGAAAAATTCCGCACGGTCGCGAGCTGGCTCCGCGAGCCATTCTTCTAACGCGCGCCGACCGCTCGACGTGAGCGAATAGACTTTGCGATCGGGTCCCGCTTCGCCGCGTTCCACGCGCGCCTCGGCCCAGCCCGCTTGCGTCATCTTCGCGAGCGAGCGATAAAGCTGGGCAAAGTCGATCTGCCAGTACGGCGCAAATTCTTGATCGACGATACGTTTCAACTGATAACCGTAGCGCTCGCCCGGAACGAGCAGACCCAAGAGGGCATGAGTGGGGGAAATCGATTGTTTCGCCATAGTATATGCTATACATATAGTATCCCGATTGCGGCGATTTGTCAAAAGCCGGAAGATGTGCGACGCACCTCCAAAGGTGCGTCGCACATTCGATCCGCACAATCCAACCGACTGGTGATTACTCATAACTGTCATTTCGAGCGAAGCGAGAAATCTCCCTCCACGAAAGCAAGATTTCTCGTCGCAACGCCATCAAAGATGGCGCAAACGCTCCTCGAAATGACATAACCGGCTTTTAGGTAATCACCAGCAACCGACGATTGACGAGTCCGTTTACGTCGCTTATAATCGCACGGGATCAAAAACAAACCGTCGCAAGACGTGAAGGAATAGATGGAAACCTCTCTCGTCAAAGCCCAATCGCGTTTTGGTTTATGGATCGTGTACGCGATTGTCTTCATATCGTTTTTGGATTATCAATCCTCGTTGCCAATTATCTCGCCGTACGCCAAATCGCTGGGCGCATCCATTGCGCTCGTCGGCGTGATTGTCGGCGCATACTCGGCGCTTAATTTGATCGGCAATCTGGGTGCGGGGTACTGGATCGATCGGGCAGGTCGTAAGCTGCCCCTGGTCATGGGTTTGACTGTTGTCGGCATCGCGCTACTCTTCTATCCCATCGTGCGCGACGCCTATACGTTGTTGGCGCTGCGTGCGATTCATGGATTGGGTGCAGCGCTGATATCCCCCGCCTCCCTCGCCTACATTGGCGATGCTGCGGCACAGGGCGGGCGCGGACGCGCCATGGCGTTGTACGGTTCCGCTATCGGACTCACGTCAGTGTTGGGACCGCCCTTCGCGGGAGCGATTCGTGATCGATTCGGTTACGGCGCGGTGTTTATCATACTCGCGGCGATGATGTTCGTCATCGCTGTGTGCGCTATGCTCTTGCTGGGTGAAAGTTCACAACGCGAAAACCAGTCGTCCGCAAACCCCTTGCGCTTGTTACGCAATCGGCGACTCGTCATGGCGTACACGTCTGCGTTTTGTTTGTTATTCTCGCTTGGCACACTCATCGTCTTTTTGCCGCTCATCGGTCAAACCATGAATGTCACCTCGGCGCGGGTGGGATTTTGGTTCGCGAGTTTTGGCGTTGCGGCGGTGTTTATCCAACTCGCGCTGGGACGACTCTCGGACCGCATTGGTCGCGAGCCAGTCATGGGGATGGGTCTAGCGTTGATCGCCATCGCGCTCTTCGTTTTGCCGATGACGCCCGATTGGGAGACCACCATTACCATTATGGCGCTGTATGGCTTTGGCTTTGGCATGTTGTTCCCCGCCATGACGGCGCTGCTGGCTGACGAGACCGATGTGTCATCGCGCGGGACCGCATCGGGAATTTATACAGCCGTGTATTCGCTCGGTGCGGCGCTTGGCACTGGGTCGGCGGGTGTGTTGGTGTGGCTGCAACAGAGCGCGCAGATTCATCCTTTCCAAGTTGCGGCGGGGATTGTGATGCTGGGACTGGCGTGGGTGATCGCAGGCGGATGGTATTCAACGAGAATTGGATTTCGAGAAAATGCAAAAACAAAGTGAAAACATTCGTTCCCATGTCGCGCAACATCGCGACGCGATTATTTCATTCCTCGGCGACATCGTCGCCATTCCCAGCTACGACTCGAACATCGAGCGTCAAAGTACTTGACGCTCGGCGGTTAGAAACCGCGCCCACGAATGCACAAAATCGCCCTACGGCGATTGGAGGTCTAACCTGCGAAGGCAGGTTTCGTGCATTCGTTGCTGCGAATTCCATTCGCCCGCACAAAACATTGACGCGCACCTTCGAATATCGGCGAGGTTGCCGCGCGCGTCGAATCGTTGTAAAATAATCCTGCGTCAAAGAACTCGACAACGAAAAGAGCTTGATGAATCATGCCTGAAATCAGCCGCTTCTTTGGTCTCATTATCTCGATGTATCACGACGATCACTTGCCACCGCATTTTCACGTTAAATATGCAGAACATCGAGCGCAAATTCACATCGAAACTATGGAGATCATCGAAGGCAAAGTTCCTAACCGTGTTTTGGCGTCGACACTGGAATGGGCAGCGCTCCATCGCGCCGAACGAAGAGCAAATTGGGAACGCGCCCAAGCCGATTTACCGCCTATGAAGATTGAGCCGTTGGATTAATAGAAAGGACAAATCCGATGATTCTCGTTCGATCCGTCAAGCCCTTGAAGGAATTCACAGTTTGGTGCGAATTCTCCAAGGGGGAACAAAAAACGATTGACCTCGAACCCTTGCTGCATGGTCCCATTTTTGAGCCGCTCCGAAAAGACCAACAACTGTTTCGCAGCGTCCATGTAGACGAGGAGTTGGGTACAATTGTTTGGGACAATGGAGCGGACATTGACCCCGAAGTGCTTTATGGGACTCATCTGCCGGCATGGATGGAAAAAGAAAAGATGTCGGCATGACAGATGGCATTCGTAATCGCGTCGCGCAACATCGCGACGCGATTATTTCTTTCCTCCGCGACATCGTCGCCATTCCCAGCTACGACTCGAATATCCGCGAGGTCGCCGCGCGCGTTGAACGCGAATTGCGCGCGCTTGGTTTTTCCGATATTCACTACGCGCCGTACGGTGACATTGTCGCCAAAATCGGCAACGGCAATCGAATACTTCTCTACGATTCGCACCTCGACACGGTGGGCGTGGGCGATGAGACGGAATGGAAACACGGCGCGTTTAGCGGCGTTATTGAAAATGGTTTGATGTACGGCAGAGGCACCGTCGACGAAAAGGGTTCGACGCCGCCGATGATTTACGGACTGAAAACCGCGCACGATTGGGGATTGCTCGACGCACACAGCGTCACCGCGTACTATTTCGGCTCTATTGAGGAATGGTGCGAGGGTTTGTCAGCGCAAGTGTTCGTGGAAGAGGAAAAAGTGAAACCCGATTTCGTCGTCATCGGCGAGCCGACGAACAATCGCGTGGTGCGCGGACACAAGGGGCGCATCGAGTTTCGCGTGACGGCAAAGGGGCGCAGCGCGCACGGCGCATCGCATTGGCTCGGCGACAACGCGCTCTACAAAATGCAAGACGTGCTCCGCGCGATTCCTGTGCTCGATGCGCGTTTGCCGAACGATCCCTTCCTCGGCCGCGGGTCGATTGTCGCAACACATATCGACGTGCGCGCGGGTTCACTCAACGTCGTACCGGACCGATGTTCGATTGTATTGGATCGCCGGCTCACGTTCGGCGAAACGGCTGAGCAAGCGATGGTCCAAGTCCGCGAGTTGTTGCCATCGAACGATTTCGAAATCGAAATTTTGCGATACACTCAACCATCGTATAATGGCTATGTGCGCGAACACGAGCAAATCTTTCCCGTGTGGACATTCGAAGAATCGCATCCGCTCGTGCGCGCCGCCATCGAAACCTCGCGCGCGCTTGGCCTGGACACGACGACGGGCAAATGGAATTTTTCGACGAACGGCGCGTACTGGGCTGGCACAGCGAACATTCCGTCCGTGGGCTTTGGTCCCGGCGAGGAAGAGGTCGTGCATATGATCGACGAACATATTCGCATCGATGATGTCGTGCGCGCGACGGAATGGTATGCGCTGTTACCAACCATGATCAAATGACAATTGGACGTTGGAAGTTGGAGGTTGGAAATTAGAAAGCGTCTTAATCAATTGTCCAATTTCTAACTTCCAATTTCTAACATCTAATCCCAAATTGACACACGATTGACACACATTCGCGTTATCATAGAGCCATGAGCCGAATCCTCGTTGTGGACGACGAGCCGTCGATTGTCGATGTGCTCACCTACAATTTGACCAAAGCCGGTTATCAAACGCTGATCGCGCGCGATGGCGAGCAAGCGTTGAAGCTCGCACGCGCCGAGCATCCCGATTTGGTGATTCTCGATCTGATGCTCCCTGGGATCGATGGGCTGGAAGTTTGCCGCGCCATCCGCAAAGGCAACAATTTGCCGATCATCATGCTCACGGCGAAAGACGAAGAGATCGATCGCGTCGTCGGTTTGGAGATGGGCGCAGATGATTACGTCGTCAAGCCGTTCAGCGTGCGCGAGTTGATGGCGCGCGTCAAAACCGTTTTGCGGCGGACGCAAACTAAATCGACCGATGCAGCATCGATCTTGCAAGTGGGCGATTTGCGATTAGATGTTGCGCGTCGTCAAACAGCATGGCGCGGCGCGGAGTTCGATCTTACATCGATTCAATTCGAACTGTTGCGCGTGTTGATGCAGAATCCTGGTCGCGTTTTTTCGCGCGAGGAATTGCTCAATCAAGTCTGGGGCTATGATTATTACGGCGACACGCGCGCCGTCGATTCGACGATCAAACGCTTGCGCGCACGTCTCCGCGAAGCGACTGCCAATCCCGACCTGATCGCGACTGTGCGCGACGCGGGTTATAAATTGAACGACGATGCTTAGCCGTTTGACCACCCGTCTCGTGTTGAGTCACCTGCTCGTCATCGCCATTTCGATGACGCTGCTCAGCTTTGTTTTGCTCTCGCTCGTGCAAGGATACTTTGAGCAGGCGCTGCAACAGAGTCTGCTCACTCAAGCGCGACTCACGGCGCAAGCGTTGATCTCATCCGAGACGACGATTACGCAGACGATTACATCGCCCGCGCAGAATGTGCTCCAACAACAGACGAATCAAGTTACCGCTCAAGTCCAAAACGTTTCCCCAAACTCAACCTCGTTATCCGACGCCACAATTCGATTAGGCACCGAGTTTGATACACGCGTGCGTGTGGTCGATCCGCGCGGCATCGTTCAAGCCGATAGCGCGAACACTGACCGTGGAAAAAATATCAGCAGCGATCCAATGATTGCTGCAGCGTTGCGTGGACAAGAGCAAACACGTACGCAAAACGATTGGATTTTTGTCGCCGTGCCGTTCCGGCGGGGAGAGACGATCATCGGCGCGGTGTACCTTGGACAACCGATGAACGATGTGGCGGCGGTTCTAACTGACATGCGCGTACGCTTGCTCGTGTCCGCCGCTGTCTCGCTTGTGCTATCGGCGCTCGTTGGACTAGTACTCGCGCGCGCGATTGCGCGTCCCGTGCGCGAACTTACACGCGCGGCGAATCAACTCGCGCAAGGCAAATTCGATTACCCGCTCGACGCGCGTTCAACCGATGAACTCGGCGAACTCGCGCGCGCGTTTCGTTCGATGAGTCATGATTTGCAACACACGCTTCAAGCCCGTACAGACCTGGTCAGCAACGTCAGCCACGAATTGCGCACGCCGCTCACCGCCATCAAAGGTCTCGTCGAAACGTTGCGCGACGGTGCGGTCGATGATTTGAATGCGCGCGATAAATTCCTCGCTTCTATCGAAGGCGAAACGGATCGCTTGATTCGACTCGTCAACGATTTACTCATTCTCTCGCGCGCCGATTCGCACGCCCTCGCGCTTCGTCGCGAATCGTTCGACCTCACCGAGTTGGCTCAATCGTGTGCGGATGAACTCGCGCCGCGTCAAGTCAATATTGATGTGAACGGTAAACCAACCCAGGTCTACGCTGACCCGGATCGAATTCGTCAAGTACTGGTCAATCTACTCGACAACGCGATTCGCTATTCCCCTGCGGGGGAAACGGTTCGAGTCGATCTCGCATCCAGGCCGACCGAGGTGACCGTATCGATTCAAGATCGCGGTCCCGGCATTCCGCTCGCCGATCAAGCGCGTGTGTTCGAACGTTTCTATCGCGCGGACAAATCGCGCGCACGCATTCCTTCGATAAGCTCAGGAGGCGGCGCGGGACTGGGTCTCTCCATCGCACAGACCATCGTTCAAGCGCATGGAGGACACATCGAACTGACCAGCCATGAAGGACAAGGCACGACCGTCCGCTTCACTTTGCCTGCCGCATAATCGCCCCGCAAATATTTCCTCGCTGCCACATCTCTGACACAATCGTCTGTTAGTCTTGTAGTCAGATAGTCATAGAGTCGTCTCGTCAATCCACAACTCGACTAAGCGACTAACTGACTATTCGACAATTTGACTAACGGAGGAAAAAAATGCAAAAGAGTACGTGGTTCGTCATCGTGTTAGCAGTTTGCCTCATGGCGTTCGTCAATGCACAACCTCTCCAGGCACAAATCCCATCTACAAATCGTACGATCAGCGTAACAGGTGACGCCGAAGTCAAAGTCGCACCGGACGAAGTGATTTTGATCCTGGGTGTTGAAACATCGGACAAGAACCTTCAAACGGCAAGACGGCAAAACGACGACCGCATCAAACGCGTGATTGCGCTCACGAAAGAATTTGGAATCGACCCCAAGCATGTGCAGACGGATCAGATGAGTGTCAATCCGCGTTACAAAAACGGCTATTACACCGATTCGGATTTTCTCGGCTATTTTGTGCGCAAGACCGTCGTGATTACGCTCAAAGACATTTCCAAATTTGAAGACCTCTATGCGGCGATGCTGACCGCTGGCGCAAACTATGTGCAAGGCGTTCAATTTCGCACGACCGACCTGCGCAAATATCGCGATCAAGCGCGCGCGATGGCAATTCAAGCCGCGAAGGAAAAAGCGACAGCGATGGCAGGCGGACTCGCGCAAAAAATCGGCGAGCCGCAGACCATTCAGGAAAATTATTCCAACTGGTATTCATGGTACGATGCGCGCGGGGGCGGCTCGATGACGCAGAACGTTACGCAAAATGTGAGTGGCGGGTCTATTGGCGAACAAGAAACTTTTGCGCCGGGACAAATCTCAGTCAGCGCGCGGGTGACTGTTGTGTTCGGTCTTCAGTAGGAGAAACGATTATGAAAGCGCTACCTTTTATCTTCACACTGTTTCTGTGCGCCTGTGTACCAACAGCAACGCCAACCATCAAACCTGATCTGAATATCATCGTACGCGATTATCCGCGGGTTGATGGCTCGACCTCGACCATTCCCTTGCATCGCGTTGTCGCCTGCAAAGCATTTGGCTTGCGCTGTGCTTGGCAAAAGCCGCCCTTTTCCGAAAGAACCATATCGCCAGACGGAATCCAAAACTTGCGCGCGGGAGGTGACAAGGTATTTCAGGCAACCCAGCATCACGGCACCAATCCGGCGTATCTGAACCTGATCGATGGCAAAACCGATCTGATCCTGGTCGCCCGCCCGCCGTCGGAAGATGAATTGAAAGCAGCACGCGAAAAGCGCATAGAGTTAGATGTGCGTCCATTCGCGCTCGATGCGTTCGTATTCTTGGCCAACGTGCAAAATCCGGTCGACGATCTCACCATCGAAAATGCACGCGCCATTTACACCGGCAAATTGACGGATTGGGCAAGTTTGGGTGGCAAGGGAACGATCAAAGCGTACCAGCGTGACCGCAATTCGGGCAGTCAAGAATTGATGGATGCTTTGGTGATGAAAGGCACGCCGATGATCAAAGCGCCTAACATGATTATCGAAACCATGATGGGCGCGGTCAATGCGATTGGTGGTGACGCGCAAGGCATTGGGTATTCGGTCTATTACTATGTGACCTTTATGCTGCCCGACAAGAATGTAAAATTGTTGAGCGTGAATGGAATCAAGCCGACCTCGGACAACATTGCCAAGCGCGCGTATCCATTGACGGCAGAAGTGTACTTGGTGACGCGCAAGAACATGCCAAGAGAAAGCATGGCGCTGATGCTGCGTGATTGGTTGTTGACCGAAGAGGGACAGGCAGCAGTGGCAGAGAGTGGCTATGTGCCGCTGACGTTGCCATAGACCTTTGTTCATCGGTGGAACGTGCGACGCATCTTGGAGGTGCGTCGCACGTTTATTTGTGTTAGAATCAGTTCGGGGAGGCAACATGCGAATTGCTTTGATCTCTGACATTCACGGTAATTTCATCGCGCTGCAAACTGTGCTCACCGATATTGAACGAGCGCATATCGATCAAATCGTTTGCTTGGGCGATGTCACCGCCAATGGCCCGCAACCCGTTGAAACGATTCGACGGATAAATGGACTAGGATGTTCTGTCGTGCGCGGCAACACTGACGAATGGTTTTTCGTCCCGCAGACGTACGATCCCAATTCGGAAAAAGAGCGCAAGCTGATGGTGATGCTCGAATGGGCAATGCATAAATTTTTGCCTGACGACATCGAATTCATGCGCTCGTTTCAACCGCGCGTTGAATTGCCTCTCGACAATGGTAACAAGTTGCTCTGCTTTCATGGCTCGCCACAATCGAATACAGAAGTGATACTTGCGACCTGATTCCCTTACCAATTTAAGGAAGTAGCAAGGTTGCCCATGTTGAGGCATAATTTGGTTGTCTGACGACCAAAGGAGCCCCAAACATGAGCAACAGTTACGAACACTTATCTTAACCAGTTCCACTCCCTGTGAGCGCACCTGTGCCTCCTGCGAGTAGAATGAGAGGACTCGACTCCAACTCATTCTCACTCCCAGGAGGTGTTTTTATGCTCGCCGAAATTGAAACATTTGTCAAATG
>JACRMI010000166.1 GCA_016215025.1 Chloroflexota bacterium
ATAACGCACAGTTTTTCTCATGGCGACCTCTCTCTCAGGGGAATCTCGCGCATGAGTATATCGCCAAATCGATCAAAAATTAGTAAGGTGCGTACTGATCGCAAAGTCTCGTAGTCATACGAAGTCTCGTAGTAATACTAATCGACATATTCAGTTAGATAGTCCAACTGCGCAATTGGTGTTGGCGTATGCACGCCGATTCAAATCGCTTCATGCCGCGTAAAGTTTTCATGCTATTGATGTTGGTCGCGCTGTTCGCGATGCTATGGATTTTGCGGATAAACTACACGGTGCCCGCTTCGCTCACTCCCCGTCGGGCGTTCACAGCTCAGTTGCTCGACAATCGAATTTACGCTATTGGGGGATGGAATAGCAGTACAACTCAACTTAACCTTGTCGAGACACTTGCTCCACAAACACTTCAAGTGCAACCCGCGCCATCCTTAAACATGGCGCGAAGCCAGCACACGAGTGTGGTCGTGGATAATACAATCTGGGTATTAGGTGGCTGGAGCGCGGAACGCGGACTCGTCTCCGCCGTTGAGGTCTTTTCGCCACAGGAAAATGCTTGGCGCATCGCTACCCATTTACCAACGCCGCGCCGCGAACCTGCCGTGGCGTTGGTAGGTCGGCGCATCGTCGTTGCCGGTGGATTCGACGGCGTGAACGATGGCGACCTTGAAGGATACCTCGATGTCGTCGAGGCCTACGATCTCGACTCTGCCCAATGGCAACGTCTGGCGCGATTACCCACGCCGCGTCGCGGACTGACGATGGTCACATTTGAGAATAATCTGTACGCGATAGGCGGTTATGTCGCCGGCGATGGTTATCTCAATGCCGTTGAGCGATACGATCCGATTCAGGATACATGGCAAACGCTCGATTGGAAGATCACGGCGCGTACGTGGACAGCAACCGTCGTCGCGCAAAATTCCATTATCATTTTGGGTGGCTATAATCGCAATGGATTCCTCGGTTTGGTAGAGCGAGTTGATCCGCGCAGCGGGCAACTCTGCAATCCGCCACCCATGCGTGTGCCACGTTCCTGGCTTGCGGCAGTACCGTTCGGCAATCGTGTTCTTACGCTCGGCGGCGAAGAAATGCTAGGAATCAAAAATACAATCGAGTGGATTGATGCCCAGTGTCAAAACTAAATCGTGCTGATTTGATTCGCCGCGCGCAAGGCGCATTGTTCGGTGTCGCGATTGGCGATGCGATGGGCGCGCCGGTCGAAGGACGCACCGCGGCTGAAATTCGCGCACAACATGGACGGATAACTGGCTTTTTGAGTGATGCAGCCGTCGGTACGGACGATACCGATTTCACATTATTCAACGCGTACTTGCTTACCCAATATGGCACTCGCATCACGCTGGCAAACGTCGAAGCGGAATGGCGTGACAAACTGCTCGCACCGAATCAAGCATATCGCCCCGGTGGATTCAGTGATGTTATCTCCACTCGCAACCTGGTTGCCAAATTGCACGCGCCGCAATCGGGTGCATTTGGTCATCAAATGTGGAGTGATGGCGTCGCAATGGCGATCAGCCCGGCTGGGATCATCGCGGCAGGCGATCCGCAACATGCCGCGCAACTCGCGCTCACACTCGGCAGTGTGTCGAATGGGCGCGATGGAATTTTTGCCGCGCAAGCGGTCGCCGCCGCGATTGCCGTTGCGATGGTCGGCGCATCTCCGGAAGGAATGATCCAAGCCGCACTCGATGCCGCGCCGAAAAACTCGTGGACGTTTCGAGCGTTGCAACGAGCTGCGCGCGTTGCCCTCGAATTGCCAGATGCTCTCGACGCTGCACTCGAAAAACTGAGCGCCGAGTTGGTCGTATCATGGTGGCCCTGGTCCGATCTCGTGACTGAAGCGGTTCCGCTCGCGTTCGGCGTATTCCTCGCAACGCACGGCGAATTAAAACGGGTGATTCCCGCCGGCGTGAGCTTTGGTCGCGATGCGGATACCATTGGCGCGATTGTTGGATCACTCTCTGGTGCATACGGCGGAAGCGACGCAATTCCGAATGAATGGCTTGCGCGCGCACGCGTTGCGCCGGGCAAGTGCATTGGCTTTGTTGCAGGAATGAATATCGAGCAGGTTGCCCAATCGTTGATAGACAGAATTTAGTGCGGAAGCGATGGGCAGTCCATAGGAATACCAATTCAAGTTACTCACTCACGGCGAACATCATGACGACTCTGTCTCTTGGAAAATTTTCTGGCGCACTCTTTGGTCTTGCGTACGGCGATGCAATTTCATTCCCTGCGTTGTTTCATCGCACGCACCTATTTGTGGAACGACGACGCGAGTTTTTGTGGCGCACGAACCGTGATTCGGCGCGAAATCATATCCTTCGCTTGACGATGCCGTTCACGCATCGCAACGCGCCAGAAACACTGGAACCCTTTCCAACGGATGACACTGAGTACGCCGTGTTCACCGCGCAGACCTTGTTGAATGCCAGGGAAATTTCTGATACCCCATTTTCCGCCGCATGGCGAGAACGCATCGTACCGATTTCCGATCAAGTGCTCACCGGTTTTTCAGAACGCGCTGCCATCGACAATTTCAAACGCGGACTCGAACCTCCGGCGACGGGCAACGACAATCCACAGCATTACGATGATTCAGCAGTTGCGCGCGCCGTACCGATTGGGTTACTCTGCGTTAACGAGCCGGAGCGCGCCGCGCACATCGCCCAACTCGATGCGGAGGTGACAAACGCAGAAGATGGCATTTATGCCGCCCGCGCAATGGCGGTTGCCATTGCGCAACTTACGGCGGGGGAAAACATCGCGGCGGCGCTCACTCACGCGCGCAAGGAATTCCCGAATGATTCGTGGATCGCGCACGGCGATCAAATTGCACGCAAATGTTTACACGATGCCGCGAGTCCTCAAGATTTGCTGCTCGCCTTGACTCAGCGGGTTATCAACACCGTTTACTCGTATGGCAATGCTGCGCCAGAGACCTTGCCCGCTGCCTTTGCAATTGTCGAAATGTGTCACGGCGATTTGCAGAACGCAGTTCTATGCGCGAATGCCATTCCCAAATCGGCAGACTCGTTGCCGGCGATGGTTGGCGCATTGTGCGGCGCGTATCAAGGTGTTGAGGCAATTAGCGAAATATGGCGAACGCAATTGAATACCTGTCGTGGCTTGTGCCTGCCATTCGTCGCTGGTGTGCAATTGGATGAAATTGTCCAGGGGCTTTATGATTCAGCAACCGCTTACGTTTGAAAAACAAATAACCAAATCCATTCATCTGAATTATTTGCTCGCGCTGCCCCGTGCGTATACGGCTGACGAGATGAAACGATTCCCATTTATCCTCTCGCTTCACGGCGTTGGCGAACGCGGCAACGACCTGGAAAAATTGAAACTGCACGGCTTGCCCCAGTTCTTGCAAACCCAGGACGATTTTCCGTTCATTGTCATCGCGCCGCAATGCCCTACGGACTCGGATTGGTCAATCGAAATGGATGCGCTCGGTGCATTACTGGAGGAATCGAAACGCTCATACCGCATAGACCAATCACGCGTATACTTGACTGGGTTGAGTATGGGAGGACGAGGTGCGCTCCAACTCGCCGCGTTGCAGCCAGAACAATTTGCTGCGCTTGTTCCCATTTGTCCATCCCGACCGGAGATTCTCAAACGCCCCGAGCGGGTCGCTCAACTCAAATCGATTCCAATGTGGTTTTTTCACGGAGCCCAAGACCCAGTCATCCCAGTCGATCAGTCGATTCAATTGGTCGATGAACTACGCGCGCTGGGTGCGCCGGTGCAGCTCACGATTTATCCGGATGCTGAGCATAATGCATGGCAACGCACCTATGCCAATCCCAAACTGTACGCCTGGTTGTTGAAACAAAAAAGAGAATATCTATGACCACACTTCCTAGAGACTATGGCGAACGAGTGTATGCTGGTTGGCTCGGCAAATGCATTGGTGTCCGTCTCGGTGCCCCAGTCGAGAATTGGACGGCGAAAGAGATCGCAGACAACCTAGGCGAGGTGACCGACTTTCTCCCTTTGTCGTCGGGAATAATTTTCAAGCCCGACGATGACACCGCCATGCCCATGGTGTTGATTCGTGCGCTCGACGATTTTGGCGTGAATCTTACCGCCGCACAAATCGGCGAAACGATGCTTAACTATCTCGCGGACCAACGCGGCACGATTTGGTGGGGTGGCTATGGTGTTTCGACCGAACACACGGCGTACTTGAATTTGGCAAACGGCATGACTGCTCCGCGTTCCGGTGCGATGGCGCAAAATGGAAAAATGATCGCCGAGCAAATCGGTGGACAAATTTTTTCCGATGTCTGGGGCTTGGTTGCGCCGAACGATCCCGATCTCGCAGCAGACTATGCGGCACGCGCGAGCAGTGTTGCGACCGATGGCGAAGGAATTTGGGGCGGACGATTTATCGCTGCGCTGGTCAGTTGTGCTTTTAACGAATCGGATCCTGCGCGGTTGATTGAACGCGCACTTGCACAAATCCCACGTGAAAGCGAGTACGCGCGGGTGGTTCATGCGATGGTTGATTTTTATCGGGCGCACCCGGGCGATTGGCGGGCAGGCTATCAATTCCTCGCGCAAAATTTTGGCTACGACAAATATCCCGGCGTCGTTCCGATCATTTCGAACGCGGGCATCGTCGCCCTGGCACTGCTTTATGGCGACGGCAATTTCTCGCGAGTAGTTCAGATTGCGACCAATGCCGGTTGGGATACGGATTGCAATGCGGGCAATGTCGGGGCGGTAATGGGTGTTGCGGTTGGGCTAGATGGAATCGATCAACATTGGCGTCAGGCGATGAATGATGTGCTGGTGGGTGCAAGTGTAATCGGCACGCGCAACTTGATGAATATTCCAGCGTGTACGGATTTACTCGTACGCCTCGGCAAAAAAATTGCGAACGTTGAATCATCCTCATCCCCGCGTTATCATTTTGATTATCGCGGCTCGACGCAAGGATTTATCGGACAGGCTCAATTGGGCGAAATCTTCTTACGACCAGCAACAAATAGCGCGTTGCAAATTCATTTGCGCGGCTTGAAGAAAAAAGGCGAGGCACGCGTGTTTGTCAAAACGTACTATCGCCCCAACGAGTTGAGCGCAAATTATTATGGCGCAAGTTTTTCGCCGTTGATTTATCCGGGGCAAACCCTTACTGCGCGCCTGTCCATCCCTGCCGATGCCCCGGCAGGATTGAGCGCGTCGCTCTTTGTGTGGGATGAACATGCGCGGGTGTCTCATCAAGAACCCGGTGCTATGCTCAAGCCCGGGGAGTGGCAAACGATTGGGTTCACGCTCCCATCGATGAATAATGCGTTGCTGTCCCAAGTTGGCATTGTATTTCGCAACACGGGCGAAGCATGGAGCGGAAATCTATTACTCGACTCGCTCGATTGGGGTGGCGCACCAAATTTTACGTGCGATTTCAGTCGTGAGCACAACCAGTATGGCGCGATTAGTGGTTGGACATTTTTGCGTGGCTATTGGCGTAAGGAAGATAACACTTTTCATGGAAGCGGAGCCGGGGTGAGCGAAGCATATACCGGCGATGTGATGTGGCGTGACTACTCATTCGCCGTTGATCTTGTACCGATTATCGGCAATCAACACTACCTCCTAGTCAGGGTGCAAGGCACGCGCCGTTCGTACGCGATTGGACTTGCGCCAGAAAATCGAATTGCGTTGTACAAAAATGAGGGGGGTTATCGGCAGGTGGCAGAGGCATCATTGGCCTGGAAACACGGTCGAAAATATTCACTCCAAGTCAATGTGCGGGGTAACAATATTATCGCCTCAATTGATGGACGCGAAATCTTGCGCTGGACGGATTCGGCGAATGCCTATTTGCATGGTCAAATCGGCATTGCAACGGTTGCGGGGCATACTCGCATCGAACGCGTTACCGTTGTCGGAAGAGAATCGTAATGAAAAATATCATCGTCGTTGGAAGCGCAAACACAGAATATAGTTTCATGAAGAACAGCATGCTGGTACCGTTGGGTGAACAATGGTGATCCCGCAGCATGATTACTGGATCAGGATTTCCATGACATGCTTCTATGTAATCAGCAGCGCGTTGGATGTCTTCACAATACGAGAAAATCTGCTCTATGCTTTCGCGGCTGCCCGGTATGTAATACTCCATTTTAGCAATGAATTCTTCCACGCCGAAAGCTCGTAACGCAACCTCCGGGGATATCGTGTTTATAAACCAATCTTTGCCGAGGTTACAGCCGCCAAGTCCACCATTTCCAGCCCCGATGACAATTACATCGTATTGATTTTCCATTATGCTTGACCCTTTCTTACCTTGTGAACAGACCCTCGATAACATTTCCGCTTTTATCCAGCACCTGATTATCGGCAACTTTGGCGAGCATCGATTCGTCTCCGTTGAGCGAAAGGTAATGGCGTGCTCAAGTGCAATTGCGAGAGATTGTCCTCCGTGTAGTGCAATGTCAAAGTTCAAAATAAAAGAGGATAAGCAGCTTACATCTTCAATAGTTTTCTCCTAATCGACGCGATGAATCCTTGTGCTTGGGGTTATTGCGACGACGAGAGCAAAGAATGCGCCGGCTCGTTGGCGAATGGCTTGCAGTATCTAGGCGTATCAGTGGTCCGCCGACCAGCTCGCATCAGCACGCCACTGGAATGCGCCAGTGAAAGCCAACATTAACGCTTCATAGAAACCAGCTCACAATCTGGCAAGTTTCGAAAAAATCGACCCAGGAAACAGACCTAAGCATGAATGAACATGTTTGACATCACGCCATTATGGTCATACAATTATCGTGAGGAATGAATTCAAGCGGGTAAAGTTTGCCCTTGACGGACTCGCGGGTCTGTCAGGGGCTTTTAGTTGGGATGTAATGAAGGGAGAATCGCTATGTTCAGAAAAATCTTTCTTTGTGCTATCATCGTCATCGCTACTATTCTCATTCCGATCTTGGGAGTCATTCTTGACATCGCTTATTTGTCCTGTCCGCCTCATCGTGTGATCCAACGCTGCGAAGTATAACAGGATTGGCGTCGCAGTACTCGGAGAAATCTCAAAAATGCTTCGTTGGTGGAAACGTCTTCCGATCCTCTACAAGGTCCTCAGCGGCAACGCGGTCGTCATCATCATCGGTGCCATTGGGGGCACCTACATTACCCAGCAACTGGTCCAAGCATCAGTGGCTGGGCTGATCCTCTTCTTTGCCTCCGTGGGCATTGTTCTCAGCCTTCTCATCAATTATTTTATACTCCGCACTGCGCTTCGTTCGATCGACGTGCTGCAACAGACCGTTGAACGAATCGACCGCGGCGATACGACCGTCCGCGCGAACATTGACGAAATCGATGATCCCCAGTTTCACCATTTTGCAAAATCCCTCAACACAATGTTGGGACGCCTCGCTACGCACACCCACATGATCGAAGCCAATCGCGCCCAACTCCATCTGCTCTCACGTCAAGTCTTGAGCGCCCAGGAAGACGAACGCAAGCGCATCGCGCGCGAATTGCACGACGACACGAGTGGCTCACTCGCTCGGATTTTGCTCAACATCGAAATGTGTTCGACGCTTGTCCCGAAACAATATCACGAAATTCATGACAAGCTCGATGCGACTTGCACGCTCGGCGAACAAACGCTCGAAAACGTTCGCAAAATGGTTTTCGATTTACGCCCCGCCCTGCTCGACGACCTGGGACTCGCCGCCGCGATTCGCTGGTATGCCAAGAATAATCTCGAATCATTGGGTATTCAATTACAATTCGAAATGGCAAGCGGCTTGCGCGGCGCACCGATGGTCGAAACCGCATTATTTCGCATCGCGCAAGAGGCGATTACGAACATTGTGCGACACGCCGATGCCCAACACGTGAATATTCAATTGAGTCATTCGCCGACCGTTTGGAAACTCACCATTCAAGATGACGGTCGCGGCTTTGACCTAAAATCGATGTTGGATGAATCAGCCGCCAACTATCACTGGGGTTTATTTGGCATGCGCGAACGCGCCGAGCTATTGAGCGGCACTTTTACTATCGAATCGACGATTGGTAATGGGACGCGGTTGCTAGTCGAGATTCCTGTAGAGCAAATGCCATGACTAAGATTCGGGTTCTTATTTGCGACGATCACACCATCTTGCGCGAAGGAATTCGCATGTTGTTGAATTCCCAGGTCGATATGCAAGTGGTGGGCGAAGCCATGGACGGGCGCGACGCCATCGAAAAAACGCGGTCGCTCAAGCCTGATGTTATTTTGATGGATATTGCGATGCCTTTGCTCAACGGGCTGGAAGCGACCAAGCAAATTCGACGCGATGATCCGAATGCGCGCGTGCTCGTGCTCACCATGTACGAAAGCGACGAGTACGTTGCGCAAATGCTTGAAGCGGGCGCAACCGGCTATGTATTGAAAAAAGTCGCAGGCAGCGAATTGGTGTCTGCGATTCATGCCGTGTATCAGGGCGAAGCATTTCTCTATCCATCGATCACTAAACGACTCGTCGAAGATTATTTGCGCCGCATCGAAACGGGTCAAGAGCGCACTACGCTGGATACGCTGACCGATCGCGAGCGCGAGATTCTGCAACTGATCGCCGAAGGGCATACCAGTAAAGAAATCGCCGATCTACTCAGCTTGAGCGTGCGAACGGTGCAAAACCATCGCGCGCATATAATGCAAAAACTGGGCATCCATGATCGCGGCGACCTAATCAAATACGCTATTCAAAAGGGAATTATCGAGCTGTCATAGACAAGAATGTGCGACGCACGTTCTTGCATCAAATAGTGCGCCTACTCAACGAAAATGAGTAGTGCGCACTATTTTGTTTCTGAAAGGTCAGATGCAAAATAATTTGGGCGTACTAGTTCGGTCTGTCGGTTCAGACAGAAAGTGAGGTGCTGCAATGACCGAGTACGTTTGTCATCATTGTGGTACAACATTGCATCTTTTGATGCCGCCCAAGCGACATCGCGTTTGCCCCAAGTGTGGTCGCCGTCTGCGCGTTTGTGAGAATTGTCAATTCTTCGATCTCAGCGGCTGCATGCGCGGCGGCACAGAACGCTTTACCGCTTTGCACGGTACTTTGTGCAGTCAATTCCAGTTTCGCATACCCGTCCCTCAAAAAGCATAATCAAGCATAGTCAAGCATGATCGATTCGACCTAGCTCTCGTGGACACAATGACGCTGTCCGCGAGATTGCATTTCTGCAAGCGGAGGAGAGCGCATGAAAAAAATCCTTGTTGTCGACGACGACTCTGATTATCAAATGGTCTGCGAGACGATCCTCAAAGCGGCGGGCTATCAAGTCACGCAAGCGCTAAACGGTAGAGCAGCTATCGAAGCATTGCGCCAAGACAAACCCGACCTCATTTTGCTCGACGTGATGATGTCAACCGTTCTGGAAGGCATCGAGGTCAGCAAGCAGATCAAATCCAAACCGCAGCTCAAAGATGTCCCCGTCGTGATGGTCTCGTCGATCACGACCAGCGAGTATGCCAGTTCCTTTCCCGACGACGAGCGCATTCCCATCGATGCCTGGCTCTCCAAGCCGATTCAACCCGACGTGCTTTTGAAAACTGTCCGACGCTTTGTCGGCCAAGCCGAGGAGGTCGCGCCGAATGGTCGCTAAACAATTGGGCGTGTTGACCGAGGAGCGCCTGGATCGCGAATTCCTAAAACAAGTCGAACCCGATTGGAAAAAGGTTCTCACCTGTTTCCAATGCGGCACGTGCAGCATCTCGTGTCCCGCCTCGACGCTGATGGATTACACACCGCGCCAGTTGTGGCAGTTGATGCGGCTTGGCTTGCGCGATGAGGTCGTCAACAGCCGCACGTTCTGGCTCTGCACGCAATGCTACGCGTGCAGCGAGCGTTGCCCACGCGGCATCATGACCGGCGATACCATGCGTCACTTGCGGGAATGGGCAGTCGCACAAAATCAAATTCCCGAAACCATCACGCGACTACGCGATACGGTACGCGCTAAATACAACATTCTCAACGAAGACAATGCTTCGCGCTTGATTTGGAGCCAAAACCTCGACGCCGCACCAACGCAACTCTCGCAAACAGCGCAGGCGAACGCCGAAGTCTTATTGTTCACGGGCTGCGTGTCGTCATTTTATCCGATGGCATATTCGATTCCGCAGTCACTCGTGCAAACGTTGGAGCAAGCGAAAATTAGTTACACGACGCTCGGCGGCGACGAGCGGTGCTGTGGCTATCCGCTCTTTGGTGCGGGAATGAAAAACGAAATGGCGAACCTGGCACATCACAATATCGATCAAGTCAAAGCGCTCGCACCGAAAAATCTGGTAGCGACGTGTTCGTCGTGCTATCACACGTGGAAACATCTCTATCCCTCGTACACGAACGGCAGTGGCAAATTCGGTTTTCAAGTTTTGCACGCGAGCGAATATTTGGCGCAACTCGTCGCGGATAAACGCATCAAGATGACGAAATTGCCGTGGGTGGTCACATACCACGACCCGTGCGACCTGGGTCGCAAGAACGGCGTCTACGCTGCGCCGCGCGCGGTGATAACAAGCATTCCTGGGATTACGTTGCGCGAGATGCCCAACAATCGACAAGATGCAATGTGCTGCGGCGGCGGTGGCGACGTGGCAATGCTTGAAGCGGCGGTGACCGATGACATTGCGGTGCGCCGTCTCGCGCAGGCGGTTGACACTGGTGCTGAGGCGATCATCTCGGCGTGCCAGCAATGCAAACGCACACTTTTAGGTGCGGCGCGCAAAACCAAAACACGCATCAAGATTTTGGATATTACGGAACTGGTGTGGCAGGCGATGGAAAAATAGTCGTGTAGTCATGTAGTCTCATAGTCGAATAGTCCGACTACGTGACTACGAGACGGAGGACGGATGACTGACGAACAGATACGCATCGGCGTTTACGTTTGCGAGTGCGGCATCAATATCGGCGCGGTGGTGGATGTGGCGGAGGTCGCGCGCTTTGCGGGTACGTTGCCGAATGTCACCGTCGCGCGGCAATACAAGTACGTTTGCTCGGAGCCAGGTCAAAAAATGATTCAGGACGACATCCAGAACCAGGGCATCAATCGCGTCGTCGTCGCGTCTTGCACGCCGCGAATGCACGAGCCGACGTTTCAAAATGCCGTTGCTGCTGCGGGATTGAATCCGTACTATTTCCAGATGACAAACATTCGCGAGCAAGTGTCCTGGGTCGTCGAAGACCACGCGCAAGCAACGGCAAAAGCAAAGCGACTCGTGAGCGCCGCCGTCGCGCGTGTAGCACATCACGCACCGCTGAACGCCCGCAAAGAACATGTGACACCCGCTGCGCTCGTCGTCGGTGGCGGCATCGCGGGCATTCAAGCCGCGCTGACGATTGCCGAGGGCGGATACAAAGTGGATTTAGTCGAACGCCAGCCATCCATCGGCGGACACATGGCGCAACTCGATAAGACGTTTCCGACGCTCGACTGTAGCACCTGAATTCTTGGACCCAAGATGATGGATGTCGGTCGACATCCCAACATTGAACTGCTAACCTACAGCGATGTGATCGGCGTGTCGGGTTACGTCGGACAATTTAAGGTGCAGGTTCGCAAGCGCCCACGCTATGTCGATATGACTCTGTGCACGGGTTGCGGCGAATGTGTCGATGCGTGCGTGTATCGCAAAGGCGTGCCGAATGAATTCGATGCAGGGTTGAGCAAACGTCGTGCGGCGTACATTCCGCTTAACGGTCAAGGCATTCCGATGAAAGCGGTTATCGACAAGGACACGTGCGTGTGGCTCAGTCGCGGCAAATGTTTGAAGGATTGCGTCAAGGCGTGTCCGACGGGCGCAATCAATTTCGATCAGAAAGAAGAAATCGTCGAGCTGAATGTCGGCAGCATAATCGTCGCGACTGGGTTTGAAATGTTCGATCCCAAACGCTTGTCGGCGTATGCGTACAGCAAATCGCCGAACATTCTCGATGGCTTGCAATTCGAGCGAATGTCGAGCGCGACGGGACCGACCAAGGGACAGATTCTCACCGCTGATGGAAAAAAGCCAGAGCGAGTCGCGATCATTCATTGCGTCGGCAGCCGCGACGAACACGCGAATCGCTATTGCTCGCGCGTGTGCTGCATGTATGCGTTAAAGCACGCGCATCTCGTACGTGATAAAACAGGCGCAGAAGTTTTCGAGTTTTATATGGACATTCGCGCATTCGGCAAAGACTATGAAGAATTCTACCAACGCGTTCAGGAAGAGGGCGTATACTTTGTGCGCGGGCGCGGCGCAGAAGTCGTCATGCAGAACGATGGCAAGTTGCAAGTGAAAGCCGAAGACACGACGCTTGGCATCCCCGTTCAGATCACCGTCGATATGGTCGTTCTTGAAACCGCAATGGAAGCGCCACACGATTCGGGTAAAGTTGCATCGCTGTTTGGAATCAGTCGGAGTGCGAGCGGATTTTTCCAAGAGGCGCATCCAAAACTTCGACCATTCCACACAAACACCGAAGGCGTGTTTCTCGCGGGTACGTGCCAAGCGCCGAAAGATGTACCCGACACGGTCGCGCACGCGGGCGCGGCGGCTGGTGAAGTTCTGTCGTTGCTCAGTCGCGGCGAGGTGGTGATCTCGCCGACCACCGCGCTCGTTGATGAAAAATCGTGTTCGGGTTGCAAGACGTGTATCGCGTTGTGTCCGTACACCGCGATCAGTTACCTCGCGCACAACGGCACCGGCGTCGTGCAAATCAACGAAGCGTTGTGCAAAGGATGCGGCACATGCGTGGCGGCGTGTCCTGCGGGCGCAATCACCGCGCGGCATTTCACCGATCAACAAATTGTGGCAGAGTTGGAAGGGCTATTCGCAATCGTGTAGTTCACGGATCACGAGTTTCCGGCCATTCCACTGAATTACAATTTAGGCGAGGTTCAATAGGAACTTTTGATGGAAAACCAAAATCAACCTCACAAAACAGAAATAGCTCCAAATTGGGACTACCGCAGGCGGTGTTTCGCTAACCTGCTGAGGATGGGGCACTGCGCTCCAACAGTGATGAAGTCAATCTTGGATATTTCATCGACAGAGAAAGAATGGTTGGTCAAGCTCAGTGCCGGAATGCCGGGGGGCATCGGCAATACCGGATTTGAATGCGGCGCGGTCACTTCACCCCTAGCGTTGTTAGGTATACGCTACGGTCTGCACGAGGTCGACCATGGGCTACCGGTGATCTTCGACAAAGGGCATGCTCTTTGCCAGCATTTTCTCGCTTCCCACAAGACCCTTCAGTGCCGGGAGATCCGCGGAAAGGACCGCTTTCCGTACCATTGCATCGGGCCGGTCACGCGCTCGCCAGAGCTTTTTCTGGCCGCCCTCGATGGCAATCACCAGGAAATCATTCTGGCGGCTGGAAGGTCGAGTTACTCCAGGCTGTACTCGCACTTGGTCGAAAATAACTTTCACTGTGCCCAGGCAGTGCTCATCCATCTCGGCTATGCTCCTGAACAAAATCAGGAACTCTTCGATGCAACCTCCGCCTTTATGGGAGGAACGTTATTTATGGGACGCACCTGTAGCGCCTTCACTGCTGGCGTAATGGCTATTGGCTTGCGGACTGGTGAAATCGAAGACAGCCTCCTGCGGGTCATTCGCTTGCTTGCCATCATGACCGTTGGTGGAAATGCCTTCGATGAAAAGATCAACAAGTTCAACCGTAGCATGAACCGTGGATACAAGCTATCGAGATGGTTTACCAAAGAATTCGGCAGCACTCAATGTCGGGCGATCACAAATTGTGATTTTTCTGACCTAACGGGAGTGAATAACTACATCGAAGGTGACTGCTTCACGAGGTGCAAGCAAATCGCCGAGAAGGTTGCCGCAAAGGTTCAGACTATGATTTCCACGTAAGAAGCATCAAAATCTAAAAATGAAGCCAGATTGTCATAGATAATTTTTTTGGCAGGTGAAGATGTAGGCAGGATGTTCGAAGGAGCGGTGTGGAACAACCACAACACATATACAAAAGGAGAGGCATGGCGGCAAGGCTTCAGCATAATTCGCGCACAAAGGATACTATGGGCAGCAGTGCCCGCGCCAAAGGACCGGTACTCGGGTTAATTGCAGGCCTGGTAGCTACAATTGTGGTCGATCTGATCATGATGGGGTTTTTGCTGTTCAGGGGGCAACCAGCCGAAAACGGATTCGCTGTCATCGGAGATACGGCGGCGGGTTTCTTTTCCTTGTTCGGCATAGCCTTAGCCGGTGGCGTTCTACCGGGCGTAGTATGGCACTATTTAATAGGCCTTGCCTTTGGTGTCATCTTTGGCACAGCCGTGACCCGGTTTGATGCTCTCCGTCTGACCTCTATGAAGAAGAGCGTTGGGCTTGGTATTCTCTACACAGAGATCATGAGTATCCCGATGCTTGTGCAGGTGCCCATCTTCTTGAAAGGAACTGCATCTGACACGGCAGGGTTACTCGGATTCTTTCTAGTCATGCACGCGATGTGGGGCCTTCTACTTGGGGTAATCGTGGGCTACAGCCTGCGTTCTGAAATGGCGGCCCGACAAGAATGATTTGGGGCAAACCCAGTTGCTTTATCTGTAAGTTATGGAAAAGGATACATATGACAGAATCTTTTGAACCCAGGATTGTTGGTTTTCTTTGTAATTGGTGCACGTACACGGCGGCGGACACGGCGGGCGTGAATCGAATGAAGATGCCGCCAAACGTGGACATTATTCGCGTGATGTGTTCGGGGCGCATCGATCCTGAATTTGTTTTGAAAGCATTTGCGCTCGGCGCGGACGGCGTCATCGTTTCGGGTTGTCATCCGCCTGGCGATTGCCATTACAGCAACGGCAACTTTAAAACGTTCCGCCGAATGCCTTTGCTCGAAACATTGCTGGCGCAGTACGGCATCGAGAAAGGACGATTTCACTGGGGCTGGATTTCGGGTGCGGAAGCCAACAAGTGGGCGCAACTCGTCCAGGATTTCACCGTTCAAGTGCGCACGCTCGGTCCGCTCGATTGGAAGCGCGAACTCGCGAGCAAAGATTAACCACAGAGAACGCAGAGAAATGTCATTCTGAGCGAAGCGAAGAATCTCGCTCTATGTTCTCTGTGGTGAAGAGAGAAATGGTAATGCCAAAATTGAAACTGGGTCTGTATTGGGCGGCATCCTGCGGCGGCTGCGAAATCGCGATTGTCGAGTTGCGCGAAAAAATACTCGACCTCGATGCGGCGGCAGAGATTCTGTTTTGGCCCGTCGCGATGGATTACAAATATCACGACGTCGAGGCCATGCCCGATCAACATATCGACGTGTGCCTATTCAATGGCGCGATCCGCAACAGCGAGAATGAACACGTCGCACACTTGCTGCGCAAAAAGTCGAAGGTGTTTGTCGCGTTCGGCTCGTGCGCGCATACCGGCGGCATCCCAGGTCTCGCGAATCTCTACAGCCGCGAATCCATTTTCGCGCGCGCCTATTTCGACGAACCATCGGTCGTCAATGCCGACAAGGTTCTGCCGCAAACGTCGTATGCGATGCCAGAAGGGCACGTGAACATTCCGCGACTCTACAACACGGTCAAGATGCTGAGCCAAATCGAGGATGTCGATTATTTCGTCCCAGGTTGTCCGCCGCAACCGCATCAGATTTGGAGCGTGGTTGAAGCAATTCTCAGCGGCAAACTTCCACCGAAGGGCAGTGTCGTCGGCGCGAACGACAAGACCGTGTGCGACGAGTGCAAGCACACGCGGCAGGAAAAACGCATCCAAAAGTTTTATCGCCCACACGAGATCATTCCCGATTCGGCGTCTTGCCTTTTCGATCAGGGAATTCTTTGCGCGGGTCCCGCGACGCGCGGCGGATGCGGCGCGTTGTGTACCAAGGTCGATTTGCCTTGTCGCGGTTGTTACGGTGCTCCCCCGCACGTCGTCGATCAAGGCGCGGCATTGTTATCGGCGGCGGCATCGGTTGCGGACGCAAGCACGGAAGAAGACGCCGCGCGCATCATCGGCGAGATCGTCGATCCAGTCGGCACGTTCTATCGATTTGGATTACCTGCATCACTATTACACCGCGCCAAGGCGTGATGCGTGATGCGTGTTCCGTCACCCTGAGCGAAGTCGAAGGGTCACGCAACACGCAATACGCAACACGGAGGAACTATGCAACGAATCACAATAGACCCAGTCACCCGCCTCGAAGGTCACGGCAAGATCGATATTTTTCTCGACGATGAAGGAAACGTCGCAAATGCATTGATGGTCATTCCCGAATTGCGCGGATTTGAAAAATTTGCGGAAGGTCGCCCCGTCGAAGAGATGCCGCGCATTACGCCACGCATTTGCGGTGTTTGCCCCGAAGCGCATCATCTCGCATCGGCAAAAGCGTGCGATGCGGTGTATCACGTTGAGGTTCCGCCAACAGGTAAGAAATTGCGCGAGTTGTTGTATTCCGCGTTTTACGTCGCCGATCACGCGACGCATTTCTACATCCTCGCGGGTCCCGATTTCGTCGTCGGTCCCGATGCGCCGCCCGCGGAGCGCAACATCCTGGGTCTCATCCACAAGGTCGGCGTCGATGTGGGACAGCGTGTGATTCGCAGTCGCGGGATGGCGATGGACATTATCGGTACGCTCGGCGGCAAAACAATTCATCCCATAAGCGCAATTCCTGGCGGCATGAGCAAATCAATCAACGAGGAAGAACGTGTGCGATTTGAAACAACCGGACGCGAGTTAATCGATTTTGCACAATTCACACTTCAAGTGTTCCGCGATGTGGTACTGAAGAACAAGGCGTACGTCGATATGATTTTGTCCGATGCGTACACCAGCCCGATGTACTATATGGGCATGGTTGACGAGAACAACAAGATCAATTTCTATGATGGCAATATTCGTGTGGTCGATCCGACTGGCAAAGAATTTTGCAAGTACGCGCCTGCCGATTATTTGAACGTCGTCGCCGAGCGCGTCGAGCCGTGGACGTATTTGAAATTTCCGTACCTCAAACAAATCGGTTGGAAAGGAATTGTCGCGGGCAAAGACAGCGGCGTGTACCAAGCGACGCCGCTCTCGCGACTCAATGCGTCGGATGGAATGGCGACGCCGCGCGCACAAGAAGCCTACGACGAATTTTATGCGACGCTCGGCGGCAAGCCCGTGCATCACACGCTCGCCATTCACTGGGCGCGTTTGGTCGAATTGCTTTACGCGGCGGAGCGTCTCGTCGAATTGACAACCGATTCCGAAATTACGAATCCGCACGTGCGCAACATTCCGACGGAGAAACCAACCGAAGGCGTCGGCACCGTCGAAGCGCCGCGCGGCACGCTGACGCATCATTATTGGACGGACGAGCGCGGCATTGTGACGAAAGCGAATCTCATCGTCGGCACGACGAATAATTACGCACCGATCAGTTTGTCGATCAAGCAAGCGGCGCAAGGTTTGATTCATGCGGGCACGGTGGTGACCGAAGGTTTACTGAATCGCATCGAGATGGCGTTCCGCGCATACGACCCATGCTTTGGTTGCGCGACGCACGCGTTGATGGGTGAGACGCCATTGCAAGTGCGAATTCTCGATGCGCGAGGCAAGGTTGTGCAAATATTGAAGCAGAATTGCTAATGCTTGGACGCGGACAAACGCCGACGAACGCCGATATTTTACTTTTTTTATCCGCGTTAATTCGCGTTCATCAGCGTCCAATATCACAACGGAGGGATCGATGAATATCGCGGGTTATGAATTTCCTGATGATCTCTACTATGACAAAAATCACGCGTGGGCGCGCCTGGAAGGAAATGTTGTCACGCAGGGCTTTACCCAATTCGCACAAAAACTCGCGAAAGAAATCCAATACGTCGAGATTGCCAAGACAGGCCGCGCGGTGACGCAGGGTCAAGCGGTGATGAGCATCGAGTCGGGCAAATGGGTGGGACGTGTGCTGGCGATGGTTGGTGGCAAGGTAATAGCGGTGAACGAAGAATTGGAATTTTCGCCGACGCTTATCAACGAATCACCATACGAGCAGGGCTGGCTCATCAGAATCGAAGCGAGCAATCTCGACGAACTCAAGACTCTGTGGCGCGCGAACGACCCTGCGCTGGCAGAACTGATCAACGGCGACGTTGCCAAATACAAGTTAGCATAAGGAATCTGAACCGCGAAGACGCCAAGAACGCAAAGGTTTTGTTTTCTGCTTTTTCTTTGCGACCTTTGCGTCTTTGCGGTGAATTATGGAGCGACAAATGACCACAGTCGCCATGCTCGACACAACACTGCGCGATTTCGTGAACACCAAATCGCAACAGAAAATTGATTTGTGCTTTGCGTGCTCGAAATGCACGGCGGGTTGTCCCATCGCGCACATCGCCGATTTGCGCCCCGCAAATTTTCTGCGCCTCGTGCAATTCGGAATGACCGACGCATTGCTCAACAGTCCCGCGCTGTGGCGTTGCCTGGGTTGCGATTTGTGCGGCGCGCGCTGTCCGAACGATGTTCACATCGGCGCGATGTTGGCGAGCGTGCGCGAACTATGCTGGGAAGAATCGCGGCGCGCATCGTTCACCGACCCAGCCATCGTGGATGGAATGGGACGTCTCAGTCGATTGCGCGACAACATCGGCGCAGCGCGCAACGTGACGGGTGACGCGGCGGACAATCGCGTGTTGTGGACGCAGAATCTCGAACGCGCGCCTGAAGGATTGTTAAATCGCAAAGGCACGGAGATTGTTTACTTTACGGGTTGCGTAAGCGCGCTCTTTCCGCAAAGCTATCGCATCCCGCAATCGTTCACTGCGATTCTCGCTTTCGCACACGCCGATTTCACAATCCTGGGAAGCGAGGAATGGTGTTGCGGTTATCCATTGCTCGCGGCAGGACAACGCGAACGCGCGCTCGATTTAATGCGGCACAACGTCGAGCAGATTCAAACGATGGGCGCACACACGCTCGTCGCGACGTGTCCATCGTGTTATCACATGTGGCATCACGAATATCCTGCGCTGCTCGGCGCGCTGCTGCCATTCGAGGTGAAACACTCGACGCAACTGCTCGCGCGAATGATTGGCGATGGCGTGCTCAAGCTCAATGCGTTT
Source organism: Chloroflexota bacterium (assembly GCA_016215025.1). Taxonomy (GTDB): domain Bacteria; phylum Chloroflexota; class Anaerolineae; order UBA4142; family UBA4142; genus JACRMI01. The sequence goes on from JACRMI010000166.1 coordinate 19,129, forward strand.
GAGGGAACGATTACGTACCACGACCCGTGCGATCTGGGTCGGAAATCGCACGTGTTTGACGCACCGCGCGCGGTGTTCGACGCGATTCCGTCCGCGCGTTTCATCGAGATGACAAATTATGGCGCGAACGCAATGTGTTGTGGCGGCGGCGGCAATCTCGAAACATTCGATCCAACTCTGCCGCCCAAGATTGCATCGGAACGATTGGACGACGCAGTGAGCACGGGCGCGAACGTACTTGTGTCGGCGTGCCAGCAATGCGAGCGTACGTTGATGGGCGCAGCCCGCAAGCACGATGCCGCACGCAAGGCACGAATGAAAGTGATGGACGTAGTAGAACTCGTGGCACAACAAATTTCCTCGCCCTCGTAGGGAGAGGGTTAGGGTGAGGGTCAGATATGACAGATTCGATTCGCCTGCTTGATTTGCATCTCGTTCCGCCCGTTCGTTCGCAAACAGTCTATCACGCCGTCGCGTATGCGATGGATGCGGATTCGCCCGACACGATCATCTTTGTCAATCCATCCGATCCGTATGTTTGCATCGGCTTTCATCAGGAACTCGAAAAAGAAGTGGATGTCGAGTACTGCCGCGCGCACGGTTTGCCGATTTATCGCCGCGAGGTGGGTGGCGGTGCGGTGTATCTCGACCGCGATCAAGTTTTCGTGCAATGGATTTTCCATCGCGACAAATTGCCCACCGATTTAGGCGAACGATTTGCACTGTACGTGAAACCGATTGTCGAAACCTATCAGGCGCTCGGCATTCCCGCGAATTATCGTCCGATCAACGATATTCACGTGCAAGGCAAAAAAATTGGCGGGACTGGCGCGGCGCAAATCGGCATTGCCGAAGTCGTCGTCGGATCGTTTATGTTCGATTTCAATTTCGAGTTGATGTCGAAAGTGCTCAAGGTCTCGTCGGAAAAAATGCGCGACAAGATTTTTCAATCGCTCAACGAATATATGACGACGATGACGCGACAGTTGGGACATACGCCCGAGCGCGAAGCGGTGATGACAACTTATCGCGAAAAAGTCGAGACGATCCTGGGACACAAACTGATTCGCGGCGAATTATCGACAAAGGAATTGCAAATCGGGGAACAACTCGACGCACAATTTGCGAGCGATGAATGGTTGCATCAAAAGGGCGGCTTGCGCCAACAAGGCGTCAAGATTCACGCCGATGTGCGCGTGGTCGAGACGGCGAACAAAGCGCCAGGTGGTCTTATTCGCGTGACCGCGCGCTTGCACGATCATCACATTGACGATGTGTTGTTGTCGGGCGACTTTACTCTCTTGCCGCGGTTCGCGACAGGCGCGTTGGAGCTCGCGTTGCGCGGCGTGTCGTTGGAAAACGATGCCGTGCTTGCGCGCATCGCCGAAGTGTATCGCAGCGTTGGAATCGAATCGCCAGGTGTGACGCCACAAGACCTGACCAAATCGGTGATGCTATTGGAACAATCGCAAAACTGAGTAAAAGACTATGGCTGATCCAATCACGCAATCAGAAAATCAAAAAGTGGGCGCGGTGCTCGTCGTCGGCGCAGGCATTGGCGGAATGCAAGCGTCGCTCGACCTTGCCGAAGCTGGGTTCAAAGTGTATTTGCTCGACCGCGCGCCAGCCATCGGCGGACGAATGGCGCAACTCGACAAGACGTTTCCGACGAACGATTGCGCAATGTGCATAATGTCGCCGAAACTCGTCGAGACAGGACGCCATCTCAACATCGAAATCATTACGACCGCCGATTTGGAAAAGGTCGAGGGCGAACCTGGGAATTTTACGGCGACGATTCGCCAGCATCCGCGCTACGTCGATACAAAAAAATGCACGGGCTGCGGCGATTGCGCGGCGAAATGTCCGATTCCGTTGCTCGACGAATTTAACGCAGGAATGATGAGTCGCAAAGCGATTTATAAATTGTACCCGCAAGCGATTCCGAATGCGTTCGCGATTGAAAAGCGCGGCGTCGCACCGTGCAAGGATGCATGCCCCGCGCATCAACGCGCGCAAGGATACGTCGCGCTCATCCGCGAAAAAAGATTTGCCGATGCGTATCGCGTCATCAAAGAGGACAATCCGTTTCCGTCCATTTGCGGGCGCGTGTGCATTGCGAAATGCGAGACACAATGCAATCGCGGCACGCACGATGCGCCCGTGGCGATTCGAGATTTGAAACGATTTGTGGCGGACTGGCATTGGAATCAGTCAACAGTCGACAGTCAACAGGCGACAGTGAACTCAGTTCCAATTTCCAACTTCCAATCCCTACGGGACGCTTCGCAGTCTCCAACTTCCAGAATTGCAATTGTCGGCTCTGGTCCCGCGGGGATGACGTGCGCCGCGGATTTGGCGCGACAAGGTTATCACGTCACTGTGTTGGAAGCGAATTCTGTGGCGGGCGGAATGATGCGTGTTGGCGTGCCGAATTTTCGCTTGCCGCATGACCGCGTGCAAAAAGAGATCGATGACATTCTCGCGCTGGGTGTCGATTTGAAATTGAACACGCGTGTTGAGGATGTCGAAAAACTTTTTGCCGATGGATATAACGCGGTATTCTTCGCGGCTGGCTCTCACAAAGGACGCAAGTTGCCGATTCCAAACGCGGATCATCCCGATGTGATTGTGTCACTCGATTTTCTGCGCGATGTGAGTCTGGTGATTGAGCCAAATCAACTCGCAATCGAAAATCCAAAATCCAAAATCAGCGTGTTCTCGTTCTCGGCGGCGGCGCGGTTGCGGTGGATGCGGCGACAACCGCGCGGCGACTCGGTGCGGCAAGCGTTGCGATGGCGTGTCTCGAATCGCGCGACACGATGCCCGCGACGAAAGAAGACCTGGAACAAGTCGAGCAAGAAGGCATTGGCATTTATCCGTCGCGTTCGTTCAAGCAAGTTGTTGTGACCGATGGCAAGATCACGGGCGTCGAATGTATCAACGTCAAGTTTATGCAGTTTGAAAAAGATGGACGGCTGACGCTCGAAACGTACCCGAACACCGAGCACATTATCGAATGCGACACGGTGATTTTTGCAATCGGTCAAGCTCCCGACCTAACGCCGATTCAAAATGTGCAAGGAGTTGAACAGAGCAAGCGACGTACGGTTGCGGTCGATCCTGAAACGCTGGCGACGGGGCGTCCTGGGTTGTTTGCGGGCGGCGATGTCGTCACGGGCGTTGGCTTTATCATCGATGCGATTGCGGCGGGGCACAAGGCGGCAAAGTCAATTCAACAATACCTGGGTCAACAGTCGACAGTCGACAGTCAACAGTCAACAGTCGTCAAACTCTCGCGTGAGGAAATTGTCACCAAAATCCAAAGTGGCAAAGCATCCGCGCGTGGACGTACGCATGCGGAATGGATTGCCGTTGAAGAGCGCGTCAAAAATTTCGACGAGTTTATGCGCGCGATGACCGAGGGTGAAGCAGTTGCCGAAGCGGAACGCTGTCTCGCGTGCGGCGTCTGCTCGGAATGTTTGGAGTGTGTTTATGCGTGTCGCGCGGGCGCGGTGAATCACGCGATGATCGAAGAGACGCGCGAGTTGAATGTCGGCGCGGTGATTCTCACGCCAGGTGTTGACCCGATTGATTTGAAAGCACTCGATTATCGTCCCGAACTGGGTTACGGTCGTTACCCGAATGTTGTCACGTCGCTGGAGTTTGAGCGATTCCTCTCTGCGACAGGACCGACGACGGGTGTTGTCGCACGACCGAGCGATGGCAAACATCCGAAAAAAGTGGCGTGGATTCAGTGCGTCGGCTCGCGCGATTGCGCGCGCGACCAAGGTTACTGTTCATCCATCTGTTGTATGTACGCGACGAAGGAAGCGGTCATCGCGCGCGAGCACGACGCGAATATCGAGCCGACGATTTTCTATCTCGATATTCGCTCGTACGGCAAGGATTTTGATCGCTATATCGAGCGCGCGAAAACGCAGGGTGTGCGCTATGTTCGCTCAATGGTCAGCGCGGTTGAGCCAGCCGCAAACGGAAACTTGCGCGTCAAGTTTGCAACCGACGATGGACCGCAGATCGAAGAATTCGAAATGGTCGTGTTGTCGGTGGGCGTCAAGCCGAATGCTCAAACACAAGCGATGGCACAACGACTCAACTTGTCGCTGAACGAGTACGGCTTTTCGAATACACTGGCGTTCAATCCGACGGCGACGACTCAACCTGGGATTTTTGTCGCGGGCACGTTCGGTGAACCGAAAGACATTCCCGAAACGGTGATCGAAGCATCGGCGGCGGCGGCGTGCGCATCGAGTTTGCTAGCAGAGGCGCGTGGCACGCTCGCGCGCAAAAAGACCTATCCGCCCGAACGCGATGTGTCGGATGAAGAGCCGCGCGTCGGCGTGTTCGTGTGCCATTGCGGCATCAACATCGGCGGCATCGTGCGCGTGCCTGAGGTGGTCGAGTACGCCAAGACGTTGCCAGGCGTCGTTTACGCCGAGCACAATCTCTACACGTGTTCCCAGGACACGCAGGCGCGCATCAAAGCGCGCATTGAGGAGAATCGCTTGAATCGTGTGGTCGTCGCGAGTTGCACGCCGCGCACGCACGAGCCATTGTTCCAAGACACGCTGCGCGAAACGGGACTCAACCCGCATCTGTTTGAGTTGGCGAACATTCGCGAGCAAGATTCCTGGGTGCATCGTAGCGACCGCGATGCGGCAACGAACAAGGCAAAAGATTTGGTCGCGATGATGGTCGCGCGCGTTCAGCATAACACACCGCTGCATCGACTTGTCTTCGACATTAATCCGCGCGCACTCGTGATCGGCGGTGGACTGGCAGGAATAACGGCAGCATTGACGATTGCCAACCAGGGGCACGAGGTTTATCTCATCGAGCGTGAAGCAGAACTCGGCGGTCATGCAAAGCACATTCATTACACGGTGGACAGTGGACAGTGGACGGTGGATAGAATGTTGGCGGAGACGATTGAGCGCGTGCGACAACATCCGCGAATTCATCTTCACACTCACGCCGAAGTGTCTGAGGTTTCGGGTTACGTTGGACGATTCAAGTCACGAATTCACGTCGAGGGTCAGCCAACCGATGTTGAAATCGAACACGGCGCAATCGTCGTCGCAACTGGCGCAAAAGCGATGACGCCAACCGAGTATTTGTACGGTCAAGACTCGCATGTGATTACGCAACAGGAATTGGAAGAGCGAATTGTAAATCGAAAATCAGAAATCGAAAATCGAAAATCCATTGTGATGATTCAATGCGTTGGTTCACGCGATGAAACGCATCCGTACTGCTCGCGCATCTGTTGTCAGCAGGCAATCAAGAATTCGCTCAAGTTGAAGGAGATCAATCCACAGGCGCAAGTCGTCGTGCTGTGTCGTGACATTCGCGCGTACGGATTTAAGGAAGATGCATATCGCAAAGCGCGCGAGCAAGGTGTGGTGTTCCTGCACTATGAATCGAACGACAAACCGAACGTGGCGCTAGTCGATGGCAAGTTGCGTGTAACCGCGCGCGCTATATTCGCGCCCGATGGCAAGATCGAACTCGAACCCGATCTTGTCGTGCTGAGCGCAGGCATCGAACCAGAAAATAATCTCCCGCTCGCGCAACTGTTGAAGGTGCCGCTGACCCAGGATGGATTCTTCCTCGAAGCGCATGCGAAACTGCGCCCGCTCGATTTTGCCGCCGACGGAATTTTCTTGGCGGGACTCGCGCACTCGCCGCGCACACTCGAAGAATCGATTGCGCAAGCGCAAGGCGCGGCGATTCGCGCGGTGGCGCTCTTGTCGCAAGGACAGCGCGAAGCAGTACCGATTGTCGCGACGGTGAATGAACGATTGTGCGCGGGCTGTGGGCTGTGCGTCGAGGTGTGCCCGTACGGCGCGCGGTCAATCGAAGAAGACACACATATCGCACAGGTGAACGCGGCACTGTGCCAGGGTTGTGGCGCGTGCGTGACCGCGTGCCCGAACGGTGCATCGCAACAAAAAGCGTTTGAGACGGAGCAGGTGTTTTCGATGATTGAGTATGCGCTCGCATAATATTCACGTATCACGAATCACGAATCACACGCCGTGAAACGTGATGCGTGAAAACCTGGAGTTGGAACAATGAGCGATAATGGTTACGAACCTCGTATCGTCGCGTTCCTTTGCAACTGGTGTACCTACACGGGGGCTGACCTCGCAGGCACGTCGCGTCTGCAATATCCGCCGAATGTGCGCATCATTCGATTGATGTGCAGCGGCGCAGCCGATCCCGTTTATGTTCTGAAAGCGATGCTCGATGGCGCGGATGGCGTACTCATCGGTGGATGTCATCCCGGCGATTGTCATTACCAATCGGGCAATTACAAAGAACGGCGACGGTTTGCGGTGTTGCAAGAGACGCTCGACGAACTGGGATTCGACAAAGAGCGCGTGTGGCTGCGTTGGATCAGCGCGAGCGAAGGCGCACAGTTCGCGGAAACGATTCGTGAGTTCACGGCAACACTAAAATCAAAAGTGCCAAACGTGCCAAATTAGCCAAATCGCCAAAAAAGATTTGGCAGGTTTGGCAACTTTGGCTTCTTTGGCAAGTTTGAGGTCTATGATGCCTGGATTAAATCAAGTCGATGTGAAACGCATTGAACGCATTTTGAATATTGTACTCGACGAGGCACGACCGCCTGTGGGACGCTGTCGCTTGCTATCAAGCGGATTCGCGCCGTATCACACCTTCCAACTCACGGAAAATATTGCGGGGTTTAAGGGCTGCATCGGCTGCGGCAATTGCATCGATGCGTGTCCGCTGCTCGCACGCGAACCACGTCGCCGCGAACGCACGCCGCAGCGCACGTCGTTTGCGCTCGAAGCGTTGGTCGCTGAAGACTGCGACCGCTGCGACAATTGTGTGCTCGTCTGTCCTCAGGTTGATACGACGATCAAGCATTACATCGTCAATACACGAATGGTCGAAGGAATGGCGCGGCTGTTGAAAAAAGTGGACAGTGACGAAGAAACGCTCATGGCATTAATGATTTAAGATTTCTGATTTCTGATTTGACCCAGAGGAAAGTTTTCAATTCTAAATCAGAAACCAGAAATTCGGAGACACGATGGAACAGCAAAAAATGATTGATGTCTTTATCATGGACAAACGCTACAAGGTCCCTGCGTCGTTGACGATTATGCGCGCGTTCGAGTATGCGGGTTATCGCATGGTGCGCGGCGCGGGATGTCGCGGCGGATTTTGCGGCGCGTGTGCAACGGTTTATCGCATGACGGGCGACAACAAGTTGAACGTCGCGCTCGCGTGTCAAACGATGATTCAAGACGGAATGCGCATCGCGCAGATTCCATCGTTCCCTGCGAACAAAGCGCGCTACGATTTTGCAACACTCGACGCCGACGGCGCACGCTTGCTGCAGATTTATCCCGAACTGGGACTGTGCAAGGGCTGCAACACCTGCACCAAAGCGTGTCCACAAGAAATCCAAGTGATGGAATACATCGGCGCGGCGTTGCGCGGCGAAATTGCGCGCGTGGCAGACTTGTCCTTCGATTGCATTGCCTGCGGTCTTTGCACCGCGCGCTGCACGGGCGAACTCGTTCCGTACAACATCGCGCTCCTCGCTCGCCGATTATATGGCGCATACATCGCGCCGCGCTCGCCGCATTTGCAAAAGCGCGTTGAGGAAATCAATGCAGGGAAATGGAACGCGCCTGTACAAGAATTGAAAGCGTTGTCGGTGGATGAATTGAAGAAGAGGTATAACGCACGGGACATCGAAAAGTGATTACGGTTTACGCTTTACGATTTACGTCGCATAAAACGTAAAACTGAAACGTAAAGGATAGTTTGATGGACTTTACTCTTTCCGAAGAACTCACCATGATTCGCGACATGGCGCGCGATTTCGTCACGAACGAATTGTTGCCCATCGAAAGTCAGGTGCTTGTGCTCGATGGACAACCCCGCAAACGCGGCGCACCCATTCCGCGCGAGAAATACGACGCGCTCAAAAAGAAAGCCATCGATCAAGGATTGTGGGCAATGACCGCGCCCGAAGCGTTGGGCGGCGGCGGACTGAGCACACTCGGCGCGTGTTTGGTCGCGGAAGAATTGGGCAAAACGTTTGTCGCTTTCGATTTTGGCGATATTCCGCCCATCTTGTTCGATGCGAACACAGAACAAATCGAAAGATATTTAAAGCCAGCGATTGCAGGACAATTGCAAGTCGCGTTGGCATTGCACGAGGCGCACGGTGACGAGATCGAAACGCGCGCGATGCTTGATGGCGATGCGTGGGTATTGAACGGCACGAAACTTGTTGAAGAAGCGAACGTCTATTTAGTTTTCGCACGAGCCGATGAAGGCGCGACGTGTTTCATTATCGACGATGTTAAATCGCAAGATGGCAAATTGATATTGCGCGATGCGCGCGTATCGGCATTGAAAGTTTTGGGCGAAGTTGGAAAAGCGTTTGCGCTGGGCAAGCCATATCAGAATGCACGCTGGATCCGCGCCGCAGCACGCAAGGTCGGCATTGCGGCACGCTTGCTTGAAATGAGTTCGGTATACACACGCGATTGGAAAGCATTGGGACAAGCTTTGTCAGTTCGTCCTGCAGTGCAGCGCGCTCTCGCCGACACCGCCATCGAGATAACTGCCGCGCGCTGGTTGGTTTATCAAGCGGCATGTGAGTTTGACGAGGGAAAGGACGCGCGTGAATCAGCGCCGCGCGCGTACCTTTTCGCTGCAGAAATGGTGCAGCGCACGATTGAGCGCACCATCGAAATCTATGGCGGACCGGCCCACGCCCCTGATTGGCCAATGATGCGAATCTATAGCGCAGATAAACAATCACATGAGGAAATTTTACAGGTGCAACGGATTCAAGTGGCAAACAGTCTGCTAAGCCAACCGTAGGGGGTTGGCAAGGAGGTGGCTATGACACTCCATACCGTCATGCCAGTCCAAAACGGCGACACGCTGGGAACAATCCGTCAACTCTTAAAACGCGTGCTTGAAGAAAATCTAGTCAATGCGTTGCTCGTTCCGGTCGAAACGCCGAACGCGGAACGGGTAACGCCGATCCTGGTCAAAGATTCGATGCAGTTCAACGCCGCCAATCCGCTCGCGCCCATCATGACCACGAACGCGGCAATCGTGCTTGCCCGATTTCAGCGGGAAACCAGCGGAAAATTTCTCGGCGCGGTGTTGCGACCGTGTGAGTTGCGGACCGTTGTCGAGCTAGCAAAGGTTGGACGAATCAACCGGAGTCGATTGCTCTTGATTGGTATCGATTGTCTGGGGACTTATGAGCCGGAAGCGTATACCCAGCTTGCGCGCGCATCCCATCGATCTCCAACCGATGAATCGTTGCGTTGGGCGCGGCAAGGACCGATTGCGCCGTACCGCTTGCGCAATGCGTGTCAAATCTGCGAACACTTTGTGCCTGAGAACGCCGACATCTCGATTGGCTTGCTGGGTATGAATATCCGCGACCGCATTCTTGTTCACGCACGCGCCGATATTGAGGACAAACTTTATCTGAACAAGGAACCGTTGAATAGTCGGGAGAAAGCGCTCGCACGGCTAGCCACCATTCGGCATCATCGTTACGAACAAGCGGTGGCAAATGCAACCCAAATGCTCGGCGACTTGTCCTCGCTGTTGGCATTGTTTGCTCACTGCGATGGCTGCGGCGAATGCAACGAAGCTTGTCCATTTTGCGGCACCGCCGCGTTTCGACCTTTCCCGAAATCCGAATCGCGCGCGCAACGCGCGCACGCTTGGGCCAGCGGCTCGATGTGGCGTACGCTTCCATCTGAGATGGGACCCTTTAGCGATCTGGTGGCTTGGGGACGGCGTGCGGCATCGTGTGTGGGCTGCGGCATGTGCGAATCGTCTTGCGCACAACACACACCGCTTACCGCGATTCAAGCGGCGCTCGGACGAAAATTGCGCGAGCAGCATCACTATGTTCCTGGGCGCGACATCAATGAAAAACTTCCATGGGCAGTAGCTTAAGTGAGGCAGTTATGGTACAAACGATGTGGCAAGTGATTAATGGCGATCCCCATAGCGCGGCACGTGATTTTCTGGGTGCCTTGTTCGACAAACAGATTGTCAATGGAATGCTCGTACCGGTTCGCGGCACGCATAATTCGGTGACGCCTGCGCTCGTCATGCATCCCAATCGACTCGATCAGGCAGACCCGTTTGCGCCGGTGATGCTGTTCAACAGCGCGCGGCTTGTGTCGATGCTGACGCGCGAAGCGTCGAATCAGAAAATCGGCGTGGTGCTGCGCTCATGCGAGATTCGCGCGCTGATCGAGTTGGTGAAATTCAACCAAGTCAAACTCGATCACACGATCATCATCGGCGTCGACTGCGTCGGCACACTGACTGCGCCGCAATACACCAGCGCGATTCAGCAATTTCCCGATTTGGCGGATCGCATGTTGGCAGCGGCGAAACAAGGAAACCTGAGCGGACTGGAATTTCGCTCGGCGTGCGCCATGTGCGAACATCCCGCGCCGGAACACGCCGATATTTCGGTTGGGTTTATCGGCGTCGATCACACGCACGCGCTCGCCATCGACCTGCGCGACGACCTGGCGCAACAAATGGGACTCGGCGACGACCCATCGACGATCGATAAACGCAACGCGGCACTGGCAAATCTCATCGTAACTCGAATTGCACATCGCGATGCGACGCTCAAAGAGTTTCATGATCGAATGCGAAATGATGGCGGGTTCGCCAGTTACTTTGCCGATTGCCTCGAATGCACCAACTGCATGAACGCCTGCCCGATTTGTTATTGCAAAGAATGCTTCTTCCGCACCGCAAATGCCGAACGCTCGCCGCGCGAACTGTTGCGTCTGGCAGATCGACAGGGCGCGCTCGCCATGCCGCCTAACGCGCTGCTGTTTCACCTGACGCGGCTCAATCACATGGCGACGAGTTGCATCGGCTGCGGCATGTGCGAAGCGGCGTGCCCACACGACATTCCGTTGACGGCTATGTTCCGCGCCGTCGGTTCGCGCGTGCAAAAGATTTTCGATTACACACCAGGGCGCAACATGAACGACAAGCCGCCGTTCATGGAATTTAAACAAAACGAACTACAATCCATCGGAGAGATGGAATGAGCAGAGGTTGAAATGGTCAAGTTCGAATTTAGTTTCGATGAGGCAACGCTCTTACATCGTGCGCTCCACGATCATCTTGCCGAACTCGAAACAGAAATGGCAAAAAACACCTTGGAAGGTTTCCCCGAAATCTTGGAAGACGAAAAGGCGCTGATTGAAAAAATAATCGATCAGCTTGAGCAACACGGCATCGGTATTTCTTCCGAAATTTTCGGTGGATACCCTGAATAAGTCACTCCCTTCGCAGGCGAGTGCTTGGGAGGTGAACGATGGTTCAAGTAGAATTGAATCCCGACCAAGCGACGATGCTACAAAAGATTCTCGAATCCTACCTTTCCGATCTGCGCGTCGAGATCGCAGGTACCGATCTCAAAGAATTTCGCGAAGCGCTGAAAGAGGAAGAACGCTTCATCAAAGAATTTCTCCGACGATTGGAAAATATTCCTGTGCCACATTGAAAGGATAGACGATGACGTACACTCCTGAAATGACCGAATCGATTCGACGGGTTGAAGCAAGCCGCCAACGCCGCTTGACTGAACGTTATCCAAGTTTATCACCCGATGAGCGCCAGGATGTTCTCAAAAAATTTCATCCCGATTACATTCAGGCCGCGATGCGACCCTTGCGCGTGGGTGCGAACAAAGGTGGCAAGACGCCAAACGAACTCGCGGACGTTTTGGAAGCGCGTCCACTGCTTGATCCCCACTTGCTCGATTTGAAGCAAATCGACCTTGAGACCGATGTGCTCATCATCGGCGGCGGTGGCGCGGGCGCTGCAGCGGCATTAGCAGCGCAAGACGCAGAGCGCGGTGTCGACGTAGTGCTCGCGACGAAACTGCGCTTTGGCGATGCGAACACGATGATGGCGCAAGGCGGCATTCAAGCAGCAGACAAGGAAAACGATTCGCCTGCGCAGCATTACATCGATGTGATAGGCGGCGGTGGATTTACGAATGATCCTGATCTCGTCGAAGCGTTGGTCATGGATGCGCCGATGGTCATCGCGTGGCTGGAACGACTCGGCGTGATGTTTGAGAAAACAGCAACCGGAGAAATGGTCACGATTCATGGCGGCGGCACGTCGCGCAAGCGGATGCATTTCGCGCGTGATTATTCGGGCGCGGAGATCATGCGGGTGCTGCGCGACGAAGTTCGTAATCGTGACCATATTCGCGTGATCGAATTTGCGCCTGCGGTCGAACTCGTACTCAATGCAAGCGGCGAATGCGCAGGCGCGATTTTGCAAAATCTCGAGACGGGCGAGCATCTCGTCGTCCATGCCAAGACGACTATCATCGCCACTGGCGGCGGCGGACGATTGCATTATCAAGGTTTTCCGACGACGAATCATTACGGCGCAACGGCGGACGGACTCGTGCTCGCGTATCGCGCCGGAGCCAAGCTCACGTTCATCGACACGATGCAATATCATCCGACGGGCGCAGCATACCCCGAACAAATCCTGGGACAACTCGTCACCGAAAAAGTTCGGGGGCTAGGCGCGCAAGTGTGCAACGTCGATGGCGAGCAATTCGTCTATCCGCTCGAAACGCGCGATGTCGAAGCGGCGGCATTCATTCGCGAATGCAAAGAACGCGGCAAAGGAGTCGCGACGCCGACGGGACAATTTGGCGTGTGGCTCGATTCGCCCATGATCGATGTGATCAACGGCGCGGGAACGATTGCGAAGGAATTGCCCGCAATGGTGCGCCAGTACAAACGCTTTGGCATCGACATGATCAAAGAGCCGATTCTGGTTTATCCGACACTGCATTATCAAAACGGCGGCGTCGCGATCAAACCCGATGGCTCGACCAACGTGCCAAATCTTTTCGTCGCAGGCGAGGCGGCAGGCGGCATTCATGGACGCAATCGTTTGATGGGCAACAGCTTGCTCGACATTTGCGTGTTTGGTCGGCGCGCGGGACAAGCTGCGGCAATGCGCGCCAAGTCGTACGCGAATGGCGCGCCGCTCGCACTCGATCACATCGAACGCTGGAATCGCGAACGCGTGGACGCGGGTTTGGGCGATGGTGTCGTCGCGCCGATAATTCTGCCGGACTACACGCGGCATGTGCGATGAATAAATCAACGGAACACGCAATACGAAACACGTAATGTGTGATGCGTGTTCCGTGAATTGGATTGCTTATGAACAATAACGCGCTTGTTATCGGTGGCGGCATTGCGGGCATTCAAACGGCGCTTGACATTGCCGATGCAGGATTTCGTGTATTCCTCGTCGAGAAAGAGCCGAGCGTGGGCGGACGCATGTCGCAACTCGACAAAACGTTTCCGACGCTCGATTGCTCCGCGTGCATCCTCACGCCCAAGATGGTCGACGTCTCGCGCCATCCGAACATCGAATTGCTGACGTACGCAGAAGTGACCCAGGTTGTCATGCAGCCCCCTGTCATGCTGAGCAAAGCGAACGCTTTGGAGACCCTTCGCTCCGCTCAGGGTAACAACCCAAGTAATTTCCATGTGACGGTGAAAAAGAAACCACGCTACGTCGATATTACCAAATGCACAGGCTGCGGCAGTTGCGCCGAAGCGTGTCGCTTCAAAGGCAAAGTCGTTGACACGTTCAATGCTGAGATGGGGAAATGTTCGGCGATCTACGTCCCATTTCCGCAAGCCGTGCCGCTCAAATATACCGTCGATCCGACGCAGTGCATTTATCTCACGCGCGGCGTCTGCGGCAAAACGTTTCTGTGTAAAGATGCATGCAAAGCGGGCGCAATCGATTTCACGCAGAAGGAAGAGTTTGTCGATCTAGATGTCGGCGCGGTTGTGGTCGCCACAGGATTCGATCCATTCAATGCGAAACTCAAGCCCGAACTGGGGTATGGGATTTATCCGAACGTCATCAACTCGCTGCAATTTGAACGACTGTCATCGGCATCGGGGCCAACAGCAGGAAAAATTTTGCTGAATGGCAAAGAACCGAGAGAGGTCGCGTTCATTCAATGCGTGGGCTCGCGCGATGAAACAACGGGCAATCTGTATTGCTCACGCGTCTGCTGCATGATTACGGCGAAGCATGCACATCTCGTCAAAGACAAGATTCACGATTCGAAGGTGACTGTCTTTTACGCTGACATTCGCGCGTTCGGCAAAGGGTTTGAAGAATTTTATGATCGCGTCCGCGAAGAAGGCGTGAACTATCGACGTGGCTACGTTTCGGAAATCTACAAACGCGGCGAGAAACTCGTGATTCGCTCGGAAGACACGCTCATCGGCAAGCCGATTGAGACGACGGCTGACCTGGTCGTGTTGAGCACGGGTCTCGTGCCGCGTCCCGAAACCAATCCGCTCGCGAAACTTTTCGGGCTGACAAATTCTGCTGATGGTTTTCTCGCCGAAGCGCACGCCAAAATGCGCCCCGTCGATACGGCAATCGATGGCGTCTATCTCGCGGGCTGCGTCCAAGGACCAAAAGACATTCCTGACACGGTTGCACATGCAAAAGCGGCAGCGGCGGCAGCAATCGTGAAACTCAAAAGTCAACAGTCGACAGTCAACAGTCGACAGAACGAAAAAGTGTTTGCATGATACTGTCGACTGTCTACTGTAGACTGGCGACTGGGAGGCATTATGCTTGATACAGAAACCCTCGTCGAACAATTCGGTTTGCTGGCATGCATTCAATGCGGCAAGTGCACAGGCGGTTGTCCGATTTCGCCCAAGAGTGCGTTGAACCCGCGCGCGTTGATCTATCAAATCTTGCGCGGCGAAGAATTCGAATTGGTCGCGCGCGATGAGTTGTGGGACTGCACCACCTGCTCGACGTGCGGAATGCGCTGTCCCAAAGGCGTCAAAGCGTACGACCTCATCATCGGCTTGCGCGCGCAATGGATCGAAAGCGGCAAGATTCCGCAAACGCTTCGCGCGCCGCTCACCGCAACGCTGAACCAGGGTAATCCGCTCGTTCTCGCGCGCGAAGATCGCACGCTATGGGCAGATGGACTCGGCATCAAAAATGTCGCCGACGGTGCGGAGATTACTCTGTTCACGTGCTGCGAAAATGCGTACGATCCGCGCGTGCAACCGATGCCCAAGGCCCTCGTCAATATTTTTCGCGCGGCAAACGTCGATGTGGGAACGCTTGGCATGGACGAGCAATGCTGTGGCAGCGAGATTCGGCGCATCGGCGAGGCGGGCTTGTTCGAGTACTTGCGCGACGATAATATCGAAAAGTTCAAAGCGGCGAACGTGAAAAAACTCGTGACAACCTCGCCGCATTGCTACAACGTGTATCACAACGAGTATGGCAAAAACGAATTTTCGGTCGAGCATTACACGCAAACGCTCGCGCATCTCATCGCCGATGACAAATTAAAATTCGGAAAAAAGCTCGCGGCGACGATCACATACCAAGACCCGTGTTTCCTCGGCAAGCAAAATGGCGTTTACGACGAGCCGCGCGCGGTTCTTAAAGCAATTCCTGGGAGCAAGTTTATCGATATGGATCGCTCGCGTGAACGAAGCGTATGTTGCGAAGGTGGCGGCGGTCGTATGTGGCTTGAGGGAACAAATACCAAAGTGCGCCTCGCGAACGATCGTATCAATCAAGCGCTCGAAACTGGCGCAAACATTCTCGCCACCGCGTGTCCCTTCTGCTTTCTCACGCTCAGCGATGCGGTGATCGCCACAGGCAACGAAGACAAGATCAAGGTGATGGATATTGCCCAGATTGTAAATCAAGTCATATAGTCGGATAGCCGCGTAGTCGAATAGTCACGACTCGACTATTTGACTACCTGACTAGCTGACTACGGGACTAGAGACTATGCGACCAAAAATCGGCGTTTACATCTGCCATTGCGGCTTGAACATTGCAAATACGATTGACATAGAAGCGGTGCGCGATTTTGCAAAAACATTGCCGAATGTCGCCGCCGCGCGCAACTACACGTACATGTGCTCCGACCCAGGTCAAGCGCTCATCACAAATGACATCAAAGAACTGGGATTAACGCACGTTGTCGTCGCATCGTGTTCGCCGCGGATGCACGAGCCAACATTTCGCGCGACGATTCAAAAGGCGGGGCTGAATCCATACGTTCTAGAGATGGCAAACATTCGCGAGCAGTGCTCGTGGGTTCATGCCGACAAAAAATTCGCGACGCTCAAGGCGATGGATTTGATCGCATCGGCGGTCGCAAAGGTCGCGTGGCTGGTGCCGCTGCAAGAGCGCGAGGTCGGCGTAACACAATCTGCGCTCGTGATTGGCGGCGGTATCGCGGGGATGCAAGCTGCGCTTGATATTGCCGACGCGGGATTCAAGGCGATTCTCGTCGAAAAGCAGCCTTATCTCGGTGGGCGCGTCGCGCAATTGAACACGACGTTCCCAACGATGGAACGCATTTCGGACTTGCTCGCGCCGATAGTCAAGCGCGTGAGCGAGCATCCGAACATTCGCGTGATGACGAATGCCGATGTGCAAAAGGTCGATGGCTACGTCGGCAATTTTCGCGCGACGATTTGCCAGCGCCCGACGTTTGTCGATGCAACAAAATGCGATGCGTGCGGCAAATGCATCGATGCATGTCCTGTCATCGTTCCCGATTCATTCGATACGAATCTCACGACGCGAAGAGCAATTTATCGCGCTCCCAATAGCAAATTCGTCGTCGATGAAAGCGCTTGCCGATACGTGCAAGATCGCGTGTGCATGTCCGAGCCGCATTGCACGACAGTCTGCTCGCGAAACGCCATCGATTTTTCGCAAACAGAAACGACCAAGGAGATCAACATCGGCGCGATTATCGTTGCAACAGGCGCAAGCACTTTTGATGCGATGGCGAAACCTGAGTTGGGATTCGGCGCGTATCCGAATGTCATCACGTCGTTGCAGTTTGAACGCCTCGTGGAAAGACCTGACCGGTTTCGCGGCTCCTTCGGAGCCGAAAAACCGGTCAGGTCTATTGTCTTCATTTCGTGCGTCGGCTCGCGTGACAAGACCACAGGCAACACGTACTGCTCGCGCATCTGCTGCATGGTCAACGCCAAGCAAGCACACCTCGTCAAGGAAAAATTCCCCGATGCGAAGGTGACTGTCTTTTATGCCGACGTGCGCGCGTTCGGAAAAGGACACGAAGAGTTTTATGACACGGTGCGCAAAGAAGGCGTGCGCTATCGACGTGGGTACGTCTCCGAAGTTTATCAGCGCGGCGAAAAAATGATCGTGCGTGCCGAGGACACACTCATTCAAAAACCAATTGAAGTCGAAGCGGATTGGGTCGTCTTAGGAATCGGACTAACGCCACGCGCCGAGACGGACGAAATCGCAAACCTGCTCAGTCTGCCCCGCAGCGGCGATGGATTCTTGTTGGAGATTCATCCCAAGCTGCGCCCTGTCGAAACCGCGGTTGATGGTGTGTTTCTCGCTGGCACATGCCAGGGACCGAAAGACATGGTCGATACGATTGCGCAAGCACGCGCGGCGGCATCGTCCGCGCTCGCGCCGTTGTGTCGCGGCAAAGTAAAGATCGAATCGGCGACGGCATCGGTGAACGAAGAAGTGTGCGCGGGCTGTGGCATTTGCGTCGCGACGTGTCCGTACGGCGCACCAGCATTGAAAACGCGCACGGGCAAAGCGCGCGTGAACGCAGTGCTGTGCAAGGGCTGCGGCAGTTGCGAAGCCGCATGTCCATCGAAAGCGATTCAGGTGATGCAATTCACGCCGCGCCAAATTCTGTCGCAGGTGATGGCGTTGACATGAAAAGTGAACTTGCGTCTTGCCATATTTCATAGTCGATGACTTGTGACATCATTTTTAATGAATCACAGAATTCGGCAGTGCTGTCGTGAGCTGAATCAAGGATACCTGTGAAATGATGCTGTCATGGGTTGTCACCCGATGCGCAATAAATCAAGCAAAATTACAAGAGAAAAGTTGGGCTGAGTAATTAGTCTCCATCGATCTCACGGTCATGTCAAAAGGTGCGATAGGAACAAACCTATCGCACCTTTTGTGTAAGACCAAATAACAAAGAGATTTTCAGTCCGCTGTATTTGTTTTTTATGCTTCGACAAACCAACTTGATGAACCAAGAAATCGGATGCTATCAAGAGTCCGACGGCAATCGGCAAATCGTAAGTTGCGAGAGATTGTGCTCGGTGTGCGTTGGATGTCAAAATCGGAGACTAGACAGGTCAATCGAATGATTCACTCACAACAGGATTCACCAACTCACCAATTTTATCGATACGCACGCAAACCTCGTCCCCAGGTTTCATAAACACCGGCGGATTGTACGATGCGCCCGTACCGCTCGGCGTCCCCGTCGAAATAATATCGCCCGGTTCGAGTGTGAGCGCTTGCGTGATGCACTCGATCAAGTACGGAACCGGGAAAATCATGTCGCACGTATTCGAGTGCTGCATTTCTTTGCCGTTCAACGTTAAACTCAAATCGAGATTGCTGGGATCCGGAATTTCCTCTTTCGTCACAATCGCAGGTCCCAGCGGACCGTACGTATCGAACGATTTGCCGAGCAGCCACTGACTGGTGCGCTTTTGAAAATCGCGCGCGGTGACGTCGTTAAAAATCGTGTAGCCAGCGACGACATCCAAAGCATGCGCTTGATCGACGTACTTGCAACGCTTGCCCATCACCACCGCTAGTTCGCCTTCGTAATCGACCATCTGGCTTGTCCGTGTGATGACGATAGGCTGATGCGGTCCAATGACGACGTTCGACAGCTTGGCGAAAATATCCGGATGGGTTGGCAAAGCGGCACTTGTATGCCCGCGATAGTTGTAACCGATGCAAATGATTTTACCCGGTCGTAAAAGCGGCGCAAGCAATATCACATCCGATTGCGGGATCAAAAATCGTTCATCAACCTCGGCAACAGCATTTTGCGCCGCCGTCATCGCGGCATCACCCGCTTGCAAGAACTGAACCATGTCCATTGGCAAACTGGTTGCGCAATTCAAGTCCAGTACATGTGCTTGCCCATTCTTGGAAACCAATATGCCAATCCGCGTCTCGTCGTGATAAGCAAAAGTCACTAGTTTCATTTTTCCCTCGAAGAGAGAACGATGTATAATCGACCGTGCTGCGAGTGGCTTCGGCACCTTCGGTGCCGCGCGCGCGACTAGTACGTCGGGCAAGCTGCCCGCGTTACCATCGGAGTCTTTATGCCTAACGAAATTCGTCTCTCACATTCCCAACTGATTGCCACCATCCACGATACACTTGCCGCAATCGGCGTGCCAGCCAACATCTGCAAGGTGGAAGCCGCGATTATGGCAGAGGCTGACTTGCTTGGTGTGCCATCGCACGGCGTTCGAATGTTGCCCGGTTTGGTGCGTGGTATTCGCGAAGGCAAAGTCCGTCCGAATCCACAAATCAAAATGTTGCGCGAACATGCCGCCACCTGTTTTATCGACGGCGACAACGGACCGGGTCGATATATTTCTCAGCACGCCATGATGCGCGCCGTCGATAAAGCCAAAGCATTTGGCATTGGCGCATGTCTTGCGACACGTGTGACTCACTGGGGTCGCGCGTTTGCGTACGTGTATCGCGCCGCCCAGGCGGGCGTCATTGGAATTTGCACAACAAACGCTGTCCCGAATATGCTGAGTTGGGATTCTACTGAGCCAATGCTCGGCAACAATCCACTTGGCATTGCCGTGCCGCGCCCAGGACGCGAACCCATCGTGCTTGATATGGCGATGAGCCAAGCTGCGCTCGGCAAGGTCGGAACGTTTTCACGCGAAGGCAAATCTGCGCCGCTCGGTTGGGGTCTCGACGAAAATGGAAATCCGACGAATGACCCTAAAGCAATTCTGATGAGCAAACGATTACTGCCCTTTGGTGATCACAAAGGGACTGGGTTAGCCGTGATGATGGAGTTGTTAACCGGCGCACTCTCTGGCATGATGCTCTCGCAGCAAGTGGTCGAACACGACCAGACCGGTCTCGATCCGAACACATCGAAATTATTCATCGCAATCGATCCCGGTTGCTTTAGTTCGGTCGAACAGCTTGGCGAAAAAATCGAACAGCTTGGTCAATGGCTGCATGACACCGAACCGAATCTTTCGATCACATTCCCCGGCGACCGAAGTTGGCAAACGCGCGCGGACTATTTGCGTGATGGAATTCCGATTCACGCGGACATCGTTAGTCAGTTGAGAGATATCGGAGTTTTGTTGGAATAAAACGTAAAGCGTAAAACGTAAACTTTGAAGACGACAGGTTACGGTTTACGTTTTATTTTTTACGATTCTCCCACACATCCGCATTCACTAGATTCACCGGTCGCTGTCCACGAAAAACTTGCACGACTTGTTCGGCGGTTTGCATCAGCATTCGCAGCATCGCCTCTTGGGTGAACGAGCCAAGATGCGGCGCGAGCAATGCGTTATCTAATTTCAACAAGGGATGATCGAGGGGTGGCGGCTCAACGTTGAATACATCGAGCGCAGCACCGGCAATGCATTTTTCTTCGAGTACCTGAGCCAACGCCATTTCATCGACCACGGGCGCGCGCGCCGAGTTGATAAGAAACGCCGTGGGCTTGAGCATTCGCAACCGTCTTTCGTCGATCAGCCCACGCGTTTCAGACGTGAGTGGACAATTCACCGATAAAAAATCGACGAGCGGGATCATCTCGTCGAGATTGGCGATCAACTCGATATTGAATTGCTTGACGCGCTCGACGTTTGCATAGGGATCAAATGCTATCACGCGCATTCCAAACGCGTTTGAGCAAATCTGCGCGATGCGGCTCCCCACACGACCGGTCCCAATCAGCCCCAAAGTTTTCCCCGCTAAATCATTCCCCATCAACGCACTGCGCCCTTGCCACTGCGGCACGCGTGCGATCTGATCGGCTGGAAACAATCGATGCGACAGAGCAAGCATCCAACCGATTACTTTTTCGACGACCGGCTGCGTTGGCGCATCCGGCGTGTTGACTATGCAAACACCGCGTGCCGTTGCCGCTTCCACATCGACATTATCGACGCCAATACCAGGACGACCGATGACGCGGAGCCGCGGTGCCTGATCCATCACTTGTCTCGTGAATTGCGGCTGAGCCGTCGCAATCACCGCTTCCACATTCCGCAACGCAGATTCCCAATCGTCGGACGCATCGATTGGACCGCTGACTTGCGTTTCGCGGCGCAGTAATTCGATCACCGATTCGGGTGTGTCAGGGAAAACGATGAGAACTCGATTCATAAAACCTCAAGACGTGATAGGTGATGCGTGACAGCTTGGGCGACCGATTTTTCGCGTCCGCTAAACACGCGCGCTAGCAATAGCAATCCGAGCAACGTATCTTCACTCGATGGCGCAATGCGATACGCTAGATCAAATTTTTCTGCGATGAGACGGCGGAGCAATTCAATTTTTTGCGCGAGTCCGCCGGAGAAAACGATCTTGTTCCACGCGCGTTCAGGCGACAAGCGTCGCGCGCCCAAAAAATAATTCTGTGCCATATTCTCAAATGCGGCGCGAAACACGTGACCAATCGTCAAATTTTCTTCACGCATGTTTTCGATTGCGCCGCGATCGCCGCAGACACTGGTGAAAAAAGCTAGGTTCACACGCAGATCGGTTTCGCGCACATTCTCTGCCGTGGGAATGATGTAATCCCAGGGATCATCCGTCGGCGAGATTTCGGTGAGCAAATTGACTAGCGCAGTCAATGCGCGTCCTGCTGGAATATGCGTGATGAGGTTGAGGAATCTGCCATCGAAGAATGGACGCGTTTGATAATTGCCGAATGCGAGATGAGGACTGAGCAACGCAACTTGGGAGCCAGTCGAGATATTGATCGATAGCTCGCCTTCTTGCAAGAGCGCGCCTACCAGCGCCGTGGGCTGATCGCCGAGCGGGGTGTAGCACGGTACTCGCTTGCCGTTCAAATCGAGATAGCCAACGATTTCACCCGTGTGCCGCAATTTTGGAAAGCTCAAGTCCGCAAGACCCAGCTTATCGATGACCTTCCAGTGCCAATCCTGCGTTTCCAAATTCAGCACGCCATGCACCGATGCATTCGTCGGCTCGATGGTTGGCGTCGTTCCGCACAAATTTGAAATCACAAAATCGGCGAGCGATGATGGGACCACTTGACGCGGCAATTGTCTTTGCTCGTTCAGCCAATAGAGCGCGCACACGGGCAGACTCGCGCGCAGTTCGCTTCCCATTTGTCGGCGCTCGTCAGACGAGATGTGCGCCATCAATTTTTCGAAGTATGTCTCGCCAGATGGATGCGGCATCAGTGCGCGTTGATCGCGCCACGAAATGTAATTTGAAAGCGGCGTCGCACATTCATCGGTCAGCACCAGACCTTGCATCTGTCCGCTCATCACCACGCCTTCGCAATCGGGCGCGTACGGTCCGAGCCGTGCAATCAATTCGCGAGTTGCATCGATAATTTTGTAAGGTTCGATTTCGCAGAGCGTCGGCGGCAGATTCGGAATTGGCTCAGGAAAAGGCGCGCGCTGAACGTGATCGATTTGAAATGTATCCGCATTCAGCACTGCGCCTTTGATAAACGATGTGCCGATGTCGAAGGCGAGAAAGTTCATAATTACAACCGCAGACGACTGACCACCGCAAACGTGCCGTCGGCGATCCATGGTTGGCTGTCACTTGCGCACCAACTGGATTCCCGCCGACGCAGCGCCGGTAATAAACTTCGCGTCCGATCCCATCGGCAGAAAAATAAATCCTTGCGCCACACGCTTGGCAGCCGATTCAGGACCCGCGCCGCCCGTATCGATCCCAGGAATTTTCCCGGTGTTGCGACATGCTTGCACGATACAATCAAGCGCGCGCGCATGTTCGTCGTGTTTGCCCGCATCGCGCGGATGAAACCCCATCGACAGCGCAAGGTCGGCCGGACCGGTCATGCAACCATCGATCCCAGGCACCGCCATGATCGCTTCCACATTTTCAACGGCTTGCGCACTTTCGATTTGCACGGCGACGAAAAGTTGATCGTTGATCCAATCGGCATAATCGTCGCCATACGCGGCGGCGCGCCCCCAGCCAAAGGACCGCTCGCCGACCGGCGGATAGCGGCACGCTTGAGCTGCTGCACGCGCTTGCTCAACCGTATCGACCATCGGCACAATGATTCCGAACACACCCGCATCCAGCAAGCGGGCGATTTCGGAATAGGTGTTGTGAATCACGCGCGCAAAGGGCATCGCGGGCGTGACGCAAACCGATGCGATGCCTTGTACGATCGATTCAGTTCCCCACGAGCCATGTTGACCGTCGAGCATCACAAAATCGACGCCAGAGTTGCCAAGTAGTTCAGCGGCGACCGGCGAACCCAGCTTGGCGGAATAACCAAAGGTCGGTTCGCCCCGTAACATTTTTTGTTTGGCTGTGTTTAGTTTCATCTGTGTTTTTAAGTACTCATTGCTGTCATTCTGAGGCGCGCTTTTTGCGCCGAAGAATCTCGTTCTTCCAAGACCCAGATTCTTCGCTCCGCTCAGAATGACAGCGTAGCAAGTCGATTTTATTTTTCTACCACTCCGCGCAATGTCAATTCCTTCGCTCGATGACATGCGACAAAATGTTTCGGCGCGATTTCTTCGAGCGTCGGCGTTATCTCTTTGCACACGTCCTGCGCGTATCGACAGCGCGGATGAAAATAACAGCCGCTCGGCGGATTGGCAGGATCAGCGACTTCGCCTTGCAGGACGATACGCTCTGAACGCAGTCGCGGATCGGGCTTGGGTACCGCCGACATCAACGCTTCGGTGTACGGATGGCGCGGCGCGTAGAATAATGCTTTCGTCGGTGCCATTTCGACGATGCGCCCAACGTACATCACGGCGACGCGTTCGCTGATGTGTTTGACCACCGACAAATCGTGCGCAACAAAAAGATAGGTGAGACCCAGCTTCTCTTGCAGTTCGAGCATGAGGTTGAGAATTTGCGCCTGCACCGACACGTCGAGTGCGGACACCGGCTCATCGGCGACGACGAGGCGCGGGTTCAACGCTAGCGCGCGCGCAATGCCGATGCGTTGACGTTGACCGCCAGAGAACGCGTGCGGATAACGGCGCATGTATTCAGGACGGAGACCCACCATGCGCAATAATTCGGCGACGCGTTCCGTGCGCTTGGACTCGTTCTTTTCGCCATGCACCAACAGCGGCTCGCCCACAATGTCGAGCAACGTCATGCGCGGGTTGAGCGATGAGAACGGGTCTTGGAAAATCATTTGCATCTGGCGGCGCAACGGCTGCAATTTGCCCCGTGGCAGCGATGCAACATCCATCACGTTGCCATCTTCCGCACGAAAATGAACCGTGCCTGCCGATGGATCAATCGCGCGCAGGATGCAGCGCGAAGTCGTCGTCTTGCCGCAGCCGGACTCGCCGACGAGCGAAAGCGTTTCGCCTTGGTTGATGTAAAACGTCACATCGTCCACCGCGCGCACATGGCCGACCACTTTTTGCAACACGCCGCGGCGAATCGGAAAAAACTTGCGTAGGTTTTTGACGTCCAACAAAACGTCACTTGTTTGTTTCAACATTGCCTCGTGTTGGAGATTAAGGATTAGAGATTAGAGATTGAATACGCGAGCATGTCATGTTGAGCGGAGCGAAACATCTCGTCTTCATGCCGCGCGCGATTCTTCGGCGCAAAGATCGCACCTCAGAATGACAAATGCTAAAAAGCAAATCTCCAATCTCTAATCTCTATTTTTGATACAGAAAACAACTTACCTTTTGTCGCTCATTCACGATCTGCAACATCGGTTCAGTCTTGTCACACACGCCCGCTATGAATTGCGGACAGCGTGGATAGAATGGACAACCGGATGGACGATTGTACGGATGCGGAATCGATCCGGTGATGGTCGGCAATTTCGTGCGCGACTCGGTTTCGATACTCGGAATCGATTGCAGCAATGCTTTGGTGTACGGATGCTTGGGCGAATGGAAAATATCGTCCACTGAGCCTTCTTCCACCACGCGACCCAGGTACATCACCACGACATCGTCCGCCATTTCCGCGATGACGCCCAGGTTATGCGTGATGAGCATGATCGCCATGCCGCGCTGCTTTTGCAGATCGCGCAGCAGATCGAGAATCTGCGCTTGCGTCGTCACGTCGAGCGCCGTCGTCGGTTCGTCGGCGATGAGCAGACGCGGATCGCATGAGAGCGCGACGGCAATCATCGCGCGTTGCCGCAAGCCGCCGCTCAACTCGAACGCGTACTCGTCGATGCGGCGCTCTGGTTTGGGAATGCCGACCGAGCGCAGCGCTTCGATGCCGCGTTGGCGCGCTTCGGCTTTGTTCACGCTCATATGCAATTGAATCGCTTCGATGATTTGCGCGCCGACGGTATGCACCGGGCTGAACGACGTCATGGGTTCTTGAAAGACGAGACCGATTTCTGCGCCGCGAATATCCCGCATCTCCTTGCTGTCCGGATGCAACTTGGTCAACTCGACCTCGCTGTCATTGGCGCGACGCAGAACGATTTCACCTTCGACGATACGTCCCGGCGATTCGATGATGCGCAGGATCGATTGTGCGGTGACACTCTTGCCGCAGCCGCTCTCCCCGACGATGCCCAGCGTTTTGCCAGGATACACATCGAACGTCGCGCCATCTACAGCTTTGACGGTGCCTTCGTCTTGGAAGAAATAGGTTTTTAGGTTGCATACTGAGAGAAGTGGTTTATTTCCGTTTTGCATTCATTATCCTAAATCGTATTCCGTGTTCCGTGTTCCGTCAATTTCTTCACGCATCACGCATAACATATCACGCCTTACGTTTCACGTTTCAGATTCCTAGCTTCGGCTGCACGCTTTCCCAGCCAGCGCTCGCCTCAAGAAAACATAGTTGTTCGACCACAACCCCCGGTGAGAACAAACGGACGTTCTCCACGATTTTTTTCAATTGCATGTCCACTAGTTCTATCGGAACGCCAGCGGGGGCATAAGCCACATATAGAGCGTGACACGTATTGATCGATATGGGAGAACGATTGTCTTGCCCATAAATGATCGAGCAGCAAATGCCGTCAGCACCCTTCATGACCATATCGCTCGCATAAATGACTTTGGGCGAGCCACTCATCAGCGTCATGCGATCACCTTCGACGGATGTGTCGATGGAGATTGGTTCATGCAACTTGACAACATCATGTCCGGCGGTAAGAACACAAGTCTCGACTTCAGCGATAAAGTTTGCGTCGACCAAAGGGAATACCGTCGGAAGATTTTTTCCTTTTTGGACGATGGACTCGAGCTGAAGTTGAACGTGATACGTCTTGTTGAAACGTTTATAGTATTTATCGTAAGCGGACATCACGGGAAGCGCGAGCACATCTTGCCGCGTCAAGCCTCGATAGCGTTCTCGCAAATGCACTTCCACTTTGCGCTTTTGCTGTTCCATGCTCGACGATGGAAGCGTGTTGTCTGCGCCCGAAAGCTCCAGTAAGCCGATGATTGCTCCGGGGTGCGCATTTTTCCACGCGTCAGTTGCCGTTATTGAAAGCATATCGATTCACCACAAGTTGAAATTGTGATCGAACTTGCCTATCCCTTTGATCGCAATTTCGTTGCCCTTCGTCGTAACTTTACCTTCCACGTTCACGAGCGACTCGTAATAGTCAATATCGATATAGGAAAAGAACGGCGGCATTCTCATTCGGGTGTGGTGGTAATAAACTGGAGTCGCGATCAAATCGAGATCGGGTGATTTGATTTGCCATGGCTGACCAATCTTTTCTGGAACGAAAAAGAACTGAGCGGGAGAGAACAGATATTGCCATTGCCCACCATGCCACAGGTAGGTGTAGTGATGAGGCACACCCGCATCATAGTGACAATCTAACACGATGCCAGCCGTATCCGGCGTCCAAAAGTGCAACCAGTTCGCGCAGGAATGCCGTGGCTGGACTCCCCAATTGTGTTCACAGTATCCATAACCCTGAAACGGAATTGCCTGTCCCTTTAGCTGCATGTTCCCTTGCGCGGTATTCATCGGAAACTGCGTGATGGTATAATCGATGTGGCGCGTCAGGAACCGGTTGGTATGCACTGGGGCTTGGCAGCGCTGCTCACATTGAAGTTGGAGATTGGGAGTTTGCGCCTCGATCTGCCAACCCGAATCGGCTTGTCCTTGAAAGCGCAGGTGTCCCCACTTGCCCTCTGCCGTGACGTTCACCGCATCGCCCGGCGCAGCATGGAATGAACCCAGATGGTCTTCTTCCCAACGCACATCATGTTCATAGTCGATGGCCTTGAGCGACACATAACTCGTCGGCAAGCCTTTCAGCGCAAGCAGCACAAAATACAATTTTCGTTCAGGGTCAAGCCTTTCAAAAGACCACCACTGCTTCTGGCGCAAAAAAGCTAATCGTGCATGTCGCCGCGAGTCAATGCGGACGCTTCCTTCGGCATGCATCGTGTGCCTCTCCTTTTCTTCACCGCGGGCTGAGGCTCTGATAGGAATTTCTCAATGCTGACGATGAACGCGGCTGTGTCATTTTCGATCCTACAAGTCAAGGCGTCTGGGTCGCCAAAGTCGAAATCCTTTGCCAAGTCACACTCGATAATAGAGTCAATGCCTACCGCAGGCATAACAACACGGTATTCTGCCCAATGGCTATCCTTACAAAGTTCCCAGTATTGCCGCTGAATCTTCCGATTGCGTGCCGCAAGCCAAGCTTCGAACCTGAACGCATCGTAGTTGAAGACAATTGCTATCTTTAGATCACGACGCTTGAGAGAAGGTGGAAAGAGAGCGAAATACGTCATGTCCATGTATCCCTGATAGAGACCGGAGACAGCTGGTTCCCCGTACTTACGCGCCAAGTCCGTTCGCAGCTCCATCATGTAGGAAAGTAGTGCTCGGTACGCTTTCTGGATTGATCCCTTCTTGAGTTGCTTCCGCAATTCCTCCATATCTTTCTGGACCGCGTGCATGCTTGGCTCCTTTCCTTGCGCGCCTCACACTTGCTATCCGTACGGGTCTGCCGCATCGCGCAGACCATCGCCCACAAAGTTGAATGCGAGGACCGCGATAATGACAGGAATCACGGGAATCAAAAGCCATGGCGAGATGGCTAACGCCTGAATATTTTGCGCGCCTTGAAGCAGCACGCCCCAACTGATCGCCGGCGGACGCAAACCCAAACCCAGGAAACTCAGCGACGTTTCGCTGATAATCATCGCCGGGAGCGCCAGGGTGGTCGCCGCGATAATGTGGCTGATGAACGAGGGGACCATGTGGCGAAAGATAACGCGCGCCTTGCTGCAACCCAAAAGTTCGGCGGCCATCACAAAATCATCTTGGCGCAGGGAAAGAAAACGCCCACGCACCACGCGCGCGAGTTCGGTCCAGCCGATGAGCGAAATAATGATCGTGATGGCAAAGTAAACCTGGTTCACACTCCAATCGTTCGGGAGCGCCGCGGTGAGACCCATCCAAAGTGGAATCGTTGGCAGCGAGCGCAAAATTTCGATGATGCGCTGAATCACCGTGTCAAGGATGCCGCCCCAATAACCCGAAATGCCGCCGAGGACAACTCCAAGCAATAGACTCAGCGCCACACTAAAGAGACCAATCGTGAGCGATGTTTGCGTGCCATAGACCAGACGCGACCACAGATCACGTCCCTGGTCGTCCGTTCCCAAAAGGAATAACGCAGTCTGCGCATCTACACCTTCAACCGCAAAGAGGTGAATGTCCGTTGGGAAAATACCCAGGAACTTGTACGGAAACCCTTGCCCAAACAACTTGACCGGCAATCGGGTGTCCGTATCCACGACATAAACGCGCCTGAATGTTTTGGGATCGCGTGTGCCTTTGAGCGGATGAACGTACGGTTTGAATGCGCCATTGTCCAACCACACAATCGACTGCGGCGCGATCAAGCCCCGTTGCGCATCCGAGTCGTTGGGATCGGCATACGCCAAAAAATCCACGCTCACCACGATCAAATAGAAAACGATCAAGACGATAGCGCCCGACATCGCCAGCTTGTGCTTGCGAAAGCGCCACCACATCAATTGCCATTGCGTCGCGACGGCGATTTTTTCTTCAGCCGCCGTGGTAGTTAGCGTATCTTGGGGCAATACCATTTCAGCCATGATTGTCTTCCCAGGTTGTCACTCAGAGTCCTTCACTGTCATGCTGAGCGGAGCGAAGCATCTCATTAGCACACTCAGGATAAACTCCGCGAAGAGTCTCGTTCTTGCAACAACGAGATGCTTCTCTGCGTTCAGCATGACATGCAGTTACTTTCCCAAGCGAATGCGCGGATCGACCAACATCAACAATAAATCTGAAATCAATGTGCCGATGATGGTCAACACGCCGAGTAGCAACACAATCGTCCCCGCCAGAAACATGTCTTGCGCAACCAATGATTTCAAAAGCAAGGGACCTACCGTGGGCAAACTGAGCACCATCGAAACGATGAGCGTGCCCGAGACAGCTTGCGGCAACTCGTAGCCGATTGTGCTAATGAACGGATTGAGAGCGACGCGCACCGGATATTTCATAATCACGCGCGATTCGGCAAGTCCGCGCGCCCGCGCCGTGATCACGTACGGCTTGCGCAATTCGTCGAGCAGATTCGAGCGCATGATGCGAATCAGCCGCGCCGTACCAGCGACGCCAATGACGATAGCGGGCGTCGGCAAGTGCTGGATGAGATCATTAACCCGTTCCAGACTCCACGGCGCTTCGGCGTAATCCGCGGAGAACAGTCCGCCTACATTCGCGCCAAAATAGGAAAATCCAACATACATGACGATCAAGGCGAGCATAAAGCCGGGAACCGCCAAGCCGAAAAAACCGATGAACGTAAAAATATAATCTCCAATGGAATAACGTTTAACGGCGGAAAAAATTCCAATCGGAAGCGCGAGCGCCCAGGTGAACACGATGGACGAGAGTGCAATGACTATCGTCAATACGAGCCGATCTCCGATAACGTCGAGCACCGGGCGAGTATATTCGATGGCCATGCCAAAGTTGCCTTGCATGATCAAGCCCATCCATTTTAGATACTGAACGTATATAGGCTGATTGATGCCATACTGTTCGCGCAGGGCTAGCTTTTCACCTTCGGTAATACCGGTACCTCCGGCAGACATTGTGTTTGCATACGTATCCACAAAGTCGCCCGGAGGCAATTGGATAATGAGAAACGACAAAACGGTAATTGCCCACATTGTGAGAATCGCTAACAGAACACGCCGAACCATGTATGCAAGCATAGAGATTGCCTTTCCCCCACCCTAGCCCTCCCCCGCGTTTGCAGGGGAGGGAACCCTTTGCTCCCTCTCCTGTTTTCGTGACTGTGGTGAACTGCTCCACAGCCATTTGAAAACGGGAGAGGGTTGGGGTGAGGGTTACATTACGACTTGAAGAAGTAAGTCTGTGGACCTGACGTGCATGGCGTACGAGCGTGTTGCGCATTCACCTGACGTTCGGGAACATTGCCCATATTGTTCTTGACGATGCGCACGCCCATAAACGCTGGCGATTGACCCACCACGCCGATGCTCCATTGTTGTTCGACGACGATCTTCCAGATTTCTTTGGCACTCTTGATCTGGTCTTCTTCTTTCTGACCCATTGCCGCGCGGAACAGGTCCATTGCGCGCAGCATTTCGGGATCTTCAGGTTTCTTGCCTTGCTTGCCGTTCGACGCAAACCACTTGGCATACGCCATGCCCATGTGACATTCGGCGGCATCGACTGGCAAAGCATGACGCGCAAAGAGGTAAAGCATCTCCGAGCCGTCATTTGCCCAGGTGATCATCTGAACTTCGTCATTCGCGTCCTTGCCAAACGCGAGATTGCGTTCGGTCTCTTTGATGTCCACGTCAATGCCGATCTTTTTCCATTGTTGTTTGATCATTTCGCCCATTGGCGTGTACGGCACGAATGAGCCGGGCACCGTGACCATCTCGAGGCGGAGACGACCTTTGCCGTCCAGGCGCTGGCGATAGCCTTCGCTATCCTTCTTGGTGTAACCCAGTTTGTCGAGGATGTCGTTCGATTGTTTGAGATCGAGCGTCGCCCACTTTTTGTTCCATTCGGGACCGGGCGCGTAGAGCGTGTCCGGCGCAGGCGCGGTCGAACCGGGCGTACCGACGCCGAGCCAGAACGCTTCGTTGAGTTGATCGCGATCGATACCCATCGAAAGCGCGTGCCGGAAATCCTTGTTCTTGATTAACTTTGAGATTTCGGCATCGCCTTCGTACGCGTTCCCCAAGTGCAGCGCCATATCCGAACCATTGAAAGCTGGGTCGAGATGAACGGTGTAGTTGCCCTTTTGCGCATTTTCCAAAAAGACAGGCAGTTTGGCCAGCCCCATGTGACGTTCCTGGCAGTCGTACTCGCCGGCGATGGCGCGCAAGTTTGCGACTTCGGTATTCTCTGCCAGCGTCATGGTGAGCTTGTCGATGTACGGCAGTTGGTTGCCTTCGGTATCCACTTGCCAAAAGTACGGATTGCGTTCCATGCCCCAGGTGGGGGTGTTGATCGGCGAGACGGTTTTCCAGGGAGTCATGGTTGGGCAATCGGGATTGAGCGCCCAACTATAGCGGTTCTTAAAGTACGACACCCAGTTGTCAAAGCCCGCCGCTTTGGCTTTGGCATTGGCGGCTTCTTCCGACGAGTACTTGGGCAGGAACTGCTTGAGATACGCCGACGGGCAATACGCGCCGCCGTTGGTCTGGAACGCACCGCGCGTCGCGAATCCTGCGCCCATGGAGGTACTACCGGCGAGGATGTACACAAAGTAGGGATAGGGGTCTGGGAATTCAAAGGCAACAGTGGTCTCGTCGATTTTTTTCATGACGCCGTCTTTGCCGTTGATTTGAAATTCAAAGAAGGGTGTCGGCACGAGTGATTTGTTGAGGTAGACATCCTCGTACCAGAACATGAAATCGTTGGCGGTGAAGGGATCGCCATTCGACCATTTTGCGCCTTTGCGCAAGTAGATGGTGACGGTCTTGCCATCATCGCTGACTTTCCAATCCTTTGCCAACGCGGGGACGATCTTGTTGCCGGTGTAATCAAAGTGCAAAATCTTGTCGGCGGAGTTGATGCGATTGCCATTCTCGTGATCGGCGGGGCCGGTAAAGGCACGCCGCCAGTTGCCGCCGTACTTGCCGGTTTCTTTGAGCGGCTTGATGACCATGAGGTCGCTGGGATCGGGCAAGCGTTTGGCAACTTCGGGGAGCTTGCCGGCTTTGACGAGATCCGCGAGCATCGGCGCTTCTTTGAACGCCTTGGGGAATTGCGCAGTCTCGCGAATGATGGTGGGACCCTCGAGCTTGCCGACGAGCGTGCTGCCCAGTTTAGGTGCCGCTGACGATGACACCGCGCTGGATGCAGCCGAACTGCTGGAGACGGGTGCGGTCGTTGGCTTGGGGACTGCGGTTGCCGGCACAGCCGTTGGCGCGGCAGTCGGCGGCACCGCCGTAGGTGCCGGCGTGCAGCTGGCGATGATCGCGCCGAGTGACGTGGTTCCGGCCAATTTGATGAAATCACGTCGCGTCAATTTTTTGAGTGACATTGAGAGATACCTCCTTGTATCGATAAAAATTTGCCAGGGGCGAACAGTTGATTGTGGTTTTTGGGTAAGGTCGCTGCTTCCTCCTTAACCTTTGAGCGCCAGCCGCCGCACCGCCTGGGACAAGGCGATGGCGGCTCGCCGTCGTTCGTCGGTAGTCGATAATTTTCAAAACGACCGGGGTAAATATCCTAAACTGCGCGAGATGGCTTGGGCAGTTTTGCGAACCATGGCACCGGCATGAGGTACACCCGTCATGGACAGTCGCGCGGTCGGCGCAGAAATGCTCACCGCGGCAACGACTTGGCCCGTATGATCGAACACCGGCACGGCAATACAACGCCCGCCGATTTCATTCTCTTCATTGTCGATGGCATACCCGCATTCACGAACCTTGGCAAGCTCGGTCAGGAATTTTTTTCGCACCGTGATGGTCTTGGGGGTTACGCGCGACAAACCAAATTCGCGAATATATTTTTCGATTTCTTTTTGGGGAAAACAGGAGAGGATGGCTTTTCCCAGCGCGGTGCTGTGCGCCGGTGCGCGGCGGCCCACTTCGGAACGCATGCCGAGCGCCTTGGTTCCCAGCATTCGTTCGATGTAAACGACATCCGCGCCATCGAGGAGCGCCAGATTGACCGTCTCGTTCCACTCATCGCGCAGCGCCTGCAAATGGGAATAGGCCACCTTGCGAATTTCAACTTGATCGAGCATGGCAAAGGCCCGCTCGACCAGTCTTAGGCCGAGGCGGAATTTTTTTGTTTCGGGGTCTTGATGGAGAAAATCGTTTGCGTCCAGCGTGTAGATAAGACTGGCCGTGGTGCTCTTGTGCAATTTCAAAGCACGCGCGATCTCGGTCGTGCCAAGCTCAGGTGATTGGCTATCGAACAGATTGAGGATGTCGATTGCTCGTTGGACTGACCCAATCTTCTTTGACGAGTGAGCCATAGCAATTCCTTTTGCGCAACGCAGCGAGAGGAAAAACCGCAGTTCGATGTGTGCGAAATTATCGAACTCTGTGTGATAATATAGGACTTTTTTCGCCAAATGTCAATTGGCGTTTTGCGCTTTTAAAACTACCTCCAATGATTTCCGCGCTTCCGCCAGCGGACACGCAATGGGTTTATCTTCGCCGATGGCTTGCAGAAACTCGCGGTCCTCCGCGCGAAACATATCGTCGCGCTCCGTGATCATTTCCTCAGACACCCACTCCCCTTTGGCCGATTCAAACAAAGATACGGTGCAGCCTTCCCACTTGGCGAACTCGACCATGACGACACCTTGCGTGCCGATGATTTCAATTTGACGCCGCCGCGGTCGCTGAAAAAAATCGAGATGAACCGTGGCGACGCAGCGATCTTCAAATTCCATCAACAACTCGACCACATCGGGCGCGGTGATTCCTATATCGCTGAACGTTCCAAAAACGGAATGCGTTCGCTTGACCGCTTGCTTTGCAAACCAAATCGCCAGGTCGATGTCGTGCATCAAATCGAACGCGCCCGTTTTCTGCGCGGAAAAAAGCGTGCGATAGTCGGGACGCACATCGGGCAGATGCTCGCCCATCAATGCGCGGACTGAAACGACGCGACCGACGCGACCCTCATCGACAAAACGTTTCGCTTTCACCAAACCAGCATGATAGCGAAAACACAAGCCGACCATCACCTTTTTGTTTTCGTCTCTCGCTAACGCTTCCAATTCAGCGACGCCATCCAGCGAATCGGACAAGGGCTTTTCCGAAAAAACGTGCGCGCCTGCGGAAATCGCTTGCATCGCTTGCGGCACATGCATCCAGGGTGGCGTGCAAATAAAGACCGCGTCGGGTTTATCGCGCAAGCCAGCTTCAATCGATTCGTACACTTTCACATTTGCACCTTGCGCCTTTAATGCTTCGCGTTGTTCGGCAATTGGATCGCACGCCCGCAAATCACTCACGCCAAGCTGGGTGAGCACCCGCGCGTGGCGCTTGCCAATGCTCCCGCAACCGACGATGAGCACAGATAAACCTTCCAGGTTTCTTTCATTTACCATGCCGTCATTCCTCCGTCAATCGGCAAATTGATTCCGGTGATGTACGACGATGCTTCCGAGGCCAGGAACACAACCGCGCCTTTGATTTCCTTGCCGTCTTGTCCCATGCGTCCCATCGGCACGAGGTAGGAATATTGTTGCGTAAACGTTTCGCTGTGCCCGCGCCAGAATCCACCGGGGCTGATGCAATTCACGCGAATATTGTACTGCGCGAGCCAACATGCCAATTCGCGCGTGAGAGTGATGACGCCACCCTTTGCTGCCGCATAATCAGGTGTCACGCCGCCCATCGTCGTATTGTGATAAACGCGATGGTCCTTGCCCACCATGCCTGCAACCGAACTCAGGTTGACGATGACGCCGCGCTGCGCTTGTTTCATCGCTTTGGCGACGACATGCTTGGCGCAGAGAAAAGTTCCTTTGAGATTCACATCCAGCGTGAAATCCCATTCGTCCAGCGGGCGATTCTCAATCGGTTTATTTTCAGGCGTACTGACGACATTGCCCGCATTGTTCACCAAAATATCGATCTGACCAAACGCGGCCAGCACTGCATCGACCATGCGCTCCACTTGCTCTTCGTACCGCACGTCGCACGCGAAACCTACAACTCGCTGGCGCGTGTCCGCCGCAATCGTACGCGCCGATTCTTCCGCCGCTTTCAAATCGCGGCTGGTGAGCGCAATGTCTGCGCCCGCTTCCGCGAGCGCCGTCGCCATGTCGAATCCCAGGTTGCGCGCGCCGCCCGTGATGAGCGCAATCCGCCCGCGCAAATCGAACAGTTCGTGAATTGTTGGATGAGCCATTCACACCTCCACTTTTGGCGGCGCTTCAATACGCCGCATCAAAAACCATCCCAGGAAAATCATACTTGCGGAAATCAAAAACACTCCCCGCAAACCGATCAATGGAATCGTCATCAACACCGTACCGAGCAATGGCGCAACAATCCCACGCACACCGACGAGAAAAGCATGGAGCGCCGTGTAATGACTGATTTCTTCTGGGCGCGCAAATTGCATGATCGCATTCATCCAGCCCAAATCACTGCCCGCGACGGTGATGCCGATAATAATGTAAGCAACTCCAGCCAGCCACATGTCGTACGCCAAACAAAACGCGAGAGACATAAATGTCGTGAGAAACAAATTGACCTTGACCGTCCACAGCCCGCCGCGTCGATCCACGCTGCGTCCCCACACGACGTAAAACACCATCCAGAAAATCGAGTTGATCATTCCCAGCAAACCGACCTGACCATAGTTCAACTGCAATTCATCCACGAGCAAAATTGGAATGAGCGGCACGACCAGCAAATTACCAAAACCGCACAGCATGAACGCAATGCTGTAATCGCGGAATCGCACATCGCGCCAGAAAACGCGCAAAGGTTCGAGCAAGTCCGATTGTTTATCCGCAACCGATTCTTCGCACGTCACTTGACCGAACGCCCAACCCGACAGGACGCCGCAAATCGCCGCAATCGGAAATAGAACTTGATAACTCCACACGTCAAGCAGTTGTCCAATGATCGGTGTAATAATCGTTGCGGTTGCCGTGAAACCAACGCGCACGTATGCCATCGCGCGCCCACGAATCGCCGCAGGATAAATTGCGCGCACGATCTCGACGTACCCTGTGATCGAAAGCGAGACGATCAGCCAATGCACGACGACAATCAAAACGAATGGAACGGGCGTGACGACAAGCGGCGTCAAAATAAACAGCCCGCGTCCAATCGTCCACGCTGCAACCATAAACGGGAGTTTGCGTCGTCGTTGTAAATAGTGCGACGCGAACACGGCAATGATATTGCCGACGGCGGGCGCAGCAGTGATCAGTGCCAATAGGAATGCGCTTGCGCCCAAGCGGCGCGCGATCACTGGGACGAAGGTGTTGATGGCCGAAAGATAAACGCCGTAGAAAACAGCGGAAGCAAAATCAAACGTGAGATTGCGCCGTACCACTGACGGCACATTGAGCCAGGATTGGCGAATGGTGTTCATGCTAAAAACTCGGTTTGGCAAAAATGTAAAAGCGTAGTATTGTAGCCAGCGATGATTATCGCGCAATCATCAAATTCTACAAATTCAAGGTAAGTATGCAACTCGATGGTATTATTGTTCCACTGGTTACCCCGCTCCAAGCGGATGAAACGCTTGACGAACCTGGTTTGGAAAAACTCGTCGAACACGTCATTGCGGGCGGCGTGTCGGGAATTTTCTTGCTCGGTTCGAGCGGCGAAGGTCCTGCCCTCTCGGATGCAGTGAAAGAGCGACTGGTACGATTAGTGAGCGCGCAGGCGAAAAATCGCGTCGCCGTTTTGGTGGGTGCGTTCGCCGTCGGCACGCGCCAAACGATCGAGCTGGCTCGCCGATTGCTGAAACACGGCGGCGATTGCGCCGTCCTCGTCGCGCCATTTTATTTTTCTCAGACGCAAGACGAAATCGCCACGCACATTGCGACCGTTGCGCGCGCGCTCGATGGGCCGACGATGTGCTATAACATTCCGCAGATGGTCAAGACCATTATCGAGCCAGAGACGGCGGCGAAAATCGCGCAGACCGAACACGTCATCGCCATCAAGGATTCCTGGGGCGACATGGCGCGCTTTCAACGCACGCTCGCGATCAAATACATGCGCCCCGATTTCGGTGTGTATCAAGGCGCAGAAGCCGTCGCCGCGCTTTCGATCTCGCGCGGCGCGAATGGCGCAGTCCTGGGATTGGCGAACGTCGCGCCTAAACTCTGCGTCGATTTGTACCTGGCGGCAAAAAGCGACGAGCTTGCTCGCGCGTGGAAATTGCAAGAGCAATTGATGGTGCTTTGGCAATTGCACACACACGGTCAATGGCTGCCGTGTTTGAAAATGGCAGTAAGCCAGCTAGGCATTTGCGAACCCACTGTAACTGCGCCATTCACTGCGATTACGCCAGACGCAATTGCCGCAATTAAAAGTGATATGCAAGCCGCTAAAATCTTGTCGAAATTGGAGAATGCGGTATCCTAACCGCAGAGAGCACAGCGACACAGACACTCCGCGAAAATTTAAAAACTCTGCGTGGCTGTGGCGCACTTGGCCACAGCCATCTGCGCCTCTGCGGTGAAAAAACGGTAGCCGTGCTACAGTGTCAAAAATTGATGGGATAAACTCCCAGGGAAACTCGAATGTCAGAAACGCAATCCCTCTTGGACCAACACCTTGCCTTTTGGCAACGCGCGAACTCGACCGCGCTCGTTTCAAAAATCGCACAACCTTATTGGGGCGGCAAGCCCTACCCATTGCTTGGGCGTGAGGTCACCGAGCCGACACAGATCAAACCCGCCGATGTGGACGTTGATCGTTTGCTGGGTCTCGATCGGCTACTGCCGAATTGGGCGCAAGACGATCTGATCGAATCCATCGGCAATGCATTTCCGACCGCGTGGATGGAAGCGCTGATCGGTTGTTCGATCCACGCCTCGGCGTATGGCTGTGTCGCCAAGAGTCCGAACATTGAGCTGCGCCATGCGGCGCAAAATTTTTCAGTGGAGACCGCGCTTGATTCGGAATGGTTTGGCGTGATGGAGCGCGTTCTTGCGCGAGCGAACCAAGCAGCGCGAGATCAACTGGCGGTGCGGCAGTGGCATATGCGCGGCGTGGTGGACATGCTCGCCGCGTATTTCGGCGAAGCCACGTTGTGTACAGCAGCCTACGATGAACCCGCTGCATTGCAGAAACTCGCCGCCACATTCGCGGAAACCTGGGTCGCCGTGGCGCGACGCGGACTCGAATTACGCCCGCGCTGGAACGGAGGTTATGTATCCGCGTGGCGCGTGTACGCGCCTGAACCCGTCGTCGATTATCAGGTAGACGCGTCGAGTTTGTTTTCGTCCAAGCTGTACGCCAAACTTTTTTTGCAAGCCGACCGACAAGTTCTAAGCGCGTTTCCCTACTCGATTGTGCATACCCATGCGACTGGCTTGCGGCATGTGGCAGCGCTCGTTACTATCGCAGAACTAGGCGGCATCGAAATTCATTTGGATCGCGAAACCGGAGTGTGGGAAAAAGAAAATATCCTCGCCACCTGTCGCCTGATTCAGGCGCACAACAAGATCATTGTCTTGTGGGGCGAATTCGACGCGGACGAATTGCGTGAATTCAAAAGTGCGCTTGATCCGCGCGGCTTGGCGATCAATTACTGGGACCATTCCGAAAACTAGCCTTCACTTTAAGGAGTCATTCGATGAAAGCAGGTATTCTTTATAACGATTGCGACATCCGCTTGGGCAATGCCCCGGACCCGCAAATCAAACCGGACGAGGTGCTCGTGAAAAACGAGTATGCCGGAATTTGCGGGACCGACTTGCACATTTATCGCGGCGAGTTTCATGCGCGGGTGGCCTTTCCGGCGATCCAAGGGCACGAATTCGGCGGCATCATCGAAGAGGTCGGCAGCGCGGTCAAGCATTTCAAAAAGAGTGATCGCATCGTCGTCGATCCGATCATTTCGTGTCACAGTTGCCCTGCCTGTTTAACCGGGCATATCAACGCGTGCCGCACCTTGAAATTGCTCGGCGTCGATTTGAATGGAGGTTTTGGTCAGTACGTCGCCGCACCGGCCAGTCACGTCTTTGCGCTCCCCGAAAATGTCCCGATGAAATTCGCGCCGATGGTCGAGATGTACGGTTTGGGCTGTCACGTATTGTTGCGCGGCAAGGTCCAACCCGGCGAATCGGTCGCGATCCTGGGCGCGGGCAAGCTGGGATTGTCCGTCCTCGACGTGTTGTGTCACAACGCAAATCCTGGCTTGGCGATCATCACCGACATTCAACCCTTTCGGCTTGAGATGGCGCGCAAGCTTGGCGCGGATTACGCGATCAATATCGAAAACGAAGACCCGGTCGCGCGCGTCATCGAAATTACCCAGGGCGAAGGCGTCGATTGCGTGATCGAGTGCGTGGGACACTATCACGAACTACCGGGGCGGACAGCGCCTTTACAACAAGCCGTGCAAATGATTCGCACCGCTGGACGCATTGTCACATGTGGACTCGGCGAACAATTATCGCCTGTCCATTTCAAAACGATGGTTATTAAAGAGGCAGAGATGATTGCATCGCGTGTGACGCTTGGCGAATTTCCGCGCGCGATTCGTTTGATGTCGAAAGGATTGCTGCATCCTGAATTGCTGGTGACGCACGAAATACCAATGCGCGATGTGACGAGCGCGTTCGCGCAAGTGGACCGCGAAGACCCCAGCACGATCAAGGTAGTGCTGGACGTGCAAAGCGTGTAGCTGATTGCAGATAGCTAATAGCATATCGCGTGGTGCGTATTGCGTATTACGTGAACGGAGCACGCACCACGCAGCACGCTGATGAGGAATAACGATGACATTGCAAACGATTCGATGGGGTGTGATTGGCGCGGGAAATGTTTTTGAATTCAAGAGCGGACCTGCGCTGTACAAAACGCCGCATTCCGAACTCATCGCCGTGATGCGCACGGACGCGGCAAAAGCTCAAGCGACGGCTGAGCAGCACAATGCGAAATTTTGGTACACCGATGCCGAATCCCTAACCTCTAATCCCGATGTTAACGCAGTCTACATCGCTTCCCCGCATTACTTGCACCCCGAACATATTGCGATGGTCGCACGCACCAAGAAGATCGTTTTCTGCGAAAAACCAATCGGCGTGAGATTGGCACAAGCTCAGGAATGTGTGGACGTGTGTCGCGCGAATAATGTATCGCTGACGGTCGCGTACTATCGCCGCTTTTGGGCGATCACGCAAGCGATGAAAAAATTTTTGCGCGATGGGGCTATCGGCGAGGTGGTTATGGCGCGCGCGCAACTCTCCGATCTCTTCACCGGCGATGGCGAACGCGGATGGCTCACCTCGCGCACGAAATCTGGCGGCGACGCACTTGCGAATTCCGGCGCGCACTGGGTCGATCTCATTCGCTATTTGCTCGGCGAGGTAACCGACGTGATGGCGACCACGTCGAACAAGTTCAGCGGCTGGGAAACCGACGATACGACCATCGTGCAAATGCGCATGACGAATGGCGCGCTGGTTTCGCTAACGAGCACGCGTCGTGCGCCCATCATCACAAACGAGTTCGACATCCTGGGAAGCACAGGACGTCTCTATGCCAGTTCGCTGGTCGATGGCAAATTGCTTTTGCATCGCCAGGGACACGAGCCAGAAACGCTAACGTATCCGCGCATTGGCGTGATGCATGCTGAACTCGTCGCAGAACTCGTGCCATGCTTGCTCGCTGGCAAACCGTCGCCGCTGCCGGGCGAAGAAGCAGTCGAAGCCTGGCGCGTGATGCAAGCCGCGTATCGATCAAGTGAAGAGGGCGTACGAGTTCAAGTCAAATAAAAAGGGTAAAATGTGCGACGCACATTTTCAGTGATGGTTCCATTTGCCGGGAAAACTTAGGCGAACCAAACGCCGCCGTTGATTTCGGCAACCTCGCCGGTTACGAAACCCGTCAAGGCAACGAAATAGAGCACTGCGCCAGCCACATCTTCGACCGAGCCCCCGTGACCGAGTGGAATCCGCGCAACCGTCGCTTGCTGCACTTCGGGCTTTGTAAAATTATTTTGTAAGGGCGTGTCCAGAATCAACCCAGGCGCAAGTGCATTCACCGTGATTCCTTTTGGCGCAAGCTCCTTGGCTAGTCCGCGCGTCAAACCAATCACGCCCGCTTTCGATGCAGCATAAGCCGCCGCGCCCGCACCGCCGCCATCGCGCCCAGCGAGCGATGACATATTGACGATGCGTCCCCAACCGGAATTCATGTACGGAATCACCGCGCGCGAACAATAGAATGCGCTCGTCAGATTGACGTCGATCACCTTGCGCCAATGCTCATCCGACATTTCGGCGATGGGCACTCGCCCCACCAAGTTCCCGGCATTGTTCACCAGAATATTGATTTGACCAGAAAATGCTTTGGCGATTTGCGCAAAGACCCGATTCACTTGCGTGCTATCGGTCGCATCGAGTTGGAAGGAAAGGGTTGTGCCTAATTCGCGCGCCGTTTTGTTCGCTTCTTCTTCGTGCGAAAAACAGGTGATGGCAACATTCACACCACACCGCGCGAGTGCGAGCGCAATTCCGCGACCGATTCCGATGTTCCCGCCTGTCACGATTGCCGTTCTACCTTTGAGATTGATTTCCATGTGCTTTCCTTTTTAAATTGGATTTGCTTTTTGGCGTGTGAACGAAAATGGATAGAATGAGTTTGGTTGTAAACGAGGTGACTATGCAACGATCATTTTCCGATAGCGCGCTTGTCCTCAATCCAAACGACAATGTGGCAATTGCGAAATATCTTCTCGATCCTGGCGCAAGTCTTTTGTTGCCGAATAATCGCACCTTGACGATTCGCGAGACCATTGCACCAGGACACAAATTCGCTTTGCGATCCATTGCGCAAGGCGACGCGGTGCTGCGTTACGGATATTCGATTGGAATCGCAACGCAATCGATTCAGCCAGGCGATTGGGTGCACACGCACAATTTAACCGTTGGCAATTTGAACCAGGCGTACGATTACAAAATCGTCGAACCACATCAGCTCCAAGCTGCGCAACACTACTTTCAAGGTTTCAAGCGCGCCGATGGTCGTGTCGGCACACGCAATTATATCGCCGTAATTTCGACGGTCAATTGTTCGTCCCATGCCGCCATCGAAATCGCGCGCGCATTTACACCAGAACGACTTGCGCCTTACTCTAATATCGATGGCGTGATTCCGCTCGTGCACAGCACCGGTTGCTCGTACAACCCGAACGATCTATCCCACACATTTTTGCGGCGCACGCTCGCGAATATCGCACGCAATCCCAATATCGGCGGCTATGTGTTTGTGGGTCTCGGCTGCGAAGCAAACCCAATCGATGGGTACTGTGATGCTGCGTTAATCAATCCAGACCAAGCTATTCCAATAGGCGGGAGTGGTTTTGTCATCCAAGACCAAGGTGGGTTCCGTAAAACTGTTGCCGCGGGTATCGCCGCCATCGAAAAAATTCTGCTGCAAGTGAACTGTGTTGCGCGCACACCGCAGCCCATCTCTGCGCTCTCCTTAGCATTGCAATGTGGCGGTAGCGACGGTTGGTCTGGCATCACCGCAAATCCGCTCGTCGGTTGCGTGGTTGATAAGATCGTGGCACAAGGCGGCACTGCCGTGTTGTCCGAGACGCCGGAAATCTTTGGCGCAGAACATTTGCTGACACACCGCGTCTTCAATGCGACGGTCGCGCAAAAATTGATTCAACGTTTTGAATGGTGGACCGCCCAATCGAAAT
This sequence comes from Chloroflexota bacterium, assembly GCA_016215025.1. Taxonomy (GTDB): domain Bacteria; phylum Chloroflexota; class Anaerolineae; order UBA4142; family UBA4142; genus JACRMI01. Next base: position 62,146 of record JACRMI010000166.1, read on the forward strand.
TACTCAACTTTAGCATGGATAACAATCCGACGCCGGGCAACAAACGCGGCGGGCTGACGACGATTTTCGAAAAGTCGTTGGGCGCGGCGGCAAAAGGCGGAAGTACACCACTGACCGATGTGTACGAGTATGCCGAGCTTGTCACGAGCAATGGGTTGGTGTTCATGGATACGCCCGGCTATGATCCGGTTTCGGCGACAGGTCAACTTGCAGGTGGATGCAATTTGATTTTGTTTACGACCGGCCGTGGTTCCGTATTTGCAAGTAATGTCGCACCCTGCGTCAAGATCGCGAGCCACAGCGCGCTCTTTGATCGCATGAGCGACGATATGGATTTCAATGCCGGTCAAATCATCGATGGCGTATCCATGCCGGTTGCCGCCGACGCGCTATTGGATTTGGTGATTCGAGTGGCGTCAGGCGAACGAACGAAAAGTGAAAACTATGGATTGCCTGAATCCGAATTTGTCCCGTGGCAACCTGGGATTGTGATCTGATAAATTTAGGAGGACTAGTGATTATCACCGATCTTGAGCACGCCCATGAACAAATTGCGCCGACGCCATCGTTCGAAAAGGCGCTTGCGTTTCTTCGTCGAAACGATTTGGCGACTCTGCCGGATGGCAACATCGAAATCGACGGCAAACGCGTTTTTGCGATGGTGCAATCGTATGAAACATTTGCTAGCGATGCGCCGTTCAAGTTCGAAGCGCATCGCGCGTACATCGATATTCAATACATTGTCGCTGGCGCAGAATCCATTGGCTGGACGCCGACAGAATGCATTGCATTCAACACACCGTACGATTCGACGAATGACATTCACTTTGGCGTTGCACCAACCGAGTCGATGATGACAGTGTCGTTGCAACAAGGACAACTCGCCGTGTTTTATCCCAGCGATGGTCATGCCCCGCGTCATTCCTTCGGCGCAGTCATGCCGGTGAAAAAGATTGTGGTCAAAGTAGCGGTCTAATGTCATGCTGAGCGGAGCGAAGCATCTCATTTGACATTGCGAGATTCTTCGTCGCTTCGTTGTAATTGATTGCAATGTAAAGTTAAAGCCGCTCCTCAGAATGACATGATTGGTGGAGATTGGTGGAGATTCGCGGGCAAAATTATTTTTGTGTGGGATTGCTAACCCAGCGCAAGATGTGCGTCGCAACCGCGCACACTTGATCGTCCTGATTCCGCACTGCAATCGCCGCGCGTGATTCACGCTTGACTTGATCGACCGATTCGATGCGATACGTCACCGTGATCGTATCGCCGATGAACACGGGCGCGATAAAGCGGATGCGATCATAGCCCAACGACACCGGCGTTTCGCCGGGTGAATTCTTGTTCACCAGAATCGCCGTCGAGCAATGCGACATGTAACCGACGAGGAGCGCGCCATGCGCCATGCGTTTCCCGTACGCCGTATGCCGCATAAATTCTGCATCGACGTGATTGGGTGACAAGTCGCCGGTGATTCCGGCAAAGAGATACACATCGGATTCGGAAACGGTTTTGGAAAAGGTGACTTGGTCGCCGACGGAAATTGGTAGGTCGTTCATTGGTTTATCCTGTGATTAAAACGTAAAGCGTAAAACGTGATCCGTGATGCGTGATTTACGTTTTACGCTTTACGTTCTATTTCTATTCAGCGTCCTGTAAACTTCGCCGCACGCTTTTCTCTGAACGACGACGGACCCTCTTTGCCGTCGTGCGTTGTTGCACCAAGCGCAGCCGCAAATCCCTCCAACGCAATTTCCACACCCTGACCCACACCAGCATCCACAATCGTTTTTGCAAATTGCACGGCGAGCGGCGCGTTCGCCGCAATTTGGTTTGCGATTTCGCGCGCACGCGCCATCACCTGATCGTGCGCTACAACTTCGTTGACCAAGTTCCAGCGTTCTGCCACATCCGCTTTGATACGCGCGCCGGTAAAGATCATTTGCTTAGCGCGTGCGACACCGATGAGAACAGGTAATCGTTGCGAGCCAGTCCAGCCCGGCTGCGTGCCGATTTTTGTTTCGGGCAGCGCAAACTCGGCGCGGTCGGACGCGATGCGCAAGTCAGTTGCGAGCGCAAGCTCTAGTCCGCCGCCGAACGCATAGCCATTGATCGCCGCAATCGTGGGCAGATGCAAACGTGCTAGCCGATCAAAGACCCGATGACCAGGACGATCCCAGGCGCGCCACATCGCGATGGGATCATCGGCGATGACCTTCTCCCACTCGTTAATGTCCGCGCCAACGCTGAACGCCCGGTCGCCCGCGCCGGTCATAATGACCACGCGCGCCTCGCGATTGTTTTCCAACTGTGCGACTGTCGCTTCGATTTGCTCCAGCATCGCCATCGAAATTGCGTTCAGTTTATCAGGACGATTGAGTGTGATGGTCGCGATGGTGTCTTGGATTTCGAATAAGATTTGCGAATTGTTCATCGTTGATCCTCAAGACCGCAGACGGCAGACGGCGGCCGCAGATCCTTCGACTCCGCGACAACCCTTCGACTTTGCTCAGGGCATCGCTCCGCTCAGGATGACAAGCGCGGTCGACTGTCCGCGGTCGGCGGTCACTGTAATTTCAACTCCATGCGCTCTGGTCGAAACAGCCACGCATCCATCATTTTTAGATTTGGACTCACGCGCAGTTCGATGTCGGCTTGGGCAAGCACATCGCGTTGCAAATCGATCCCCGGCGCAATTTCCACAACGGTCAATCCTTCACGCTCAAGTGTGATGACGCAACGCTCGGTGACGTACAGCGCGTTTTGATTGTTCACGCGCGCGCGTCGCCCACTAAAAGTAACGTGTTCGACCTCGCGCGTGAATTTGCGCGCTTTGCCTTCTTTGACGATGCGCAGTTTGCCATCTTCGATTTCGAGTTCTAGCCCACCTGCAGTGAAATAACCACTAAAAACGAGGTTACGTCCATTTGCCGTAATGTCGATGAAACCGCCCGCGCCTGCCGTCACATGCGGACGCGCGGCGAGACGCGAGACGTTCACATTGCCGTCGGCATCGACCTGCATGAAGGATAACAAACTGCGGTCGAAACCGGCGCCGTGAAAGTAGGTGAATTGATCGGGTGACGGTACGAATGCTTGCGCGTTGACTGCGCAGCCGAACGGAAAACCGGTAAGCGGGAGTCCGCCAACCGCGCCTTGCTCGATGACCCAGGTCACCTCGCCATGCAATCCTTCTTCGAGCAAAATCTCCGGCACGAGCGCCGAGATGCCAAATCCCAAGTTGACCGCTTCATCTTTGCGTAGCGTCATCGCGGCGCGGCGCGCGATCACTTTGTCGGTGTTGAAAGGCAGCGGCTTGAACTCGTGCAATGGTCGCCGAATTTCGCCGCTGATGGCGGGGTCGTACGGCGTTTGCGTCGTCTGCCACTGATCGGGCGCGACGACGACGTAATCGACCAGGATGCCGGGCACGCGCACCATCTGCGGATGAAGCGCGCCTGCGGTCGTCAAGCGTTTCACTTGCGCGATGACGACGCCGCGATTGTTACGCGCCGACAGTGCCACGTCGTACGCGCCGACGAATGCGCCTTCATGCTCCATCGAAATATTTCCGAATTCATCGGCGGTCGTGCCGCGAATGATCGCCACGTCAGGCTGAATCGATTTGAAATACAGCCACTCTTGATCCTCAAATTCGACGAGGCGCACAACCTCCGGCGGCGTAATGCGATTCATGCGCCCACCGTTGCGGCGCGGATCGATGAAGGTGTCGATGCCGACCTGGGTCAAGACGCCCGGTCGTTTCGCCGCCGCTTCGCGCAACATGTGAAACAGCGTGCCGCTCGGAAAATTGTACGCCTCAACCTCGTCGTTATTAATCATTTGCCAAATTTTCGGCGACGGCATCGACGAGGGACCGCTGGGATACGAGCCAGCAATCGTCCGCTTCAACAATCCTTTCTGCGCGAGATGATCGACACCCGCGACGCCGTACATATCGCCGGACGCAATCGGGTGAATCGACGTGATGTTTCTCGGTTCGCCCGTTTTCGCAAAGCGTTCGCCAATCGCTTTGAGCACCGCATCGGGACAATGCAAGCCCGACGATGAACTGATGACGACGATCGATTCGTTTGGAATGAGGGCGGCCGCTTGTTCGGCAGTAATGACTTGAATGCGTGACATTTATTTTTTCCTGCTGTCATTCTGAGCGGAGCGAAGAATCTCGCCTTGGCAAACGAGACTCTGCGCTCCGCTCAGAGTGACAATTTGGTTAGATATTTATCGTTCGATTTTATTTTTTGGCGCTGTGCTTGACCCGTTCGAGTTGTTCGCATTCGGGACGATGCTTGTAAAATTCGTCGAGTGGATAACAACCCGATACCATTCCATTACGGGGAGCCGTCGTGCAATCGCTGAACGTGCGACAGACGCGCTTGCGCTGCAATGCTCGTCCCGCCAAAATGTCGGCGGCGATGTCCGGATAGCTTAGAATTGTGCGACCCAAGCCGACAAAATCGGCGAAACCGTTTCGCACGACGGCTTGCGCCACGTTGGGCAAATACTCTTGCAAGTACGAATACGATGAGCCGACGAGTGCCAGGTCGGGTCGATATTGCTTGAGCTGCTTGACCACATTGACATGTCGCGCCACGCCGACGAGCGGATCTTCCGGCGGTTGATAACCATCTGAAGGTGGAAATGTCGCAGGGCGCATCAAGTGTGGATTGTAGTACGGACTCGCCGCCGTAATGCACACCATCTTCACATCGAGCGAGGCGAGCAGATCGAGAAATTTTTTCGGCTCGGTCAGATCGATGCCCTGTCCCGTGCCATCGCCGCCGAATGCATACCGATATGGTTTATCGAATGACTCCGGTTCGCCGACGCCATTTGCGCCCGGTCGGTACGCAATAAAATCGAACGCGCTAAGGCGCACGCCGATGTGCAAGCCCGGCACGTTCGCACGAATACCTGCGACGATTTCGCGCACAAAGCGCGTGCGATTCTCAAAGCAGCCGCCGTAATTCCCAGGTCGATCAATTGCGCTGAGAAATTCGTGACCGAGATAGCTATGGCAATGCTTGATATCGACAAAATGAAAACCGGCTTGATGCGCAAATTTCGCCGCCACAATGAAATCGTCGATGAGACGCTTGATGGCGTCGTCGCTCATCACCGGATAATCGGGCGGCACGCCGAACTTGCGATCCAGCACAGGATGATGGTACAAAATCATCGGTTCGAGTTTTTTCTTGTGATTCGGTCGGCAAAAGCGCCCGGAATGCGTAAGTTGCAAACCGATGAACAAATCGTCGGCACTGTCAAAATGTTCCTTGTGCGCGTTGACCAAGCCCTCGCGTAATTGAATAAACTCGCGGAGAAATTCTGGCTTGGCTATCAATTGATTTGGATTCGCGCGACCATCGTGCCGCACGGCAACCGCTTCACCGCCCCAAATAAATTTTGCGCCACTCAAACCAAAATGCTGCCAACGCCGATACGTCAACTCGCTCGGTCGTCCATCTACTTCGCCGTCCCAACCTTCCATTGGCAAAACGCAAAATCGATTGCCGACGACAAATCCATTCGGCAAGCGATAAGGTTGCGCGAGCGGAGCATCCTTGCCCGCGCTCATCGCATCGTCGATCGGCAAATCGATTGCCAGCTTGGCAACGTGCGCGCGAAAATCTTGAATCGTTTTTAATGAAGCAATACGAGGAAAAGCCATAAGTTCTCCAGTGAGCAGTGGACAGTGAACAGTAAACAGACGCTCACGACGATTGCGGTCGGCGGTCTGTGGTCGACGATCGTTTATAATCGGCGCATATGAAATCCGCCATCGACATTGATGACCTCGCCGGTCGAAAACGGAAGTAAATCTTCGGCAATGGCGAGGACGGCGCACCCAACATCGTCCGGATAACCCCAGCGCCGAATGGGCGTGAGTCCTTCGTCGATCAATTTATCGTACTTTTCCTGCACCGCACTCGTCATGTCGGTGGCGATGATGCCGGGACGGATTTCGTACACATTGATGCCGTACTCGGCGAGACGATCCGCATAGAGCGTCGTCATCATCGAAATCCCAGCTTTGGAAATGCAATACTCGGCGCGGTTCACGCTGCTGGCGTACGAACTCAGCGACCCAATATTAACAATCTTGGGAATTGGCACTTGCAAAATGCTATCGCGCATCAGACGCGCTACCCGCTGCGTGAGGAAAAATGGACCTTTGAGATTCGTGGCCATGACTTCGTCGTAGCTGGCTTCGGTGGTATCGAGGATATCCATGCGGACGCGGGGGGCCATGCCGGCGTTGTTCACCAGCATATCGATGCGCCCAAAATGCTGGAGCGTTTCATCGACCAGGCGTTGATGGTCAGCCAGGTTCGCCACATCGGCTTGCACGACGATGCCGCGTCCACCCGAATACTCGACCATGTGCAATGTTTCTTTTGCGGCTTCGACATTGCTGCGATAGTTGATGACGATCGACCATTGATGCTTCGCCAGCGAATTGGCAATCCCGCGACCGATTCCGCGTGCCGCGCCGGTGACAAGTGCAACTTTATTTGTCATATCAATCTCAGCCTACCCTCACCCTTACCCTCTCCCTCGCAGGGAGAAGGAACTTGCCTCCTCGCTCCTTGGGGAGAGGACGATGGTGCGTCCAAATGCGGCGTCATGCGCCGCTTAATCGACACACCATCGGGTGAGGAGAAACCTATTCATCTCCCGACACCTTGCTCAACGCTTCCAAGAAAAAGTATTCGCCCCACATCACGCTTTCGTCGACGCCAAGACCTTTACGCTGATGATACATGCCATGCTTTAGAATTCCTTCCCAGCCCGGCGTCTCGACGGCGCAAAATTCTGGCTCGGTCAACGTATCGATGATCTCGATGGCGTAATCGCGATACAAGCGCGCGCGGGCGGCATCGCCGGTCAGATCGGCGAGATTCCACAGCCCGCTGGCGGCGATTGCGGCGGCGGAACTTTCAAACGGCAATTTGCGATCCGCTTCGTCCCAGTCATTCGGTGGGACGCCGTGCGCGGGCGTTCGTTCGATATAGAAATTCGCGCACGCTTCGGCGGTTTGCAAAAAGCGCACATCGCGCGTGAAACTGTATACGGTACCAAAACCGTACAACGCCCACGTTAGCCCGCGCGCCCAGGATGAATCATCCCGAAAACCTTGGTGTGTCGATTGGCGCAGAAATTCGCCGGTCTCGGTGTTGAAAATTCCCTCGTGCGATGTACTGCCGTCGCCGCGCACGAGATATTTACGACTGGTCAAGCAATGTTGATTGGCGATGCTCCACAATCTTTCGTCGCGCGTTTCCAGCGCAGCGTAGAAAATGATGCCGACGTTCATCATGATATCGATAAACAAACTTGCGTCGGAGACGAACGAGCGCAGGTAGAGTCCTTTTTCTTTGAAACGCAGACCCATCGTCTGTCCCGCTTGAATCACGACTTGTTTGATTTCAGGATCGCCGGTGAGATCGAACCAGCGCTTGTACGTCGACCAGAAAAGAAATCCCAGGTCATGTACATTGCGATCCGTCTTGCGATGCTCGATCAAGCGCGAATAGTGTTCCGCTTTCTCGCGCCAATACGCATCGCCGGTGCGTTTGAACATCAGCCACAACTGCCCGCCAAGAAAACCCTCGCACCAATTCGTCCAGGCCTCGCCGCCGTGTTTCCATTTTCCGTTGACGGTGTACATGGGAAAATAATCGGGATACGTTTCGATGAGGTTACGCAATTGGTTGCCTGCGAACTCAAACGTGCGGTCGATCTTTGTTGCAAGATTACCCATGAATGACTCCGGTTAGTAAAACGCAAGGCGTGATACGTGATGCGTGTTCCGTCACTTGTCACCCGTCACGCGTCACTTTAATCGCTTGCATTTCGGCGTTGATTGCGAGTTCCATCACCTTGAACGTATGCTCTTGCGTCATCGCCTTTTCGGTGCGGTTCAAACAATCGAGAATGAGTTGACCAAAGTACGGATAACCGACTTGTCCGTGTACCGGGATGTGATGCTCGCCTCTGTGATCGACGAGATAAACGTGATCCGGATCCGCGTCGCGTCCAACGTCGAGATATTTGCGCAGTTCGATGTATCCGTCTGTGCCGAGAATGAACGTGCGTCCATCGCCCCAGGAACCGAGTCCATCTGGCGTGAACCAATCGACACGAAAATAATGCGTCGCGCCATTATCCGCCACCAACGTCGCATCGCCGAAATCTTCCAGCCCAGGATGTTCGGGATGCCGATAATTCGCTACCTTGCTGTGCAAAACTCGCGCATCTTTTGCGTCCGCGTAAAACAAAAATTGTTCAATCTGATGCGAACCAAGGTCGCACAAAATTCCGCCGTATTTTTCTTTCGCGAAAAACCACACGGGACGAGAAGACAAACTGATCCGGTGCGGTCCCATGCCAATGACTTGAATCACGCGACCAATTGTGCCATTGCGAATCAACTCGCCCGCGTAGACGGCGGCTTCGACGTGGAGCCGTTCGGAATAGTACGCCGCATATTTTCGTCCCGTCGATTTTACTTTGGCGCGCGCCGCTATGAGTTGTTCAAACGTCGTGAGGAGCGGTTTGTCGGAAAAATAATCCTTGCCCGCATCCATCACTCGCAACCCCAACGCGCATCGAGCTGACGGAATTGCCGCGCTGGCGACGAGACGAATGCTCGCATCGTCCAAAATTTCTTGCTCGGCGCGCGCAACCTTCACGTTCGGATACGTTTTGCGAAACGCTTCGACCTTTGCAGGGTCGGGATCGTAGACCCAGGTTAGCTCGGCACCGGCTTCGCGCAAGCCGTTGCACATGCCGAAAATATGGCCGTGATCGAGACCGATGGCGGCGAAACGAAACTCACCTGGGCGGACGACGACGTTGGCTTTACCTTTGGGCGCATAATTCGCTCCGTCTGATTTTTGGAAGGTGGTCATAATGAAACCATGTGGCGAATGGCGGGTGACGAGTGACGAGGATTCCGTTTCACGGATCACGCATCACGGATCACTTGCTCTGATCGTTTGCCGAGCCGATAATAATTCTGCCGCTCGCAAAATTTTCCACGCTCTTGGTCTTCTCCTGGAAATGCGGCGCGTGCTTTAACGTTCCTTCGCGCGTGTAAAACGGATTCTCTGGAGTGAGCGGTAATTCGATGCGCTTGCCGCTAAAGCCCGATGCGTAAATCGCAGTGACGAGTTCGATGGTGTTGCGCCCAGCTTGTCCATCGTTCATCAACGGTGCGCTGCCCTCAATCGCCGCCAGCACATTGTCGATCTGACCGGCGTGCAATTCGTGTTCCAATGCCGGCAGCGTATCATACTGCGTTTGAATTTCTTTTTCGAGCGCAAGATTGTCGTCGGGGAAACCGTTCTCGCGTTGACACATCGCACGCACACACCACGGCACGCCGACGGTTGCGCGTTCGCCTTGGATCACAAATTGCTGCGGTTCGCCGTGATGCAGGAGCGACGCCGTCACCTGTCCGATCTTGCCATCGGTGTAAAACAGAACGGCAGTCGAGAAATCTTCGACCTCGGAATTTTCGTGCGCGACGTTGGCGACGACGGCTTGCAGTGATTGCGGCATTCCGACGATCCAGTGAAACAGATCGATTTGATGCACGGCGTGGTTCAGCGTGCAGCCGCCGCCTTCTTTTTCCCAGGTTCCCCGCCACCACAAGTTGTAATAATTGTTGCCGCGCCACCAAAACGAATCGACCTGGGCGTGGACGATTTTGCCGATGACGCTCGCATCGACGATATGTTTCAATTTCATCATCGGCGTGCGATAGCGATTCTGCGCGACGACGGACAGCAAGCGATTGTTGGCGCGCGCGGCGGCAAGCATTTGATCGCATTCGGCTAGACTCGTCGCCATGGGTTTTTCGACGAGCACGTGTTTGCCGGCGTTGAGTAAAGCGATTGCGGTAGGCGCGTGCGTAAAGGGCGGAGCGCATATCACGCCCAGATCGAACCGCGCATCATTCAATAATTGCGAATGAGTGGCGTACGCTTGTGCAATCAAATCATAGTGGCGGATTTTTTCGTCCGCCTTGTCCGGGTAAATATCGACCAGACCGACGATCTCGCAGCGCGCCTTGAATTTTAAAAATGCTTCGATGTGCGTGTCGGCGATAGCGCCTGCACCAATGAGGGCTACTCGAATCATCAGTCAAACCACTCGTCGCTGGAATCAAACGCGGGCACCGGAATGATCGCGATGCGCAATTTGCCCACGGCGCGATGGCGACAACCGGGCTGGATCATGATCGCCGTCATCGGTTTGACCGGCACGATCTCATCGTCGAGTTCCATGTGTCCGCTGCCTTGCAGAATCAAATAAATTTCGGTCAGCGTTTTGTGATAATGCTTTTGCGCGTCGGTCTCTACGTCGAGCAGGTGCAGCGTTGCGGCTTTATTTTCAGGCGAAACAAATGCGCGCCGCGTAAATCCACACGGACAGCGCATGGTGTCCATCTCGTCCATCTGGGCGAGCAAATAGTTTGGCATTTTTAATCTCGGAAACCACAAAGGCACGAAGGCACGAAGAAAATAATTTTGTGTCTTTGTGTCTTGGTGGTTGAATTCTAATCCATCGCAAGAACACCCGCCGACTTGAACAAATCGCGGATGTGTCCGGAATAGTCGTTAAAGCGCGGCGGAAGCTTGTCCAAGCGGCGCGGTCGCGGCAAATCAATATCGATAATTTCGACGATGCGACCTGGACGTGGACTCATCACCACCACGCGGTCGGCGAGCAGCACGGCTTCGGGAATCGAATGGGTGATGTGAAGCGCCGTCTTGCGTTTTTCCATCCACAGTCGTTGAATATCCATCGAAATTTGTTCGCGTGTCAAGGCGTCCAGCGCGCCGAAGGGTTCGTCGAGCAACAAGAGCGGCGGATCGTGAACGAGCGCGCGACAGATCGAAACGCGCTGCCGCATTCCGCCGGACAATTCGTATGGCTTTTTCCTTTCGAATCCTTCGAGTCCGGTCTTTTTGAGCAAGTCCATCGCGACCGGTTGGAATTTCGCATGATCCATTTTGCGAATGTCGATTTGGAGCATGACATTCGAGAACACATCGCGCCAATCGAGCATAATCGCATCTTGAAACACGATGCCTACATCGGTCTGAGGTTTATCGACGCGCTTGCCATCGATCGTAATCGTTCCCGACGAGTACGGCACGAGACCCGCCAACATCTTGAGAATCGTCGTCTTGCCGCAGCCGCTGGGACCTACAACCGCGACAAATTCCGATTTCTTGATGTCGAGGTTCACATCGAGCACCGCTTGGACATCGCCGTTTTTCGTTTTGTAAATTTTGTTGAGATCTTGAAAGCGAATAAAGGGTTCAGTCATAATCTATCCTTGTAGGGGCGGCAGGACGCCGCCCCTACGTCGATCTTTATTTCTTTGGCAGGTACGGTGCTTCGGACAGGAACGAGTTGTCAAAGAACACTTTGACGTCCGGCTTGGGGTCTTTCATGCCGGCAAAGTTCACCAGCAAATCTTGCGATTCTTTCCAATCAATTTCAGATGACCAACCAAGCGCTTTACCCGTGGTGTTCTTGGAGTGGATGATCGTCATCGTGCCGTCGATTTCCAACTTGGCAATTTCTTCCGTGAATGCGGACGCATATTTGACGAAAATTTTCGCGGCTTCGGCGCGATTATCGGCGGTGTACTGCCAGCCGCGTTGCGACGCGCGCAAAAAGCGTTTCAACAAATCCTGGTTCTTGGCGTCCTTGACCCAATCGTTGTTTACGACAATCGCGCTACTAAGCGTGCTCGTGCCATTGATGTCGTACAAGCGCGTCCAGCCCATCTTGACGCCGGTCTGCAACTGCATGCGTGGACCTTGATCCATAAAGTAACCCAGCAGAGCATCGGCTTGCTTGTTGAGAACGGCTTGCTCTTTGGCTTGCGCGTTGGCAGTCATGATGAATTGCACATCATCGGTCGTCATCTTTTCCTTGCCAAGGAACGCGGTAAAGATCGCGAGACTCGCATCGCCTTGCGTAATGGCGATGCGCGAGCCTTTGATTTCCGAAACCTTGGTTGGTTTGGCTGCATCAGCGCGATAGATAAACGCCATCGGCGATTGTTGGAGCATGACGGCAACCGCTTTGATCGGCATGCCGCCGACGACGCGCTGAATCATCGTGGCAGAATCGATGTAGGCAACCGGCGATTGATTGTTGGCGACTAAACCGGCGACAGTGCCTGAGCCGCTACCTTCTTGAATTTCGACGTCGAGCCCTTCTTCTTTGTAGTAACCTTTTTCAAGCGCGACAAAGAAACCGGCATGTTCGCCGTACAACGTCCAGTTCAAGCGGAAGGGGAATTTCGTGAGCGCGGCAGGTGCGGCGCTTGAGGCCGCACTGGATGCGGCGCTGGATGCGGCGGAACTACTCGACGATGCTTTGGGTGCAGCGGTCGGCGGGGCGGCCGTCGGCACAGGTGTTGGTGCTGGCGCGCACGCAGCGATAGCACCGAGCAGCGCGATCAACACAACGAACAGAACGAGCTTCTTCATTTGTTCTTCTCCTCAGAAACTAAAGTTCAAAATTAGAGGTTAGAGATTGGAGATGACGATTTACTTTATTATTTTGGCGACCACCTCCTCATTGAGAGTGGCAAGCGCGGTCAATCGCGCACAACGAAAGCCAATTTACATCGTGGGGGTCTCTTCACGTCCGCGTTGGGTAACATGCCAGGGAATCAACAATGATTCCAAAAATTCGATCACATAAAAGAAAATCAAACCAATAAAGGTCAGGACGACAATGGTCGCGAACATCAACGCCGTTTGCATGTTGGAATTGGTCACGAGCAAAAGATAACCCAGCCCTTTGTCCGCGCCGACAAATTCGCCGACGACCGCCCCCGCGACGGCGAGCGTCGCCGCGACTTTGAGACCGCTGAACAAGTACGGCAAGCTGGTCGGCAAACGAAACTCGCGAAAGATTTGCATTTGACTCGCGCCCATCGAGCGCGCCAGGTCGATCATTTCCGGCGTAATGGAACGCAAGCCGACGGCGGTATCGATAACGATGGGAAAGAATGAAATGAGAAAGGCGACGAGAATCTTGGGCGTGATACCGACGCCGAACCAAACGATGAACAACGGCGCGACGGCAATTTTCGGCACGACTTGAAAAAAGAGCATGGTCGGCGTCACGAATTCGTCAAAGCGACGCCAAGAGGTGATAGCAATCGCCAGCGGCACACCAATAGTCACAGCGAGGAAATAACCTGCCAGCATTTCGTACACCGTGATCCAACCATGACTCGTTAGCTTGGAAGCTTCTCTGATTCCTTCTTCCAAGATGCGGGTGGGCGTGGGCAAAAAATAAGCGGGCACATTGAACACCATGACGCCTACTTGCCAGATGATGAGAAAAGCAATGATCCCCGCAAACTGGGTGGCTAAACTCAGAATCGGTTTGAGCCATCGATGTTGAGCAGGTCGTGTGGCAGTTATGGTTGCCATATCCTATCCTTTCGATTCAATCACGTAGTCTAGCCCCTTGTGGGCGTCGCGCACGAGGCGCTAGGCTACGGAGTACTCTTATCGGGCAAATTGGTCGTCGCTTGATGCGCGTACTCGCGCAGGCGCTGGCTATGCAAAGACACGACTTGAGTCAACTTGGCAATGTCGCGCGCGGCAAGATAGTCCACCATTTGGCGATGTTCGTGTTGCGCTTCCGGAAGTTGCGCAATGATCGGAGGCAAATACCAACGCCGCAAACGGGTCCACGTATCGAGGATGCGTGTGGAAAAATCGATGAGGAGCTTCATGTTCGAAATATGCGCGACGGCGCTGTGGAATTCGATGTTCTTTTCTGCCCAGCGTTCGAGGTTATTCATCGCCAGGGCTTGTTCGAGTTCTTCGACAATTTCACGCAGACGTGCAATATCGGCGTCGGTCGCTTGTTCAGCGGCGACTTCACATGCCAAGATTTCCAGTTTTTCGAGCAAGCGTGAGACAGGTTCAAAATCGCTAGGGGAAAGTTCAGATACGATGGTGCCGGTGTGAGGAGTAATTTCGACCAGCCCTTCCGACTGGAGGCGTTGGAGTGCGGTGCGGATCGGAATGGGACTGATGCCCATTTGCACACTCAAGGCATCGACGACAAGTTTTTCGCCGGGCTTGAGTTCGCAATGAAGAATCGCCGTCCGAAGCACTTCGTAGGCGTATTCCTCTTTCGTACGGTGTTTGGGGAGTTCGATTGAATTGAACATGTCCGCCTGATCGCGTCTTTGAGATTCAGACCACTGACAATAATTGGATATATGATATATCCTATATCATATTGCCGACAATGTTCGTTCGGTCAAAATTGGGTACGAAAAACCCGTTTTCTAGACGCCTCTTCAACATCATTTGAAGCACCTTCGAGAAAACGGGTTTTTGGAATCGGCTACTTTGGATGCGCTTTTGCCCAATCGTCTGCGGCTTTGGTCATCGCCGCGATATTTGCCAGCGGCGTATGCGGAGCCATCGCGCAACCCGGCGTCAGCACATCAACTCCCTTTTCGAGGCATTCCCACGCACTCTTGTAAACATCGTCCGGTGTGCCGTCGAGCAAGACCTTGACTGTTGGCACATAGCCGGTCAACGTCGTGTTGCCGTCCATATTCTTGTGCGCGATATCGATGTTCACACCCTCGTCGAAATTGTATGCCGTCGTGCCGCTCTGCGCGATAAAAGGCGTGTGTCGCGTCGATTTGCCGCAAATGTGCATGACCGTCGGAACTGAAATTGCGGCGCATAGCTCCTTGTGGTACGGCAAAATGAAATCGCGATACGTATTCGGCGAGATCAAATCGCCGGAGCAGCCCGCTTCGCCGATGATGATCGCGTCCGCGCCGGCATTCACTTGCGTTTGCGCGTACTGGATCGCGAGCGGCGTGAGTTTCTTCATCGCTTGATGCACCCAATCCGGATCGCTGATCGTCCAGGTGAGGAATTCACCAAAGCCAAAAATTTTTTCGGCGATGGAAAATGGACCGACAATCGACGAAATGACGACTAGCTCGTTGTCGTATTTTTTGCGCAATTTGGAAATCGCTTTAAGCACGATCGGTACGCGCGCCCGGTCGAAAAAATCTTCCGGCACAACCAGGTCATCCGGTCGATGGCACGCCGGTCCAACTTCGGTGGGTACCGTGTCGTGGGTACGATAATCGATTTCAGCGCCGAGCGCCTCGACTTCAATCGTCATGCAGAACGGCAGCTTGATGCATTCGATATCGGTGTAGAGATGGATCGATTCGGCGAGTCCGGCGAGTTGATCCACGTTCGAGTGCGCTTGGGGCCAATGGATGCCGACCTTCTCTTGCATCTCGACGGTGATGCCGGTAGCAACTGCCGCAACGGGAACACGGTCCACCGGTTGGCGACGCAGCGCGTTGAGCAAACGTTGTTTGGAATTCATCAAAACCTCAAAGTGGCGAGTGACGGGTGACAAGTGACGAGAGCAAGTCGCACGTCACATAAAGATTTTTCTTTCAATTCGATTGACTTGGTATCCCAGCCCAGTGCCACGCAACGAATTTGTTTGCGCAACTCCGTTTTTCACGCGCACAATGCCCGGATGCACCGCCGCTTCTGGAATCGATGTGTCGGGATAGTACTGCCGCGAATTGGCTTCGACACCCATGAGCGGCTGCAAGCGTGCGCCGAGTCCAACCGAATGCAGCAACGCCAAACCTGGGTTGGTCAAATCTTGCACAGTGTACGGAATACCAGCCGATTGCGCACGTGCCGCCGTGAGCAATGCCATCGAATGACACTTGCACGTCTTGAGCGCAACGCCCGACCAACCTAGCTCTAACGCCAAGTCCAATTCTTTGAAACCCGTCAAGCTCTCATCCAAAATGACCGGTTTCATTTTTGCTATCGCGCGCATATCGAAACGATGCGCGGTGAGATCGCGCTCCGTCGGTTGCTCGACGTACAAGAGCGCAGCGTACGCGCGCGGCTCTTGTTCTCGCAAACGCTGCAAATACTCGACGATATAATCCGGCGATTCGCATTGCTCGTTCGTGTCGGCGGACATGTACAATTGCGTTTGACCTTGTCGCGATAAAATCTCATGCGCGATACGGTACACCTCGATGGTGCGATTCACATCCCACACCAAATCCGTTCCGCGCAATTTCACTTTGAGACAGTAAACACCCTCGCGTTCGATCCATTGATCGAGCGAGTTGGGGCGACCATCCTGGGGTACGTTCGCGTTGACCTCACTCGCGCGCAGCTTGTCGAGTCCGCCGACCAAATGGAAGATCGGCACAGTAGGCGAAAATTCAGGGCGCACGAAATCGCTCAAATATATGCCACGAAATTTTTCGCCCAGATACGCACTCAAATCGTGATTCACAAAATCGCGCGAGTAACCGGCGTAGGATGAGATGCTATTGACGTTGCCGAACGCATCGTGAATGGCGGCATCGATGGGTGAGGCGCATACCAACGCACCAAGGAATGGCATTTCTTCAGGTAGTTTCATATCGGCGCAAATCTGCGTGTTGATTTTCCCTAGCTCCGGTTCGAGCGCCCAGAAAATATCGAGCGGGTGAGCGAATGATTTAAAATCGGCAAAGCGTTGACACACCGATTGCGTCACCCGGCGCATCGCTTGATCGCGCGTTTCATGGGCGATGTGTGGCGTAGGGAATGCCCAAAAGTCGGAGAGAAAGATCGCGCCCCAGCCATCGGCGATTTGTCCACGTCGATTCTCAACGCGTGCGCGCACATGGCAATAGGTGACTTGGTCCATCACGGACGCGCCGAACTTTAATGGCTCGCGCGCTTTTTCATCCGAATAGTACGGTTCGATCTCAAGAATCCGAATGTCAGAATCTCGCATACGTCCTCGATCAAATAAAGATTTTCAATGAGACGCGACCCACAGCATTTGTGGGAATGAACTAACAGGCTTGTCGCTCTGAATCGCTTCCAGCAGTTGATGGGCAGTGACTCGATAGAGTGGATAATTTTCTGCGCGTTGCGCAACCTCCGTTGCTTTGGCACATGCTATCTGCGTATCCCCGCGCGCCAACGCAATATATCCTTCGATCAGCGCGCGCTCGAATTCGACCCAACGACTCAATCCTTCGATGAATGGAGCCGCCGCCAAAGTACGCGCCGCTTCAGACGGCTCGCCTGCAACGGCAAGCGCGAATGCCAATGTGCTATACAAATCAAAGCGCATCATGCGTTTTGATTTGACGGTCGGCAGATCACACGTCTTTCGCAGCGTTGCGATGGCGACGTCCGTTTCGCCTTGCACTAATTGCACCATTGCCAACTTGTTCAGGCGATAGCCCCACATCTGCTCGGTCCCTTTGTTGGCGGCGTCTTTTAAAAGTTGCTCGATCTCTCCTCGCGCCGCTTTGATTTTGCCGCACCATAACCAGCACGACGTCCGCAGACTTGCCGCGGCGGCAAGCCCACGCATATCGTTCACAATGCGCAAGGTCACATTTGCCTGAGCCAAATTCTCCAACGCTTGTTCGTCTTCGAGTCGAAGGTGATGGATATCGGCAAGATGCGTCAACATATAGGCGGCCATGTGCATATCGCCGATGGCGAGCAAACCCCCTAATGCTTCGCTTCGATAACGAAATGAAGTATCCAAATCGCCCAAATCGAAAAACAAGCCGCCGACATACGCGAGGCATAGATTGATCAAACGCGGTTGTCTCGAATCGCGCGCAGACGCAAGCGCTATTTCGGCATGATGCATTGCCGCGTTGAGGTCACGGCGAATGCGCGCATGAGTGGCTAGGTCGTACTCCGCGCGAGCGCGAATTTCGCTAATCAGAGAACGATTCAAGCCAACCATTTGCTCCGTCAAGGCAAGGGCTTGATTCGCGGCACGCCTATTCTCTTCCAACTTGCCCAACGAGACATAGCTGCCGCTCTCCAACAAATAAAGCTCCGCGTGCAGAATCAGATCGCTGGGCGCAAGTTCAGCACGCGCCGCACGAACCAGTTGCAAGGTCTCCTCAAATTGACTGCGGGAATTGGTGAATTTCCCCAATTGGCAAATAAGATGCGCGCGCACCGATGGATTGGTCGTCAACGCGAGCGCCTCGCGCAAATTCGCTTCGCCCTCCACCATGCGCAAGGTGCCTTTGAGCAACATGCCACGCAGCGCTAACAATCGGCGCAATACATCCGTTTGATCGGTATGCTGCCGTTTGATTTGAATGTGCGCTTCATCCAGAATAGTCACCGCCGACAATGCCAAACCACGTTCAACTATTCCACGTTCGTTCTCTTCGATCAGATCTAACGCTTGGTCTGCCAAACCCGCGCAATTGTAATGCATCGCCGCGGCAATTATATCTTTATCGGCCAGCCAATCCGCCGTGAGACGCTGCAAGCGGCGACGCAAACTGGGGTGCGCGTTCAACGTGAGATAGACATAGTCGCGCACGAGCGGATGCAAACGCGCATGGACCGCATCGTCGATCAGATGGCGGCGTTGTAGTTCGACAATCGCTTCGCTCATATTTTCAATGCTGGCTTGCGCCTGGACCAGTTCAGTCCAATGCACATCGTAAAGATTGAGCGGTTGTTGAGCGACGGCGAGCAGTAACAACAAACGCCATGCGCCTGACGATAGCTGCTTTTGAATCGTGCGCAGCAAGTAGGCGGCAACCTGGGGCTGGGATTCCAAGCGCGCAATAAATGTTTCGGCATCGATGCGTTGGTCGAAAAGTTGTCCGAGCGCCAGTTGCAAAAGCATGGGGTTCGCGCCCGTTTTTTCGATCAACCGTTGCGCTTGTTTCTCGTCGAGCGCGAGTTGGAGATTGGAGTCGATAAACATCATGCCTTCGTCATACGTCAAACCCTGCACATCAATTTCGACAATATTGGCCAGCGGCAAACTTTCGCGTGTGGTCAACAGCATAAACGCTGGCGATGTGCAGCTCAGATGTTGAATTACTTGGAGCAACGCAGGATCGCGCTGAATCAATTCTGCATTGTCAAAGCAAAGCAATGCCGGTTGAGCACCCAGCGCCGAACCCATCAATGCGATTTGCTGGTCGAGTGAGATTTTCGTGCGTGTGTCGGTCGCGATGAGCGGCTTGACCTGCGTTTGTCCTTGCGCGATGAGAAACGCGGCAAGCTGGCGCACGACTGCATCGACAGAGGTCGTCACGTCTTCGGTCAGCGTCAACCAGAACACCGACATATTTTGGTCGCGTGCAATTTGCCGCGCAATGTCGCTGGCGAGCGTGGTCTTGCCAACGCCGGGCAAGCCGCACAACGCCACGCGCTGCGCTTGATCGAGGCGCGCGCGCACGCGTTCGAGCATACTGGTGCGCGGAATCTCGTTCGGCGCAGCGGGTGGAATCGGCTCAAGTGCAATGGTCGAATCGAAGGGAGCCGCTTCCTTTTCGTCGGGTGACTTGTGCGCGTTGGTCGCCAGTTCGATGAGGCGCGCGGCGAGGACAGGTTCTCGATCGAGGTCGAGTGCCGGAATGAACAGCGCGGCGACGGCGGCGGGGTCGGGCACGCGCTTGTTCTTTTCAAAACGATTGATGTGCCCGGTACTGTATCCCACCGCAATGCTCAAAGCATGCTGAGTTAGGCGCGCACGGTGGCGCAAATAGCGCAGCAATGCGCCAAATGTGAGGAAAGATTGTGGATCAGTGAGCGATTTTTCCGTTGGCATGAGGTCCCTATTTGGCAAAAAATGTCAACATTGGCAATCGCCGATTTGGTATTCTCTTGAGGAACGACGATACGAACATAATTTAGCTCATTCTAACCTAATGCCTTAGGATTGTCTATTTTCACCAATCCCCGTCAGACAATTTAGAACGAGTTAGGAACAGGAATTCTTATGCGCAATGGCATCTGCCCCAAATGCAACTCGACTCAAGTCTATTGTGGACTCGCCACCGAAGGTGAAGGATTGACGGCGGGAAGTTATGCTTCCCAAGTCGAAGTTGCCACGGACGAGACGTGTGCCACCTTGTGGGTGGATACGTACATTTGCAGTTCGTGCGGCTATTTGGAAATGCATGTCGCCAACCGCGCCGAGCTGTCCATTCTGATGCAGGCAGATGGTTGGCGCAAAGTTAGCTAAATTATTGAAAAGGAAATGGTTGATGAAAAATTTTTCGACGCGCTCGGTTCGATTCGGTTTGTTGTTAGCAATGCTGTTTTGCGTTGCTCGGCTCGAGTTCGCAATTCGCCGCGGCAATGGTCACCAACAAAAATGTGACGCGACAATTCACGGCAAGTGGACACATCATAGGATCTCAACCCAATGGCGTGTACATCGCTTCCACAACGCATGCGCTGCATATTGAGTTTGTGAACGCCAACCCAGTTCAACCGCAATCGACTATGCCACCATCGACCAGCGGTCAAGCAACAGCACTCGATCAAGTCACTTGGCAGAACTTGTGGAAAGGAGTCACGCTAAGCTATCGCGCATCAGCCGATGGCATCGTCGAAAGCGTGTACACGATAGATGCGGGTGCAGCGGTGGAGCAAATTCGTTTGCGTTATAACGCGCCTGTCGCGCAAAACGCCGATGGCTCGCTGAAGCTTACATACCCGACTGGGCAAATGATCGAGTCTGCGCCTATCGCCTGGCAAGTAATCGATGGCGTGCGTGTCCCGGTGTCGGTTGCGTTTCAAATCCGCAAGGTATCAACGCAAACTTCTGAAATCGGTTTCGTCTTTGGCAAATACGATCATGCTTATCCAGTGACGATTGATCCCACGCTCACTTGGAATAGTTTTTTTGGTGCAGGTGGTAGTCACGAGGCTAAAGCAATTGCATTCGATCCAAATGGCAACGTGTTCGTAGTTGGCTCAAGTAGTGGCACTTGGGGATCACCCGTACGTTCATTTTCGCCGACAGGTTCGGATGCGTACGTCGCCAAATTGGACGCGACTGGCGCGTTGATTTGGAATTCGTTCCTGGGAACGGCCGGAAGCGATTTTGGTAAATCCGTCGGCGTAGACTTGGATGGCAATGTGTTTGTGATTGGAAAAAGCTTGAACACTTGGGGTACGCCTAACCGCCCCTTTTCAAGCGGGTCTGATGTGTTCGTCGCCAAGCTAAACTCGAATGGCGTGTTGCAATGGAACACCTTTCTGGGTGGAGTAAGCGACGAGGATGGTGACAGCATCGTGTTGGATTTGAACGGAAATATTCATCTTGTGGGTGTGAGTGCTGCATCCTGGGGAACTCCGGTGCGTCCTTTTTCGAGCGGGTACGATGCGTTCGTCGCACAATTGAATTCAAGCGGGACGCTGCAATGGACCTGCGGCGATTGGCGGCGGCATCAGCATCGCATCGTCGGCTCAAGCGTACATCAGCGATAGCCAGATCGTGTCGAATACTAGCACACTTTTTGGCGGTGGTCTTAAAAATGATGGGTGGGTGACTATCTCTGGCAGTACGTTTAGTGGCAACCGGAGCAAAGGGGTAGGTGGTGGCTTGTCCAATGCAGGTACGACTCTTCTGAGTAACGATACGATCAGTGGCAATTATGCCGACGAATCCGACGCTGGCTTGTACAACTCGTCAACTTCTGTAGCTTCGCTGAACAATTTAACCATCGTCAATAATCGCGCCGATTACGACGTCAATGGGGTAGGTCAGGGCGGTGGAATTTTCATCGAAGCTGGGACGGTAAATATCTACAACACGATCATCGCGCAGAATACAGATTCAGTTCTAGTTCAGCATCCTGATTGCGATGGTTCAGTTGCGACGAGCACATACAACCTA
Organism: Chloroflexota bacterium; assembly: GCA_016215025.1. GTDB lineage: Bacteria > Chloroflexota > Anaerolineae > UBA4142 > UBA4142 > JACRMI01. Next base: position 83,929 of record JACRMI010000166.1, read on the forward strand.
ATTCAGAATACCTCAGGATGTACATTGCAAGGATCGCCGATTGGAAACGTGACTGGGCAATCACCTCAGATTGGTCCGCTGACAAACAATGGCGGATCGACGCGAACTCATGCCTTGCTGCCGAACAGTCCAGCCCTCAATGCGGGGCGGTTGTATGCGAATGGGGCATTCAACAATTGCGAAGCGACGGATCAACGCAATCTGCCGCGCGCGCCCGGCGGACGCTGCGACATTGGCGCGTATGAAAGCGGCGCGGCGATTCAATTATTTTTGCCAATCGTGGTTCGGTGAGTGAATAGTGTGTTAGCGGATACCCTTGGCGACATTAGAAAGTTCTCAAGTTTGCAAACAAAAAAGGAAACCTCATGAAGACTTGTTCCATGCGATTTATACGCTTTGGTTTATTGATGACTATGCTGTTGGCATTGCTTGCTTTGCACGGTACATCGGCAGAAGCGATGACCACAAACGAAAATCTGATGCAGCAATTCACGTCCGGTGGATACATCCTAGGTTTTAAATCCGATGGCGTGTACCTTGCTTCGACGACGCACGCGCTGCATGTTGAGTTTGTGAACGCCAACCCAGTTCAGCCGCAATCGACTGTTCCGCCAACGACCAGCGGTCAAGCGGCGACGCTCGATCAAGTCACGTGGCGCAATTTGTGGAATGGCATCACGCTGACCTATCGCGCATCAGCCGATGGCATCGTCGAAAGTGTGTACTCGATTGACGCGGGCGCTTCGGTCGAGCAAATCCGCTTGCGCTATAACGCGCCCGTCGAGCAAAACGTCGATGGCACACTAACACTCAAGTATGCAACGGGGCAGATGCGCGAGTCTGCCCCCATCGCCTGGCAAGTAATCGATGGCGAGCGTGTGCCGGTGGCGGTTGCGGTTCAAATTCGCACTACGTCAGCGCGTGATTCCGAAATTGGTTTTGCGCTCGGCGAATATGATCCTGCCTATCCTGTGACGATTGACCCCACACTCACGTGGAACGCTTTCTTTGGCGCAGGGGGAGAAGACACCGCCAATGGAATCACAGTAGACGGAAATGGGAATGTCTATGTGATTGGAAACAGCGATGCCACGTGGGGCTCACCCGATTACGCGTTCAAGGAATCTCTTTCGGATGCGTATGTCGCCAAGTTCAACTCAAGCGGTGCGTTGCAATGGAATACGTTTCTAGGCGGCTCGGGTATGGATTCGGGTGATGACATCCTGGTTGATGCAAATGGAAGTATCTATCTCACAGGCACAAGCGGGACAACTTGGGGTATCCCGATCCGAATTTTCTCTGGGGGTGTAGATACATTTGTTGCCAAGTTGACCAAGGACGGGGTGTTGCTATGGAACGCTTTTCTGGGCGGACCATCTGCGGATTATGGTCACGCCATCGCCATGGACATTTGGGGAAATCTCTATGTCACGGGAACGAGTTACACTACGTGGGGAACGCCCATTCGCGCGTCTACGGCGATGCGAGATGCATTTACCGCCAAGTTGAATGCAATTGGGGTGCTGCAATGGAACACCTTTCTGGGTGGAACCGATTACGATGACGGCAACAACATCGCAGTCGATCCAAATGGGAACGTTTACGTCGCCGGCGATAGTCAAGCGTCGTGGGGATCGCCGCTGCGTCTCCTCGCCGGCACAGACCCGTTTGTCGCCAAGTTGAATTCAAGCGGAGCATTGCAGTGGAATACTTTCCTCGGCAGTTCAGGGAACGATTATGGCTTTGGAATTGGGGAAGACCCGAGCGGAAATGTCTACGTCGCAGGTAGGGGCAATGCGACGTGGGGTTCGCCCATTCAACCGTTCACGGGAAACTGGGATGTCTTTGTCGCCAAGTTGAATTCAAATGGCACAATCGTATGGAATACATTCCTGGGTGGAATCAGTATCGACGGAGGAGGCAATCTGGTGGTCGATTCAACTGGAACTGTATACGTCATTGGGATTTCCGCGTCACCCTGGGGTTCACCCGTGCGCGCTTTTTCTAACTCTATCGATAGTTTTGCTGCCAAGTTGAATACAAATGGCGGGTTGCAATGGAACACTTTTCTTGGCGGAGCCGACGGTTTTGATGACGGTATTGACATCGCAACGGATACCAGTGGGAACGTATATGCCGCCGGACTCAGCACTGCAACCTGGGGTTCGCCCTTGCATACTTATTCCGGAGGACAGGATGGTTCCGCCGCTAAACTCAATTCCAGCGGCGTGTTGCAGTGGAATACGTTTCTCGGCCAGTCCGGAAGCGATTCTGCACTCGCGCTGGCGTTGGACGGCAGCAGCAATCTCTACGTCGCCGGTCGCTCGATGAGCAGTTGGGGATCACCGATCCGTTCGTACACGGCGGGACAAGATGCCATTGTCGCCAAATTCAATTCGAATGGAGTGATGCAATGGAATACATTTCTCGGTGGTTCGGGCAGTGATTCCGGCAACGCCATCGCCGTCGATGCGAATGGGCATGTCTTCGTGGCAGGTAATAGTACTGGGACATGGGGGACACCGGTTCGTGCATACTCCGGAAATTATGATGCCTTCGTCGCTCGCTTGGATACCGCGACCGGTGCACTGCAATGGAATACGTTCCTCGGTGACGCAGGCATTGACCATAGCAATGGCATTGCGCTCGATAATAGTAGCAATGCGTACGTCGTTGGCGAAAGTTCTAGCTCATGGGGTTCGCCCTGGGAACCCTACACTGCGGGCTGGGATGCCTATGTCGCCAAAGTAAACTCAGCGGGCACGCTCATCTGGAATAGTTTCCTCGGCGGCGCTTCAGCCGATTCAGGTAGCGGCATCGTCGTACGCTTGACAATTGTTTATGTGACGGGGAGCAGCTCTGCCACCTGGGGTTCGCCCATCCGCGCTTACTCCACGGGAAACGATGCGTTTGTCGCGCAGTTGAATGCGATTAACGGTACGCTCATGTGGAATTCTTTTCTGGGCGGAGCTGGAACAGATGCCGGCAGAGCGCTTGCGCTCGACAAGATCGGAGATGTTTACGTTACCGGAATCAGCAATGCAAGCTGGGGGTCTTCGCCCATCCGCGCGTACTCTGCTGACACGGATAGTTTTGTTGCCAAATTGAATAGTGTAGGAACATTCCAGTGGAATACATTCCTGGGCGGCATTGGCACGGACGATGGACGCGATATTGCCATCGATGCGAACAATTTCGTATACGTGATTGGAACCAGCGGTGCATCTTGGGGCACACCTGAACGAGCGTATTATTTTGGGACCGATGTGTCCGTGGTGCGCTTGAACTCCAACGGCATTTTGGAACGGAATTGGTTCGTCGGCGGATGGCTGGACGACGATGGCAATGCCATTGCCGTCGATACTCAATCGATTTACATCGTGGGTGCGAGCAACTCGCCCTGGGGCAACGGATCACCCTACTTTGCTTCGTGGGATGGTTTTATCGCAAAATTGCAAATACCGTTTACGCTCTATCTGCCGCTCGTGTTGAAATAGCAGATGCCAGAGTTCAAAAGCTCTAGTGGAAGAATCTAATGACGCCCTTCCGTTTTCTGTGTCTCTGCGTGATCAGTATCGCGCTCGCGGCGCAGACGCCGCGAGCGCAGGCAGCGTCGGTCACGACCCATCCGCGTCTGTGGCTCACTCAAAACGATCTGCCCCGCTTGCGCGGTTGGGCAGTCCCATCCAATTCCGTGTACGCCGCGTTGCAAAACGTCGCGACCAGTCTCAAAAGCAAAATGGATGACGGCTCGCTTTACACTGGCGACCCAGGTTGTAATTGGTGTTACGTTCAATTTCCGGTCGAAGGCGCGATGGAGATTTTTGCGTTCATGTCGCTGATCGAAAGCGATGCCGGCGCGCGCGCCGATTACGCGAACCGCGCGCACACGCTCTTGATGTACGTCATGAATCAAGCCGTCCTGGGACCGACGGCGGCGGACAGCCACTATCGCTATACCGGTTTCTCAACCAACATGCGCTCGCTCTTTTACGGCGAAGCGTTTCCGCTCACGGCGGATTGGATCTATTCCACACTCAGCGCGAGCGACAAACAAACGATTCGCGCGGTGTTCTTGCGCTGGCAAGCCGAAAATCTGATCGCGACCACCTCCGGCTTGGATCATCCCGAACCCGTGTGGACGTACAACGATCCGGTTCTGCTCAACGATCCCGATCGCTTTCGCACCTCTGCGAATAATTTTTTCAACACGCACATGAATCAGCTCGGACTGATGGCGCTCGCGTTCGATCCGGCGGATGATCCCGGCGACGCGAATGTTAACGGCGATCAGGTGCGCGATTATTTACCCGATGCGATCGGCGCGTGGCTCTATCTGCACCATCACATGATGGAGACCTTATCGGCGGGCGGTGTACCGCCGGAAGGCATGGCTTATGGACCGACCGGGAATGGACGCGCCGGCGAGTTTTTGCTCGCGCTCTACACCGCAGGAGAGATGGACACGAGCAAATGGGGACCCCAGGTTTCATTCACCACGCCCTTTTGGAATTCGCTCGTCCCGGCGTACAGCCATTCCGTCAGCCCGGCGCCAACGGTGCTGGAAGCGTGGAAAGGTCCCGCGTATTTGGTTGCCGATCACGGCGACACGTATGATATTTATCTCAAAGCGGTGATGACGCTGTTCGGCACGCGCGGTTTGCACGCGTATTACACGAACGACGCGTCCACCTTGAACGCGATCCGTTGGATCATGTTGAACCTGGAAGCCGGCGGCGCGGCGAAACTCGCGACGCGCGCGGGCGACCTGAATTATCTCCGCGATTGCATTCTCTATTTCTTGCTCTTCGATCCGAACGCACCCGCGCCGACCGACCCGCGTCCTGGGTTGCCGCTCGATTATTACGCCGTCGGATCAGGCCATCTTTTAGCACGCACGAGTTGGAACGCGAACGCGGCGTGGTTCAATTTCAAATTGAGTTGGAACTCGATCGACCATCAGCACAACGCCGGCAATGGATTTGAATTTTATCGCCACGGCGAATGGCTCACCAAAAGTTGGCCCGGCTATGGTTACTATTCGGGAGGGTCGGATTACAAAAATACCTTGGCTCTGCAAAACTCGCCACCCAACAGCATGATCGCGCCCTGGGGCATCAATTACACAGTGGGATCGCAATACGCGTACAGTCCGGCGGGCGATCCAAATTGGCTCACGCACAGTTCGACCTCCGCCTACACCTACGCGCTCGGCGATGCGACCAATCTGTACAACAACACACAAGCAAACTCGACCGATATTGTCGAGGCGACGCGTTCCATCTTTTGGCTCAAGCCGGATCAGATTGCGGTGTACGATCGCGCCGCCTCTCAAACCGCCGGGCGGTTTAAACGTTTTTGGCTGATGATGCCGATCACGCCGACGATCAGCGGTTTGCGTGCGACGACCACCACCCCCGGCGGACAAAAACTAGTCGTGGATACGCTTTTACCGGTAAACGCCGCGCTCTCCGCCGATGGGAGCATTCCGAACGGCGCGGGGTACAACGAAACTGCGAATTACGAGCCGATGACATCGCGCTTGAAGGTGGAAGCGCCGGGCAGTCCCACGACGACGCGCTTTATGCATGTCCTGCAAGGACTCGACGCGAATGTGCCGCCGCTTGCCGTCGCGCAGACGCAAAGCACGAGCGGCACAGCGTTCGATGGCGCGATCATCGGCGATACGGTCGTGCTATTTCCAACGAACGTGGGACATGTTCCCACCGGCACACCGTTCAACGGAATCAATTTCGCCGGCACAAGTTACGCGGTGCCAACAACGGTGAAGAAACATTTCATTACCGGGTTGACGCCGAACGGCATCTACAATTTTTCATTTCAAAATATCGCGGGCAATCTTCAGGTAACAGTGAGCGCGGGGACGCAATATCAAGCGGACGGCGGCGGCGTGTTGAGTTATCCTGCCCCCACCCCGGACTGGCGATCGTTTCTTCCATTCATCGTTCGGTAGCACAAATCAAAAACCTGGAAGGTCTTTTGCAGCAGACCTTCCAGGTTTTTTCATCTTCGAGTTTTATTTTCTAGCGCGGCTCGAACTTGATCGCATCAAAGGTGACGGTACGACATGCGTAGCATTCGTACGTCACATTAGCCAGCGAAACATATTCGCCGCCGGTCGCGCTGAAATAGTACGTGCCGAGCGACACCCATTGGTGGTAATAGAATCCTTGCGCGCGCGACGCCAAAGAGTATCGACCGCCATGATAAATCCAGTAACGCGCATTCAACGTCGATCCTTGGTTCGCCGGGATGAACGCAAACACTTCATAGTAACCCGGCGCGGTCAACGTCGGATACCAGCGCGCCCAACTGTAACCAGACGAAGAGTACGTTCTGTTCAACATCCAGTACGAATGATTGTTGACGCCGATGGGCGAATCAACCCAGCCGCCTGCCCCACCCGCTTGCCAACCAAATCCCAGGTCGTCGACGGCGGCCATTGTCCTGGGTTGCGGCACGGGTGTGGTCGGCACCGGCACAGCCCCATAAGTGATCTGCACGTTAATCAACGCCGTCAGCGTGTGATCGTAATACTCGACGTGGAACGCGTGCGCGCCCGCAGTGAGATAGCGCGTCGCGACAAATGTCGTCGCCGAATGATCGTACCAGGCATCGATGACGAGCGCGCCATCGACCCATACCCGCACGCCATCATCCGAGGTTGCACTGATCTGATAATTTCCGGTGTACGCCAGATACTGGGTCGAATCCCACTTGACCGAGAAAAAGTCAATCGGGATCGATGGATCCGGCGAGCCATTACCCCAGTTGAAATTCAACACCGCATCATCGCGCACCAACGTCGGTGAACCCGATAAGGAAATGTTGTTAAAGTATTGACCATGCCAAACATTCGTCGGCACAGGTGAAATCGGCGTTGCCGTTGGCACCGGTCCAGGACCAGAGACCATATTCGTCAAAACCTGAGCTGTGCCCGCCATCCAACGATTATAGTACTCGACCTTGACGGTGTGCCAACCCGCGTTGACTGATGTGGTCGCCGAGTATGAGGTGGGACCTTGATCGTAGAATGCCCAGATCACCGGGTTGCCGTCGAGCACCACATTCATACCATCATCGGTAAGAATGGTAAATGAATAATTGCCGGCGGTCGCCACATACACAGAGCATGTCCACCGCACGGAATAATTATTGACGTTGATGCCTGGGGCAGGCGAAGCATTTTCGGGCCAGAAGAAATTGAGCGCGCCATCACCCCGCACATATGCCGGCGAACCGCTTACGGTGACGTTGTTGAAATACTCGCCGGTACAACCCGACAAAAAGTTGAATGCCTGATCAAGAGGTTGTGCGCTTGCCACTGGAGAAAAAACAAAAAGCAGCGCAATGACAATCAGGCCAAGACTAGCACGAACAAAACGCAATTGCAACATTCTGACCTCCTTTGGTCACAACAACCGTGCCATTATCAACGGAGCAAATTTAGCGTCTTGAGTTCTTACATAAGAATATACCAAATTCGTTTCAAATGCAAACGAAAAAAAACCTCTTCCCAAGTGGAAGAGGGTGATGAATTCAATTTACAAATTCGTTCCCATCATCTTGGGACCTGTCGGCTTGGGACTCCCGCCTGCCGGTTCGACGGTGATGCCTACGCCTTCATAATTCTTGAGCGATTTCGGTGCGCGGATGAGCACCCAACCGCGCCCCGCATTATCGACCGAAAAAGTTCCGCCACTCGTGCGATCCCCGTTCGGGTCGATCAGCCAAATTTGGTAGACTTGATTCGATTGCAAGGTCGGCATATCGTAAACGATTAATGCCATTGCGTTCAACTCCGGCGCAGCGTATAACCGACCAACCGCTTGCGGCGCGGAGCTCGTCGCTTCCATGCGCTTGGGCTGTGTATCCGCATACGCAATCGTGCTGACGAGCGCGCGTTGGCGCGTCACTTCGGATGCCATTTGTTGGTTCGCCGCTTGCTGCTGATTGAGCTGAGTCTGAAGCGAAATATTCCAGATGCCGAGTCCAAGCACCAACAACATTGTGACCGCTGCAAAAGCAGGACTGCGAAGGGTGTTCGTAAATCCGGCGACTAGCGTCTGCCAAATTGATATGCGCGGCTGGACGATATGGGGCGAAACTGTCGCCGCGAGAACGCGCGCTTTTAGGTAATCGGGCGGATCGACCATCGGCACGGCAAACGGCAACATATCGGAGACCGAACGATAATCCTCAACGATTTCCGAACAATTTTGACAAGTTTTCAAGTGGTTTTCAATATTCTTTTTGTCTTGTTCGTCTACTGCGTCGAGCGCAAAAGCAGGATAAAGTTCCTCTAATTCCTTACAGAGCGACATTCCGTTATAAACCTCTATCCATTATACGGAAAAACTCAATTATTAGATTTCTCTAATCTAAAAAGACCACCGACCACCGACGGCAGACCGACACACTCGGACAAAGAGCGATCGACAGTCTGCTGTCGGCGGTCATGGATCCGGTTCATCTAGCAAACTTTTGAGCTTTTGCATTCCAAGCCGCATCCGCGTTTTGATCGTGCCTAGCGGCTGATGTAATCGATCAGAGATTTCTTGTTGGGTATATCCTTCAAAATATGCCATTTCGATGGGTGCGCGCTGTTCCGCGGGAATCGCTTGCAACGCTTCGATAATGCGGCGGCGCTCTAGACTTTGCAGAGCCATGTCGAGCGGGGCAGGTGTATCGGCGGCAACTTCTGCCATCGCGTCCTCATCCTCGGACGCCGATGGACGCACGCGGCGGCGGCGCAACTCGTCGATGGCGTGATTGTGCGTGATGCCACTCAGCCATGACGAAAACTTGCCACGTTGAGCGTCATACTCTTTACATCGCCGCCACACCTTGACGAAAACTTCTTGCATGGCTTCTTCGGCTGCCGAGCGATCATTCAAGATACGCAGCGCTAACGAAAAGACGAGGCGAGCGTAGCGATCGTACAGCGCCGACATCGCCCATTCTTCGCCTTGGCGCAACGCCACAATCAGTTGGTCATCAGTGTGAACTACAGCCATCTTGGAATTTCTGATTTCAGATTTATGATCGCTTCGCGTGATTTCAGACCCAATTGCACGAGTAGACATATCCGACACGTTTGTCATTTGCTCATTGGTCACACCTGCCTAGCGGGCGGTGCTAGGGTTTGTTCATTGCAAGAGCTGCTTCCCACGCCTTGTACGAACTTCGCACCAACGGACCCGATGCGACGTACTTGAATCCCAATTTCATTCCCTCTTCGCGATAACGCACGAATTGTTCTGGCGCTATGTACTCGACAAGTGGCAGATTGCGTTTCTGACGCGTCGGTTGAAGATATTGACCAATCGCCAACAAATCGACTTGAGCCGCGCGCAGGTCACGCATCGTCTCCATCATTTCGTCGAACGTTTCGCCCATGCCGACCAGAATCGAACTCTTGGTGCGCATTGTCGGATCGATCTCTTTGATTGTCCGCAACACGTCGAGCGTTTGCTCGTAACCGGCACGGCGATCACGGACGACGTGCGTCAAACGTTTCACCGTTTCGATATTCTGTCCGAACACATCCGGCTGGGCATCGACGACGATTTTCGCGTGCGCGTGGTCGCCCCGAAAATCGCCGGTCAGTACTTCGACCTTGGTCTGCGGCGACTTCGTTTTGATCTGGCGAATCGTCTCTGCGAAAATTCCTGCGCCGCCGTCGGGCAAATCATCGCGATCAACCGACGTGACGACGACGTAATTCAATTTCAATTCGGCAATTGCATCCGCGACGCGCGCTGGTTCTTCGGTATCGACGATGCCGCGTGGATTGCCGGTGTCCACCGCACAAAAGCGGCAGGCGCGCGTACACACGTCGCCCAAAATCATGATCGTCGCCGTGCCTGCGCCCCAGCATTCGCCGATGTTTGGACAGAGTGCTTCTTCGCAGACCGTGTGCAGTTTCAATCCGCGCACAAGTCCTTTGAGATGCGCATAGTTTTCGCCAATCGGCGCGCGCACGCGAATCCAATCAGGGTGACGCGGACGAGTTATAGTTGGTTCATTCATAGCTTAAACACTTTTTTGTCCGAAAGATGAGGGATGAAGGATGAAGAATGAAATAAATGCGGGCAAATATTCATCCTTCAACGCGCCCGTATGGTCACTTGCAGTGTGAACGGCACGACATTACTTGCAACCGAGCGTGTGTCGATAATATAGTCTTGCGTGGTCGGCACCCCACCGGTCCAACTGGTTGCGCCGGCATGGTCGGAAATCAGCACGTTACCATCCGTGCCATAAATAATCAGAATCACATTGTTTTGCGCCGACGCCGCATTGACGACCATCGTCTGTCCGGCTTGCGCACGAATCACAAATCGATCTTGCCCCGGCGTCGCCGTGCTGCCGGACACCAACGCCGAAATTGCGCCGCGGGCAAATGTGATACGCTGTGGCGCAGGCGACGTCGCTTGGCTAAGCGGCGGTATGGTGACTTGGAGCGTATAGCTCGGAGCGGTATCGCCCCACGCGCGCACGTCGATGTAATAATCCTGGGTCGTGCGCATTCGCTGTGAAAAATCAGGCGAGCCGACATGATCGGTTTGATACACGTCGCCGTCAACGCCGAAAACGATGAGCATCACGTTGCCGTTTTGTGGAATCGCTTTTGCCGTCATCGTCTGCCCCGCCTGGGCGCGAATCACCCAGCGGTCCATTCCATTCTTGGGCAACACGCCCTGCACCGATGCCGAAGTTCCGCCGGGGGCAAAAGTGATGCGTTTCGGGCTTGGCGTTGGCACGGTAACGACCGGTGATTGCAACGGCGGAATCGTAATCTGCAAACTGTAATTTGTCGGCGTGTTGCGCGATGAGATGATACTAAAGAAATAATCCTGGGTCTGCGTCAGATTAAAAACGCCGGTGGTAAATTTTGCGCCGCCGGATGCAAGCACGCTTCCGTCCGCGCCGGAAATCTGAATTGTCACATTCTCTGCGGCTGGCGAAAAGGTCACGGACATGACTTGTCCTGCCAGCGCGCGCAAGACATGCATATCCGCCGAGTTGGCGGCGACCGTTCCCTGCACTGTCGCGCTCATCGCGCCCGGCGCAAATGAAATCCGTTTAGCCGTCGTGGTGGGTTGCGCTTGCGGCGGCGGAGTGACAGTGCTTGCAGACTGCGGCGGCAGCGTTGGTACACTGGGCGACGACACAGGCAAAGTCGCCGTTGGTGTTACCGGTGCTTGCGTCAGCGTAACAATCGGCGAAGGCAGCGGCAGCACAAACGTGGTTGGCGTTGGCTGTGGAAACAAACTACAGGCTCCCACGCTCAGCGCCACTAACATCAACGCGATAATCATGTAACCAGTTTTGAGTTTCATCTTCGATTCTCGCATTAGCGAAAAAGTCACAGGTTTCATGCTCCAGGTAAAGTTACAGGCGTTCATCTGCACCCTGTAGCTTGCGACCTGTAACTTGTCACCTGTGACTTGTGCAACCTGAGACGGGTAACTTGCAACTGTCTAGCGCATGTACTTGCCCATGATCTCTTGGATATCGTAATTCTGCTTTGCATTCGCCGCACGCTTCGCCGCATACGCTTCGTCGTACGTCGGTCGTTCTTCTTGATAGAACAGACCCAGGTAAAGATTCTCTTCGTCCATCGCGTACTTCATCGCGCCCATGCGGTCACGCGAATTATGATCGGCAGGCAGCGGCTTGGTTACTTGCTTGAAATGATCGTACGTATCATAGAACGTCACGCAGGGTGAGTAAACCTGAAGCAATGAAAAGCCTTTGTGCTCCATGCCTTGCTTGATCAACTCAGTTAGTTCCTTCGGCTTGCTCGAAAAACCACGCGCGACCCAGGATGCGCCCGCTGCCAACGCCATGAGCAATGGGTTCAGCGGTCTTTCGACCGTACCGTACGGTGATGCCTTGCGTTCCATGCCGAGCGGGCTGGTCGGCGATGCCTGACCTTTGGTCAAGCCGTAGATTTCATTGTCCATCACGATGTAGGTAATATCGACGTTGCGGCGAATTGCGTGAGGAATATGTCCCATGCCAATGCTGAACGCATCGCCGTCGCCGCCGACCGTGACGACCTTGAGTTCGGGGCGCGACATTTTGACGCCCGTCGCTAAAGGCAACGCGCGTCCGTGTGTGCCGTGAAAACCGTACGCATTGACGAACGCAGGAAATCGGCTAGAACAACCGATACCGGACACCACGACGAGTTGTTCGTTCGGAATATGCAATTCAGAGACTGCTTTGTAAAAACTTGCGAGAACGCCAAAGTCGCCGCAGCCCGGACACCAAATCGGATGCAAATCGCTCTTGTAATCGTTCGGCGTTAAATTCACAGGTTCGAATTGATATGTGATCGGTGGTTCAAGTGTGGTTACCATTTTATGCTACCTCAAATTCCTTGTCATGCTGAGCGGAGCGAAGCATCTCGCTTGTTGCAAAAATGAGACTCTTCGCTTCGCTCAGAGTGACCGCTTTATTTTCGCGCCGCTTTTTTCTTCGGCGCTGCTTTTTTAGCTTTGCTGGCTTTAGTCAATTTCTTTGTGACCGATTTCTTCGTCGCTGCTTTTTTCGTTTTTTTCAACGTTCCGTAGATGCGCTTGATCTCCGCGTAAATTTCGCGTGTCGCGAACGGCGTGCCACCGTATTTGCGAAGACTATCGACTTCGGTCCAGAATTCAGCTTGGATCATACGCGCGAACTGTCCGGTGTAATTCATCTCCGGCACGATGATCGCCTCACGATCCTTGATGAAATCGGCGATCTCTTTGCGCGGCAAGGGGAAAATCAATTTAGTGTAGAGCACCGCGACCGGCATTCCTTCCGCTTCGGCGCGCTCCACCGCTTCGCGAACGGGACCAATCGTGGAACCCCAGCCGACAATCGCAACTCGCGCCCTGGGATCGCCAAACTGTTCGAGCATACCAAACGCAGTCGCATCGTTCGCCGCTTCGCGAATCTTTTTGCCGCGCTTGAACATATTCTTGGTATGCATCTCCGGCGTGTAATCCGGTTCGCCGGTAGGCAAATGCTCCAGACCTTCAGCGACGTACTGACCGCCCTTCATACCGGGCAGCGACATCGGCGAAATACCGGACTCGGTGTCGCCATAGCGCGCGAAATTCGCTGGGTCTTGTCCATCCCACAATGTGCGCGGAACAATTTTTACGCGCGACAGATCGAATGGGTTGATCGTTTGCACGCGCACCGACATATCTTGATCGCTCAGGAAAATAACCGGCGATTGATATTTTTCTGCGAGGTTGAACGCGTTGATCATTTGATAAAAATTATCTTCGACCGAGACCGGCGCGACGACGATGCGCGGTGCGTCGTCGTTCGCTCCAAAGACCGAGATGCGCAAATCGCCTTGCGAAACCTTGGTCGGCATACCGGTCGATGGACCCGCGCGCTGCACATCGACAATCACGACGGGCAGTTCCGCCATCGTCGCATGTCCGATCAATTCGACCATCAACGCCAAGCCAGGGCCAGAGGTTGCCGTCATGGAACGCGTACCGGTGTACGATCCGCCCAACGCCATCCCCAGCGCGGCGATTTCGTCTTCGGCTTGAATGACGGTACCGCCGATGCGGGGAAATTCGCCGGCGAGAAATTCCATAATGTCGGTCGCCGGTGTGATGGGATAGCCCGCATAGAATCGACAACCCGCCGCAATCGCGCCCATCGCTGCGGCTTGATTGCCGCTGATGACGAGTCGTTCTTCGTCGGCAGCGCCTTGACGAGGCGTCAAACTGTATGGCGATTCTTTGGATACCTTTTGTTCGATATAATCATAACCGGATTTGAGCGCGAGCAGATTTTGCTCCAACATTTCTTTTTTGCGCCCCAGTTGTTTTTCGACGACCGCCGTTGCCGTGCTAAAGGGCAAACCGAAAAGTTTGACCATAGCGCCAATCGTGATGATGTTGCGCCCGCGTTGGAAATTGATCGACTTGGCCAAATCGTTCAACGGCAATGGATATTGCATCACGCCATCTTGCGGCGGTGGCGTACTATCGTTTGAATTGTAAATGATCAAGCCGCCTTGCCGCACGAGCGAATAATATCGATCCAATGATTCTTGGTCGAACGCGATCAGCATATCCAAATCATCGCCCTGCGACCAAACTTGTTCGGGCGCAATTCGCGCTTGGAACATGACGTGCCCACCCTTGATTTCGGCGGGGATGGTACGCGTGGTGTAAACTTCCAACCCCGCGTATGCCGCGATGCGCGCGAAGACTTCGCCGGTCGTGACGATACCGCCCGCCGCCGAGTCGCCGCCCACGCGGACGGTGAGTGTGTTGCTAGGCATAAAGCTCCCTCCAAAAAATTATTCCGAAAAATGATGCGATAGAAAAATTACAACTTGTCATTTCGAGCGGAGCGAGAAATCTCTTATGCCGAAATGAGATTTCTCCACACCAAAACCGTTCGTCGAAATGACAAAAAATCAATTGCGACTAGCGCAACTGCCGCACGAGCCACCACCGCACGAGCTGCCACAGCCGCAGCCGCCGCCACCCAACGAGGTGGTGCTGCCGCTCTCGCCATGCGCGAATGCCGCGACTTTGGAAATCTGGCGCGCGACTTGGTCACCGTGACACTCTGGACATATCGCCGGTTCGTCGATATCTTTCATAGAGCGTTTGAGTTCGAATGGTGACTTGCAATCCGAGCAAACATATTCATAGTAGGGCATGGAATCTTCTCCTCTTGAGTTACGACTCATTTTACCAACTTTTATGGCGTTAGGCAAATGACTTGCGTCATAACCATTACAACAGCGAATTTGGAAATAAACGAATTGAAAGACAAGCCATTTGCTGCCTTATGCAATGTCTCTTGATGCGGGACATGCTAATTCGTTTAATTCTCAATTCGTTGTTGTTTCCTCCATGCACCACACGTACATCGCCTTCGGTCCATGCACGCCGATGGTTAATACTTTTTCAATGTCCGTCGTGCGGCTGGGTCCGGTAACAAGCACTGCACGCTTGTCTGATTTGATTTCGGCGAAGACATTTTGCAAATCGGCGCGCAACGCGCTAGGACGAAATATCGCCAAATGCACGGGCGGCAACAGCGAAACAAGTTGCGGATGCTCATGCGACGAACGCAGAACGAGCGTGCCGGTCTCTGGCAGCGCGGCGTCAACGCCGGTGATACCCAAATCGCATTCTGCCAACGCGCGCGGTGAAGCATCCGGCGAAATGATGGTCACGCCGAGCGCGGCAAGCGTTTCCGCAATGCCTAGTTCTTTCATTTCCTTTGTTTCCCACGCAGTTGATTTGGCAATCTTTTCCTTCTGTACCAACTCTCTCAAAGCATTCCGCAATTGTTCTACGTTTGCGATTCGACAAGTCGTCCCACCAAGTTTCTCAATCTCCGAAAGCAAGAGCGCAATCTCAGCTTCAGTGTCACCCGGCAAACGCGGCGCAATGCGCGCGGCAGACGGCAACGGCGCGCGAGTCGTCGCTTTGAGTGTAGTGCGGATGGAGTTGAGGATTTGGTCGCGTGGTAAAGTTGTCATCGACTGAGCTAACCCTCTGTAATATCTTCGACTTGCGCCTTGTTCAACGTAATCAAGTCGCACGGTTTTATCTTCAAATCATGCTCAGATGAACCTGTGCCGCCGTAAACGAATTGTCTCTCCAGAATAGTTCGATCCATCAAAGGTTGAAATCCTTCGTTGAAAAGAGAAACAAATCCAAAATCGCAATTCGTAAGTTCAAGGACCTTTTCCCTCTCCGCCAATTTTAAATCACGCACCTTCAACAGCTTTTTGGCAATAAAGCAAAAGTCACTTTTTGACTAAAAAGAGTTCTCATGAACAATCAGCTCTATCCTGCCAAGGAAAGGGCCAAACATGAGAACTCCAAAGACATTATACCATACCACACCGACCATTTATCCTTGTGAATTATCAACCTGTCCCAAGTGTCATCAACCCTTGGTGGAACTGCCCTATGTGACTGGACGGAAAACCATCCAAACCATGAACGCCGTGATGACCGTTGCTTACCGGCCCAAACACTGTGTCAATCGTAGATGCACCGC
>JACRMI010000169.1 GCA_016215025.1 Chloroflexota bacterium
CTTGGTGTCGAGACCGAGGGTGGAGTTATCGCCGGAGGTGACAAAGCCATAGACGATGTGGATGGGATCATTCGGTCCGATGTCGACGCAGCCGAGTTTATCGGTGCATGAGAACTTGGTTGCCGCGGCGGATGACGACGGAGCGGCGGACGAGCTTGGTGCGCTGGTGGGGGCGGGCGCAGCGGTAGGTGAACCGCAGGCGACGACCAAACCAAGCAACATGACGAGCGCAACAAACAAAATCAACTTACGCATTCTTTCTCCTCCTTGAATAGTTCGCACATGTCGTTGAGCGATCTTTAATCTTTGTTGATTCCCTTACCACCTCCTCTCAGTAAGGTCTCATTCGGCGATGAATGGGTATGAAATTGTAGTAACTTGGTACGGAGAAATCGTCCGAGGTTATTCCAACGTTATTATATCTCAAAATCAACAAACTGCCAATCTGAAGCGATTTAGCGCCAGGTAACCTTAATTTTCTTCTTGCGTCCATCGCGATCGATGTACATCACAAAACCATTATCGCGCCCCGCTTCGTAAAGTTTTTTGGTGATTGCCACATCGTCGCAGCAATATGAAATGAGTTGATCGAGTTTGCCTTCCTTGAACCATTGAATCGCCATCAAGCCATCTGCCGATTTGTTGCTGCCAAGTGTTGCACTGGCCAGCGCATCCAGTCCGATGCGGAATCCTAGCTTGTTGTAGATATCGTCCAACAGGTCGAGCGTTTTTAAATCGTTCAGTCGTTCGGTGGTGTAGGCTTTGAGCACCGGGTAATCGAAATTCAATAGATTGAATCCGATCACCCGATCCGCTGCTTTTAAATCGGCGACGAGGGCTGGCACTTCTTTTTCGCTGTACGATTTGAATTTGTTCGTCGCCGTAGAAAACGTGACGGCGACCGAGACTCGCAGTAAGTGTAACTTGTCGCGTCCGCCGACTTGTTGAATCGAACGCTGAGTTTCGAGATCGAAGAAAATATCGTTCATCTCAAATTCCTTTCAGTGCGATAGTAAGATAGTGCAATAGTGCGTTAGTTTGTTAGGTCGTTCAAGAGAGTCGAGCGTTTACGCGGTCAATGGGTTCGACAATCAACCCGCCAAAGCGTCAACTCCTTATCGCGTCTCTGCGTATTCTGTTATCGTCCAATGACCTTGGATTTTCTGCACAACAATTCGAACTGGCGTTTTGGCGGCTGCACCGCCGTTCACTATTTCCACACTTGTGACTTGAATAACCGAACCAGTAACTACATACTTGTCAGAATCTGTTTTTGCTAAACTGTTTATTTCGATTCGGTCGGGCCACGGGCTGGAAACAACTCGGCCGGGAGCTTGCGATGGATTGTTTATCCAAGTTTGAAGCAAAGCGGGAGACACAAACTCCGAATATTGGTTTTCGATGTCCTGGGGCGCAAGTGGAGATTGGAGTGATACCATTGCCAGGTGCTTTCCAAAATTTTCCACCATGCTTTTGACTTGTGTTTCCTCGACTGCGTTGTTCAGCATCGTTGGTGTTGGTACAAGCAATGGCATTGGCGTGGGTGACTGCGTTGCACATCCAGTCAATGAAACAACAGTCAACAACAGCACCAAGATAATGTATTTCACACTTTACAAAATCTCCTCCCCCAATTATCTAGCTTCATCATGCTCGCAGGTAATTTGGAGGTTCGCACGCACTAATGCACTACACTTGCCCTGGCGGGAACGTGACTGTGCTGAACTTCGCACAGCCATGCCAGGGTCTCACTATGGCACTTATTTTAGGATTCCCAACAATATCGTCAGCGTGATGATGCTCGCCAGTGTCGAAGCGAAAATAATTCCCGTGACAATTTTCGGACGTGCGTCGAACTCTACGGCGACAATAGATGCCATCACCGCCGTCGGCATCGACGATTCGACGATGCACACCGCGCGCGTAACCCCCGTCATGCCCATCAGCGCCGCGAGCGGAAACGACAGCAGCGGCACGAGCATCAATTTCGCGATGGTCGCGATGCCAATCACCGAATGATGATCACGGTCAACGGTTACGCGGGCGAGTTCGATTCCCAGGATGACGAGCATTGCAGGCACAGCGCCATCTTTCGCCAGAGTGACGGCTTTCATCAAAAATTCTGGGATGACAATGTGTCCCAGGTTAAAGATCAAACCAATAAGCACTCCATACACGAGTGGCAGTTTAAAAACTTTAAGCAACGCGTCGCGTGGGTTTGCGCGTCCGCTCGCTGCGACAAAGATGCCGAGCGTTTGCGTCAAGATCGCGCTCATCGCAAAGTAGAACGCCGCGCGTGCCAATCCCTCATCGCCGAACGCAAATAGAATGAGGGGCAGACCATAGTTGCCGGCATTCACGAACAAAATGCCCAGCATAAATGCAGAAGTCGTCAAGCGATCATAGTGGAGAATCTTGGCAAGCAGCCAAGCCACCATGACCATGACAAACGTGATGATAATGGAAAACACAGCAATCGAGACGTACTCGACGCTGAGGTTGGCCTTATAGATAGAGGAAAAAACTAACGCGGGGGTAAATAGGTAAAGCGTTGTGCGCGAAAGTGGTCGCGCTTCAAGCCCGATTTTTTTCGCAAGCACAAAACCTGCGGCAGCCACGAGTACGATCGGCGAAATGATGTTGACCAGGATAGAGCCAAGTGATGCAAGGTCCATTCGTCCTATTCTTCTTCACGATTATCGTCGTCCCATTCTTCGTCTTCGCGCTCTGCGTCATCTTTGTCTAGGTCATCATTTTCCAACTCCAGATCGTCATCGTCTGTTTCATCCACATCGTTGATGGACGTAGGTTCCATGTCCAACAGCAAAAATTCGCCGCTGTCGGCAAAGTCCAACTCTTGCAACGCTCCGGTCGCCAACTCACTCAGCACTTCATCGTCCGAGGCAGCCGTTTGAATGAGCGCGCTCTTTGCCATTTTGCCGCCGACTTGGCCCAACGCCATCACCGCAGCCGTCTGCACTTCGCGGTCGGAGTCTTCAAGCAATTCGATCAAGCGACCCGTCGCATCGCGATTTTCCAGTTCGCCAGAAGCACGCGCCGCTTCGAAACGCATTCGCGGGTCCGGCGATTCCAATTCGTCGAGGACAGTTTTGCGCCAGACCGAATCGGCGGTCCGTCCCATCGCGGCGATGGCGCTTGCGCGCATCTCTGGTGCAGCATCTTCGTACGCCGTATCGATAATCGTTTTGACGATATCATCGCTCCAGTACGCCAACGCTTCGACGGAGCGACAACGCACGACAAGCTCTTCGCTCGCGCTGCGTGTTGTCGCCAGAAGCGCCTCGCCGATCAATTTTCCGTACGACTCGGGCAAGCGACCGTACTCCGCGAGCAACATGAATCGACCGAGCGAATCGGCGGCGGCAGCGCGCACACGCGCATCCGGATCGCTGCGCAAGAATCCGACCATCGGCTTGACGAGCGCCGTGTCTTCGGATTCCCACAAGCCCTCAATGCCAGCTACGCGCACGATTGCATCTTCGTCGTTGAGAAAATGGCGAAACAGCAATTCGTAATCTAGTTTGAAATCTTCTTCTGCCAACTCCACCATCATGCGAGCAGTACGTTGTCGCCGTTCCACTGGCACATCGATCCAAACCTGCGCAAAGGCAGCCAAATCTTTTTTGTTGGCGTTCGATAGGGCGCTGATTTTGCGCGCCGAAAGTTCGCCGTTGTGATCGCCCAAGTGTTTGAGCGCGACATTAAAATCTATGGTTGCAGTTTTCTTCTGGCTCATTTGATTCAACTCCCGATTGCGAGCGCATCAACACAAAAGTTATGTGGCGCAAGCAATTTCGCAAACGTCGATGATCATGCAAATTCTATCCGACGAACTATGCAAGATTCTTGGGCCGGTGCGCTAGTTTATTATACCATACGGGACAAGAAATACGCCAAAAAGAATATTTGGCAACCCGGATGGATTTGTTATAATGCTATAAAGAATGAAAACACTTTGGATTAAAGAGGAATATTTGCGCTGGATTCTGGATGGGCGCAAAACTCTTGAGGTGCGCGTTGGATACAGCAATATCACGCGACTTGAAGTTGGCGATCATGTCATGCTGAACGACCAGCATCCATTTGTAATAAAGCGCATTGGACGTTATGCCAATTTTGAAGAATTACTCGCGAATGAAAGCGCGCAAGCCATCGCGCCCGATTTATCACGCGAGGAATTGCTCACTGCCTTGCGAAAAATCTATCCGCCCGAAAAAGAATCGCTTGGCTTGGTTGCGCTGGAAATTATCCGCCGCTCTCGCGAATCTCGCTAATTTTTTTCATATTCGCGTGATTCGCGAGATTCGCGGATGAAAGGTTTTTGTTCTCGAATGGAGATTTATGCCCACTGAACTCGCTTATCAGACCGATCCTTTCCGCTGGGAATTCGATGCGGAGATAATTGAGAAGACGACGTTGCCCGATGGTCGCAGCGGTGTTGTGTTGCCTAAAACTTTTTTCTATCCGACGGGCGGGGGGCAAGAGCACGACACGGGTACGCTCGGGGACGCACTCGTAACGGATGTGCTCATTGACGATGCAGGTACAGTCGTGCATGTGGTTGATCGCGATATTATGGCGACAACCGTGCATGCGAAAATCGATGGCGGGCGGCGACTTGCGTTCATGCAGCATCACTCGGGTCAACACTTGCTCAGCCAAGCCATTGTCGAAGCGCTCAAGCTCGACACGGTGTCGGCGAATATCAACATCGATAATCCTTCGACGATTGATCTGGAAACGCCACTCGATCTCGATGTAACGCCCGCGGAAAATTTGGCGAATCAAATTCTCTATTGTGACCTGGCGATCAAATCGTATTTTGTCGACCAAGCGCAGATTCATACGGTGTCGTTGCGACGTCCGCCCAAAGTTTCGGGACAGATTCGCATTGTCGAGATCGATGGTTTTGATTATTCGGCGTGCGGCGGAACGCATTGTGCGCGCACTGGCATGATCGGCATCGTCAAGGTTTTGCGCACGGAACGCCGCGCCGAGCGATTGCGCATCCATTTCGTTTGCGGCGAACGCGCGTTGAAATATTTCCAAAGTTATCAGAACATTGTCACAACGGTTGCGCGCCAGTTCGATACCGGAGCGGAAGGAATCGTGCAAGCGGTAGAGAAACAAAAAGCATCGACCATTTCCATGCAAAAGGAACTGGAGGAACTGAGGGAACTCAAGCTGATATTGCAAGCGCAACAACTTGTAGCGCAAGCGGAAAATCTAGAATCAATCAAATTGATTACCGCAGCGTTTCGCAATCGTTCGCCGCAAGATTTGCGCGCGCTGGCTGGACAATTGCAAAATGAGCCGAGCGTCGTCGCTTTGCTCGCATCGTACGATGGAAACAAATTGAGTCTCGTCGTTTCCAGCGCCGATACGCATATCCGCGCGAATGATTTGATTCGCAAAATATTAGCTGAAATCGGTGGACGCGGCGGCGGAGATGCGAAGCTGGCCCAAGGCGGCGGCGCGGCGAGTGAGGCGCAATTTGCGGCGTTATTTGCAAAGACGAAAGAATACCTGGTCTAGTAGTCAACTAGTCGAATAGTCTTATAGTGCTGTAGTCTGGCGAAAATTTCGACTTGGGATTATAATCATGTTTGAGATCCGACACTGCGCAAATCTATCGTTGCGCTCTGACTCCCTTGGCACAGGCGATCCTTGCATCGCTGCGGGTTTGTTGTTCCGCGAACGGGAAA
>JACRMI010000170.1 GCA_016215025.1 Chloroflexota bacterium
GGCGGGATAAACGGCGACGCTCAATTGCGTCCATCCATCGCCGTGTGATTGATTGGCTTCGCGGCGCGGCGATTCGTGATTTGATTGCTCAAAATTTAATCGAACAATTTTGTTCAAATACAATCTGACAAAGTAGTATTAAGATGATCTGCGTGACTGAGCATCAACAAGACGATCAAGCCGACGACTGCGGCGATGGCGGCGAAATAATGTGTTAGTCCGTTGACGGGTTCGCGCATGTGGGAGAAAAGAGAACGGAGCAAAGTGACCTCTCATGTCGAGTTGTTCTAGCTTTGCAATCGAATTGATTACTTTTTCTTTTTTACTGACTTGCCGCTGTTGAACTCCACCAGTTTCTCCCAATTGATCGAACCATCTTCACGGCAGAACTGGTTTGTAAATTCACGCACATAGCTATTTACGGCGTTTTGGTAGTCTTTTTGGTATTCAGCTCTATGTTTAACAATGACTTCTTCCTCCATGAACCGGATAAGTTTCAAGTAAAAATCGGAATCGCCGGTGAGTTCTTCCCAAAATTGCTGCCCTGAACTGTCTCGATAAGCCCGACGAGCATTCGGCAATGATTGTTTCTTGCCATAACAATGACCTAGGACTGGGTCGAATTGTTTTCGTAGTTTCAATAGACGTCTGCGCAAAGATGCAAACTCGTCTGTTTGACGTTTGACTTGGCTTGAATTGTATGGATTAGGACCGGATTTTACTGCTATGGCTGTGTAACGGTCGCTTGTCTCGATTGCGATATCGACTCCTTCAGTAGGCGAGACAACACCTTTTGAGACAGCTTTAGCAACCGGTTCAAAGAAAACGTCGCCAAACAATCCTTCATCCGATGCGCTCAAGTAGGCTCGAAGAATTTCTTCCACAATTTCTGTTGCGCTGTTTGTGCCTAATGCTTTGTAAAGGTATGGATTTTTTCGTTGTAACACACTTCGGAGTTTCAACGTTCCCAAACGTTGGATGCGTCTCTTGTAAAAATCACCGAGGGAATTTGCAATGATTTGCTTCAATTCATTGGGATTCATTTTTGGGTGCGCTCCTTTGCGCGATAAGGATCATGTGCTTTTTCCAATAGCTTACGTTGCGATACCAATTCTTCGTTGGCAAGAGTCACATACTCAGTTTTTGCTTCAATTCCAACATACTTTCTTCCAAGATTTTGTGTGGCTCGTGCTGTTGTACCTGAACCTATGAACGGATCCAAGACTATATCTCCCTCTTGGGTAAATAGTTTGATGAACCAAGAGGGTAACTCGACTGGGAATACTGCGCTGTGGTTTTTGTTCGTAACTTCGGTGGCTAGATGCAAGACATTCGTTGGATAAACCTTTTCACGACCAATCCAATTTGCCACTCTTTTTCCAAAGCCACTTTGAGCGCGTGACTCATCTCGCACTAAATCATTTTTGGTTAGCTTCTTAAGTCGTTTTTCTGCCCAATCGCCCATTGGAACCATTACGGATTCCTGGAACATCTTGAATTGTTTTTGTTTCGTGAAATGGTAGCAATGTTCCCAAGCATCACGGAAGCGGTTGGGCCATTTGCCAGGGTAGGAATTTTTTTTATGCCAACAATATTCTTCTGTCCAGAGCCATCCTTGTTTTCGCATGGCAAGCACAAGTTCCATGACGTACGTCCCACGTTCGCCCTCGACGACGCGTTCTTTGATATTCAAAATGAACGATCCTTGTGGTTTGAGGACACGTTTGAGTTCTTGGGAGATCGGAAGAAACCATGCCACGTATTCATCTGGAGGAATTCCACCGTAAGTATCTTTTCTTCTGTCGGCATAAGGTGGCGAAGTAACAATTAGGTCAATGCATTCATCGGGTAGGGTTGGCAAAATCTCGCGGCAATCTCCACGATGAATGATATTGGTTTCGAGTTTGACCGGCTTCATTTCACGCGCTCCATTTCTCTACGTGCATTATAGCATGTTTCCTTTGCACTTCAATATTTGCCTTTACTGTCCGCCATTGAGCACCGGCAAAAACTTGCTTCCCGCCAGAATCGCGCCGTACGCAATGAGCATGACAATGATCTTCCACAGATTCTTACTCGTCGTTTTGAAATCCGACCCCGCTGCCATGCCTAACAGTGCGCCGATAAAAGCACAGACATAGTGCAAACCATTTCCTTCAGTCTGCGGTGGGGGCGTGAGCAGCATCGGTGAGAGGAAGAAACCTATCAATATCCCAACGGCTCCACCAACCATCATCTTCAACTCCAACCGCCAATCTATTCCTGGTTCGCGGGACGAATCAAGCTTGCTTCCGTCGTAGCCGCAGTAGCGATCCTTTGGCTCGAATTTTTCGCCGCAGCTTGGACAGACTTTGTCGGGCGGTGGCGGTGGTGTCGATTTGCCAAAGAGCCACCCAAACAAACTTGGAGCAAATCCACGTTTTGGTTTGCTCGATTTGGGGAACTCATGACCGCAATTGGTGCAGTAATCATACTCTGCCTTGTTGCGTTGACCGCAGACTTGGCATGTAATATCCTCAGGTTCGCCTTTGTTACCAGAGAAAAATAATCCCATCGATGATTTGCAACTGGCTGTTAACAAAATAGCACCTGCTACCGACACGTGTTCATGTGTCTGTTAGCAGGTGCAATTTTGGATTGCAAAGACAAGTTCTGTCCCACAGACAATCATGGACGGTTTCGTACGAAACGCATAGATTGCCGGGACAAAGTGAACTTACGATTTCAGTATATCCGACGACGAGAAAAAGTCAATGCAGCGGATATAAAAAAAATGTGTTAAGAGACCTTTACTTGATGCTCACATGGCTTTTACACGCGCGCGTTGACGCACCTAGTAAGAGAGGGTATAATATCGTTGAAATTTGAACAAAAGGTAGACAACTAACTCGAATGATGACCACAGAAAAATTAATAACGGACGACCTCGACCTTCTCTTGAACGTTCTTCCGCCGCATTTGGAAGAATACCTGCGTAAGATTGATCGCTCGGATGAGTTGTTGGAAATTGTGATGGACTTGGGACGTGTGCCGGAAGCGCGCTATGTTGGACAAGCGATTTCGCTCAACTCACGCGAAGTCAACCACGACGACATTGATTACGTCGTCTCACGCATTGGTGAATTTACCGCCGATAATCGCGCAGGCATTCCACGCACTTTGCATCGCATCTCCTGCATTCGCAATCGACAAGGCCGCATCGTCGGCCTGACGTCCCGCGTGGGCCGCGCCGTGTATGGCACGATTGAAATCATTCGCGACATTATCGAATCGGGCAAGAGCGTGTTGATTCTTGGACGCCCTGGCGTTGGCAAGACGACGTTGCTGCGCGAATCTGCGCGCGTGCTCGCCGATCTGAAACGCGTTGTCATCGTCGATACGTCGAACGAAATCGGCGGCGATGGCGATGTGCCGCACCCAGCCGTTGGCAAAGCGCGTCGCATGCAAGTACCGATGCCGACGCTGCAACATGAAGTGATGATCGAAGCAGTCGAAAATCACATGCCCGAAGTCATCGTCATCGACGAAATCGGGCGCGAGCTGGAAGCCGAAGCCGCGCGCACAATTGCCGAACGCGGCGTGCAACTGATCGGCACAGCACACGGCAACTCTCTCGATAATCTCATGATGAATCCGACGCTGTCCGATTTGATTGGCGGCATTCAATCGGTCACACTTTCGGATGAAGAAGCGCGGCGACGGGGTACGCAAAAATCGATTCTCGAACGCAAAGCGCCGCCTACGTTCGACGTGCTGATTGAAATTCAGCGGCGCGATCAGTTCGCAGTTTACTTGGAAGTCGCGCAAGCCGTCGATTCGCTTTTGCGTGGTCGCGCGCTCGCACCCGAAATTCGGACGCGCGATACAGACGGAAGCGTTCACATCGAAAAAGCGCAATCAACGGCGCGCGTCGGCGCGTTGCGTGACTCTGGGCGCGGTCGGCGCGAGCCAGCACCAGAACCAGTGCGCGAAGAAGCCAAGTTGCAACGCGCGATGCGCTTGTTCCCGTACGGCTTGAGCCAGGATCGCTTGGAGCAAGCGGCGAAGAGTTTGAACTTGCCGGTCCAAGTCGTGAATGATGTGACGACCGCGGATGCGGTGCTGACACTAAAGAATTATTATCGCAAGCGTCCGCCCATCGTAAGCGATGCGGAACGACGCGGCGTGCCTGTTTACGTTTTGCGGTCGAATACGCTCGCGCAAATGGAAGGCGTTTTGGAAGACTTGTTCGGCGTCGATGGCGGCAACGATCCGACAGCCGAAGCGATGCGCGAAACCGAAATGGCGATTGAACAAATTCAGCAAGGTGCGCATTCGGTCGAGTTGTCGCCGCAGAGTGCGTACGTGCGTCGCCAGCAACACGAAATGGCAAAGCAAGCGAATTTGTTTTCGCGCAGTCTAGGCAAGGAACCCAAGCGGCGGGTTCGAATCTATTCAACGGAGATGGAGTAAACTAGTGCAATCGTGCGTTAGTGAGATAGTGCGATAGTTGGGATTGAGTACAACTGGAGTAAGCAATGGATGAGCGAAATTTAATTGAACGAACGAATGATATACTCGGTGGCACTCCAGTGTTTGGAGGGACTCGTGTTCCCGTCCAGACGCTAATCGATCTCGGTATTATTCTCCTCGTTGCTCCGAACAATCGCTTGGAAACATTACATCCGCTGATGCCAAACGTCCTTGCAGCTTTAGAAAAAATTCAAAGCGGTGACATAATTCGACTGGAGGAATAGCGAGATTGTCTCTCTTTATCACCTTCGAAGGTCCTGACGGCAGCGGCAAGACGACGCAAGCACGGATGCTCGCAGATTATTTGGAATCACAGGGTCATCCCGTGCTGTGTACCCGCGAGCCGGGTGGGACAGAAATCAGTGAGCAAGTTCGCCAGGTCATTCTTTCAACGCATAACAAATCGATGCGGAACGAAACCGAAGTCTTGCTCTATTCCGCGGCGCGTGCTCAAATCGTTGCCGAGTTGATTCGACCGGCGTTGGCGCAAGGCAAGTTGGTGATCTGTGATCGATACTATGATTCGACTTTTGCTTACCAAGGTTATGGCTTGGGCGTCGATTTGAATCTCTTGCGCGCGATCACCCAGTTTGCAACGGGCGGACTCGTACCCGATTTGACCTTCTACGTCGATGTGCCGGTTGAGTTGGGATTGACTCGGCGGCATCGCAGCGAAACCAATCGACTGGACTTGAAGAACATCGAGTATCACACCCGCGTGCGCAATGGCTATTTAGAGCTAGTGAAAGCCGAACCGGATCGTTTTATAATAATCGATGGCAGCGGTCCAGTGGAGCAGGTGCAGGAACAGATTCGGGCAAGAATGATTACAGAGTTGGCAGAACGACGAATGACGTAGGGCAAATTTATCTCACTGAGGAGGATCAGCGATGAAACTCGTTTTTGCTATTGTACACAACGACGATGCCGGACAACTGACGAACAAGTTGCGCGAAAACAATTTTCAGTTCACGCAGATCAGTACGACGGGTGGTTTTCTCCGCGAGGGCAACGCGACGATTCTCATCGGCGTCGAGCCGGAAAAGCTGGAGGATGCCCTGCGCGTCATCAAGGCCAATTGCAAGACGCGCACGCAATTTGTCAACCCAATGCCACCGGTGATGGAGCCAGGCGAGCTGTATCTCGCGCAGCCGGTCGAAGTCCAAGTCGGTGGCGCGACCGTCTTTGTGGTCAACGTCGACCGCTTTGAAAAATTCTAGCACTCCCAGCGGACCTATTAGTTAGTTTTCATCCGAGTCGATTGTAGATCAAGATCGTCGTTGAAATTATGGACGCGGCAAGTACTTGCTGCGTCTTTTTATTTTCCCGGCATGCCACCTTTGTCACTCTGAGAAACTCGTTTTCTCGATTCGTTTGGTGTCGGTCTGGGTTGGTTGACCAGAAAACGGGTTTCTGAGCTACCGCTCCGACAAATTGCTTGAACGCTAGTTTGTCACGATTTTGTCACGGTCGGTTGTTATAGTCAGAGTCAATTAGCATCGAAAATCATTACAGTCCCAAAGGAGGTCAAATGGACGACATCAAGCAAGAGCCGGAAGCTCAAACCACTCAGAAAAAGCCCTACGAAAAACCTGCCATGATTTATCGTGCGCCGTTGGAGGCAACAGCAGGGGTTTGTTCGATTTCGCCAGGCAAAGCCGATCTAGGTCAATGCGGGATTTTGAGTAGCTGAACCAATCGAATCACTGTCAAATATTATCTTTCGTTGGGCAAGTCTCTGACTGGCCGAGCAAGTGCGGCATCGTAGGTGTCGAGGACACTTGCTCTACATTTTCGAAGGAGGAACTCATGAACGTTCATCTAGTTCGTAAAACTCGATTTACAACTTGGATTGTTCTGTTTGCTTTGGTGTTGGTGTTTGCAACTGCTGGCAATCCACTTGGTGTGTCTGCGGCAAGCAATTTGAACGCCTCACTCAGCCCAGCCGTTCCAGTGGCAAATCTTTTGAATGCCGATGGGACACTGAATACTAAAACCGGCACGAGCGCCAATCTCGATCTGCGCGGCTGGAATGTTACGCTCGACGCCAAGCGCGGTCCGATTTTCTCTCGTGCTGCAAAAAGCGGCAACGCTTCGCCCGCTACTCTGCCGCCGCAAAAACCGTCGGCTGTACCAGGCGTCTGGACGCCGATGCCGTTTCAAGGTGTGAATTCGTCCAGTGCGGTGCGCGCTATCATCCAAGCGCCCAATCCCGGCGTTGGTATGGGGAATGGTATTTATATCGGCGGCACGTTCGCCGGTAGCGGCGATTTTCCTCCGACCTTCGGCAACCTGGGTGGCATTGCGCGCTATTACAACGGCGTGTGGTGGCCTCTGCCGAATGGTGGTTTGGGGAATGGTCAAGGTGTTTATGCGATCGCAGTCGTCGGTAATTACATTTATGTGGGCGGAAGTTTCACCCGCACTGCCGATAGCGATCCTTTGTACAATGGCACATTGAACAATATAGCGTTATTCAATACGCTCACCAATAATTGGCTTCCCTTGCCCGATAACGGCTTGAATGGAACCGTGTGGGCGCTTGGGGTTGCAAACGGTCATCTCTATGTGGGTGGTGCGTTTACGGCAAGCCAGAACAGTGCGTACACCGGATTGAACGGCATTGCGCGTTATGATGGCGGCGGAACATGGACGGCATTGGCGCACAATGGATTGAATGCGGGCGCGACCGTGTATGCTATCGCCGCGAATGGAAACAACGTTTATGTCGGTGGCAGCTTTTCGCAAACGAATAATGGTGCAGTCAGCAATTTGAATAACATTGCCCTGTATAACGATAGCTCGACATCCTGGTCGGCGCTGGCGAACAATGGCTTGTCGGGCAGTGTGTATGCGTTGGCGTTCAGCGGTGCGAACCTGTATGTAGGTGGACAGTTTTCGTCGGCGTTGAATCCTAGTGTTACATTGAACAATATTGCAATGTATAATGGTTCGTGGAACCAGATCAATGATGCTGGGTCAATCGGACTGGATGGTTATGTGTATGCGCTCGCGATCAATGGCACTGATATTTATGCGGGTGGTACATTTACTCATCCGAACGGCGGCGCAACGACGATTGCGAGGATTGGTCTATGGAATGGCAGCACTTGGTCGTCATTGCCTAACCAAGGGCTGAATAATACCGTCTATACCATCGCTACGATTGGTCTGCCTGCGTTGTACAATCTCTACGTCGGCGGCACATTTGACAATGTGGCGAGCGGAAGTGTTGCTGGTCTGGGTCGCATAGCCAGTGTGGGAAATCTGTGTACATCAGTGGCAAGTGGCAACTGGAGTGCTGGCGGAACCTGGGGTTGTGGCAGTGCTCCAGCCAATAGCGATCAAGTCACGATTGCGTCCGGTCAAACCATAACCATCGATGCTGATGGCATTATGATCGATGGTCCACTCACGGTGAACGGCACGATCGACGCGACCACTCACATTTTGACGTTGGGCGCGAGCGCGGTTGTAGCCGGCACCGGACAAATCATCGGCACGGTCGTGAGGAACACGCCGGGCAATGGAACGCAAACCTACAGCGATCCCAATACTCAAATCACTTTTAGCAATTCTTCAATCAATGCTGTCACGGTGACTCTGACGATTGGAAATCCTGGCGGCATGACGAACAGTGTTGGACGCAAATACACCATCACGCCGGGAACCGGAACGTTTACGTCGGCGAACATGCGCTTGCCGTACAAGAATTCAGAATTCATCGGCACCATTGGTAACGAAAACAATATCAAGATGTGGCGGTTTGATTCCGGTCAAAATCGCTGGGTCTTGCAAGGTGGCACGGCGGACAGTGCGAATAATTGGGTTGACATCTCAGGCGTGACTCAATTCTCGCCGTGGACCATGTCCGACAATGGCACGGGTTCGCCAACAGCGGTTACAGTTTCGTCGTTCAGCGCCAACGCAAACGATTCTACAACCGTCGGGATGATTGTCGGTGCGTTGCTCGCGACGGTGGTCATGGCAGGCGTGTGGCGCTTGCGCAAGACGCGTTCGTAAATCGTACAAAAATCAGAGGCGTCCGAATTTTCGGACGCCTCTCTTATTTGTCATTCTGAACGGAGCGAACGCTGCGCGTCTCCCTGTGCAGAGCGAAACCCTTTGCGGATGGATTCGCTACGCTCACCGCATGGGTTTACACTGAGCGCAGCGAACGTGCTCAGGGTGACAGGTTGAAGTTTCTGGGTAGCGAGTAGCATGAACTACAAATCACCCATACCACCCATGGCGCCCATGCCCGGCATTCCTTCGCCGCCTAGTCCTGGCATCGACTTTTCGATTTCCTCTGGACTCTCGCCGGATTCCAATCGATCCACCATCTCGCCGAATTCCGGACCGAGGTCTTCACCGCCCATTTGATCGCCCATCTTGCGCATAAACCGTGCGACGCTCTTGGGATCGTTTTCGTCGACATCGCCAAAGCTCGATGGATCGGACATCGCTTCCAGACGCGCTTCTTCCGATTTGACGGTCGCTACGCGCGAAACGAGCCGCGCTAAATTTTTGCCGCCACAGTTCGGGCATTCGGGATCACTCGTAACTGAAAAAGATCGAAAGAAAACACTGACGCGCCGTTTGCAATCGGCGCAGCGATATTCATAGATTGGCATATTGATTACCTCCATCCAGTTATAATGGACCCAA
>JACRMI010000064.1 GCA_016215025.1 Chloroflexota bacterium
AAGCGACGTTCCAGTTTTTCATCCATACTCCCTCCTTGGAGAGAGTATGGCGCATGTTCACGAACTCTTGACCCTTGGTTGACCTAAACCGTTCACGAACTCTTGACTCAAAAGTGTTCACGAACTCATGACACCTGACAATTAGAAAGTTTGCCCGAATCCAAACGAGTTGAACGTTTGCGCGACATGTATGCCGAACCGAGTGATGACACAGGCAACATTCTGCGTGAATCGATGGTGATCGAGAGTCCCGAAAGACGGCTCATGCAATTGGGACCTCAAGCGTTGAACTTGATTGAGCTCATCGCGATTGTCCTGGGAACACCAACCGATCCACTTCCTGCAACTCATCTACTTGCTCAATTGAAATCACTCCCGAAGGTCAAAGCGCGTTCAGTGAAAGAACTTGCGGCGATGGGACATGGTATCACGCCTACAAGAGCACAACGGTTACTAGCTGCTTTGGAACTCGGTGAACGCTTGCGTGAGCCAAAAGAGACGCCCGTCCGCATCAAGTCACCGGCGGACGCGGCGGACCTCTTGCGCGATATGGCGTATCTGGAACAAGAGCAAATGCGAGTGGTTTTGCTCGACACGAAAAATAATGTGATCGATACCACGACGATCTATGTTGGGTCGGTCAACACGACGGTCATTCGGATTGCCGAATTAATGCGGGCAGCCGTACGAGTCAATGCAACCGCCATCCTCATCGCGCACAATCATCCGTCGGGCGATCCAACCCCATCCCCCGAAGATGTCGCCGTGACGAGCGAGATTGTGAAAGCCTCGAAACTCCTCGACATCGATTGTCTCGATCATATCGTCATCGGCGAGGCGGGCAAGTTCGTTTCACTCAAAGAACGCGGCTTGGGATTCGGAAACTAACCAGGAGATTTGAAAATGAATACGCTGAACTACTTTGCAGGGTGTAACACCGCCGAGCAAGTGAAAATCGAATATCGCAGGTTATGCAAGCTATGGCATCCTGACTTGGGAACGCAGGAAGAAGCGCCGATGCGCACGGCGAAGATGCAAGAGATCAACGCCGCGTACGCTCAAGCGAGTGCCAAGTATCGTCAAGAAGAAATGCGCGAGAAAGCACGTCAGCAAAATCGTCCTGAGCCGAACGAACAGGATTACGCCGATGCCGCCGCGGTCGATGAAGGCATCCGTCAAGCCATTGAGCAGATCATCACGCTGGATGGACTGGAAATCGAAATCTGTGGACTGTGGGTTTGGGTCGGTGGTGAAACCAAGAAACACAAGGAGCAGTTGAAAACCGCAGGCTATCGCTGGTCGCCGAAGAAAACGAAATGGCATTTCGATGGCGTACCAGCAGGCGGCTATCGCAACTTCACGATGGACGAAATTCGCGGTCGCTACGGCAGTCAGCAGGTCCATCGTCGTTCGCCAAACATGAAACTGGAGGTACAAGATGCCTGACACGAACTTGAAACAACTCGCCGAATGGATTGCCGAGCAGTTGGGCGATTGGCAGCCGCTCGACGTGGAATCCAAATACAATCATGGTCTCATGCACACCGAGAACAATATCGTGATGAAACTCTGGGTGAGCCTCGAGGGTGGACGCTTGAAGGTGTCTACCGATTCGATGGGGCTGTATAACTTTACTTGGATGAACGAACGTTTTCCCAGTATCACGTGCAGTCTGACCAAGACACCACCGCAGATCGCGCGTGACATCGAACGGCGCGTGTTGCCAGAGTACAAGACGCTGCTGGAAAAAGTGATCGCGCGGAAAGCAATCAGCGATGAACGCAAGCGCAAGCAACATCAGTGCTGTCAAGAACTCGCTAATATTCTGAGAGCCGAAATGCGGGAAGGCATGGAACGCGATAACGATCCGCGTGTGTATTGCTATGGCAAAGGTTCGTCCACGATAGAGTTTAGCGTGATGAGCGATACCCACGTGAAGATCGAGATTCGGAGTGCGTCCTTTGAAGCGGCGAAACAAATCGCGCACGTGACGCAAGAGTGTTTGCGCTATGGTTGGAACCAGGATAACGAGCAGGCGAAGATCGCCCAAGAAGAAGAGGAGCAATCGCTATGACCGCGAAACAAATTCTCAAGGATGCACTAAAACATCGACCGCAGTTTGCGACGAGCCGATGGTGTCATGTTTTGGCAGCGTGTGCCGTGATGGTCGCCGAAGACAAGGGGAACTGGGAATATCTCACGTCCTGGGTGAGAGGCGATGCGCTGTTTCGCGACCCGCGTCAAGAAGTGTTCTGCACCATCAAAGGGACACGCGAGATCGAAAGCACGGAGCATTGAGGAGCGATATGGATGAATTGATGCAAGTGCTAATTGAGGGAATCGGCTTGTCTGAGGAATCGGCAAAAGCATTGATCGATGAATTCGGCGAATTGGCGGTGCAAAACCACGCGATGCACTGCTTGTATGCGATGGAGAAGGGGAGGGTGAAAAGCCCTCCCGCGTGGTTTACCGCGTCGCTGAGAAATAACTGGGCTGCGCCGACCGGTATGCCACGCGAGTGGTTACCAAACGTGATGCATTTCCGCTTGGACGAAAACACGTTCATTGAAATCGAGCGCGAAGTACGCAAACAAAAACGAGAGGAGAATTGAAATGGATATGGATATTCGATGTCCCAGACAACAAATTTCAGAGATTTGTTGTATAATACTGAGGAAGGAATCCAAAAAGGAAATTCAAATGCGCCGCGATGAAGTCTTAAACATCTTGCGTGAGCATAAACCTCAAGTCCACCAGTTTGGCGTTAAAACACTGGCGGTTTTTGGCTCAGTTGCTCGCGACGAAGCACGCCCTGACAGCGATGTGGATATCCTCGTAGAGTTCGATCCACCGCCGACGTTTGAGCGGTATATGGATCTGAAATTTTACCTCGAAGAACTGCTGGGATGTAGGGTCGATTTGGGCATACCTAGCAACATAAAACCGCGTATTCGTCCACGCATCCAAGCCGAGGCGCTCTATGTCGCGTGATTATCGTTTATATTTGGATGACATCCAAGCGTCTACCGAAAAAATCTTGCAATATACCCAGGGGATGGATATCGACAGTTTCTCAAACGACGCCAAAACCTTTGATGCTGTGGTACTCAACCTTCAAATCATTGGGGAGGCAGCCAAAAATATTCCTGATTCGGTCAGGATCAAATATCCTCAGGTAGATTGGCGTCGCATTTCTGGCTTACGCGATGTAATCGCACATGGATATTTTGGTCTGAACGAAGACTTGCTCTGGGATATTGTTCAGCATCGTGTGTCCCAACTGGCTGAACAAATTCGAGACATTCTTGCGCGTGAAGGTTAGCGCAGAACCGATATAATGGTTTGGACGCGATCCCAAGACTCGTACTAATGCCACACGCTCTTGCCCCCGTCGGACAAGGGTGAGCACGAAAAATAACAACTGTAAATCTTTGAGTTCTTCCGAACCGAAGACCTTTGGGTTCCTGAAAAACGGCATACCCAAAGGTCTACAGTAGACAAATCAAAATTGGCGCTCATAACCCAAAGGTCGTCAGTTCGAATCTGACCCCCGCTACTTTTTAACACTATAGACCGTCAGGCTACCTAAATTGAGGTAACCTGACGGTCTTTAGTTTGGCGGACCCTCTCAAAAAAAGGATTTTGCATGAACCGTAGACCCTCGGTCTTGGAAACCAACAAGGCCATCGCCGGCTTCATCCAGACGAAGACGGCCGAAGGACTCAGCCCCAACACTTTTGTCGGATGCAGAGTGTGCTCAAAGCATGGCACGCCCACATGGGCGAGTGCGATGGAGCCCGGATCACTTCCCAGGATCTACGCGACCACCTGGCGTGGTTTCGCAATGAGTACACCCCACGGCGCTTCAATGGGAGTAAAACACCCTTATTGGCGAATAGCATCTGCAACATCTGGGTGATTCTTTCCGTGTTCTTTGCGTGGGCATCGCCCGAATCCAATTTTGCCGATCCCATGGGCGACGTCATGGCTCCGAAATTTGAAGACGCGCGGGTAGAACCCTTTAGCAAAGAACAGATCGAACTCTTGATGAAAGCAGCAGAGTTATGGTGCAACACTATACCAGGACCGCCGAAGTCGACATTGAACAAGCGCATCGGCGCGCGAACCCAGCGGACACTTGGCATCTGTAAATTCATGAATGCTTAATCTAGGTGGCCATCCTCGTAGCCAACGCAAGCATATTGGGAATCTCGATCAATTGAATACTGTTGGCGAAATTAAAAGCGCCAACTTTTGGGAACAGTTACGGTGGCCAGTGCTAAAGCCGCAAAGGCTGACACACAAGTCGTGGCGCGTGGAATGTCCATCAACCAATCGGAGAGTTGATAAAGATCAATGGCAGCAGCAGTCACAACCATTTGCAGGTGTGTTTTCGCTAATCCGATATAGCACGAGCAACGCATCTTACCGACCCGCAGGGCTTAGGACAACGCGCCTTCAATGTCCGAATGCAGCGCATATCGTTTCCGAAACTCGGCGGTCTCTTGCTCTTGCCGTCGTTTCTGAATGGCCTCCTGAATGGTCTGGTCTTGCAATACCAGCACGCACGGCGCTTTCTTGGCGCGTGTACATTAAGTTAGGATGTGATATAGCCGGAACCGTCGTCCTCATTCTGACGGCAGACATAGGCCACTCTATCTATGAGTTCGCGTGACCCAAACTGGCGTACCTTGATAAAAAGCCGTCATACGAACCCTCTTGGTGAAGCTAACACCAGAAAGGAGTATGGTTCATTGGGAATTGCCGTGATACGTGGCATATCTAGTGGCACGTGAGCTGAACAAGCAATAGCCTTCCAAGTCCAGAAAAATGCGTTGGAACAGATGCCCGATGTTGAACAGACCATAGCAACGCCACTTGAGGACCTTGAGTTTGTTATTCAATCCTTCAACCAAGCCGCTGGAGTTTCGATTGACAAAGTAATTGGGTTCATGCCAACTCAATGGTTGTGTCGTGGTCGGCTTGCCGTGACACGTCTCGCACCGCTACCGCTTCGGACGATAGCGTAGATACGCCGGTCGTCCGAGGATGGGCAGATGTTGCACCGTCACCCATTCATCGTAGCCATGAAATTTGCGAATCTCGCGCCCACACCGGTGACAGCATGCACTGGGCAAGGTGCTTTTCACCGTGATGATTAACTCGCCGTGTTCGGTAATTTGGGTCTGTAAAACTCTCACATCGGGAATGTCGAGCAGAACCGTAATCTGGGCGAGAGACATAGCGATATCCTTTCTGATATGACCAAGACGATACTCACCCTTCTACCACTTCTTATACCCACTACATCTTGTGGGCATCACGGCAGTTCCCAATGAACCAAAATAACGTAGGTGAACGTAAACTATGGACAGCTTATCGGGTTGAAAAATATTGTTCGTCTGCGGTTGGGAGAATCTTATTTGCCAAGCCTTTGCTTTCGGGATATAGTTAAATGTGTTTCAGGTCTAGGCACCAAGTGCAATCAAGAAAGTTTTGTGGGTTCGTAGTCTAGCGCCTTGCCCGCAAGGGGGGCGTTGCTCTGCGCGTTTGATGCCCACATGGCGCTAGGCTACTCCACATGATTTTTGTGATTGCACTTGGCAGTGGACGGAACAGTCGAGTAAACCCATGATCGCGCATATGATTCCCGAAACCTACCGTTATATCTTCGGCAATGTCAACGATGCGAGTTTTATTCACGATTTAGAAGCGCACTTTCTCGACGTCAATCGGATTGCGTGTGAGAGGTTGGGCTATACGCGCGACGCGGTAGAAATCCGGATTAAGCGATAGTCTTCTGGCACGTCTAGATTTCAAGTTGAATCCTCAAACAAGGGTCCCCAATATTCTCGTTCAGGATTTCCCACTACGCGTGCTTGTAAAGACCGGGACAGCAAAGTCTTCTTTTGCCAATCCGTGAGCATCGTGGCATTGATTCCCAGTGGCGTCAGTATCGTTTCAACCGCTCGTGCCAAGACTTGAACGTATCGTTCCGCATCGTAATTTTTCGCCTCGCCTATAAACTCCATTGCCCGCACGCGCTCACGGGGTATTTTAGCGCGATAATTGGTAACGACATATTGAATCGATTCCCCCGCTTCTAATTGCACACCACGCCGCATGAATTCACGCGCTACAATCGCGTTTAGATTATTCACGACGTACGCTTGTGGCGCACGGGAAAGGCGGAACGTGAATGCTAACTCTTCTAGTGCAACTTGTCCTGCACGTAGTTGATACTCGTAGGCTCTGACCATCTCCAGCAAACGCGGCAACCGCGCGGCAAGTTCTACTCGCGAATCGGCTTGCGCCATCTCTTCTAGCAATTCTATCTGCGCGGCTCGAATAAATGCAGGCGTATCCCCGCGTCGCGCTTCGATGCCGCGTATCTTGAGTTCGGCATCGCGCTTCGCTCCAAAGTAGCGATTCGGTACGCTCGCGTACGGATTCACGCGCGATGGCAAAAAAGCAACCCATTTGTAGATTGCCTCCAGTTCGATAGGCAGGTCCGTCGTCCGTTCGATCTGATGCGTCAACAACTCGTACTCACCATCGCTTGTTCCTGGCTTTTGAATCCACAACGAATCAGTGAGCATATGCAGTACACGAAAGCCGCGCTCTTCGACCAGGTCTTTCGCCCGCAACAACATTTCGCGACCGTACGCAGTGACCGCTTCGTGGGCCTCAATCTTTCCAAAGCGGGCGTTCTTGTAACCCAGGTAGCCAAAGCACGTGACGAGTAACCATTTCTGCGCTGAGGCGCGCCGCCGATAGGATTCTTTTTCATTTACGTCCGTTGTTTGTTTCAATCGCTTTTTGTAGGTAAGACGTTTTTGGATGAGGGGTGCAAGCGTTTCAGGAACGAGACCCCGCTCCCGCCGACAAATCGAATATCCAATCTCCGGCACGCGCGATTCGGGACAGCATGAGCAGTGAATCGTTTCAGGCGAAACATTGTAACGTGCCATAATCGCCGGATACATCGACGCAAAATCTAATTCAGCTACGTCGAAATGGAGTCCCGTGATCGGTTGATAGGTCAGTCCGCCTTTGTCGGAGGTGAGCAGATCACGTGCCGTTTTGAATTCTTCGGGTTCGCTTTTCTGATACGGAATGAGATAACCGTTGTGATACGCGGTCGCCACTTGCATCGCACTGATGCCCGTTCCCGATGAAACTCGTACAACCTGCTGCATCGGTTGTTGCGTGAGGCGCGCCACTTCGACTGCGCCCTCCAGGTCGTAATCCAGAATAAACGCATTGTTCAGGTCGATATGCCAGCGCCCAAACAACGTATGCGACATCGTTTTGTGAACGATGCGACCATACGAGAAATAGGAACGGGCAGGACGCATCTGCGTACGACAGTTCGGATCGCGATTCAAATGAAGGGGCAAGTGATGGCGTTGCGCGGCTTGCACCAAACGTGGAAGGATAAACGAATCGCCCCAACGAGTAATGATGACATCGGGATTGCAGCGCGTCAGATGAGCGTTGACCCATTCGACGGTTGTTCGTTCGTCTTCGTTGGGCAATTGATAGGTGCGATCATTGTAGGTAATTTCAAGTGGCGCGCTTTGTCCTCGATTGGGATTCGGGGTGCCGCCTTCTAACTGCATCACCATCGAGCGAAGCGGTGGAACACCATAGTCTAACGCCCAGCGCGAATCGTCCGAATGAATTTCCACAATCACGTTCGATTCGTTGGCGAGTGCTTCGCAGTATGCCAGCGGAAACAGATTGCGCTCGAAGAAATAGAATTGCGAAATGCTTAGATCGGCATTGTAAAGCGTGAGTGACGGAAAAGTCGTATGGATGCGGTGGACGAGTAGGGCGTACTGGCTTGGAATCAAGACTTGGATTTCGAGGAGGATCAGCATATGGCGGGCAAACAGATCGCGGCGCTCGGCACGCTTCAAGCGTACGGGCAAACCGGCGCGCGTGATCCACTCGCAAACCTGATGTAATTCTGCGCGTGTGCCGCTCACGAAAAACGAAGGGCGCAATCGATCGGTGAGGCGATGCGCCATTCCTTCTTCGTCGATCAGCCAAACGGTGAGAGCATTGGCTTGCGCGTAAGCGTCGAACAGCCAGCCCATCAATCGTTTCATTCATCTAACCGTTTGGCGATATTCGTTTGATGTGCGGATAGTTTTTGTTCCAGTGTGTTCAAACGTTTCAAGACGCCGCCTAGCATGGCGAGGACGAATAGTTGAAAAGGTTCATCGTGAGAAGCGTACGCTATCGGCGCCGATTGCGCTTGAATCATCGCCAAAAGTTGTAGCACCACTTCACGATCTTCTTTGCGCAAAGCACGCAGATAAGGTTGCCAAGTTGCTTCGAATTCTCGAATGAGTTGAGTGGAGGTCTGTAGCGTTCGTCCCATCGTCTTTATTTCCTTTCCTGTGGTTCCATTCGCAAAGGCATTTCGAGTTGCGCCGATTCTGCGGTGGAATTGTCTTTTGCAAATTCCCAGTACTCATCTGTCATATCCGCAACCAGCTTTATCAATCCTTCGCGTCCAAGTTGTTTTGGCAAAGAAACCGTAATGAGTACGGGCAGCCCCGACTTTACAATTTGCTGCAATCGAAGCAAGGTATCTTGCAATAGTCGTGCGACTTGACGATAGGGTACCGACTCGTCGTAAAAGGTATCGAGCAATCCCAGTACATACAGCGTGTGCCATTGGCGCAAAATCTTTTCGTCAATCGTCTGAATCCGCTGGTGCATTTGAAAACAGGTAAACGCACGCGATAGATCGATGCGATTCAACACATCGGTTGTGGGGATATGGAGATAATGGGCCGAACGAGTCAGCGCGTGCAGCGCAAAGCGATTATGTCCGATGATCAAGCCAACACGCTTACCTTGGGCGGTGCGCAGGGCTAACGATTGAATCACCTGCGGATGGATAAGCGAATCGGGCGCATTCAGCACGACGAGGCGCGCAGGCACCAACAAGTGTGTGAGGTCGGGTTTATGGGGTGTGAGCGAGGAGATTGCATTTGACATGCCCCCAGCATAAATCAAGCAAGGAGCGTGGTCTATGAGGTCAACTGCGGATTAATTGCGGATTCTATTGCGAAGAATTACGCAGTGAGAACTACTTACGGCATCTAAGTAACCACATCTTGCGATCCAAAAATGCTAGTACTCTGTCAAACTGATAATGAGGGAGGTAGCATAGTGCCTTGTGCGCGTTTTCGATAGTGTACTACGCCCACAAGGGGCTAGGCTACCGGTCAACATCAGTGTGACGGAGTACTAGTCTACGAGGTCTCGTATCTTGCGAACGAGTTGCGTACGGGAATGCACGCCTAACTTGGCGTAAATATTTTGAATGTGGTTCTCGACCGTGCGGACACTGATCGAAAGGATTTGGGCGATCTCGGCGTTGCGTTTGCCATCCGCCACGAGCGTCGCTACTTCCATTTCACGCGGCGTCAGTTTTTCCCACAACCATTGGCGTTGCGGCTGTTCGCGGACTAGAGTATCGTCGATCAAATGAACATCGAAATTCTTGGATACCTTGTGAGATTTATGCTTTCGGTATTGGAAAGTGTGCCACAAGAGTAAGCAGAATAAGACTAGAGTCGCCCCCAGGAGGACATACCAGAACGGAGCAAATGAATCGAGAGTCATAAAACCTTATGAAGGTCGTCTGCGAATTTCCACTTGCTTGCCGTTCTTTACTTGCGACGACCGCGTGTTATCGGTCTCATTATAAAAGAACGGGCGTTCTGTGTCAATCGCACGGATGTTCTAATTTCATCGTTGGACAATTTTGCTTTTTCTGTCGTCTATTCCAAATAGTGATGACATACACTCCGCGGGCGGACTAAAATCTGACTGGTCGTTGCGTTTGTTCTTTGGTTAAACCTTACTCTTCCGAATCTGAAAAAAGGTCTTTCAACCCCGTTTTCCAAACATCGTCCAAGGGCATGAACGATGGCTCGTTGAAACTCGCATTCACCTTCGCAAGATATTCTCGAACTTGAGCTTGTGGCGCTTGCTTTTCGAGTGTCTCAATCTGATGCGCAATCGCATTAACGAGTTCGCGACTTTGCTGTTCAAGATGGGACAGATCGATTCCCAGCTTGAACAGGTAATTGAACCGGCGCATCAAGTCAAACCACGCTTTGTAATCCTGATCGATGATGATCCTTTCAACATCAGGGGCAAGCTCGGAAAAATCGTACATGGGCACCATGGCATTGAAAACCAAGTACTCGATGCCGAGTTGTTCTGCTCGGTCGCTCAGATAGGAACCGATTGTGACACCGCCTTCATAATTGGAAAACCGAACGGCGTATTCGCCGAGTTCCTTTTTCATGCGCGGAAGACTATAGATGCAAGAGATTTGGCGATCCTTATCATAAGGCACGGGAGCGTAAACACCACCCATTGCCGCG
This sequence comes from Chloroflexota bacterium, assembly GCA_016215025.1. GTDB lineage: Bacteria > Chloroflexota > Anaerolineae > UBA4142 > UBA4142 > JACRMI01. Next base: position 10,416 of record JACRMI010000064.1, read on the forward strand.
ACTCTTTTTACTTTTAGTTCTTGCACCAGATTGAAAAAGGCTTGCGCGTACCGTTCGATATTCAGATGCGGTTCGTCTCCCAGAAAAACAAACAGCCCTTTGCGTTCATTGTCTGCGTAAAAAATCTCGTTCTTGTTGCGTCGCAACTCGGCGCGGTGCCCTTCGGTCAGCTTGATCTCCGGACGAAGGAAATGTTGCGTGCCTGGAATTTGAAAAAAGTAGAATGGGTCTGACTTGATCGCACCAATTTTCCGTGCCCCGGTTTGATCGATGAGGTATTGCGGCAGCTCCGACGAAACCGCGCCTGCATCCGCCCATTGTCGCCAACCGACGATAAGGCAGGCTTCTTCTGAGTTGGGTATCTCTGCAAGTTCTAGCAAGTCATCCATACGTTATTGACCTCTCATACCCGGAGTATACAACCGTCGGTTGCGATGTCAATCCCATTTGTCAGAGATTATGTATTCACGCTGGCAAAACACCATTCCGCCTCTACTCGACAAGCCCGGTCAGTTGGTTATAATAGCTCGTAGCCTGCTTTACTCTATATGCCAACAAGGAGGTTGGATGCAACGCGAAATCACACAACCCGGGACATTGCTCGATTCCCAAGGACGACTCACTCAAGTCGGCTGGTCACGTTTTCCTCAACTCGACTGTAACCTGGAACGAGTCGCGTTTTATTCTCCGCCGTTGTCTCTCTTGCAGCCTTTTCGTGTCAAACGCTGGGACTATTACGCGGTCTTTACGCCCCGACGTTTTTTCTCCGCGACCATTGCCGACCTGGGTTATGCGGGGAATATTTTCGTTTATACGCTCGATTTTGCGACCGGGCATTTGCACGAAGAGGGATTGGTTATTCCGCTTGGCAAGGGCATCATGCTTCCACGCAACAGCACCGAAGGCGAGAGCCGCTTTGAGGACTCGCGAGCACGGTTAATCTTTCGCACTACGCCGACGAGCCGAGAGGTTAGCGTGGCGTGGCCCGCTTTCGAACAGGGCAAAGGGATCAGCGCCGAATTTTCGTTACATTGCCCACCGGCGCACGAATCCATGACGATTGTCATTCCGATTGGACAGAAACGGTTCTACTACAATCGCAAGATCAATTGTCTGCCAGCGGAAGGATTTATTCAGTATGGCGATGAGCGTGAAGAATTGCGTCCGAACGAATCGATTGGTTCGCTCGACTGGGGACGCGGCGTGTGGGAGTATCAGAGTTTTTGGAATTGGGCGAGTGCTTCTGGATTCTTGCCCGATGGGCGCACCGTAGGATTGAACCTAGGTTGCGGCTTTGGCGATCTATCCGCCGCGACGGAGAATTGTCTTGTCGTGCAAGGATGCATTCACAAACTGGACCAAGTGAGATTCGCGTACGATGCGCGGAATTACATGCGTCCATGGAAATTCACCGACTCGGCAGGGCGACTCGATTTGGATTTCGTTCCCTTCAAAGAACGGGTGGCACAGACGAATCTCGCCATCATCACGAGTGAGGTGCATCAGATGTTTGGACGCTACACCGGGCGAGTGGTCGCCGATGATGGCGAAACGATTCAACTCGATGGATTGATTGGCTTTGCCGAGGAACATCATGCGCGCTGGTAGCTAATCCAGGAAAGGATAAGATGAAAACCATTGGACTGATTGGCGGGATGAGTTGGGAATCGTCTGTGGAATACTATCGGATTATCAACTCGATGATTCATGCAAAGCTGGGGGGAGTCCACTCTGCCAAGAGCGTAATGTACTCCGTTGATTTTGCGGAGGTCGAAGAACTTCAGCGTCAGAATCGTTGGGAGCAAGCGACCCAACTTATGATCGATGCAGCGCGCCGGGTCGAAGCGGGCGGCGCTGATTTCGTCGTGATCTGTACGAACACGATGCACAAAATGGCGGACGAGGTGCAGCAGAGCATTCATATTCCACTCCTTCATATCGCCGATGCGACCGGAGTTCAAGTCCAAAGCTGCGGCATTCGTCGAGTCGGTTTATTGGGAACGAACTTTACGATGGAAGGCGAGTTTTACAAAGGACGCTTGGAGCAGAAATTCGGTTTGGCCGTCCTTGTCCCACCCGCCGAGGAACGTGCCATCGTTCATCGGGTGATCTATGAGGAGTTAGTCGTTGGCGTCATCAAGGAAACGTCCCACAATCACTATCGTACAATTATCGATGGGTTGGTTTGCGCTGGCGCGGAGGGAATTATTCTTGGTTGCACCGAGATTGGTCTATTGGTGAAATCGAGTGATAGTCCCGTCCCTTTATTCGATACCACACAAATACATGCTGAAGCGGCTGTGGAGTATGCGTTGCACGAGTGAAACTCTAGTGAGGCAACATGAGCAAAACCATTCTGATTGCCGATGACGATTCGACAATCCGAGATGTTCTAGAGCAGTACTTACGACGTGATGGCTTTACGGTTCTCACGGCGACCAATGGACAGGCTGCATTGCAAACAGCGCGATCAGAAAAACCAGACTTGGTCGTGCTAGATCTGATGATGCCTGAGATGGATGGATGGGAAGCGTGCCGCCAATTGCGCGCTGAATCGACCTTACCCATTTTGATGTTGACGGCGCGCGGCGAAGAGTACGAACGCATTTTGGGCTTGGGTCTGGGCGCGGACGATTATGTGACCAAGCCGTTCAGTCCCGGCGAAGTGGTGGCGCGCGTCAAAGCGATCTTTCGTCGCATCGAAATGTCGCGCACAGCGACTGCACCAAGCCGGGAAATCATTCGCATAAGCAATTTACTTATTGATCCCATCACGCGCCAAGTTTCGATCGGAGAGCGGCAATGCAATCTGACGCCGAAAGAATTCGACTTGTTATATTTTTTGGCGAGCCATTCGCATCAGGTGTTGAGTCAACAGCAATTGCTCGATCAAGTTTGGGGTTACACCTATGTTGGCGAAACGAGCACGGTCACGGTTCACATCCGGCATCTGCGCGAAAAGATCGAAGTGGATCCCGCCAACCCACGCGTGATCGAAACGGTGTGGGGTGTGGGCTATCGCTTTAACGGCGCTTGATTGGAGACGCGCATGAAGCATTCCATTCGTTTTCAATTAACGCTCACGTATGTCATCGGTGTGATTATGGCGGTGTTACTGGCTTATGCCACATTCCACATCATCGTTGAACCTTGGAGTGTTCGACTGACTTTGCCATTCGTGAGTGGGAGTCCGCCCAACGATTTTGATTTTCTCTTTCGCTTGTTGATTTCTGCTATCGTCGTTTCGGTGTTGCTGGGTGCGTTGATGGCTCACAACATGACGCATAGAATTGCGGGGTTGGCAGCGGCGGCAAAATCCATCGCCGCCGGCAATTTGGTAACTCGTGTTCCCACTAATCCTTTGGGCGATGAACTTGATTTGCTCGGTACGACGTTTAACGAGATGTCTGATCGGTTGAGCGAATCTTTGGCGCAACAGAAAAAATTGGAGCAAGCACGCCGCGAGCTTGTCGCGAATGTAGCGCACGATTTGCGCACACCTTTGGCGGCTGTTCAAGCTGCAGTTGAAGCGTTGGACGAAGGTGTTGCGACCGACGAAACCACCTCTGCGCGCTATCGCACTGCGATTGGGCAGCAAACGCGCCACCTGGGTCGATTGATCGACGATCTCTTTGCGCTTTCACAGTTACAAGCCGGTCAATTTGAACTAAGATTAGAAGCGGTCTATCTGGAAAATGTTTTGCAGGATTGTCTCGCCGGATTGATGCCGCAGGCAGAACGTGCAGGGATTACGATGTCCGTCGATTTGCCGGCGATGCTGCCGCCAGTGCGTGCAGACCGCCATGCGATGCGGCGGGTGCTGAACAATCTCATTCACAATGCTATCGAATTCACGCCCGCCCACGGAACGATCACGCTGACCGGTACATCGATCGATCATAGTGTCGAAATTCAAGTGTGCGATACAGGTCCAGGCATTTCACCCGAAGATATGGAACCAGGTGCCGATGGATTGCCGCGAGTGTTTGATCGATTTTATCGCGGCGACAAGGCGCGGTCTCGCGGTGGCGGCGGATTAGGACTGACCATCGTCAAAGAGCTTGTCCAAGCACAAGGCGGACAGATTTCGATCAAGAGCAAGCCAGGCGAAGGAACGAGCATCGGTTTTACGTTGCCAGTGTATCAACCAAATTGAAATCTACGATTTCCGAGCGGCGCATATGCGCCGCTTTATTATTTGGAGGGCAATTTGGAAAATTGCCCCCATTCCGTCTTAAGAAAAACTTAGGAATTTGATAAAGACCTCATAAGGCGGATGCGCTAAAGTGAACCTGAAATCGAATAAGGAGACAAACATGATGCTTACACAAACGCTGAATGAACGCCAAACAAAAATCCAAACGCCCAGCGCGCGCAGTGGAAACTTGATCGAGTTGCGCCAGGTCGCCAAAACGTTTGAAAATGCCGCCGGCACATTCACAGCACTCAAGGGTGTCGATCTGCAGGTGCGCTCCGGCGAGTTGGTCGCCATCGTCGGCAAGTCGGGCAGCGGCAAGTCGACGCTGCTGAATGTTCTTAGCGGCATTGATCGCCCAACTTCTGGCGAGATTCTGATTGGCGGCACCGCCGTTCATACTTTGACCGAAGGACAGATTGCCGCTTGGCGCGGTCGTAACGTCGGCGTCGTCTTTCAATTTTTCCAACTCTTGCCAACGCTCACCGCAATCGAAAATGTAATATTACCGATGGATTTTTGCAATGCGATCCCGGGTCGCGAACGCCAAGCGCGGGCGGAGCAACTTTTGGAAATGGTCAGTGTGGCGGACCAGGCAGACAAATTGCCGAATACACTTTCGGGCGGTCAGCAGCAGCGCGTGGCTATCGCGCGGGCGCTCGCGAATGACCCTGCTATCATCCTTGCCGATGAACCCACCGGCAACCTGGATTCGCGAACAGCAGACGATGTCTTTCGTTTGTTTCAAAATCTTACGGCGAACGGCAAGACGGTGTTGGTCGTTTCGCATGAGCGAGACATTGCCAGGTTGGTCAATCGCACGGTGACCATCGCCGATGGAAAAATTATGTGTGAGCTGAGGAACTGAAATGTTGAAAACAAATCCACGTTGGAAAAAAGCAATTCGGGACCTTTGGTTGAACAAGACGCGCACGCTGTTGGTTGTGCTCGCCATCAGCATCGGCATTTTAGGCATGGGCACGGTGCTGGTCGGGTACTCGATTTTGACGCGCGAGTTGCAAGTCAATTACATGAAGACGAACCCCGCCTCGGCTACATTGTGGGCCGATTCATTGGATCGCGATCTCGTGCAAGCAGTGCAAACTCTACCGGCGATTCAAGATGCCGAAGCGCGTCGCCTGGTGCGCGCGCGCGTACAAATGGGTGAGAACGAATGGTTGCCGATCGACTTGTTCGTCATCGACGATTTTCAGAAGGTGCGTGTCAGTACGTTTAAACCAGAACAAGGCGCGCCCTTGCCAGCTCAGAATGAAATTCTGATCGAACGTGTGGCGTTGCCGGTGCTCAAATCCAAAATCGGCGATGTGTTGACGCTCAAGACGCCCAATGGCGCGCCGCAAAATTTGCGAATCGCAGGGACGGTGCATGATCCGGGGCAAGCGCCAGCCTGGATGGAGCAGCGGGCGTATGGCTATATCACGCCGGACACACTGCAAATGCTCGGTGAGTTGCGCAGCCTAAATGAACTCAAGATCGTCGTGGCGCGAGATGCCTTGAATGAGGTATCAATTCGCCAGACAGCGTACGAGTTGAAAACCTGGCTTGAATCGAGTGGTCGCCGAGTGGAGCGGCTTGAAGTACCTGCGCCCGGTGAGCACCCCCATATTCGCCAAATGGATTCTCTGCTGTTTTTATTCGAAGCGTTTGGTGTACTGGCTTTCGCCCTGAGCACGATCCTCGTTATCAACATGATCGCAGCTTTGCTCGCGCAGCAGGTTCGCCAGATCGGCGTGATGAAAGCGATTGGGGGGAGCACCCGGCAAGCCATGTCCATCTACTTGAGCATGGTGGTTGTGCTAGGCTTGACTGCACTCGTTATCGCTATGCCGTTGACGATTTGGTTGGGCATGCGCTACGCCGATTTTGTTGCGGGCATTCTCAACTTTAAAATCTACAGCTACGAAATTCCGACTTGGGTCTTTGCAATCCTGATAGGATTGGGCTGGCTTGCGCCTATCCTTGCCGCCGCGTATCCGATTTATCGCGGCAGTCAGATCACGGCGCGTGAAGCGATGAGCGATTATGGTGTCGGCCAAGGCTCGTTTGGCAGGGGTGCGTTCGATTCGTTGTTGGGGCGATTGCGCGGTCGTTCGCGGCCACTCTTGCTCTCACTGCGTAATACGTTTCGTCGTCGCGGGCGATTGGTTCTCACACTGTTCACCCTTGCCATCGGCGGAACGATGTTGATCGTAGCGATGAACATTAGCGCATCGATTGACAAAACGGTGGACAGGACGATGTCAGTGCATCAGTACGACGTCGAGATTCTTTTCAACCGTGCGTACTCGAAGCAACAGATCGAGCAAGTCATTGGCGATGCACCGGGTGTCACGCGCGTCGAAACCTGGGGACAAATCAAAGCGTTGCCCGTGCGAACAGATGGTACGCATGGAAATGAGTTTAGCATCATTAGCTTGCCACCGAAGAGTGAGATGCTCAATCTGGAGATCGTCGATGGACGATGGCTTGTACCCGGCGATCAGAATGCAATCGTGTTGAATCACGGGCTGGTCGCCGAATTAAAAGAGCGCGATCCGCAGTTGCAGATCAAAGCTGGCGATCAAGTTACACTAGGCGTGAATGGCAAGCCGACCCAGTGGCACGTAGTCGGCATTGCGCGCGAAGTCGCCGTCATGCCGCGCGGCTTTGCCAGCTATGATTACGTTGCAAACTTGACTGGGCAGGCAGGGCTTGCGCGACGTGTTGGAGTACGCACGGAAAAACACGATGCTAAGTTTCAAAAACAGGTCTTGGGCACGCTCGAAGCGCGATTTGAGAGTGCGGGGATGAAAGTTGAGAACACCTTGACCTTGGCCGGTTATCGCATCGTCATTGAAGAACATCTCATGATCATCGTCGCATTCCTCATCCTCATGTCGATATTCATTGTCGCCGTGGGTGGACTGGGTCTCATGTTGACGATGAGCATCAACATCATCGAGCGCACCCGCGAGATCGGCGTCATGCGGGCAATTGGCGCTTCAGGGTTCGACATCATCCGCGTCGTCATGGTCGAAGCAGTTCTGATCGGTGTGTTGAGCTGGTTGATCGCGATTGTGCTGGCTCCGCCGACGAGCATGTTGATCGGCAATATCTTTGGCACTATCTTTTTCGCCGCGCCGCTCGAATTTGCAATTTCGATCAATGGCAGTTTGTTGTGGCTCGTCATCGTCATTGTCTTTGCGCCGATTGCCAGTTTTCTGCCGGCGTGGAAGGCATCGCAATTGCCGACGAGTCAGGTATTGGCATACGAATAAGACAAGCCAAAAGCTTGTCCTACATCATGGAGGCTTTCATGTTTCACAAGAACACAGTGCGCACGACAAATGCCCATTCAAAAGAAAAAGAAATCATGAAAGGATGGGCGCCGTACTATGATTGGCTGGTCAAATTGATGCTTGGAGGCAAGGAAGCCAAGATTCGAAAAATGACAGTCGATTTAGCGGGAGTCAAGCCAGGAGACAAGGTGCTCGAGATTGGTTGCGGAACTGGCAGCTTGACCATCGCGGCCAAGAAACAAGCCGGCGTGCAGGGCGAGGTGTGCGGAATCGATCCGTTGCCGGAAATGTTGAATGTGGCGCGGCGTAAAGCGGAGCGCGCCGGACTAGAAATTACTTTCGAGTCTGGCTCGCTTCAAGAGATTCCGTTTCCAGATCATCAATTCGATGTCGTCATGATTAGTTTCATGATCTTCCACGTTCCATCGGCGGATATTCAGCGCAGAGGTTTTGCCGAAATTGCGCGGGTGCTCAAGCCGGGCGGACAATTGTTGATTCTGGACCGATCAACAGAAGAACAAGCTGGGCGTAGTTGGATAGAAAAGCTTTTCCTCAACTTTTCGCAGCCGGATATGAGAACGTTGCTGCCCATGCTGCAAGACGCCGGTTTTGTGGATGCAACGGTGGAACAAACGCAGTATAAATTCTTGACTACATTGCGAGCGCGAATCAAACCAACTTGAGGTCGCATTAGCAAGTGAATACAAAAACCAAAGGAGAATCAAATGTCTAAAAACCGAATTATCACCATTGTGTTTGTACTCGTATGTGTGGTGTTGGTGGGTTTACTGATTTACACGACTGGCAGCGGTTTTATGCAAATGCTGCAGGCGCATTTAGGCGGATGAAACAAATCGAATAAGCGACGACGGCTGCGAAACGATGTCAAATTTTCCGCTTGGGATCGAGGCAGTATAACGACACGACGCGCTAACCGAAGGATGGAGGATAGAGAAGAACGCAACTCAATTTCGTTCTTTCCGCCTTCATCCTTTTTCTATTGGGTCAATACCTTCGCCAAAATTTCTACTCCCACCGATGCGCTGCGTGGGAAACACAGAAAAACAATCGAAAAATTCAGACTGTTTTCTTTGTTTTTTTCTTTCGGCGGGGAAAAAAATTGGGGTTCTGTCCTCAAACGGCTAATTGGCGAAGGGATTGATTGGGCAAGAATCATTTTGGGAATCAAAAAAATTGACCTTTTGCGTTGAACAACATATACTAGGCAAAAGTATTTACCTTCACATCATTCCTCAACGCGGCGACGCGACTCTGTGTTTTTTCTTTTGCTCAATTACGAGCCAGAATAGGTTTGCACTTTTGATTTGATTGACTAGGGAAAGAAGGGGTTCGATGATGACCTCAACCACACTTTCACGCCGCGAATTTCTCCGCCTCACCGGATTGACTGTTGCAGGTGCGACACTCACCGGATGTAGCGCGCTTTCGCCTCAACCCACGCGCCCAACCAACCAAGTCCAACTCGTCTATCAAGATTCACGCGTTGGCTGGTTTCCACCGATGGTGCAGCAAATGCTCGATCAGTTCCACGCGGCGCATCCTAACATCCGCGTGTTTTACACCCCAGAGCCTGAGAATCCCCAAGACATCGAAGAAAAAACCCTTGGCTCGATGCAGGTTGGCACTGCGCCCGATGTCTTTCAAGGTTGCTGCGATTGGTTCCCCATTTGGGCGCAAAAGGGTTACACCCTCGACCTCCGTCCGTACGTTTCGGCCGATCTGGATGCCGCGACCATCGCAGATTTCAACCCCGGACAATACAAATATTTCTTCACGCGCGATGGTCGCCAATACGCGCTGCCCAAGTATCACGGCGGACTCGCGCTCTACTACAACCGTGACCTGTTCGACGAATACAAGGTCGATTATCCCAACGCCAGTTGGAACCACGACGATTATCTGGCGACGATGAAACGTCTCACCCATGACCGCGATCACGACGGCAAGATCGATCTGTGGGGCAGCATGACCTACGTCAGTTGGGCGCGTCTTCAGATTCACGTCAATGGCTGGGGCGGACATTTAGTGGATCCCAACGATCCAACGAAATGCTTGATGGGCGAGCCTGCTGCACTCACGGCGATGGAATGGCTGCGCGCGCGGATGTGGGATGACAAGGTGATGGCAACACCGCTCGACGTGCAGCGCGCTTGGCCCAACGATGCGTTTATCGCAGGCAAGATCGCGATGGTGGAAGACGGCTCGTGGCAGCTCAAAGGAATTTTGTCGAATGCCAAGTTTCGGGTCGGGGTCGCGCCTTTCCCAGCGGGTCCGGTCAAGCGCGTAACCTTAGCCACCACGGATGGTTTTGCGATTTATTCTGAAACAAAACATCCCGCCGCCGCCTGGGAGTTGCTCAAGTTTCTCATCAGCAAAGATTACGGTCGCGCGATGGCACGGGCTAATTTTCTCCAACCCGCGCGAGCTTCTCTCTTGGACGAATGGATCGGTTTTGTCCGTACGGAATTTCCAGCGCAGACCAAGGACCTGGACCTAGCTGCATTTGCGGACGGTCATCTCAAAGGTTATTCCGTAACTTCAGAGGACGCTGCCAATCAAGCCGAGGCAACGCGGATTGCGAATGCCGCCTGGGATCAAATCCTCACCTTCGGCAAAGCGCCGGTCGATATATTAAAAACCACTGCACGCGAGATCGAAGCCGCGCAAAGATAGGGAATCAAAAATATGCTGCGGTCGAAACTGAGATTACGCATTATTGCGTGGTCGTTTGTGCCAACGACCATTATTCTGCTTACGGTCGCACTGGTCGTGTTCTATGCGTACCAAAGTGTGACGCAAGACCTCGTCGTGGGTAGAAACGAACAGTTGACACGTCTCTCTGCTGGACAACTCGCTGCTGCCATCGAAGATTATAGCGAAACGCTAAACGCACTCGCGCGAAATTCTGATTTTTATCAGGGTGATGCCATGCGCCAGATTGTTGCGCTCCAACAAAATGCAAACAATCTCGCTATCTTCGATGGCGGCGTTATTGTCCTCAACCCTCTAGGCATCGTCGCCGCGACCGATAACGCACATGCATCGCTCATGGGACAGAATTGGGCTGACCGAGGCTTTTTTCGTCAGATCATTCGTCGCGCGGGTGTGACCTATTCCGATATTCTTCCCGACAAAATCCCAGTCATCGCCGTCGCCGTTCCGATTCTGGATGAGCAAAGCGAATTTCGCGGGACTCTCGTTGGTATGTTTAGCGTGGGGGCGACTGGCTTTAGCGCATTCTATGGCGACATCGTCAAGCTGCGCCTGGGTGCCGGCGGCAATATGTATCTGGTGGACAGCACCGGAAAAGTGATCTATCACACCAACGCCAACCACATTGGGAGCGATGTGCAGCAGCAGCCTGTTGTGCGCCTAGTCCTCCAGAGGCAATCCGGTTCCCTCCGCACGCGCGACTTTAACGATGATATTCTCGCTAGCTATGCGCCGGTGCCCGGTACGCCGTGGGGCTTGGTGAATCAAGAAGAATGGTCGAGTCTCTTGGCATCGGGACGCGACTATGAACAATTTCTACTGGTCCTACTAGCACTGGGTGTTATCGTGCCGACTTTAGTTGTCACCTTTGGCGTCAAACGCATCACCGATCCCATCGACAAATTGATCGTCGGCGCAAAAGAAATCGCGGGCGGTAAATTCGGCCAACAGATCTCGGTCCATACGCGTGACGAGTTGGAGGAATTGGTCAAGCAATTCAACATCATGTCGAATGAACTGCAAGCATCGTACACGGCGTTGAAAGAGCGCGAGGAACGATTGGAACTCGTCATGCGCGGAACCAACGACGGCATCTGGGATTGGAATTTGCTGACGAATCAGATTTATCTCTCGCCGCGTTGGAAAAACATGTTGGGCTATGCCGATGACGACATGATTGGTTTCGACGATTGGCGCGATCTGATTCACCCTGACGATATGGAACATGCCTTTGCCAAAATTCAATCCCAGGATGCTGATCCGTTTTATCAAATGGAACTGCGCTTGCGCCACAAGGATGGCTCGTATCGATGTATTCTAGCGCGCGGAATTGCGCTGCGCGATGCGCAGGGCAAACCCTATCGCGTCGCTGGCTCGCACACCGATATTACGGAACGCAAACAAGCCGATGAGGCAATTCGTCAATCGGAAAAACGCTTTGCCCAAGTCTTTCACGCGAGTCCCATTCCGATTACGATCACGGCGCTCGAAGATGGTCGCTACATCGAGGTGAATAACGCGTGGCTCAAACTTTTTGGATACGAACGCGATGAGGTGATCGGCAATAGCTCGCTCAGTCTGAACATTTGGCTTGAGCCGAAACAGCGCGCGACGATGATTCAACAATTGGAATCGACGGGAACTCTGCGCGATTTTGAGCATTTGGCGCAAACGAAATCGGGCGAGGTGCGCGATGTGCTTGTCTCAGCCGAAGTGATTGAACTGAACAACGAGCGCTACAATCTCTCATTCGTTTATGACATCACCGAACTTAAGCAAACACAACAAACCTTGGAGCGCCGGGTTGCCGAACGGACGCATGAGCTGGCCACCCTCAATGCCATTGCCAAAGTCGCAAGTCGTTCACTCGATTTGAAAGAGATTCTGGGCAACACGCTCGATAATATTTTGCGTGTGATGAGCATGGAGTTTGGCGCAGCGTATCGTATTATCGAAAATTCAGGGGAGGCCCATCATCGGCTTGACCCTATCGTTTTTCGCGGAATCTCCGAGGAATTGGCGCGTTTTGCAAACAGCTTATCCAATCAAACAGAGTTCTTCGATAACGCGGTCAATGTCTCGGTAGTTGGCATACCTGTCGTGTGGAAAGTTGAAGACGCGCCGACTGAAATTGAAATAAAACGGGCACTGGAAAAAGAAGGCATTCAACTCATCGCTTCTATCCCACTGACCGCGAAAGGAAAATTGGTTGGCGTCATCAACTTGGGCACGCGCGCGCCGCGAACAATTACACCCGAGGAATTATCGTTATTGGCGGCGATTGGTCAGCAAGTGGGTATCGCCGTGGAAAATGCGCGACTATACGATCAGGCGGAGCAGTCGGCGGCGGTAGCGGAACGCACGCGCCTAGCGCGCGAGTTGCACGATTCGGTGACACAATCGTTGTATAGCGTGACGCTCTATGCCGAAGCGGCGGCAATTTTGTTAGAGTCGGGTAAGCATGTCGATGCGGTGCAACATCTGCGCGAACTGCGTGACACCGCGCAAGAGGCGTTGCGCGAAATGCGCCTGCTCATTTACGAACTTCGTCCACTCGCGCTTGAAAAGAGCGGATTCGCGGCGGCATTGCAAGCCCGCTTGGATGCGGTGGAAACGCGCGGCGGCGTAAAGGTTGAGTTTCAAGTTGAAGGCGAAGAACGCTTGTCGCTTTCGGTTCAGCAAGAGCTTTATCACATCGCGCAAGAAGCGTTAAACAATACCATCAAGCACGCTCATGCGCATCGTGTTCAAGTCCACTTGGCATTCTTGAATGATTGCGCGCGTCTTGAGATTTGCGATGATGGCGCAGGCTTTGATCCCGGCAAGCTGCATCGTGGTGGGTTGGGATTGGCGGGAATGAAGGAACGCGCGCAAAAGATTGGCGCACAGTTGGAAATCAAGAGCGAGCTGGGCAAGGGAACACTTGTCCGTGTCATTATGCCAACACAACAATTTTAGATTTTGGATTTTGGATTTGCGATTGGAATTCTTCCAAATGAGGAACAATGGACGAGCAGGAATTCAAGAATCGCACGAAAAATTTGGCGCTACGAGTGATTAAGCTAGCTGAAGCGTTACCGAACACTCGAACGGCTGACGTAATCGGTAGACAACTGTTGCGTTGCGGCACCTCGGTTGGCGCGAACTATCGCTCGGCATGCCGCGCAAAATCGACGGCTGACATTGTTGCGAAATTAGGCATCGTCGAAGAAGAAGCAGATGAAACACTCTACAGGATGGAACTATTAATTGAGGCGGGGTTGATTGCACCCGAGCGCATGACTAGTGTGATGAAAGAAACGAATGAAATCCTGGCAATGACAGTTGCTTCAATTAAAACGCTCCGAGCGAAACTAAAAGTGAATCCAAAATCGCAAATCGCAAATCCCAAATCGAATGGAAGAAGTAAAAATGAGTGAAGAAAAGTCGATCCGTGTTCTACTCTGTGACGATCACGCCATTGTGCGTAAAGGTATTGCTGCGTTGTTGACGACCCAGACGGATATAGAAGTCGTGGGCGAAGCCAGCGATGGCAAAGAAGCGGTGGCGCAAGCAGAGAAATTGCGTCCGGATGTCATCTTGATGGACTTGATGATGCCGCACATCGATGGCATCGAAGCGACACGCCAAATCACGGCGCAGCAACCGAATGCGCACATTCTCGTGCTGACGAGTTTTGCTGCCGACGACAAAGTTTTTCCTGCGGTCAAAGCAGGCGCGCTCGGTTATCTGCTCAAGGATTCGGGCCCTGCCGAGCTATTGCAAGCGATTCACCAAGTCGCGCGCGGCGAGCCATCCCTAGAACCGTCGATTGCGCGCAAGGTCTTGTTTGAATTGCATCATCCGCCAAAAGCTGCACCAACGACAGACCCGTTGACGGAGCGCGAGCTAGAAGTGCTAAAACTAGTCTCGCAAGGAATGAGCAACCGGGAAATCGCCGAAAAATTAGTGATAACCGAGCGGACTGTTTGCACGCACGTGAGCAATATTTTGAACAAGCTGCATCTGGCGAGTCGCACTCAAGCGGCGTTGTATGCGCTCAAGGAAGGGCTGACCTCGCTCGACGATGTTTCGATTGAGGGAAACAGCTAATCAAAAACACATAGGTTGAGTACGAGCAATGTAGGAAAAGACCGTGTCTAACGCGGTCTTTTTTACTAGACTCAGATGGAAGATTTTGCCGGTGCTTGTCGAACCGTATTCTGGTATGCTGATGCCAACCCAATCCGATGGAGGAAAAATGGCTACTAGCACAAAGAATGTGAATGTGCCGATGAATGGACAGATGCAAAGCGCAGGACGCTTTCTCTGGCATTTCGTGCAGATGGTTCTTGCGATGATGATCGGTATGATGATTTATCATCTATTGACCGGCAAAGCGTTGGCAGCTTATCCAGTCCTCAACTTTGCCGGGATGGAACTCTCGATGATTCCGCCGATGATTGCGCTGATGCGCTATCACAGATACAGCTGGCAACGCACCTTCGAAATGACAGCCGCCACGCTCATAGGACCAGCGGTGTTCATCGTCTGTGTGCAGTTGGGCTTGCATAATTACGTTCCCGGACTCTCACAAAAATTGCTATTTATGCTTGGAGATGTTACGATGTATCTTGGCATGTTGGGCATTATGCTCTACCGCCGGGCTGAATACTCGACCGGGCATGACGCGCATCAACACGGCGAATTTGGCGGAGTTCCTCCGACTTGCAAATCTATCCTCATACGATTCAGGATGGCAAGGCACTCAACATCGCAGAGGTAGAATCCGATGCGCAAGTACTGAATCATCTTCATCACCTTGACGACATCTACGAGCACGGCGAAATCATCGAAATAATCCAAGCCAAGTTGTTGTAACGGATTAACGAGTTGTGCGTAGATAAAATGGAAGGCGGAACATTCACCATGAAAAAAATTCTCGTTGCGTACGCCACCCATGCCGGTTCGACGGTCGAAGTTGCTCAGACCGTCGCCGAAGAAATCGCAAAGAACAACGTTCAAGTCGATGTGTTGCCGATCGACCAAGTCAAGACGCTTGAAATGTACGACGGCGTGGTGCTGGGTGCGCCGATGATTATGGGTTGGCATCGCGGCGCGTTAGGATTTCTCAAAAAGCACCGAAACGCATTCCGCAAAATCCCGCTTGCCGTATTCGTCATGGCGATGAGTCTCACCCAGACCGGCGAAACCAGCATGAATGGCGTTCCATTTTGTATCGACGAAAAGCTGCCCAAGCCACCCGTTATCGAAGGCAAGTTGAATTGGCGCGAACGCTATGCCCAAGTGTCGAATTACGCTCGTCCGATTCTGGCTGCCGTCGCACCCGCGAAACCAATGAACATTGCATTTTTCGGCGGTTGTTTGCAATATGGTCGATTAAAATGGTGGGCGGTGCTTTTTGCGATGGTCATCGTTCAAGCGCAAGCGGGCGATAAGAGAAATTGGACGGCGATCCGCGCATGGGCAACAAGTTTACCCGCCGTTTTGTAATTTCAAGCTGTCGCTGTAATATTGATATTCGTAAGAAAAATAACAAAGGAGTTTGAGATGGCTCAAATCGATTCGCTCGTCAAAGATTTCCTTGCACAGAAAAAGATCGCCGTCGTCGGGGTCTCCGACAAACGCGAGACCGGCTGCAACTCGAATTACGAAAAGTTCAAGAGTGCAGGTTATCAAGTGTACGCCGTCAATCCGCGTATCACCAGCTACAATGGCAGCCCCTGCTATCCTGATTTGAAATCATTGCCTGAGAAACCGGATGGCGTGTTCATTCTGGCGAATCCGCAAGTGACCGAACAAATCGTTCAGCAGTGCGTTGAACTTGGCATCAAGCGCGTGTGGATGCACTGCATGATGGGAACGAAACCTGGCTTGGCAGGCAACATGACCAGTGTCTCGCAATCGGCCGTGAAGATGTGCCGCGATAACGGAATCACAGTTATCCCAGGCTCGTGTCCCAATCAATTCCTGAAACCCGATTTTGGTCACGGCATGATGCGCGTGCTGTGGGGCGCATTTGGATTTATGAAGGTCGAAGCATAAAGAGAAATTCAATGTCCAACAAAATTCTCGTGACGTATGCCAGTCGATTGGGTTCCACGGCTGGCGTAGCGGAAGCGATTGGGAAAACTCTCGCCGAAATTGGCGCGCAAGTCGATGTGCTGTCGATGCAAGAGGTGAAAGACGTTGCCCAGTATCAAGCGGTCGTCGCAGGCAGCGCGATCAACGGCGGCATATGGTTGCCCGAAGCGATGCAGTTCGTGCAGACGCATCGCGCTGAATTATCGCAAAAACCATTCGCCGCGTTTTTAGTTTGCATGACCATGACCATGTCGAATGGCAAATATCGCGAGCGTGTTGCGGAATGGCTCGACCCTGTGCGCGCGTTGGTCAAGCCGGTCAGCGAAGGATTGTTCGCGGGCGTACTCAACATCAGCCAGATTCCATCCTTTGCCGATCGGCTCAAGTTTCGATTGAGTGTTGTGCTTGGTGTTTGGAAAGAAGGCGATCATCGCGATTGGAATGCAATTCGTGCTTGGGCGAGTAGCCTCCGTCCGCTATTACTTGGCTAGAAAAAGCACCTTTCGAAATAAACTTGGAGAGCAAGCGATGGAAAAAAACGATGTGCTTACGGCGGCGCAACGCCGGTCACAGTTACTTTTAATCGGCGCGATGCTTTTTGTCGGCGGCTTTTTTGCATATCACCAATTGTCGAATACCGGTTTTTTTACTTTTAAATTCGGGCCATTGGAAATGTTGGCTTTGTATGGTCCGATTGCCGTTTCCTTAGCCGCACCGATCATTCGAGCGTTGAGTGGTCATCGAAATCCTGCCAGTCTGTTTGACACTGCAACTCGATTGCTTTTGGCGATTGGCTCGTTAGAGCTGGTCCTCGTATTCCCATTGGACTTTGCTCATATTGCCGATGTGTTGCCCGGCGCGATTCGATTTATCCTTTCTTGGATGACGAACGATTTTGGCAGGCTCGTTCTGCTTCTCCAAGTCATCTTGGGGTGCGTCACTGCCGTTGCAGCAATTTTCAAGTATCTTTCGACGCCTCGAGGTAGGCACAACAATCTTTCTCTACCCTGAACCTGAGTCCATCAGCACAATGGGGAGAGCGCATCTAGTCAAAATGACGTAGAGGGCATAAGCAAAATGAAGATCAAGACCACGCATTACGTGGTCTTTTCTTATCACACCCAAATTCGTGTTTCCGTCGATGACGCTCGAACAGCATCGTGGTAGGGTTGAACCGTAAAGGAAACCCATGACTAAATCATTTCGAATTCTCATCGTAGACGATCAACTGCGCACGCGGCAAAGTTTGAAAGCGTTACTGACGACCAAGTTTCCGCACATCGAAATAGCGGAGGCGGCAAATGGCATTGAGGCATTCCAGTCGATAGAAAAATTCAAACCTCATGTGGTTGTGATCGATGTGTTGATGCCGGAGATGGATGGCTTGACTTGCACCCGCCTCATCAAATCGATCACGCCGCAAATTCGCGTTATCGTGCTCACGATGTATGCCGATTACAGAGCGGCGGCGCTTGCTGCCGGGGCAGATGTGTTTATCAATAAGGGTGAGCCGCCCGAAAAATTGTTAGCGGCGGTGGCGGACTCGACTGGAA
Organism: Chloroflexota bacterium; assembly: GCA_016215025.1. GTDB lineage: Bacteria > Chloroflexota > Anaerolineae > UBA4142 > UBA4142 > JACRMI01. Next base: position 28,280 of record JACRMI010000064.1, read on the forward strand.
AGACGGAGGACCAGGATGAACAGGCGGTATGATTTCGATTGGCTGCGAATATTCGGAGCCGTGATGGTCGTCGTGGCACACTGCGCCTTGTCGTTCAGTCCCTGGACGGCGATATTTAGCCCTGATGGAGCGTTCGCTGAGTTGAGCAACGCTCCATCGAGCAAGTTCTTTAGCGAACTGTTATGGAATTTGAACTTGTGGCTGATGCCGTTGTTTATGCTTCTCGCGGGCGCAAGTGTTTGTTACACGCTTGGCAAACGGTCGAACCGCCAGTACGTGCGCGAACGCTTGCTGCATTTGGGATTCCCGCTCATCGTTCTGCTTGTGATTTTCATCATTCCAGCTACGTACTGGGTGCGAAGCTCGAGCGGGCAATTTGACGGCTCTTTGCTAGAATTTTATTTGCACTATTTTGAGGGCGTTGCACCGGATGGAAATTTTGCTCTTTTCCATATGTGGTTTCTGGTCTATCTCTTGATCTATGCGCTGTTGGCGCTGCCTCTCTTCCAATTCTTTGCAAGCGCAGCCGGTCGTCGCTTGATGGATAAACTCGCGCGCGCATCTAAGCGCACGGGCGGAATTTATTTGTTCGCCATTCCATTAGTGATCGTTCAATTGGCGCTGATTCACGTGTCACCACCGCCCGTGTTCGCTGCTCTCGTCAACGATGGGACCCGGTTTGTATCGTTCTTCCTCGTTTTCATCTTTGGCTATATTCTCAACTCCGATTCGCGTTTTCAGATGGCTATCGCAAGACAATGGCGGCTTATCGCGATTGTCACGGTGGTGACCTCGGCGGTGATGTTTGTCATCGCGTGGCAGGATAGTTTTAATCCTTACGTCTCGCTGCCCCTCGATTATTCCTGGGAGTACGTCGGATTCTGGACCGTGTTCGCGTTGAGCAGTTGGTCGTGGCTGATAACGTGGCTTGGAGTGGGGCAGCGTTTTTTGAATGTCAACCATTCGCTTTTGAAACGCGCATCGACGGTAACTTATCCACTCTATCTGCTGCATCCAATCGTCTGGATTCCCAGCTTGTTTATCGTCCTGCCCTGGCAAGTCAATCCGTTTTTCGGTTTCGTTGCGCAAACGGTTATCGTTCTCATTGGAACGCTGGCGCTTACGGCGTTGTTGCAGTGTTGGTCGGTCACCCGTTTTCTGTTGGGATTGAAAACGAAAACCGCGCCAAGCCAATTCAGCCTCCGACGCAGTAAAGGAGAAGAGAATTTGCCGCAGGGCGTATCGGCAACCGCCGAAAAGGGCGCAATACTCGTGCAATGATTGCGAAAGCAGAAACTGGTGGCTGCACCACGACAATGGTTAATAATCAAAACGACCAGATCTTTACTCTGCGACTTGAGACAAAAGACTATCTGATTGGCGGTCTTTTGTCAGTCGCCGGTCAGGATTATTTGCGCAGGGCAAAGTAAAATCGCTTCAGATTGCGAACCGCAAAGCAATTATGTGTGCGAAGACAGCCACTAGTCAAAATCGCGTAGACCATCTATGCTGAATTATGAAGCAGACCGCAACCCAAGCGGTCTTTTTTTATTATGCGCGAATTCAAGATTTTATCGATGTGGATCACGCGCGGGTCTGTTATGATGCCATCGAACATTGTAACGCTTTGGCGATTCGCGCGTAAATCAGGTGGAGGAAATTGATGATCATATTGTCACCGCAGACATGGGAAAGCCGTTTGCTTTCACTTGCGTACGAAGGGTATGGTTCGGTCAACGTTTCAGCGATCCGCCCCATCGCTGATTCGCTCTCGCTCTATCGCGCGTACACCTCCTGCGCCGAAATCACCGCGACTCACAGCAAAACATTTCACGCGGCGACGAGTCTCTTGCCCCGCGAAAAACGTCGCGCCGTCCGCGCACTCTACGCCTTTTGCCGCGTCGCCGATAACATTGTCGATTGCTGCGACTGCGATGCCAAAAAATCACTGGCGACTTGGCGCAAGCGCGCGCTTTCCTCTCAGCCCCCCGCAAATGATCCGATTGCCATCGCCTGGACGGATACACGCCTGCGTTATCGCATTCCGACTCGTTACGCCGAACAGCTCATCGATGGTGTCGCGCGCGATTTGCACCAAACGCGCTATCAGACCTTTGACGAATTGACCGCGTATGCGTACGGCGTCGCATCGACTGTTGGCTTGATGAGCATGCACATTATCGGTTACGCCAGCGCCGACGCAATTCCATTTGCGATCAAGTTGGGCGTCGCGTTGCAACTCACCAACATCTTGCGCGATGTCGGCGAAGATTGGCGCGCGGGACGACTCTACTTGCCGCAGAAGGAACTCGCCGCATTCGATTTGAAAGAAACGGATATTGAGAACGGATGCATCGACGAACGCTGGCGCGCGTATATGCGCTTTCAAATTGCGCGCAATCGCCAACTCTATGCGGAAGCCATCCCAGGAATCAAAATGTTGAACAAAGATGGTCGCTTTGCCGTCATGGCAGCCGCCGAACTTTATCGCGCGATTTTGGACGACATTGAAACGCACGACTACGACGTGTTCAATCGACGGGCGCATGTGAGCACAGCCCGCAAGTTGAGCAAGTTGCCCAAAATCTGGTGGCACAGTCGCTAAGTTCCTCCAAGTTAGTTCCCCTATTTCCCTGGAACTTGGAACTCGGAGGAACTCTGGGAACTTGAGAACTGAGAGAAATCTGGAAGTTGGATTATGGATTACGATTTTATTTTCACAGGTGGGGGTTTGGCGGGATTGAGTCTGGCGTATCATTTGGCGCACAGTCCGCTCCGCGATTCATCCATGCTGATCATCGACCGCGATGCAAAGAATCGAAACGACCGCACATGGTGCTACTGGTCGAAAGAATCTATGCCGTTTGATGAAATCGCGCAATGCGAATGGAAGCAAATCAAGTTTGTGGGTAGCCACCTTCCTGTCATTTCGAGCGAAGGCAGAAATCTCCCGCCGCAGAGTAAGAGATTTCTCGGCACAAAAGACGGTCCTCGAAATGACAGCTACGAACTAAAAATCGATTTAGGCGACTATCGCTACAAGATGATTCGCGGAATCGATTTTTATCGGTTCGTGCGACAAGAACTCGCGGCACAGCCGAATATCCGATTTTCCCAAGGAACAGTTGATGCGATTCAAGAGGGGGGAGATCATGCGCAGGTTTTGGTAAATGGACAAAGCAACACGGCGCGTTGGGTCTTTGACAGCCGCTTCAATTGGAAAACATTCAATCCTGCTCAAGCCCATTCATTGCATCAATATTTTGTGGGCTGGGAAATTGAAACGGCAGACGACATGTTCGATCCAGAGACGCCAACGCTCATGGATTTTCGCACACCGCAAAAACAAGCGATGCGCTTTTTCTACGTGCTGCCCTTTTCGAAACGGCGCGCGCTGGTGGAATATGTCTCACTAGCGCGAGACAATTACCGTGATGCACTGAGTAATTATATCGAGAGAGTATTGGCGATTAGAGACTATAAAGTTGTCGCCACCGAAGGCGGCACGAACCCGATGACCGATTATGCGTTCTCACGTCGCGCAGGCAAACACATTTTGAATGTCGGCACGCGCGGCGGCAGAATCAAACCATCGACGGGATATGCGTTTGTGCGCATCCAACGCGATTCGGCGGCGATTGTGCGATCCCTCGTCGAGCAAGGGCATCCATTCAACATCCCCGCTGATTCACGCCGTTATCGCTATTTCGACACACTCATGCTCGACGTGATGCAACGGCACGGCGATCAAGTCAAATCGATTTTTGCTGCGTTGTTCAAGAACAATCCCATCGAGCGCGTTTTGCGTTTGCTGGACGAAGAGGGTTCGGTTGTTGAGAACGCGCAACTCCTTGCATCGCTGCCACCGAAATTATTTTTGGAAGCAATTTCAGCAAACTCCCACAGTTCCCCAAAGTTCCAACGAGTTCCAGGGAAATTCGGGGAACTCAGGGGAACTCACATGGAGGATTTATGAACACAGCTTTGGTTATTGGCGCAGGCATTGGTGGAATCGCTATAGCGGCACGTCTCGCGGCAAGTGGTTATCAGGTTACCGTAATCGAAAAGAATAGCAAGCCAGGCGGACGCTGCGATCAAATCATTCGGGATGGACATCGCTTTGATATTGGTCCAACCCTTTTCTTGATGCCGCAATTATTCGCCGAAACGTACGCCGCGCTGGGTGAGCGCATGGAAGATCACCTGGAGTTGCTGCGTGTTGATCCGACGTATCGCATCCGTTTCGACGATGGAACCGAGTTGTCGCTCACCTCCGATCTGAACGCGATGCGCGATCAAATCGAAGCGATTGAACCGGGGAGCATGAGCGGTCTCTTGCGATACCTTGCAGAAGGTGAACAGAATTGTCGTGTGTCTGTGGATCGCTTTGTCGGTCGCAATTTCTATAATTTGCTGGACTATTTCAGTCTTCAAAATTTGCCATTGCTATTTCAACTCAAGGCACTCAAAAAGCACTATGCCAATGTCGGCAATTATTTCCATGATTCGCATCTCAAAGCGGCGTTCACTTTTCAAAACATGTATCTCGGCATCAGCCCGTTTGATGCGCTGGCAACTTATTCGTTGATCCAATATACCGAGATGGCAGAGGGTGTTTGGTTTCCTAAGGGCGGCTTGTATCGCGTGATTGAATCGTTGGAGTCGATTGCGAAAGCACGAGGGGTGCAATTCATCTACAATGCACCGGTTACAAAAATTCAGGTCGATCAAGACCGTGCGACCGGCATTGTGTTGCGGGATGATTCGCAACTCAATGCGGATGTGATCGTTACGAACGCCGACTTGCCGTATGCTTATCGCGATTTGCTGCCGGACGAAGGCGCTGCCAAGCGCTTGGAGAAATTGAAATACACCTCCTCGGCGATCATGTTCTACTGGGGCGTCGACAAAGTCTATTCGCAACTTGGCACACACAACATTTTCTTAGCGGGCGATTATCGCGCCAGCTTTGATCGCATTTTCAAAGACCATACGCTGCCCGACGAACCCAGTTTCTACGTCCACGCGCCCGCACGCATCGATTCAACGGCGGCACCGGCGGGACAGGATACGTTGATGGTGCTTGTTCCTGTCGGTCATCTCGACGACGCCGCCAATCAAGATTGGAGTGCGTTGCAAGCTAGGGCACGTAAGACTGTGTTACAAAAGTTGGAAAAATTGGGGGCAAGCGATCTCGAACAGCATATTAAATTCGAGGTGAGCTATACGCCTGAGGATTGGCAGACCCAATACAATCTTGCGAAAGGTGCGGCGTTTGGATTGAGTCACAATTTTATGCAGGTGGGCTATTTGCGCCCGCAGAACCGTCATCCGCGCTATCGCAATCTATATTTTGCTGGAAGCAGCACACATCCTGGCACGGGTTTGCCGCTGGTGTTGCTGTCGGCACGCTTGACGACCGAGCGCATCTTGAAAGAGGTCGCTGTCCCACAACCGTCAAATGTTCACAGTGTGACGAGCGCACGCAATGCAGGATTCGCCGTTTCTCAGTGACACTCGGAATGATATCGGCTATGACGACCTAATCTTTTCCAAATCGGATAGGGCGGTGCGTGCTGCGTGGTAACCACACATCCCATGCACACCACCGCCTGGTGGTGTCGATGAAGAGCAAAGATAAATCCCGCGCGCCGCTGTTCGATACGGATTGAGACTCAACGTCGGTCGCGTATAGAGTTGCAGCAAGTCCGCCGCGCCGCCGTTGATGTCGCCGCCGACGTAATTGTTGTTGTGCGCTTCGATCCACGCCGGCGTCATCACGTGCTGTCCGATAATGCAATCGCGAAAGCCCGGCGCAAAGCGTTCGAGTTGTCCTAGCATTCGTTCGGTCATGTCGAATGTTGATCCATTCGGCACATGGCAGTATGCCCATACCGTGTGCTTGCCCTGCGGCGCGCGCGTTTGATCGAATAACGTTTGTTGCACGACGAGCATGTACGGTTTCTCTGGCGGTTTGCCTTCCGCTGATTCTCGTTCCGATTGCGCAATCTCCGCGAGTGTTCCCCCCAAATGAACTGTTCCGGCGCGTCTGCATTCTTTGGCTTTCCACGGAATCGGACCGCTGAGCGCAAGATCGATTTTGAAAGCACCTTGCCCGTATCGAAACTTTTCCAGCGCACGGCGATAACCATCGGGCAAGCGTTTCCCCGCGATGTTCACCAACTGCCGCGGGGTTACATCGAACAGATATGCGCGAGCCGCTGGCAACTCGTCAATCGATTCGACGCGATGATTCGTAATAATTTCTCCACCCAGCGATTGCAAGTATTTCCCCAGTGCATCCGCCAACCTTTGCGAACCACCTTTCACGATGGGCCAGCCTGTTACGTGAGCGGCAAGCGCCAATGCCATGCCATAAGCGGCGGTCGACAAATTTTCGAGTGGAAGCATCGTATGCGACGCGATACCGGCAAACAATCCCCGCGCGTGTTCATCGCCGAAAAGAAATTCGGCGAGTGCGCGGGCGGGCATGATCGCGGGCAGGGCAAAGCGTGCGAACGTGAGGGGATGATGCGGCGGAAGGGGAAGTGGTCCGAGCAAGTCTCGATTGAGTTGATCGGAATTTTTGACAAGTGGCTCGATCAAACGACGATAATTTTTCGCATCATCGCCCAGAGTCGCGCACGTTTGCTGCATCGAGCGATAGAGCACCGCGGCAGTTCCATCGTCCAAAGGATGCGCCAGCGCGGCATCGGGCGTGACCAACTCGACGCCCAATTCGGTGAGGGGAATTGATTTGAAGAATGGCGAGACGACCGTCAACGCTTGCACGGTCGAACAAATATCGTGGATGAATCCTGGCAAGGTCAATTCTGCCGACCGGATTCCGCCGCCAATCGTTTCATTCGCTTCGTAGACCAGCACAGATCGACCTGCGCGCGCGAGCGTGATGGCGGCGGCGAGTCCATTCGGTCCCGCGCCCACTACGATTGCATCGAATTCTTTTTGCGGCATTCGTTTTTTCTCAAAAAGGTTTTGTGACCATCAAGATGACGATCAGAACAACGCCGGCCAATTCATAGAGATGGGCAGCTTCAACCACTGGATCGGCAAAGGCGGCACGTAATTCTGGGGTGACTTGCGCTTGCTTCAACGATTGCTCCATCGCTTGTCCGAACTTTTTCCCGCGGGGTAAAAAGATGAGTTGGATAAGCGGCATCATCGACAAGAAAATGATGAGCGACACGAAAACCCAATTGGATTTTCCACCTTCAAGAAATCCTAGGACAGGCTAGCCCTGCGCCCACGCCGTAAATAATCCGAGCAGTGCGACGGCCATGGAACCGGGGATGACCATCGTGTTTTCAAAACGGCCTGCCAATTGAGCAAGCGCATCGACGATTTTAATTTCCGATGCCTTGGCTGCCTGCGACAGTACAAGCCGTCGTCCTAAGAGTCCGGTAATGAACCAGATCGCGACGAGCACATGCAGTAATTTCAAAATGATTGCAAGATTCAACCTATCCTCCGTTTCGCGGCAGCCGCATCCACTGCTTTTAACCACAGACTGACCTGGGTTGGTTGCATCGTTTCATCGATCACTTTCATTAACTCGCCGCTCAACTTTTCCAACTCGACTTCGTCGCGCGCTGTTTCGGCGAATCGCGCGAGCACTTGTTGCGCGTCGTACTTGCGGCGATAAACGCGATGATCGATCATATCTTGGATGCGATGGCGGAGGGGATTGAAAAATCACACAAACCGCGCGAATCTCACAAACGCCTTCATCCTTCTGCCCTTTGACGAATGTCAGCCGAGGACTCTGGATGCGCTGTGTCGCTCCATCGTTTCGCCAGCATCCGTCCCATGACCGCGCCGCCTACAATCGCCGCGCCGAGATCGCCGACGAACATGACCGTCAGCATCGTAAAGCGCTCCTCCGCACGCGGCGCGCCAACAACCCAGCCCGCCGATTCCATTGTCAGGTTGATCATCAGGAAAGTGATTGCCGCCGCCAGTCCCACGCGCCACCCCAGCGTTTGCGCCAAGGCGTTATCGTTCAAGCCCATACCGATTGCCCACGCGCTCACGCCGGCGATCAAGAATGCCGTCGGCACAAATAACAGCGTGAACAAGCGATGCAGTGGAATGATCGCGCCGAATTGTTCCAACGCAATCGGTTCGATCGCTTGGAGCATGAGACCGGCTGCCAGTGTGATCGGCGCAAAGCCCAATGCTCCAGCAATCGCCATGCGCCTTCGATTCGCTGCGGGTGCGAGTCGTCCCATGAGAATGCCCCATCCTGCGCCGCCCGCAAAAAATCCGCCAAGCGCAAAAATCGCTGGGAGTACAACTTGCATCGGATCGAGCGGTTGAAAGGCATTAGCGCAAAAGTCACTTGGGCACATCATCCACGGGGAGTGATTTCCAGCGCCGCACGATATCTTTGAGTTGCGCCTTGGAACGCTTGACGGAACGCGTGTGCATACGAAAACGCTGCCGATGAGTTTGTACCCGC
>JACRMI010000171.1 GCA_016215025.1 Chloroflexota bacterium
CGCTCGTATCGGGTTCCATACTTCCTCCTGTTACAGGGAAGTATGGTCAAATCGCACACGATGTCGTGATTACGATTGGCTTTTAAAGTGCACACGATGTCGTGATTACATCAGCGCACACGATGTCGTGATTATTGAGAGGTAACTCCTAATGCCAATGTCATGCCGATCAACAACAAAACTCGCTTCATTTCAATTCCTCCAATTGTTTAGGTGGGAAACCTGGTTTCGGAGATTTCTTTGTAGCTCTTGCCGCCGAAGATGACGTAGTTGGAAACAATCCGCATAATCGATTAAACCCGTAGGGCGGCGGGTCGTTGCGTGTGTGTCATTTCAATATCGACCAACTATTTTCTTGCTCACAGGCATTGCGTGTCTTGCGGGGTAAAATGGTGTTATAATAGGCGAACTTTTCATAGGAGAATCGGATGGGAACTAACGCGCATGTGGTTATCACCGGACTGGGCGCGATCACACCTGTGGGCAACGATGTTACCACAAGTTGGGAAAATCTAAAAGCGGGACATTCCGGAATCGAGCGCATCAGCTTGTTCGACCCGGCGATGCTCGAAACGCAAATCGCCGGCGAAGTAAAGGGTTATGACCCGAAAAATTATTTCGATACAAAGGACGCCCGGCGACTATTTCGATTTATTCAACTTGCGGTCATCGCTGCGCGCGAAGCGATTAAAGACGCGCAAGTAACGGTCGATCCGCAAGATTCCGAAAACATTGCGATCATCATCGGCAGCGGCGTCGGCGGCGGCATGGCCATTGGCGACCAATTCAAAATTTTGGAGACCAAAGGCCCTCGCCGCGTCAGTCCTTTTTTTATTCCCATGATGCTCGTCGATACCGCGGGCGCACAAGTCGCAATTGAATTTGGCATCAAAGGACCGAACATGGCAATTGTGTCGGCATGTGCGACCGGTGGCAATGCGATTGGCGAAGCCGCAGAAATGATTAAGCGCGGTGATGTCGATATTGCCATCTGCGGAGGAACGGAAGCGTGCCTCTCTCCGCTTTCGATTGCGGGATTCAATTCGATGGGCGCGATATCGACCCGCAACGATGAGCCAACCAAAGCCAGTCGCCCGTTCGATGCGACACGCGACGGGATGGTGATGGGCGAAGGCGCGGGCGTGCTAGTGATGGAAAGCGAAGAACATGCGCGCGCGCGCGGCGCAAAAATTTACGGACGACTCGTGGGCTATGGCACAAGTGTAGATGCGAATCACATCGCGGCTCCCGCGGCGGAAGGTGAAGGCATCGGTCGCGCGATGCAAAAGGCGATCAAACGCGCCGGGCTGCAACCCACCCAGATCGATTACATCAACGCGCACGGCACCGGCACCCGCCTGAATGACGCTATCGAGACCAAAGCCATCAAAGAAGTGATGGGCGAACAGGCGTATAATATCCCCATCAGTTCAACCAAATCGATGATTGGACATTTGCTTGGCGGCGCGGGCGCAGTCGAAGCCGTCATCTGCCTCAAGGCAATGGAGCAAGGCATCATGCCGCCGACGATCAATTATCAAACTCCTGACCCCGAATGCGATCTTGATTACGTACCGAACTCTGCACGCACAAAAAAAATCCACGTCGCCATGTCCAACTCCATCGGTCTTGGCGGACATAACTCCTGTCTAATATTTCAGATTTCAGACGCATAGCGTGATTTCAGATTTGATCGATTTTCCGATCTGAAATCTGAAATCATAAATCTTAAATGGAGATTCCATGCCCAAATACGCGCACATCATCGGCTGGGGCAAATATGTTCCGCCGAATGTTTTGACCAACGACGACCTTGCCAAGACAGTCGATACCACCGACAAATGGATTCGCGAGATGACCGGGATTCACCAACGCCACATCGCCTCGTCGAAAGAATCGACGGCGGCGCTGGCGGTGTATGCCGCGCGGGATGCGATTGAAAGCGCGGACGTAAATCCGCAAGACATCGACATGATTATCGTCGCGACCGCATCGCCCGAGTATCCCTTCCCGGCGACCGCGTGCCTCGTTCAAAATGCTATTGGGGCTGGGCGCGCTGGCGCATTTGATTTAGAAGCCGGTTGCTCCGGTTTTGTCTACGCGTTGAGCATGGCCGCCGGCTTGATTCGCGGCGAAATGTATAACACTATTCTCATCGTGGGCGCAGAAACCTTGTCGCGTTTGGTCGATTGGAATGATCGTGCAACGTGTGTGCTATTTGGCGACGGGGCCGGCGCAGTCGTTTTGCGTGGCAGTGAAACGCCGGGCGGCGTCATGTCATCGGTGCTAGGCGCAGACGGATCAGGCGGTGAATTGCTGATCGTGCCGGGGGGCGGCTCAAAAAGCCCTTCAGGTCCCGAAACGGTTTTATCGAAAATGCACTTTATCAAAATGAATGGTCGCGAAGTCTATCGATTTGCAACGCGCGTGATGGCAACGGCTGCCAAACAAGCGGTCGAGCGCGCAGGCTGGGCACTCGACAAGATCGATTTGTTTATTCCACATCAAGCCAACAAACGCATCATCGACAGCGCCGCCAAATCGCTGAATCTCCCGCCCGAAAAAGTATTTGTCAATCTTGAAAACTATGGCAATACGTCTGCTGCTTCGATTCCCATCGCGTTGTGCGAAGCAATTTCGGGAGGCAGAATCAAACCAGGCGATCATCTGGTCATGGTAGGATTTGGTGCAGGGCTGACCTGGGCATCGTGCGCCATCGAGTGGACTGCACCCAAGCCCGGTGCGATTCCACTTCCACGCGCAGCCACCAGTCGATTGAGATACGCCTGGTCTGGCTTCAAGTCATTCGGATGGCAAGTCTCGCGCCATGTGGATGCATTAGTGAGCCGAGTCATCGACACGGTCGAGAGAAAAGAGCAGTAGCCGCGTCCCGAAGGGTTTTTGTGCAAGCGACCCTTCGGGACTTGCGTTTTATTGACGTAGCTCGAACAGGTGTTATAATGAGTCAACCCCATCATCCTATCACAGGAGACAACGATGACTCATCAAGAAAAAAACATTCTCAAAATGCTGCTCTGGGTAAATCTTTTGGTCTTTTGTTGTGGCTTGCCGGTGCTAGCATTAGCTCTAAATGTTGGAAATGTCCAATCTCAGTTGCTGGCACTCATTCCTCCCACTGGCACTCCACGCGTTCCTCTAACCCCTACCCGCCCTTTGCCAACGGCAACCATCGAAAACAATTGGAAATTATATCCCGTGGCGAGTGATGGTTATGCCATGGCGCTGCCCAATTCCTGGGTGTATCAAGAACTCAATGCCGCTACTATCGACCAAGCCATCGCCGAGTTGAAGAAGAAAAATTCGCAACTGGCAGACATTATGCAAAAGCAAGGCAAGCAGCTGCTTGCCTCGGGCATCAAATTCTATGCAATCGACGGCACGCCTGGCTCTGCAATTGGCGGTTCGGTGACGAATTGCAACATTATCCACCAAGTTCAGCCCCAAGTTTTTACGCTCGATTATGTGCTCACCGCCAATCTACAGGAATTGGAAAACACCGCCGCCGTTTCTAAACCGATCACGCACAAACGCGTGCAGCTCGGAGCCGGCGAAGCAGAAGAAGTCCGGTATGTGATAACCATGGCGGGCGCGAATAATCAAGCCGTGAAATTCTCGACGATTCAATATCTCCTGGTGCGTGGCAAAGACAACTACATCGTCACGTTTGGAACGCCGCCTACGCTTGAATCGAAAAATGTATCCGCCTTCCAAAAAATTGTTCAGACCTTCCGCTACGTTCCATAATCGAACCGTACATGCGCTGATTTGCCAGAAGAAAATAGAGCAGAGCCGACGAATCTATTCGAAACCATCGGCTCTTTTTCTTTCGTGGTATAATTACAGTGCGGCTGTCTGTCATCGCGGTTGATGACCAGTGAGCTAGAAAGAAGGCAAACATGACTCGAACAACCACCCTCGTCTTTGTCTTTTTCACAGCGATTCTTGTTTTCACGGTTGGGATTCTCATTGTGCGCGACCAAACCATTCCCGACAATGCGCAAGTGGAGCTGAACAAATTCCTCCAGTATCGAAATTCCGCGCAACCCGCGACGGTCGTCCAAGTCGTGCGCGCGACCATGCCCTCCAAGCTCACGCGTGAGATGAGCGGCGGTTCGTACGGCGATAGTAATTTTTTCAGCACGATGGTTGACTATCGTCATGTACCCAACGTGAATCTGCCGAACCTTGCGACGGCAACACCTGGATTAACAAGCGCAACGTTTGGAAGAGGTTCAACGCCGATTCCGTTTCCACCCGAAGACGTTTGGTGCATTCTGTTGAAAGGTGACACGCCAGCGGAACAAATCGTTTTCGTCACGTTGCATACCAGTCTCTACAATGCCGATTGGCTGGTCCACGAGCCATTTGCCGAACCTGGCTCCGCCGAAATGAAAACCATTCTGGCGACGATTGGATGCAACTTGAAACTAGGACAATAACTTTATTGTTGAATCAACATGGCAAAAATCGAACTCATCAACATCTGCAAAAAATTCGGCGAATCCAAGCGCACGCTGCTTGACAATCCCCTGCCCAATCGACGCACGGGGCAAGCGAACGAACAGCGTCATGTGCCGTTTTCGATGGAGCATCTCAATCTCACCATTCCGCACGGCAAAACGATGGTCATCCTCGGTCCAAGCGGCTGCGGCAAGACGACGATTCTGAAAATGATCGCCGGATTGATTCAGCCGGACGAAGGCGAAATCCTCTTTAATGGCAGAGACATGCGTGATGTTCCCGTTGGCGAGCGCCGCATTGGATTTTTGTTTCAAAATTATGCGCTCTATCCAATGATGACCTCCAAGCGCAACATCCTGTCGTATTTTATCTTTCGCAAGCGAACGCCGGAGCTAGATGCGGAAGCGCAAGCCAAATACAAACGCACCAGCGAACTCCTCGGCGTTGAGATTGAATATCTGCAAGATCGAATGCCCACGACCTTGTCGGGCGGCGAAAAACAACGTGTGGCTTTGGGACGCTGCATCACGCGCGACCCCGCGCTCTTTCTGCTCGACGAGCCGTTCTCGAATCTCGATCCAAAACTGCGCGAGAAATATCGCGTCAATCTAAAGACGCTCCTCGCCCAATTCAACATCACAACGATCTACGTGACGCACGATCAGCAAGAAGCATTTATTCTCGCGGATTTGATCGCCGTGATGGACAAGGGGAAGATCGAACAGGTTGGAACGTACGAGGATATTTACAATCGTCCGAAGAGTATTTTCGTCGCCGAGTTTCTCAACCTGGATGTCGAGACGCCAGCGATCAACTTGATCGAAGGACAACAAGTTGCACCAGAGTTGCATGATCGAAAAGTTGGCGTGCGTCCCGAAAATGTGCAAGTGTTCCACGAAGCGCAAGCCGATCGCATTCAGGGAACGATTGTGAATCGAATAAATCTTGGGCTAAAAGCGGTTGCCATTCTGACGATGCGAGTGGGTAAAAGCGAAGTCGTGGCAGCTGCGCCGATTGGAGAAAAGCTGAGGACGGGCGATGAGGTCTGGATCGGATTGAACAAGTATCACGTGTTCGATGCAAAAACGGGTTCGCACATTTCGACCAAATTCAATTCGCAATAAAAAAATCAGGTTTCTCTTTTTCGAGAAACCTGATTTTTATTATGCTCTCAACAGATATAGACACGCATTTCCATCTAGCCGCTCGCGGACTTGAGTTTCTGTCATACCGGCTTCCTCCAACAAGGCTGGAACACTGATCGCCATTTTGCCACTCAACGTACTCCGACAGCCAAGATTGATGCCGCCGTACGCTTCGCGCACCGAAAGATGTCCAATGCAGATCGGATGGACCGCCGCGCCGCCGCGTGGACTGGCATTAAACCGCTCGACCATCTTGAGCGCATGGTCCGACCAAGGATCGAGTTTGCTCAACGCCGATCCAAATGGACAACCCTTCAAGCAAACTAATCGACCGCCTTTCGGTCCGTCTGAAACGGTAATGTTCGCCATGCCCAATTCCAATTTTGCGAGCGCCTCTAGTGGATCAGATGGCGATCCGAGTTGCTTGGCAATTTGATTCCCACAATCGATGAGGCCCAACAGTTTGACCGATTCAAATGATGTTTCAATCAACGCTTGGAGCAGCAGGTAGGGAGCACGTCCATTCCCATTACTATTGCTGGATATTTGGTCAATCATTCATACCTCCATACTAAAAAAGGCGCACCCAATTTTCGCCTAAGATGATTTTGAATTTTCTAATTGCAGACTCATCAAACAATTCAAAACATTATTTTTTCAGCACATAAATACACGCGTTTCCATCCAAACGCTCGCGCACTTGTTCGTCCGTCATACTGGCTTCTTCCAACAAAGCTAAAGCACTAATCGCCATTTTACCACTCGACGCGCTGCGACAACCCAAATTAATTCCACCGTACGCTTCCCGCACCGAAAGATGACCAATGCAAATCGGGTGGATTGCCGCGCCGCCCCGTGGACTGGCATTAAAGCGCTGCACCATCCGCTTGGCGTGTTCCGACCAAGGATCAAGTTTGTTCACCGCTCCTGCAAAAGGACATCCTTTAAGAGTAACTATCCTCCCTCCTTGGGGAGCATCGGAGACTTGAAGATTATCCCTGCCCAGCTCCAACGTAGCGAGCGCCTCCAGTGGATCGGAGGGCGAGCCAAGATGTTTGGCTATTTCCGCACCAGTGTCCTTCAAACCCATCAACTTGATCGACTCGAAGGTTGTTTCGATCAGTGCTTGAAGCAGCATGTAAGGAGCGCGTCCATTACTGCCGTCCAAAGATTGCTCTGTCATCAACCCTCCTGAAAGATTCTTCTACAATAATCTGAAAAGTGTTTTACGAGCTAGTATTGAAATCGTTTACTCCCGGGGCATAATAACATAGTCAGACAAAAAATGGATTAAGCAGAGTTACAATTACATTACGCTTGCATAACAAATAAGAAAAATCCCTAGTTGAAACTAGGGATTTGACCAAGTCGCGCGGCAAGAATTCACTAGGGTTGCGAATGATTCCTTTGCAATCCACGACTTCTTTTATGTTATCAACTCCGGCGGTAGAAAATCGATTCGATTCATGTAAACCAGGTCAACACCTGCTGCGTGAAAATCAAGCCGAGTGATCCCCACATTGTTCAACACAAACCAACAATCGTCGCGACCTAACTTGAGAACCGTCCGAAGCAAATAATTGTAGAAACCGCCATGACTGATAATTGCCACACGGTCATCGCCATTTCCATGCCGCGCGATTAGTTCGTTGAGAAATCGCTCGGCGCGTGCGGGGCGCTGGTCGCGCTCTTCAAACGGGCGATTCCACCAACCGGTACTGCCCAACGTTAGCGGCAAAACCAAATCGGGATAACGCTCTAGGAAGTAATTGCGATTTCTGCCCGGTTGTCCAATGCGCGTGCCGGAATCCTCATCGTCCAAATAAATTCCGCCGGTTTCGTGAATGTCTTCCCAGGCGACCAGTGGCAACCCGATCTCCTTCGATACAATCGTACCGGTCGATACGGCACGCGTCATCAAACTCGAATAGAGATGGGTGAGCGACACATTAGCGATGGGATTATTCGATCGTTTGTTGTCCGTCTGTAAACTACCCTCATGCAAAAAACGCGCCAGCTTTTCGGCTTGCTCCACGCCAATCGGCGTCAGTTCTGGATCCTGATTGCGTCCGATGCTGCTGCCGGTTGTGTCGTACAATAAATTATTGGCGGATTGACCATGACGTATGAAATAAAACTGCATTTTGCGAATGAATCTCCGATGCAGACCCTCAAGGTTTGGGCTAGACGAACCTTTAGGGTCTCCTTGAATAAAAACACCCGCCGCTATTTTAAGCGACAGGTGTTTTTCGCGCAAGTCTAGGATCGTGCGACGCACCTCGGAGACACGTCGCACATTTTCTGCTATTTCTTGCTTCTCAAGTCGATCCAGCCTTGCATGTCTTGCAAGGTTTCATTCAAGTTCCACCAGCCATTTTCGAACGCTGCGTAATCCTGTCCGGACATTGCCGACGAATAGCGTATCGAATTTGAGTAGAACAACCATTGGCGAATCCATTTTTGTTCGATGGATTCGTCGAACGGGTTTTTGTTATCGGCAAGACCGTTACTCCACGCCTTGAGTATCAATTGCGTGGAAGCAAGCGTCATCAGGTCCGTTTCGACATTCGCCGCATCGATCTTGATAAAGTGATTGCTTGCCCAATTGGTACTGTGACACGCCGAACACACTTTGCCCATCTCAGCTCTGCGCGTGTCTTGTTCTTGCTTGTCGATCAAACCAGCAGTCGCCAATTCGCCCGTGAACGCTGCCGGTAGTGGCAAGCCATCCTTGTTTTTCAGAATCGAGGTGTCGCCCGACTTGGGTTGTGGGTGCGAATAGATCAAACCGAACAATCGCACCCAAAGCCGCGAACCAAAATCATGCGTACGTTGAACGATCACTTGTCCTTGTGGGTCAGCGATCAGCGCGTTGTGGCACGCTGCGCAGGTAGGCGCAGTGAAATCGGTTCCGGACTTCCAAGGCACCGCGGTCCAGTTGAATTCTTTGGTCTTGGCATTTGCAATGATCGCATGGGCACTCGCTTCGTAAACATCATAGGCTGGAACATCTGGCTTGAGATGGCATTGCCCGCAACTGTACGGTTTGCGCGCAACCTCGATCGAAAAACTGTGACGCGGATGACAGGGTGTACACGCCCCCAAGCTTCCATCGGGATTGACGCGCCCCACACCCAAGTTCGGCCAGCCGCTCAGATCAGGGAATTGTTGCTCGCCGATTTTAGTCGTAACTTTTTTCAAGCCATTCACCGCAATCACAGTCCCGTGGCACGCCAAACATGCATCGGCTTTGGCGGCATCGGTCGCTTTGAGCGAAACAAGTTTGCCATCCTTGACCTCTTTGCCTGCCAACACGGTATCGACGAGCGCGCTGTAGACCGCGTTGCTCGTTAAATTTCCATACGCATGCGCTTTTTTGCTCGGCGCATACTGTGCGACTTCTAGCCCATGACACGTCTTGCAATCGTTGGAAGAGACCACTACGTTGACCTGATTGCCCATGTGCGCAAAGTTGTCTTTATGTGCGGCAGCATTCAACGTGTGACACTCGGCGCAGCCAACCGCGTAACCTTTCAAATTGTCTGGGATATTGTCGCTACTGATTCGCTTGGCAGCACCGGTCGCCTTGAGCGCATCGCCAACAGTTGTCTGCGCGTGGCGACTGGCTTGCCAATCGGCGACAATACCTGGCGTCACGTTGGTGTGACAACCGATACACGTTTGTGATTGCGAGCTGATCGGCGGCTGACTCGTCTGCGCAGGCAAAGGCGTGTAAAATACGCCAATCAAAATCATCGCACCCAGAATTGCGAACATCGTTAGAATATTCTTTTTCATTTTCGACTCCTTTGTCTCGATGGTTGGTTAAAAGCACAAACAAAAAACGCGCAGCCGCAATAGACTCGCGCAACTGCACGTTCAAATTCGTTCTACGTTCCAACACAGAATCGGCGTTGATTCTAGTGATAGTATATCCTAATCGATTGGAATTTTCAACCCATCAGAATTAATCAAGTTTGATGTCTAAGGTTCCCCCAAGGCAATTACCCCTCATCCGATGGCGCGTCTTTGACGCGGCGCTCTCGCCGCAGTGTTGTCCCACCATTGGGTGAGAGTAATTCTAGGCTTTGTACAATCCCTAACACGCATTTTGTTTTGTAGGGTCGCACGGAACCGCGATCACTCCACCAACAATGACCGTTTCGATCTGCTCCATCACCTCAATATTTCTGAGTGGATTGCCATTGACGACAATGACATCGGCAAATTTGCCGGGTTCGAGCGTCCCCAACTCGTTGCCATGACCGCAGACTTGAGCGGCGTACTTGGTTCCCGCCTGAATAATCTCCATCGGCGAGAGACCGGCTTGCGCGAGCCGCTGCATTTCGCCAATCGGCATCGTCGTGCGTAGTTCCGATGCCGAGTCATCACCCAAGGCTATCGTTCCGCCGAGTTGATGAAAACGATGGACCGGCGCGAGCGCATAGTCGCTGCACAATTTTTTCCGTTCAGCCGAATTCGCGTATCCTTCGCACCAGGGAACGATTTTGTTCAGCGTTGGGACCATGAACACATGCTGCCTGACCATGCGCGCTAACTGCGCTTCGAATCGCTCTGACAGTTTGGCATAGCCGCCGTTCTGCGTCTTTGAAAAATCAATATCGCTCAACTGTGGCAGCGGCACATGCTCAACCGAATCCACTCCACCGTCGAGCGCAAAATCGAGCAGGATTTGAGTCCCCAAATGCACGCGCACGATTTTACCATGCGCATGTGCCTGCTCGACAATCGCTTGCAGCGTTGGCAAATCGAGATTGGGAATCGGATCGCCGGGGGGCGGTGCGGGCCAGGGCAACTTGGAATTCCACGGTTCGACAGCGGTCTTGATCATGTCTGCGCCACGACTAACCAAATCGGTGACGGCTTGGCGCGCTTCGTCGGGATTAGTCACGGGATACAGAAATTCGCCGTTGCCCGGGTAACCCTCCGGCACGTTGATGACGGGCCCCGTGCGAAACCCACGCGCGGTGAACGCATATCCCGAATTATCCGCAAAGCGCGGCATATCCGGCATCGCCGAACCGACATCGCAAACGGTGGTCACACCATGGCGCAAGTAGTAGTATTTTCGAACGAGTGGTGAGCTGGCGGAATGCACATGCGCATTAATAATACCTGGCATGATTGTGCCGCCATGCGCATCGACGATGCGCGCATCGGAAGGAGTTGAAAAATCCACGGCGCGGCCAACCGCGAAAATTTTATCTTTGACGATAATCACCACGCCATTGCGGATTGGAGCCGCACCCGTACCATCGATAACATTACCATTCTTGACCACCAGCGCATCGATTGGAATGGGCTGTGGCGTTGACGAAGTGATCGGAACGGGCTTGACGTTGCAAGAGCCAAGCTCACTGAGGACAAGAAAAACAATCGCAATTCTAAAGACAGCGTTCATGCTCAAAGCATTCTGACCTGAACAATCCGCCGCGCGGCAGCGTCCGTCGAAATGTTTTCCTTCTTCGCCAATTCAAATACCTCGCGCAAGGTGTGCGTAATGGCATCGATCACCCGTTGTTCGGCTTGGCGTTCGGACCAATGCAATGCTTCGATACCGGTGATGCCCATCGCGCCACCCAGGTTGTTGATGAAATCGGGCGCGTAAAGAATACTTCGTTCACTCAACAACTCGGCATCGGCAAGCGTCGCCAATTGATTATTCGCCGCGCCGACAATCGCGCGACAACGCAACAGCGGAATTGTTTTCTCGTTCAGAATTCCGCCGAGCGCACACGGCGAAAAAATATCGCACGGCGTCGAGAAGACTTGATCGGATGGAACAAACGGCAAGTTGAGTTCCGTACGGCAATAATCGATTGCTACCGAATCGACATCGTTGAAGGAAACGTCTGCGCCTGCATTGAGCAAATGTCGAATGAGGGTCTTGCCCACACTGCCCGCCCCTTGAACGAGCACCGTGCGCCCGACAAGCGAATCGCTGCCGTCGAGTGTTGCGCAAGTCGTCTTGATCGCGTGAAAAACTCCGAGCGCGGTTATCGGCCCCGAGTCACCCGCGCCACCCGCTTGCGGCGTTCGCGCAAACACGTACGGCGAACCGGTTTCGGCGATAATGTCCATATCGGCAGAACTTGTGCCGACATCAGGTCCGGTGTAATACAAGCCATCGAGTTGGCGCACGAGCGCACCATAGCGGCGCAATAAATCAGCACGCGCCTCCACATCGAAATTTGGCGGAAGCGCGATCACCGCTTTGCCGCCGCCGAATTCAAAATCGGCGGCGGCGAATTTGAACGTCATTCCCGCAGACAGTTTCAACGCGTCTTGCAGCGCACTCGAAAAATCGGGATAGCATTTCATGCGCGTGCCGCCACACGCCGGTCCGCGCCGCGTAGAATGAATCGCGATGAACATCCACGCGCCGGTCGGTTTGTCGTAATGCGTGATAACGGTTTCGCCATCCCAATCACGGATCAATGACTCGACATTCATGCAAGCACCTCGTGGTTTCGATTACGTCGTAGACCGAGTATACCTATCATCGTGCTGGGCGTCAAACAAAAGTAAGAGCGCGGCATTTGCTGCAAAATAATTTTCGAAGATGCTGGTCTCTAAATAAAAAACGGATTGGTCTCGCGCGGACTTTAAATGGTTCGCCCCTACATTTTGACATCCATTCTGTGTTCAGATAAACTGATTGAGGTAGGCAGCGCGGCTCGCTCGTCGCAGGCTTGCTCGAATGAGCCGCGCTGCCCGCACTACACTACCGCACCTTTTTCACGGAGTCATTCCATGTATCAAAAATTCTTCGTCGCATTGATCGTGATGGCACTCGCAGGCATTGCGTCGGCGTGCGCATCTTCACCCACGCCAGCACCGACGCCACTCCCAACGCCGACTGCCAAAGCTACTCAACCCGCCAGCTCGGCGACGGCTCTGCCAACGATCAAGCCCGCCGCCCCAATCCCCGCCGATCACATCGACAAGACCGAGTGCTTGGTCTGTCACGCCACCGGTGCGAATAATGCCAAGCGCGTGCCGGATGTGCCCGACCATTCGATCCCCCCAGGTTTCAAGGAAGAAAAAGTCGTCTGCGTCAACTGCCATCAGCAGGCGAAATAGCGAAAGAAAAACCCGCGAATCGAATTCGCGGGTTGCACTATCGTCAAACCTGGCTCTTGATTTTCGATTTGAGCCTGGCGATGAATTCTTCCCAAATCGGATAATTGCTCCCCTGCCAAATCGATGCTCTAAACTCGTCGGCTTGTGCCTCTGACCATCCCAAGTGTTTCATTGCGTACAGCGAATAGAACGCGGTCACTCGAAAATTAGCGGCACAATGGAGCAACGTCTTTTCCCCAGAGACTTGATGGAAGATTTTATCAAAGGTTTCGAAATCACTTTCCTTTGGATTTCCCCACTCGACCGGAATGTGATAATACGTCATCCCAAGTGATTGAACGAGACCGGCTTCATCGGGCAACGAATATCGTGGATCGAGCGTCGCCAAATTGATGACCGTCTTGACTCGCTCATCGGCAGCCGATTTGATTTGCTCTTCCGTCGGCTGTCCACCGAGGATGAGTTGGTCGCTCACGCTGCGATAGTTGTAAATATCGCAAGTGCTCATAGTTGTTGCTCCTGATTCGACTTGATGCTGCCGCCAATTGTCCGGCGACATGAGCAAAGTATAGTCGTTATCGGTCACAAATTCAAGAGAACATCACTGCGATCACCCATAATTGTCATTTCGAGCGAAGCGACGCGAAGCGTCTCTGTCCATGCAGAGTGAAAGTCTGAGTTTTGGTAATCGCCAGAACATCATCGCAAAATCAGAGGCAACAGAATCTTCCAATAAGTCATCGCACAATTCGCAGCCCCATGTTGAGCAAGAATCCCGCAGACGGAGTTGGTGACGGAAAAATTCGACCAGACGTGACCTTGAATACCATCAACTTGGAAAAGAGTGGGATCGGCAAATTCTCTCCGAATTCGCTCTTCCATGGGCCAGGGCCACAGAGGTTGATTCGTCAAAACTCCATCCACATAACGGTATTGCACCGTCGCGCCATTCCCCGGCGCAGGGTTGGATTCACCCGTCAGCATTTTCCCGATTCTCAAATTCTGAACAAGCGAAAATCGGTTCAAATCGGCAAGAGTCGTATCGGTCCCGGCTGGAACACCCACTGGCAATGGAGCCGCGCCAATATCGTTGTTGACCATCGTCGCATTAATCAATCGATTATTGGTTGTTCCCGTTCCCCACGCTCCGGCGACAAGCCCCAGCGAACCGTTGTATGCGGAAAAAGTATCCTGAAATAAATTGTTCTTTAGAATCTGTGGGCTGGATAATGCGCCAACGACCATACCGCCTCGATAGGTGGTACTATTCCCAAAAGCATTGCATTGAGATTGAGTCGCACAGCTTGCAGGCATTGCCACGCCATTGTACGAGCAGGGCGTCATCGTAATAGGTGCGGGAACAAATTTTACAGGGTCGGGATCGGTTGGTTCCCATCTCATCCCAGTCCCCAAAGAAATATTGCCGAGAAATTTATTGCCTGCGCGCATTCCGGGGTTCGGCGACATATCGATTCCGGTATTTGCGGTGAGACCGAAATTGATATTGTTTTCAAAGATACTGTTGTTCAAAACATCCGGTTGATCCTCATGCGCCGCGGGATAAAGTTCGATGCCATCGGTTTGGGGCCATCTGGGTTGGCAGAACAAATCGCCTTGCCAAGTTTGCCACGCAACAAAGTTGCGACGCAATACCACGTTGACGTAGGTATCGTACGCGACAATCATCTTGCGACCCGATCCCGCCGCCACGCAATCTTCGACGAGGACATTCGCAGGGTTGGCAGGTGTGCCAAGGGACCAAATCGTTATCACATGATAGTTATCGTGAGTGTTCGCATTATAGCCCGAACAACGCCGCAGATTGACATTGCGGCTATAAATCTGGTAAACGTCCATGTTGGAATTTTTCGCTACGATGCCTTCGACGTTGATATAGTTTCCGTAGGGATTAGTGGTATCGCGCGTATGAACGACTAGATCCCAGATTTTACCAATAACTACTGCCGATCTCACGCCTTCGCCGTTAATAATCGCTTTCCCATCGTTCAACGCTTTGATCGTAATGGGATTTCCTGAAGTTCCACTGATCGTCGGTTCGAGAACTTGTTTATATTCCCCATCCATCAAATACAACGTATCGCCGGGTTGAAGCACGGTCCATGCTTTGGCAAAAGTTTTCCAAGGATTGGATGTTGCTGTTCCCAAGTTAGAATCGAGACCGGTGGGTGAAACGTAATACGATTGGGCGGATTGGGCTGATCGTGGGAAGAAAAGTGAGGCAAAGGTAACAACAATTACGAAGAGAATTGTCTTTGAAATGATTCGAGTACGCGACATGGTTTATCTTGCGCTTGCATTTCCTTTCCGTGCAAAATTTCCTTGCTGATTATATCATGCTTTGCGAGGGAGCCAATGGGACAAATGGTGGCGACCACACGGCATCGGTTGGACGCTTCGCGCGACGCCTGTTAGGCAAAAAAGAAAAACCCGCGTTGCGGGTTTTGCGTACGATAGCTGTCGGATTTAACCGATGGCGACGAGTAAAGAGAATCCGTCTAGAATGAAGCAGACAAAAATGCATCCAGGAAATTGAATGCATAATCGAGAACAGGTGACAAGAAAAATACGAGAGCAACATAAACTCCAAATACGAAAGCGAATATGATACCTTCAACAAAATAGCTTACCTTTCTGTTGCTGAACCTAGTTTCGATTAGTTCAAAAAGCTTATATCGATCAATCAATATATAACCAAGCCAGACAACTGCGAGAAGCAAAAAATAATTCACAAAAGAGCGAATTATCTCTCTGAATTGCAACAAAAGAAAAAGTATAAGGATGGGAACTATTGCATCAAGAATATTTTGAAACCAGAAAAGTCGTACAGTCTTGGATTTTGGGAATTTCGATACTAATTCTTGCCAAATGAGGATAGTTGCAATTAAGAACAAGAACGAGAGTAATGAGCCAAACAACTTAAATGGAAGGTTACTTACAAAGACCGTCAAAGCTGTAAGTACCCCAAGGGTAGTTAGTTCTTGTCGGAAAATTCAAAACTGAGCGTGATTTGCACTGGGACCCCAAGGGAATAAGATGGAAGTTGGCAAACAACCTCTTACCCCTTGGAGTCCATGATGATTATAGACCGATACGTCCGTCCTGCCGATTTCCC
>JACRMI010000172.1 GCA_016215025.1 Chloroflexota bacterium
CAGCCGTATCGGGCGGGATAGTACTGCGATCGGTCGGGTGCAAAGACATGGTTGACCTCCAGGTCATTGGGTGGAGGCATCATATCACGTTTCGGACAGATTTACGCAACACGTGAAGAATTGAACTTATACAGAATCATGAATGAGAGTCTCCTTCAAGCATGGCTAAGAGCATCCCTCTCTCTGGAGTAAGACAACCACTCAGCCATAACATCATCGGAATCTACTCTAGCTTGTGACTGAGACCAAAAACGGCGTTCGCTTGGACGTACTAGATACATCCTGTTGTTATCATACACGCGCACGTGCCGTCGCATAAATAATGAGATATTCCTTGGTTCAACAAGCAGATTATCCAAGTGGCGTAGGAGATCAAATAACTCTTCAGCGTCATTGATAATCTGCACGGGTCGTTTCTCGTTCAAATTTACCAAATCAAACCCTACAACACTTAGCGGTGCATGGTTATGAATGACCGTTGCATTGAGTGTCTGATTTTGATATTTCAATAATGTATTTACACTGTCGACAAATGTTTCAGCATAATTCTTGAGAAGCTCTGGATCAGGACGCCGAACTGAAGGTGCAGCATTTGGTTTTCGCGTCTTCTTTTTGCTCCAATAGAAGAACCCTATACCAAACTCTTCAAGATCTTTTACTAACTGCCTCTCAATCGATGTCAGTCCATAGGCTTCGAAAATAAGGTTGGCTATTGTTTCTTCGTGCTCCTGAATAGCATCCGCCTGATGAACAGCCAATCGATCAGACTCTTGGAGAATCGCACTTATTTGATCAAAATTACGAACCACTTCCTCTAGGAGAGGATCCGTTCGCTTGGGAACTATGAAGGGCATTTGTTTGTATTCGTCGTTCAGGATAATTCCTCGCTCGATTCCCCAACGTGTTGAAGTCAGGAAGTGGTAGTACCCTGCCAACGGTGAATTTACATACGCGACAAGCCATTTCAGTAGGTCTTCTTGTCCCGGATTCCCCCTCACACCAGATACCATGTGCAAGTAAACGACATCGTTCGCAATAAAGGCTGCAGCACAACGCCCTTCCAAAGGACTCTCATGTATCAAAGCCAATGGTCCTTTGAAAATCTCCGGATTGTGCGAACGATGAAAATGGACCTGATTTATTTTTTGATAGGAATTGGGATCTGGGGTATAACGTCGGAAAAAGTCTGTCCGAATAAACGATCGCCCCTTTAGCCAAGGAGCATACTGTTTACCTTTAAGCTGAATTCCCTCCTCAATGTGCCATCCAAGTTCATCTGCCTGTTCCTTCAGAGTAGGGAGCGACTTCAAACGCCTAATCAGGGCAGCATCGCGTGCCGAACCCCATAAGGCGACTTTCCACAAAACCGGCTCTTCAATTATTTCTTCACGGTCCAGGTACTTTATCTCGGTCCCATCAATCACAATAGCGCCCAATTGTTGTGACAATGAAGATGGTTTGGGAACAGCATATACAATTCGCTGCGTACTTTGCGGAAGACGAGGCTTGTAGAAAATAGCTACGGAAGGATTCAGGGATTCAGCAAAAAGCTCGTAGACAAGAGCAGAGAAGTTTACGACTGCTCGCACGTCGTATTCACTGAAGAATTGGGCGCGGAATGCCCTATGAGTATCACTTGTAACTAGAATAGTACCATTCGCTGGAGCTAATAATGCGATTTCTCCATTCTCAGAGCAGTGTTCGGATGCAGCAAGCATGAATACTTGAGCAATTTGCTTCCCACCAACAATACGATTCCGTGATTTTAACCATGCGGATTCATCCGCTGTCAGTTTACCTCTACCCCAGGGCGGATTGCCAACTACTCGGTCAAACTTTTGATCTGATAGCCGTTTTTGAACAACCGTGGAAAAGAAATTGCCTATTAGAAGGTTACTGTCTACAAGCGATGGGAAAACAAATTCTTGCTCTCTGAGAGCGGAGTTATCGAGATAGTCGAGAACCGCAAGATGCAGATTGAAAGCCGCTACTTGAATTGCTTCTGGTTCTTTGTCGACTCCAAAAATGCTATTCTTTAGGATCGTTGCAAGTTCTTGGCCAGTTGCACGTCTCTTGTTCTGCCGTTGCCATGCTTCAATTATTCTCTCGTAAGCTCGTACCAGGAATATACCCGAACCACAGGCTTGATCCAAAATCCGCATGTTTAGTTGAACCTGGGATGGCGGCATCGTCTGGTCAAGGATAAAATCGACTAGGGCAGCGGGCGTGTAATAGGTACCGGCTATTTGACGCTCTTCTATATTGAGAAATGTGTCGTAAATACCACTAATAAGTTCGATTGGTATGTACTTGAAGTCATATGGCCAAAAGGAAAGCTGACCAGTATCTAGATCGGTTCCTTCGAGAAAGTCTCTAATTACTTTTAGATGTTCCTTTCGGATATTTGATCTTTCGCCGCGTCTGACAGGAAATATATCCCCACCGAAACGATGATCAAGCTGTTTGAAAAGATCGTAAGTTAACTTAATGTCCTGGAGTGCATATTCATATTTACTTATTCTACCATTTGTAAGGTCTGAAAAATCCTTTTGAGTGAGAACTTCTCGATCCTCCAAATAGCTTACAAAAACCGAACGTCCGATCAGTGCATAAGCTAACTCATTTGTTAGTCCAAGGTCTAGCAAGTGTCTACGAGCTTGATCAACAGCCCGAAGTAATCTTTGGTCGGCGCGCTTCTCTTTTTTGATATGCAGTCCATCGCTGGTCGTCCAGAACGCTCCTGTATCAAGATGTAACCTGTCGTAGAGATTTAATTGATCACGAATTTGTTGGCGGGCATCTTCAGTTTTTTCCAACTGCTGTAAGTGGCGGAGCAATCGGCCAGTCGCTGCCAATTCTTCGTTAGTACGAACTGGTTCGTCATATATGTTATAAACACGAATCTCCCCAGGCAATATGACATATAACAGTGGTGTCTTATTATGATTCCAGACCTTTTGATATAGCCTCAGAATATTACCTGGATCACTGAGCTGACTGAAATACAACACTGTCGTGCCGTTGACGATATAGGCTGAGTCTATGGATTCAATAGGACGTTTTCCACCCCAGGAAGCAGGGGCTAGTCCGCCGCTATTGCTATAGCCCAATTCATTTAATAGAATTTGTTGAAGGTCTTGGCTGTCAATCATTGGGATCGTTCAGTGAAAGAAGTCACTCAAACCCTTAGGCGCTATATGTGATGTGAGAATTCATCCATTGCTTCGCAGGTTAGGGCAATGAGTATGTTCAAGGATCGTTTGCGTTAAGGTTCGAAGAAATTTTAGTTCAGATTATTTACACGGAGTCCAACCAATCATCAATGTGGCTTACATAACGTAAATGTTTGCGTTTGCTGTTGTAATTGTACACTACATCTTGCGGGGGATGCCAATTTTCAAGTCAATTTAGCTAGATAATAGCACTAATGGTCTACTAAGTCAATAAATTTTTCGATCAATTTATGAAAAGTCAGACACTACATAATCAAAACATGGTAATTGAATGGATTATTCTTCTTTCCTAGATTGTTCTTTGGATGGCCGCATGGTCATGGCTCGAACTCGGCGAGGACTTGAGCGTTGATGAGATAGGCATGCCAGATAAGTGGTTTTACTACGACACGAATTCTTTCTCGTCATTCGTAAACCCAAACAAGAGACCCGAATTAAGACTTAGAAGGCAATCGCATCAAGCAGGCTCATGGAAACTCTGTTTTTTTGTTGCCATCGGCTTTCATGCTATACTGACCGCAATGGAAAAATCTCACACACTTCGTATCGCTTACTTTATTTCACCGCACGGTTTCGGTCACGCGTCGCGCGCAGCCGCCGTGATGAATGCGCTAAACAGAATCCTGGTTTCCCCGAAGGGAAGAAACCAGGATTCTCAAGTCCACTTCCAAATCTTTACCCTCGTCCCGCGCTGGTTCTTCCAGCAATCGGTTACCGCGCCGTATACGTACCATCCCCTGCTCACGGACATTGGTTTGGTGCAAGAGTCTTCGCTGCGCGAGAATATTCCGCAAACGCTAAAACGTCTCCGTGAGTTTTTACCGTTCAATCGCCAGCTCGTCTCCGATCTCGCCGTGCGCATCACGAAGTCGAAATGCGCGTTGGTCATGTGCGATATTGCGCCGCTGGGTATCGCCGTCGCGCAAGCCGCGAATGTGCCATCCATCTTGATCGAAAATTTCACCTGGGATTGGATTTACGAAGGATACGCCAAATCTAATGCGCGATTCAATCCGCATATCGAATATTTGCGCGGCATGTTTCGCTCCGCCGATTATCATTTGCAAACCGAGCCAGTCTGCGATTACTGGGACGCTAACCTCGTCACGACGCCGGTCAGCCGCGAACCGCGCACGTCGAAAAAAGACATTCGCGCACAACTGGGAATTCCTCAGCGCGCGCGTGTCGTCATGATTACAATGGGCGGCATTCCTGAGCAGCACTCTTTTCTAGATCGACTGACGACAATCAAGAATGTCTACTTTATCATTCCGGGCGCAGCCACATCGATCCGGCGTCAAGACAATCTCGCGCTGCTGCCGCATCGATCAAAATTTTATCATCCCGATTTGATGAACGCATCGGACGCCGTCATCGGCAAGGCGGGGTATAGCACCGTGGCGGAAGCGTACCACGCGGGCATCCCGTTCGGTCACGTGCAGCGCGAAAAATTTCGCGAAGCGGTGACGATGGAAAAGTTCATTCGCAAGCAGATGCACGGCATCGAAATCCCAGCGAGTGAATTTCAAAATGGCGAGTGGTTTTCGACGCTATCGGATTTGCTCGACCTGCCGCGCATCCATCGCCGCGAGCGAAATGGCGCAGAGCAAATCGCTGAATTCACTTTCGCCCAAGTTGGTCAGGTGTCGTGAAATTTGCGACGCATACAAATCGACCTTGACCTCATTCGAGACCCAGAGTATGCTTTGATTGACAGATTATTTTAGGAGGTAACGATTGAAGGGATTGGTCCCACTTTTAATTTTTGTTATGGTTTCTTTCGCCGCCTGTTCGACCTCGCGTTCAAGCACGCCCACGGCTGTTCGTTCCGCCGCTCCACCTCAAGTCTCAATTAACTCACCAACCAACGGCACCCAATTAACCACCGGAACAGAAGTGGTCGTCCAATCGACCTCGGCTGACTCAGATGGCATTCTGCGCGTCGATCTGCTCGTCGATGGACAAGTTGTTCGCAGCGATACGGACCCCACCGGCAGACCTAAACAATATCGAATCTCTCAAACCTGGAACGCGACCACGCCCGGATCGCATCTCATGGTCGTGCGTGCCATCAACAACAAAGGCGTTCCGGGCGAAGCATCATTGCAAGTCACCGTAATCGATGCGCCAACGCCCACCAACACCGCCACGCCGACTCCAAGACCCAGCGCGACTCTTACGCCCACGTCTGCCGCATCATCCGCTTCAGCCACATCCCCCCCTGCACCTCCGACGCTCGCGCCAACCCCAACCCGTCCCCCCGCTACAATCCAATACTCGATTTCACTCAACGAAGCCCAGGTCGGCGCGATGATTAATCAAATCATTGCCGCATCCAATCAAAACGATGTTTCGATCACAGGCGTAAGTTTACAGAATGGTCAAATCATCGCCAATACAAGTGTCAAAGGACCCTTTGGAGTTTTGCTTACTGGGCGCGTCGTCGTGGCAGTCACCGCAGCAAAATGCGATGTCCAGGCAACGATCACCGAAGCGACTGCGGGTCCGCTGTCGTTGACCGAAACTCAAAAAGCAGACTGGGATCGCGCCATCGAGGAACTCATTCGGAAACAAATCGCGGCAGCGCACAGCTACACGTGTATCGATTCGATCACGATTGCGAATGGAACCATGACGATCAAATTTCACTAATCAAGCAACCAAGAAAAACAGGTAGACAAACCACATGTCTACCTGTTTTACCGTCCACTGTCTTACTTGCCCATCCACTCATTCACGAACTTTAATTTTTCCGCGAATTGATGAATGCCGCCGCCATCGTGCTGATTGAATTCGTAAACGCTGATGTTCTTCGATCCTGCCCAGTAATTGTACGCCGCAAAAACAGTTGACGGCGGACAGATGGTGTCCATCAACGCCGTCGAAAAAAGCGCGGTTACACGAGCGCGGGCTGCGAAATTCACGCCATCGAAATAACTGAGCGTGTGGAAAACCGTTTCAATCTGGGTGCGATGTGCTTTGCAAAATCGCACGATTTCACTGTACGGTTCGGTGTCGATCAAATGCGTGGCGCGGCGGTAGTGACATAGAAACGGTACATCCGGCATCGCCACATGGATCCAATCCGACGCCAGCGCGCTAACCGCAATCGTAATACCGCCGCCTTGACTCGAACCGGTCACCGCCATTCGATTCGCGTCAATCGCTGGATGACTGCGCGCGGCTTCGACGGCACGCACCGCATCCGTGAACAATCGGCGATAGTAGTACGTTTGCGGCGACAAAACGCCGCGCGTCATAAACCCAGGCGCTTGCGGACTTGCGCCATCTTCGATATCGGGCGTATCGCCGTGCAGCCATACGCTCCCCTGCCCGCGCGTGTCCATCACGAAATGCGCGTACCCCGCACTCGCCCACATCAGCCAGTTGTACGGAAATCCACGTCCGCCGCCATAGCCAATGTATTCGACGACGCATGGCAATTGATCGCTTCGTTGATGTGGCAGAATCAACCATGCTTTGATCGGTTGACCGCCGTAGCCATTGAACGTCACGTCGAAGATGTCGAGCGTGCGCAAGCCCCAATCGGAAAATTCAAAGCGTGCGTCGAGTGGAAATTTTCGCGCGGCGTCCAACGTGTCGCGCCAGAACGCATCAAAATCGGCTGGCTCGTTTCGCGCGGGTTTGTAAGTTTTTAGTTCGTCGAGTGAGAGATCGAAAAATGCCATAATGCCTCCAAGGATGGACCGCCGACCGTCAGCGGTCGTTAATCGAGTTCCAAATCCGCCACAGAATTTACAATGTGCGTGGGACGATATGGAAATTGCTCTGCCATTGCGCGCGTGGTCACGCCAGTCAAAACCAAAATCGTTTCCATGCCGCTCTCGGTTCCAATGCGCATATCGGTATCCATGCGGTCGCCGACCATGATCGAGTTTTCGGAATGTTCGCCGAGGAAACGCATCGCCGTGCGCATCATCAATGGATTCGGCTTGCCGATGAAATAGGGCTGCACCCCGGTCGCTGCTTGAAGCAATGCTGCAATCGCGCCGCATGCCGGAACGATTCCACCCTCCCCAGGTCCCATCGGATCGGGATTGGTTGCGATAAAATGCGCGCCGCTTTGGATCAAGCGCGCCGCTTGAGTAAATCGACCAAAACTGTACGAGTTGGTTTCGCCGATCACCACGTAATCGGGATCGTGTTCGGTCAACACATAGCCCGCATCGTGCATCGCTTCGGTCAAGCCGCTTTCACCCAAGACGAATGCCGTGCCATTGGGTTTTTGCGCTTTTAGAAACGCTGCCGTCGCCATCGCAGACGTGTAGAGATGATCGGGCGTGATATTGATGCCCATGCGCTGCAAACGATGCGCTAAATCGGCGGGTGTATACAATGGATTGTTCGTCAGAATCAAAAACTTGCACCCTTTGCGATGCAGGCGTTCGATGAACGCGTCCGCACCAGGGATTAATTCACTTCCGCGCACGATCACGCCATCCATATCGATGAAATAGCTTTTGGGCATACGTCCTCCTGCGATGTTGAAGGCGAACGCTACAGCGTGCGTTCGCTACGCTGTTTGCGTAACATCACTGCGATTATACTTGATAGCATGAATCGCCGCAAAATTGAGCATCGATTTTTTCTGTGGTATACTCGTGACATCCTTCAATGAACAATCGATCATTCACTATCACGTTGTACATCATTGCCGTCTGTTTCTTTTGGGCGTCGCAGTACATTTACTTGCCGACTTTGCCCACGTACGTGCAAATGAAAACGGGAAATCTTGCCGCCGTCGGCGTTGTGCTTTCGATGTACGGCCTGTGGCAAGTGCTCGTGCGCTTGCCACTCGGTATCGCTGCAGACTGGCTCGGCTGGCGCAAACCCTTTTCAATGTTAGGACTCGCGCTCGCCGGATTGGGCGCGTGGATTCTCGCCACTTCGAATACGGTCGAAGGACTCGCGCTGGGTCGCGCCATCGCGGGCGCATCGGCGGGAGCCTGGGTCGTGATCGTCGTCGCGTTCAGCGCGCTCTTTCCACCTGAAGAGGCGGTGCGCGCCAGTTCGCTCATTATGATTTTCAATTCGCTCGGTCGCATCCTCGCCACATCGATTGCAGGCTCGTTGACCGACGTGGGCGGATATACGCTTCCGTTCATGGTCGCCGCTGTCCTCGGCTTGATCTCGGCGGTCATCTTGTTGCCGGTGCACGAACCGCGTCGTCCAGCGCAGCCACCCAATCTTGGCAGTATCTTTCGCGTGCTGATCCGCCCCGATGTGTTGTCGCCATCGTTGCTGAGCGCCGTCGGACAGTATGCGCTGTGGACGGGCGCGTTTGGATTTTTCACCGTGCTCGCCAAACAACTCGGCGCGACCAGTGTTCAACAAAGCGCGATCATTACGATTCACATCACGCTCGCCATGCTCGGAAGTTTTCTAACGTCGTGGCGGAAATTGCACGTTACGGTACATCAATGGGTGTATGCCAGTTTTATTCTTGTCGGTATTGGAGTTGCTGTCGCCGCGGTCGCGCCGTCGCTAACGATTCTCTTTATCGCGCCCGTTTTCACCGGCTTGGGCATGGGAATCGGTTATCCGGTGCTGATGGGCATGAGCATCGTTAAGGTTGGCAACGAAGAGCGTACTATCGCGATGGGATTGCACCAAGCGATTTACGCGATCGGCATGTTCGTCGGCCCCGCGGTGAGCGGAGCCATCGCCGATGCGATTGGGTTGCAGCCGATGTTTGGCATCACGGCAGTCGTGACGGTTGCGCTTGGAGTTGCGGGTATGCGGCTGTATGAGATGCTTTCGCTGAAAAAGATTTCGCTGAAGGAAATAGCAGAGCCGATGTAAGAATCGGGCGACTAGAAGTCGCAGCAACAAAAACACAAAGCCGACCTTCGTCGGCTGAACCAATCCGCGGAGGTGGATTTCGTGAACTGGTTGCCGTGATTTCTAATCGCCTGTCCACAAACGACTAGGAGAATTCACCAATGTCCAACAAAGCACGCGTCGCTATTCTACGTACCACACCCGAAACCGTTTTGCAGGACTATGAACGTTTATTCGAGCTAGGCGGAGGCAAAGCGGCACTCGCACCTAACGTCACCACGATGCTCAAGGACAATATCTCGTGGCATTTTCCCATGCCGGCGGCGAACACAACGCCATGGCAATTGGAAGGCACGATTCTTGCGCTCCGCACTGCCGGGTTCAATGATTTGGTCTGCGTACAAAATCAAACCGTCGTGACGAATGCGTTCAAAGGCGAAGACCTCAATCGCTATGTGCCCATCTTTCAGCATTACAACGTCCCGGCGAAATATAATTTTCGTTCGCAAGATATGACCTGGGTGCGCTATCAGCCCAAAGCAAAAATGCTCGCGCTCGATCACATCTATCCGGAAGGCATTCACATCCCTGATTATTTTATCGGCAATAACATTGTGCATCTGCCGACGGTGAAAACGCACATGTACACGACGACGACCGGCGCGATGAAGAATGCATTTGGCGGACTCCTCAGCAAGTATCGTCATTACACGCACACGTGGATTCACGAGACGTTGGTGGATTTGCTCGCGATTCAAAAAGAGATTCACCCTGGCATCTTCGCGACGATGGATGGCACGACGGCCGGCAACGGTCCCGGACCGCGCTTGATGGAACCCATCGTCAAGAACGTCATCCTTGCTTCCGCCGATCAAGTCGCCATCGACGCCGTCGCCGCCAAGCTGATGGGATTCGATCCGCTCAGCATCAAGTACATTCGTCTGGCACACGATCACGATTTGGGAGTCGGCGACCCACGCGAAATCGAAATTGTCGGCGATGACATTTCGAATGAAAGCTGGGGATTTCAAGTCGGCTATAGCACGCACACGTTCCTCGCATGGTTGTCGTGGTACGGCCCCACACGCGTCTTTCAAAAAATTCTTTTCCGCACGCCGCTCGTCATTTTCCCAACCATCATCGGCGAAGCGGAACAGGATTACGTGTACTGGCCCCTCAAGTTCAAAGCCGTCGCCGAACACTGGCGCAAGACGACGACGTGGGGAAAACTGTTCCAACGATATCAAGCCGAAGGGCATTTGCACAACGCGGAAACCGTGATGCGTAATACGTGATCCGTGACTCGTGATACGTGTTGCGTGAATGTCACCCTGAGAACCTCATGACCTCGCGGGCATGTTTAAGAACCGAAACTTGTCACGCAAAGCGTGAGCGAAGCGAACGCGGAGCGTCTCTCTGTGCAGAGAATGAGACCCTTCGCTCCGCTCAGGGTGACAGGTAAAGTTTCTGAGCAGCGAAGTCGAAGGGTCACGCATCACAAGCTATAGGAGCAACTATGTCATCTCAATCTTCCTACATCCGTAACACTCACTTGGAAGGCGATTCATTCTTCTGGCAAAGTGGGAAAACTGGCGCGCTGCTCATTCATGGTTACACCGCCTCCACCGCTGAAGTACGACCGCTAGGTCAGTACTTGCACGAGCGGGGATACACCGTTTCGGGTCCACTGTTGCCGGGGCACAACACCTCGCCACAGGATTTGAATCGCAAGAAATGGCGCGATTGGACGAACGCGGTCGAGCAAGCGTACGCCGAATTGAAAGCGAAATGCGAGCGCGTGTTTGTCTGCGGCGAATCCATGGGTGGGCTGTTGACGTTGTATCTCGCCGCGCATCATCCCGAAATCGCAGGCATCGTCGTATATGCGCCCGCGTTGCGCGTGGCGAATCATGAAACGACCATGCGCCAAGCCCGCTTGCTCCATCGTTTTATTCCGCACATCAAAAAGCAAGACCGCGAGCCGAGTGCTGCCGACGCGCGCTGGCGCGGCTACAACGTCAATCCCATCTCGGCGCTCGTGCAGGTAAACGATCTGCAACGCGAGATCGAAAAACACTTGTCCGAGATTCGCCAGCCGCTGCTCATCCTGCTGGGGCGACGCGACCAATCGATTGACCCGATTGGTGGCGAAATCATTCTGCAGGGCGTTTCTTCCATCGACAAGGAATTGCGCTGGCTTGAGCAATCGACGCACTGCGTCATTCTCGATTGCGAATGGGAACAAGCGGCGGAGATGACGGTGCGATTTTTCAACCGCGTATCAAAATAGTAAGTGAGTATGGGAGTGTGGGAGTATTACTTTTCTCCCACACTCCCATACTCAGACACTTCCACGTTCTTGTCAAAGGAGACAACCATGACTCGCATCTATCATTGGTACGATTACATCACTTTTAATATTTATTTTTTGGGTCTATCAACCCTAGCCCAAACACTTTCCCCTCTTGTATATCCCCTGCTCGTTCAGCAATTTGTCGGCGAACAAGCCAAAGGATCGTTCTTCGGCTCGTTGCGCTTGTGGAGCTTGATGGTTGCACTGCTCGCGCAATCCTTCTGGGGCATTTTGTCTGATCGCACCACGCTGCGGTGGGGACGCCGCCGTCCCTACATTTTTGGCGGCACGCTCGTCAATTTGCTTTTCATCGGCGCGATTGGTTTGTCGGCGGGCATGAGCGGCTCGACCGGATATATTTTCCTCTTTATCGTCGCGTTGCTTTTGCAAATTTCATCGAACGCCGCACAAGCCGCTCAGCAAGCGCTGATTCCCGATCTCGTGCCGGAAGAAAAGCGCGGACGATTCTCCGCCTTCAAAGCGTTATTCGAAGTGCCGTTGCCATTGATTCTCGTTTCGTTTACGATTGGGCGCGTGATCGGCAGCGGCAACATGGTCGGCGGCATTCTCATCGCCGTAGTTGTTCTCGTCATTTCGATGATCCTGGCAATGTTCGTGCGTGAACAGCCATTGGCACAAACACCGCCACCGCTCCGCGGAGCGTGGCAACCGTTTGTGCGACTCGTTCTCATGACGGCGTTGTTCACCGTCGTGATTCTTGGCTTGGGCGAGGCGACAAAGTTTTTTGGAACGCTGCTCGTCGGCATCAACGATGTCATCACCTTGATGGTTCTCTTTGGCATAGTCGGTGTGCTTGCGATGATGATCGCCGTTGGGCTGGGTGTGTACGCGAGTGTGCGCATTAGTTTGGGCGATGCAGCCAAGTCAAATCCGTCGTTCACGTGGTGGGTCGTCAATCGTTTGGCATTTCTTGTCGGCACAGTCAACATCTCCACCTTCGTCGTGTTTTTCTTGCAAGGTCGACTTGGTCTCGTGCGCGAAAAAGCAGCAGGACCTGCGGCGAATCTCTTGCTCGTCGTCGGCATTCTCATTTTGATTTCGGCACTCGCAAGCGGCTGGCTCTCGGACCGCATCGGACAAAAACGCACCGTCGCGATGGCTGGCATTATCGCCGCGATCGGCGTGGCGATTGCAATTGCGGTGCCGGATATGACGGCGATCAACATTGGCGGCGCGTTTCTAGGTCTTGGGACTGGAATGTTTTACACGGCGAATTGGGCGCTCGGCACAAAGTTGGTGCCGCAAGCTGAAGCTGGTCGCTACCTCGGCATTTCAAATTTGGCGGGCGCAGGTGCAGGCGCAGTTGGGGCATACATCGGCGGACCCCTTGCCGATATTTTCACCGTCCGCTTTCCAGAGATTCCGGGCATTGGTTACGTTTTGCTGTTTGCGATTTATGGCGTGCTGATTTTGTCATCGGTCGTTGCGCTTGCCCGCGTGAATGAATAGTTCGACCGTCCAGCGCGCTCGGCTAGCTTCGTTAGATGTACTCCGGGGCTCGAACATTGCCGCCATGATCGTCTTTCACTATCTCTTGCTCTATTATCCCGAACCGGTCGATGCGATCACTGGGGCAATTCACTGGGTCGGCGGACAGCTCGCGGAATTGTTTTTCTATCTAGCGGGCGCAGGCGTTTGGTTTTTCTTGCGCCGCGGCGCGCCATCGACCCTGCTCAAGCGCGGCATCTTTTTGTTTCTGGTCGCGACGCTGGTTGGTTTGTTTCGTAAAGGGTATTGGTTTATCGAATGGACGGTCATTCAGGACATTGGCTTTGCTTTTGTCCTCATGGCATTGCTGGCCCATTTTACAACCCGCCGATTTAGCGTCGGACTCGGATTGTATATTTTGTTCGGCGTGCTGGCGCGTTGGTTCAACTATGGGGGCGTCGGATTTTTTCCGTTCTTTCCCAATGTCATCTATTTCCTCATCGGTTACGGTTATGCGGCGCTCTGTCCCATTC
The DNA here is from genome assembly GCA_016215025.1 of Chloroflexota bacterium. GTDB lineage: Bacteria > Chloroflexota > Anaerolineae > UBA4142 > UBA4142 > JACRMI01. The sequence continues at coordinate 13,371 of JACRMI010000172.1, forward strand.
GGCGAAATGAAACATCTTCGATCAAGTCAGTCGCGCTTGCAGTAATCGTGCCGATGGCTCTCATCGCGTTGGGGCTAGCAGCGAGCGGATGGCGATTGTTTCCAGGGATGGATTGGTATTCCGAAGCACTTTTATCTATCGGAATGTTCGCCCTAATTTACTTTTGGTTTCTTTGGGTATGGGGATCCTTAGAATTCAAAAATCCCTTTGGAGAATATTTGATTCAGATTGGACGCTTGTCGCTGACGATTTACTACGTGCAACAAAGTCTGCTTCGCTTTCTCCAAGCCATCAGTTTTCATGTTGTCCTCGTTCATCCATTCCTCAGCTATCTGGTCCTCATGGTTAGCGTTTTGATCGGCGTCTTTATCTTGCTCAAACTATGGCGACCCTTTAACTATGCTTGGTCGTTGGAATGGATCATGCGCAAGATTTGAGGGTTCTACAAAAACAGACTGCAAGCCATCAAAGACTTGCAGTCTGTTGCTTTATGCCTCATTGCTTGGCGATTCGCCCCGTGGTCAGGCGACGCCAAGGTTATCGATTTATCGTCGCACCTTTTAACACCTGCGTCACATGATTGACCAAGGTTGCTTTCGGCACCGCGCCAACCACGCGGTCTACTTCGCGTCCGCCCACAAAAAAGATGAGCGTTGGAATTCCCAGGATTCCTAGCTGACTTGTCCGCCCGGGGTTTTCGTCGCTGTTGACCTTCGCCACGCGCAGTTGCCCCGCATATTCTCGTCCCAGTTCTTCGACGATGGGCGAGACCATGCGACAAGGTCCGCACCAGGGAGCCCAAAAATCTACCAACACCGGTAAAGGCGAGCGTAACACTTTGGACTCGAACGTTGCATCCGTAACGACGATGGGTTTAGCATTCTGTCCGCCGGCTGGCGCAGACACATGCGGCGCGGCGCCGAACGCAACGCTGGGACCGCTCGCAAACAACGGCTGGGGGCGAGTACCCAGTAAGAAATCAAAGTTTGCGCGGATCGCCGACACTTCGGCTGCGCCTTCAATCCGCGCAATCGCATTTCCATCCCGCCAATAAATCAAGGTTGGCGCGCGCATCAATTTAAACCGGGCTGCCAACGACCCTTCGGCAGCATTATCGATTTGAACGACGAGTGCGCGCCCTGCATTTTCTTTAGCGAGTTCTCTCAACATGGGTTCAAGCAAGCGGCATGGATCGCACGAGGGGACGGCAAAGACAAGCAACATGGGTTGCCCGGTCGCTAGAACTCGCTCTAGATTTTGCGCGCTCGTGTGGATCGGCGTATCTAAAATCGCTGCGATAGTTTACCTCTCTTTCCCCTACGGCGTTGGCGCTTGCGCCAACTGGGCAGTCGCCGTCAATTGTCTGCCCTCGCGTAAAATTGTGACCTGAATGGTATCGCCAATCTTGTGCGCCTGAATCGCTTGGCGCAATTCTGCATCGTTGGCGATAACTTTGCCATCCACGGCGATGATAATGTCGCCTTGTTGCAAGCGCGCGCGCGCCGCCGGCGACCCCGCGGCAACATCGGTGATGACGACGCCTCTTTGCATATCGATACCGGCTTGCGAAGCGATTGCGGGAGTGAGCGTCAACGTACCAACGCCCAGGTAAGGTCGAGTCACCCGCCCCTGGGTCATGAGTTGTTGGATGATCGGCTTGGCTTCGTTGATGCTAATCGCAAAACCAATTCCATACGGCTGATAACCCTGCCCCGTCGGACCTGGGACAGCCGTGTTGATGCCGATAATTTCACCACTCAAGTTGACCAGTGGTCCGCCGGAATTTCCCGGATTGATTGCCGCGTCGGTTTGAATCAACCCGTAGAGCGATGCGCCATTCTCTTCACTGATCGTTCGATTCAGCGCGCTGATCACGCCGGTGGTTACCGTGGGTCCACCTTCAAGTCCCAGGGCATTCCCAATGGCGACGACCCAATCGCCAATTCGTAGATTATTTGAATCGCCCAGGGACAGCGTGGGCAAATTCGACGCTTGAATTCGGATCACCGCCAGGTCCGTCGCCGGATCGCGTCCAACCACTTGCGCGGGGAAGGTTCGCCCATCCGGCAAAGTCACTTTGAGCAAGCGCGCGCCTTCGATGACGTGATTGTTCGTCAAGATATGACCTTGCTGATCGATGATCGCCCCCGATCCATTTCCAACGGGAACGGGTTGACTAAAGCTGCGCACGTTTTGTTCGATCCCGATAAACACCACGGCGGGGCGAACTTTGCTGGCGACGTTATGAATATCAGTTTCTAAATTGCCTGTCGGCGCAAGACTCTGGGTGTTTGCTAAAGGCACTGTGGGCGCAGGCTGGTTTGAGTTGGCGACGCCGACGAAAGGTTCGCTGGTCGGCAAGGGCGGCGCAGATTGATAATCGGCGCTCGCCGCCGAGTCCAACGCCTCACATCCGGTGAGCGCAACCAACAAAACGACCAGTCCCAAAATAAATATTCTCTCTAATCGTTTTTCAGAAAACAAATTGACCATTCTATTCAGTTTTAAATTCATTCTTTTTCTCCTGATTTAGATCGCGGTTATAGCGCGAGAGCGCGCCAATGTGCCCTTTTTCGGCAAGCTTTTGGCGCATCGGTCCGCGTACGATTTCGACTTTGGCATTTTGAGCCAACGCTCGCCCCATCGCGCGGTCGACAATGTCCACTTGCGCTTCGAGGATTGCACCGCAGAGTGGACAGCGTATCTTGTGAGTATCGATCATAAAATGGCAATTGGAACACTCAAACCCAGGTTGTTGAAAATCCTCTTCGACGATCAGCGTCATCACGTGACCTTCGACGAGCGCGCGCAGCGTGTTGGTCAACCCGATGACAGCCGGTCCCTTGCCGAGCGCCGCCGTGAACAACGCATTCACGCGTTCTTCTTCAACGCGCCGCGCGTTCGCTTCGTCGATTGTGGCGACGGCGCGAAGCACTTGATCGAGCGGCGCATTCACGGGCACGGCAATCTCGCCAACCAAGCGTTCGCGGAACGCTTTAGGCAAATGGTCGTGCAATTGCGCCAGTGGATTTTCGGTCCCGCCGACGATGATCCCATCATATGACTCGCGCTGCCAATAACGTTCGACCACTTGAATCGCATGTTTGACGTGCGAAAGCACGATGGCTTCGTAATGACGTTGTATTTTATCGACCGAATCCCCTGGACCCGATTTCGGTTTCGGGACGAATTCATCTTTAAACTCGTCGTACTCTTGAATCTCATCCAGATAAACGATGAACAAGCGCGCCGTTTGTTTATCGAGGAGCAGGACCAAATAATGCGCCGACTCATCCGTTAGCATCATCAGCGGTCGCACGTACGGCCGGTCCGAAATCACGAGTTGATCGCGCACCGCCAGCGGCAGGCGAAAGGTCTGCCATAATCCATTATGATTCGAAGAAAAAATAGCCACGCCCCGTCCGGTTTCGTCATACTCGGTCTCGAACCATTTCATCACTTTATCGATGTGCGCTTTGACCGCGCGCTGTTTTTCTTTTGATTCACCGCGCAGTGCCAGTCCCTGTTCATGGATCAATTGATTGAGTTTGGTCCGCAGCTTGTCTTTTCTATTTTCGCTGAGCTGCACGCCGAGATAAAGACTCAGGACCGGGTTTTGAGAACCCGAAAATTTTGACAGGGTTTCCAACTGTTCTTTGGTTACCGTATCGTATCGGCGTAAACCGCGTTCAATCGACAGAGTTTGACTGGCTGGCATAATATCTTTCGCTCCCTTTATTGGATTTCTAGTCAATGAATTTTTTTCAAAATTCTCCGGCTGGATGCCTGGCATTGCCGCTTTCACGGTCAATTTATCGTCTTCGTTGTCTAAATCGATTGGCATACCAGATTCTATCTGCGCCAGATAAATTATCGGTCGCTAAACTGACCGATTGATAAAAAATCATTAAATCTTTTTTTTCGCGCTCACGTCAGCAGGAATATGTTATAATTATTTTTGCAAGACGGCACTCTCCTCACTACCACTTTCCGGCTCGACACTATTCCCTCAATTTGCTTATTCATAGTATAAATCCCGATCCTGCCAAACGCATCTAACAAAAGATACATTTGGGCTATGCCATTTGATAGAGACAAAAACCCATCGAAAGTTGGAGTCGTGTGAGTATTCAAGTATTGATTGCAGACGATCATTCAGTTGTACGAAAAGGACTGCGCGACTTTTTGCAAGACCACGGCGAAATCGAGGTGGTCGGCGAAGCGATAGATGGTGCGGAAGCCGTTCGCCTCGCGCGCGAACTCAAACCGGATGTGGTCTTGATGGATTTGATCATGCCTGGGATGGATGGCATTCAAGCCATCACCCTCATTGAAAACGAATTACCCAGCATCAAGGTGATTGCGCTCACCGGCGTGCTCGACGAAGCGATCCTCGTCAACGTGATGCGCGCAGGCGCTATAGGCTTTTTGCTCAAAAGCACCGAAGCCGACGAATTGGTCAAAGCGATCAAAGCCGCCATGGCGGGTCAAATCCAATTGTCGCCGGAAGCGAATGCGATCCTCGTTCGCCAAGTCCGCGCATCTGAAAATCACGAACTTCTCACCGAACGAGAAAACGATGTGCTCGCTTTGCTCGCCCAAGGTCGCTCGAACAAAGAAATCGCGCGCGCCTTGAATATCGGCGAGGGCACGGTTAAAACGCACGTGAGCAAGATTCTGGTCAAGCTCGGATTACCCAGTCGCACCCAAGCCGCATTGTATGCGGTAAAGAATGGACTCGTTTCGACGCCATCCAAATTCGTTGCTTCCTGAAAGATCAAACCTTACATGTGGAACTGATTGAGACTTTTGACAAAAACTTACATTCCCTATTGACAAGCAGAAAACGTTGTGCATGTGCCGTAAATTGTGAGAGAATTTCGATACACGAACGACCGGACTGTAAGAAATTCCGCGATGTGCCCATTATCGC
>JACRMI010000173.1 GCA_016215025.1 Chloroflexota bacterium
ATAGCGCCTCCTTACAGAAGCAGTATGAACGAAAAGATTCGATTATGCGATTGTTAATCCGATGTGCGGATGTGACGACTCAGCAACAATGTGTACGATGTCTCTGGACTTTTTTGTGTACGATGTCCTTGGACACGACACATATTTGCTAAGCATGGGTTCGCCAAAGGGACAAAGATTCTCATAGCGTAGATTGTGTTCAAGTGCATAGACACAATCGACGTAAAGTTCAAGTGTTTCCAAAAGCGAGTCTATTGAGATAAAATCCAAATTATCCAAGGAGGTATGATATTCAGGATATTGTCCGTACGTCGAGCGCATCAGTGAGCCGATCGGAAGATCAAATCCTGGCGAGCTATATTGTCGTTCGTCGCTTCCGGTCGGAAAGTAGGGAACTGCTTTGAACTCTACCCCACTGTGTTTGAGCACATGCAAAACTACTCGATCAAGTGCGTTGTTCGGATTCCGAACCTGCTTATAAGTGAAAGACCCTCGATCACCGCAACATGTTACGACAAACCCAGCCAACAGATTTTCTTTGAGCCGTTTGCCATGTAACGCCAGAAAAGCCAATGCGCCAATTGTTTCAGGTCCGTAATAAAAATGATAAGTAAAACGACGCTTGGGTAAAGCGGCGAGATATTGGTAAAGCAACGTTGTAATAATCGGGCCCGAAAGTTCGTTGTTGGCAAGGGAAGGATGACAGCAGTACGTTGAGAAAAGAATTTGATGACTTGCCTCGCCCGGTAAAATGGACTCCGCCAAGGTCAATGATCCAGGAGCAAGGGTACCGTCGATACAGACCTCGTACTCGCCGGGAGACAGGGCTAGATACTGATGATGCGTTAAACAAAATCCCCAATCGCGCTTATAGTAGCTGGTCAAGTAGGGAATGGCATTCGGCTGGGCAGGCAAGGTATGCAGATGAGGGCGCAATTCCTCCAGCGTCATCTTTTGATGGATAGGAGTACTGTAGTTGAGAACATGCAGATTCGACTGGCGGAAATCAACGATCCGTTCGCCTGCTTCGTTCTTGATGTAAGCATCACGAATATTCCACTCGTCAGGAATCTGCCAATCGAAGACCTGCGTGCCGGTTGGAATCTCGATGATCTTGAGTGGCACGTACTCCGAGATGGTCTTGAGGGTCGTGCGTAATCCTTCGCCCGTAATGCTGCGGCAAATTGGAAACAAGCGCCGCAACAGGTCTTCAACTATTCTGCCGTTTGTCTCTCTATCGATTCGAGCGCCGGGGGATTTCGATTCAAATGCGATCAATTTGCTTGCGCCTCAACGACAAATGCCGAACACAAAAAGTAACCGCGCCATGAAGAGGAGTGTTCCAAACGTTGTGCTTCTTCTCGAAAGCGTTTCTGCATGGTGTTTTCCAACATAGGTGGCGCTGGATGATAATGGTACCAATGTAAGCGTGGATGAGTAAAACCCTCGCGTTCCATCAATTCCGTGACCTCGAATGGGTTATGAAATTTGGCGTGAATGGTATCGTAACGGGGGGTGCCATCGCCCCTTGTTTCCGGCGGAGGTTGATCTAACGCCAACCGCTTATCCAATTCCACGGCGACTTGCGCCCTGACATCGTCAGCCACGTCCGCGAGCAAATCATTCAGGATAAAATCCTTGGTGTATCGATTGAACGTAAAAAGTGAAAAAAGTTTGTTCCGAAACTCGACAAATATCTTTCCCCCTTCTTTAAGAAACATTCTCATATTGCGGAGTGCCAGAGCATCTTTGGCCACATGCGGCATCACTCCAACAGCAATCAACGCATCAAAGGGTCCATACGCTAATTGATTTGCCGTTGTGAGACTGTCTTCAATATCACCCCATTGCACTCGCTTTGAATCTGCATTTATGCTTTGAAGATGAGCTTGAGTGAGTTTCACCATGTTTTCAGAAATGTCACAACCCGCTACGGCAAATCCCATTCGGGCCATGATGGCTATGGGGGTGCCTTCGCCGGTTCCTACCTCGTAAATCGAATGAGCGTGGGATGCAGCCAGGCGTTGTACTAGCAATTGCAGCCGATAATAGTTCTGTGGATATTTTTCGCCAAGCAAGTTTTCGCGCTGATACTTTCGATAATACTCACTTGCGACGGCGTCATAATATTTTGCAACGTCCTCTCTTTCGTTGCCCGTGTCTTGGGTCGACAATCCGGGAGATTCCATCCTGACCTCTCTTTACCTATTTCAAAGTTGAGTTGACGTATGGTTTTTATTCCAGACTTGTTTCCAAGATCAGATCATGTCGCTTGACCGGTACCTTCAATATGCGCCCAATTAACGATGTTGCAAGCGTAGGGGATAATCCCTTACGCGGTCGAACATAATCGAGGTCGTCGAAAGTTAATCGAGTACCGGCATCCAAATCGCGTGCGGCGACGATACTGCGACGCGCCGCTTGCGCCATTTGCAACTCGGCATCCGTTAGTTTCTTTTCACCCGTTCCCAGCATTTCGTCAAACGAGTGGACGACGTCGGAGAGTTGCCGCAGGTCGGTTGGATCAGCCGATAAAGCATGGTCTCGAAACGTCATTCGACTTTTATCCAGTGTAAAATGTTTTTCGATCACGCGCGCTCCCAGCGCCAGGGCTGTGACGGATGCTTGGATTCCCAAGACGTGATCGGAATATCCGACGGTCAAATCAAATGTCTCATGCAAGGTATTGATTGCGCGCAAATTGGCTTGCGCAAGTGGAACGGGATACAAGCTGACGCAATGCAACAAAGCCAGCGTATCCTTCAAAGGTCGTTTGGTGGGCAAGTGCTTGGCAATCGTATTCACAGCGGTTGTAATTTCGTCCAGCGTACTCATGCCCGTCGAAAGGAAGATTGGTTTATCGAGTTTCGCCGCTTGGATGAGCAACGGTTCAAAATCCAAATCGCCCGACGCAATCTTGATTGCCGCAAGATGGTCAGCAATGGACTTGAGGGATTGCACATCGAAAGCTGAAGCGATGAACAGCATTCCTTGCTTTCGCGCCAGCGTTGCCATCTCGACCAAAGTAGCGAGCGGCAAGCGAAAACGCGACAGTTGCGCGATTCGTTCGGTCTGCGAACGATGGACCAAATGCTCCGGATCGATGATTTGAACTTTGACAGCATCAGCACCGGATTCAGCGGCAGCGGTAACCATATCCATCGCCAATGCTTGATCGCCTTCGTGATTGTTGCCAAGCTCAGCTATGAGCAATCGCTTTTGTTCCAAATCGCAATTACCTAGAATCATCTCGACGCCTCGCCGTTGCGAAAATGCGCGTGCAAGACAAACGTTGTTTCGGCAATACGAAATCCCAAGTTCTCATAGAGTTGTAGCGAGGGAATATTCGCTGCTTGCGTTCCGACGCGCAAACGACTCACCGCGTTGACCGAATCCCGAATGAAGAAATTTACCAACGCGCGGCCAATTCCTTGACGCTGATACGCTTTATCGACTGTGATCAAATCGATTACGCGGGCGGACTCGCCATTGATCGTCGTTTTGAGAACGGCGAGAAAACCAACCGGCTTGCCGTCAACCTCTGCAATCAAGAGGCGCTCGCCGCGCTCTTTCTGACAATAGCTTTTTATCCAGGCACGCTTGATTGCATTCGCCAGTTGGTTCGGGATCTGAGGATCGAGGTGAAAGCGCGAATAGACAAAGCTGGTCTCGGCGATTTTCAAAACCGCATCATGTTCATCGGCGCGCAGATCGCGGACGATTATTTGCTTGTCGTCGGAATCAGTGTTCAGTGCGGGTATGCGATCAAGCGTTACATTGACATCGACCACATTAAAACCATGCGCGGTCAGAGTGCGGACTTGATCGATCCGCGTGGTGGAAATTTTGGCATACAGAAATGCTGCTGAACTTGCGGCAGCCTGAGCAAACGAGTTCGCCGTTACGGTACTTTCTTCGGATGCCAGCGTTACTTTGAACACTGGATAGCCGAAGATGTTCGCGAGCCAGGAATCTGGTTCGATCTTCACGCATCCACCTTGATGTTCATCCAGAATTTGCCGCTCGGATCAAGTTCTTTGTACCAAGCGATGTACTTTGGAAAGCCGACCTCGATTGGATTTTGTGGCGCATACCCCAGCATTTCTTTTGCCTTTTTGATACTGAGCGTTCCACGAAACGGCATCAAGTTATCGCGTTCGACGTACTGCACAGGCGCGCCGGGAAACGATTGCTTCATGACATTCACCAAGTCGTTGATTGACCTGGACTGCCCATACGTCAAATTGAAAATATCATTGCGCGCGTTGGGATGCTGAATGACCAATTCGATTCCCTGGACCAAGTCATCGATAAACGTAAAATCGAGGCGCTCATTGCCATCGCCATCGACGCGAAGCTTGCCGCCCTTCATCGCGCTTTCGATGAAAATCTGTCCGACGCGGCGGCTCACGCAGCGAGGACCGTAGAGCGCCGAGGGACGAATGATGGTATAAGGCAACTTGAATACTTGATTATAGGCGATCACCATTTTTTCTCCCGCGACTTTGAGCGCGCCGTAAATGCCAATGGAGTTGAGCGGGTGGTCTTCGCCGACTTCGGGCGTGAGAAAGTTGCCATAGACCATGCTCGAAGACAAGAAAATAAAATGCTCGATGTTCCCGCGCGCATAGTCGAGCGCGTTTTCCAGCGTACGCAGACTGTGGTCAAACGTGCTGTAGGGGTCTTTGTTGGATTTGCCGGCGTGCGAAACTGCCGCCAAGTGAATGATGACTTGAGGTTGAATGCGAACCAAGATGTGTGTCAACGCGTGGTAATCGCGCGCGTCTTGGATGTTTAATGAGATACCGGCTTGGCGCAGCAATTCCAACCGCTGGTTGATGATCGCCAGGTACAAATCGCGATCGGGCACATCGGCCCTGGCTGATGCAAAGGCGAGCAAGTTGTTGACCTGCAATCCATCGATAATCTCGACGTGCGCTCCGTCGCGTGACAATGCCAACGCCAAGTTGTGTCCAATGAATCCAGCGCCACCGATCAGCGCGATTCGTTTGCCTTTGAAATCGAAATTCATTGATTCGTCTCCTTCACGACCTGCGCAAAAACTTGTCCAATGTATTCCAGGTCCTGCTCGTCCAAATGCGGTCCAACCGGTAGTGCAATCGAACAATCGCTGATTTTTTCAGCGTTTGGGTACTCGCCGGTTTTATAGCCATACTTTTGGCGATAATACGTCATGCGCGGCACGGGTTGCGGATAATAAACGCTTGTTCCGATGCCCGCTTGATTCAATAGGGGAACGATTTGATTACGTTTTGATGCGAGCGGCCCGCTGAGAACGACACTCAAGCAATAGTGGCTGCTCGTCAGCGCATCACTATTCGAATCGAGCACACAGGTATACGGAATATTCTTGAACGCATTCTTGAGTCGAGTAAAATTCGCGCGCCGACGGCGCAAGATTTCATCGATGCGTTTGAGTTGCCCACGCCCAAGTGCGGCATTAATATCGCTCAAGCGATAATTGATGCCGAGCGTCGGTACGTCGTACATGCCTGGGATGGTGCGCTCGGAAAAGGTACGATCAACGCCGAATCCGCGCGCCTTCGATACCTTGTCGGCAAGCTCCTTATGCCGACTTACAAACATACCGCCGTCGCCCGTTGTGATGTGTTTCACCGGATAGAAAGAAAAGATGCCAGCATCCCCCAGCAAACCGACGTGCGTGCTTTTGTAACGCGTGCCAATTGCCAGCGCACAATCCTCGATCACTTGCAGTCCGTGGCGTGACGCAATTTCGAGAATCGCATCCATGTTGCATGGGATGCCCAAAAAGTGGACCAAGCCAATCGCTTTGGTGCGCGGCGTAATCAATCGTTCGATGCGCGATGGATCGATGTTGCCGGTGGCGCTATCGCAGTCCACAAAGACCGGCTGTGCGCCGACGACTTCGACAGCATGGGCAGTGGCGATGTGAGTCTGTGCCGTGACGATGACTTGATCGCCTGCGCCAATTCCCAATTGCCAGTAGGCAAGATGAAGCGCCGCCATTCCTGAACTTAGCGAAACACAATATGCGTCGCCGCCCATAAATTGGGCGAACTCAGCTTCAAACGCCTTAGCTTGTGGTCCATGCGTGAGCACATCGCCTTGCAGAACTTGCATCACAGCTTGGCGGTCTTCATCGGTCACCCAGGGTTTGCCGAAAGGAATAGATCGAATCGTCATGTGTATTGAACCTCCACGGTTTGACCGGATTGGGTTGCTTGATCGCAGGCGACGCAAACGCTGATGACATCAAACATCGTTTGTGTGTGCTGATCGAGATTTTCTTCATTTAGGATGGCGGACACGAACGGTGGAATTAGATCACCTTTACTTTTTGGCAACGGAGAAAAAGAGATTGGCTCGGATGGCGCAGACGGATCACGCGATATATGCAAGCGCGCGCCAGCATCGTCGTAGAGAAATGTTGCCTTGGTTCCAAACAAACGTATCACGTGTTGATGCTGATGGACACATCCAAAATTTGCCGTAATTCGTCCGACCAGACCCGAACGAAATTGCATCATCGCCGTCACATAGTCTTGAAATCTAAAATCGGTACCAGTGGTGCAAATACGATTGCCAACAGCGGATATTTGACGGGGCAGTTCGCTAGTGATCCAAAGCATCAAGTCAATAAGGTGAACACCTCCACCAAGCATTACCGAATAATCATCTACATCTTTGCGCCAGCCCTGCGTGATTTTTTCCAGTCGCCCGTACAGATAATCTCCGTCAAAAGCGTACGCCTTGCCCAAGTGTCCTGCGTCGTATTCTTGTTTCAACCATCGGTACATGGGGGCGGCACGGAGAACTAGATTCGTAGAGAGCTTGAGTCGTCCGTCATGCTTCGCCCAGGCTTGCTTGATGGTTATTACTTCGTCATGGGTCCGACACAATGGCTTTTCGACAAAGACATGCTTGCCCGCATTCAACGCGGCAACGACTTGCTCGAAATGATCATCATCGTACGAAGCGATTGAGACAATTTGAACGGTTGGATCATGCAGTATCTGTTCAAAACTGTTTGCAACAGCCCCGGCTCGTAATTCTTTACTTAGGTGCGCCGATTTATTTGTATCAAGGTCATAAAGCCATACAAGTTCGCATTGATCTATTGCCGCGTACGTGTGCGCATGTTGCTCGCCGACGCCTAATCCGACTACCGCAACTCCGAGTCGATTTTTTTTCATCGCGTGAAAAATTCTCGCTTCAATTCAGTCGTTTGGTTTTCCAGACGCCGCATATCTTCGATTGTATCAACGCACAAGTTCACCTGCGACAGCGCCGCATTGCCCGATTCGAAATTGACGATCTTGAAATCTTGCGGGTGATTGTAGAAAAATTTGGTGACATGTTCCTTTTCTTCATCCGTCAATCCGAATGGATCGATAGCTGCATACTGGTGTGCATAGATCAACTCGATGCTATTGCCTTTTGGGAAGCTTCGCGGATAAACATTGGTGACAATAGCGATACCTTCCTGGATTGTGTATGTCAATGCTTTTCTAAATAATGAATCGTCTAATAATGGACTATCTGCACAGACGCGAAAAAAACAATCGCAGGGATATTGTTTTAGACAGTCTTGAAAGCGCAGGAAAACGTCGTTCAACGAGCCGCGGAAGACGGTAATGCCCATGGTTATAACATACGCTGCCAAGGGATCATCGGATGGCTCGGTGCTCGTCGCCAGTGTGATATACTCGCGGGGAATGGCTAAAGCAACTCGATCAATGACGTGCGCAATGATGGGACGTCCCGCGAAGGGAGCCAGTACCTTACCAGGAAATCGCGAAGAACTCATGCGCGCTTGAATGAATGCTCGCACAAGAGGTGTATGTTCTGTCGTCATCAATTCACTACTTGTCTTTGCCATTGGGCATTTCGGTAACAAACGTATTGCCATCGGCGCGGATGATTGGAAGCTGCGTCGATTTTTTTTCGACTCGCATGTCTTGCTCCAAACACGTCAAGCGCAAAATCTCAGTCGCTTCATCGTCGCCGTCAATGCAAATTGCGGTGTACCCTGATCGGTGAATTTGGGTCAGTGTTTCGCGGGCTGACTGGCGCAGTTCTCGGTACGTGCGCAACGACACATCCATGTAGCTGCGTGTGAGTTTGACTTTGAGTGCCAGACCAGAAGGAGTGAGAAAATAGTGCAATTTGCGGCGTTGAAGGTGAGTGACTTTGATGTAACCTTTGTTGATCAGGCGTTTGACGTACCAATTAATGCTACCCACCGCTACGCCTAACTGGGTCGCCAACGTCGCCTGAGTTGTTTCGGGGTTACGTTCGATTTCTTGGAGGATGCGCAGTTCGTGTTCGCTGTTTGCCATGGTTGCCTGTTCAAAATTCAACAATTGAATTTTACACCCAATAGTGACCTTCGTCAACTAGGCTTTGAGTAATGGCAAGACAGTCACGCGGGGTAGAACTCGGAGAAAATGGGTCGTCTAGATTAGCTCGTTCCCAATACTGCGTTGATGCGCGCGACAATGATATCGATAGCAATTTGGTTGAATCCGCCCTCTGGAATAATGAGGTCTGCATAGCGCTTGCTTGGCTCGACGAATTCCAAGTGCATCGGGCGGACAGTCGCGAGGTATTGTTCAATCACCGAATCCAACGTTCGCCCCCGCTCGGCGATATCGCGTTGCAGCCGTCGCAGAAAGCGCATATCGGAATCGGTATCTACAAAAATTTTAATGTCGAACATCTCGCGGAGGGCTCGATCGACAAAGATCAAGATACCTTCCACCAGGATGATCGCGCGGGGTTCGATGGCGTGCGTTTCGGTCTTGCGAACATGTTTGGAGAAATCGTAAATGGGGGATTCGACCGATTTCCCATCACGCAAGACTTGGAGATGTTTAACTAGCAAATCGGTTTCCAGCGAATCGGGATGATCGTAATTGATTTTCGTACGCTCTTCAAACGGCATTTGGCTGCGGTCGCAGTAATACGCGTCGTGTTGAAGATATGCGATGCGGTCGTGTCCGACTTGGTCAAGGATTGCTTGCGAGACGGTCGTTTTGCCGGAGCCGGAACCACCTGCTACGCCAATCAAGACAGGTTGCATGTTTTTATTATACCTCAATTCAAACAATTTACTAATTTGTTGAGGCTTGACCGAGAGAGTTCTTGGCTTGCTTGGAGCTTGGACGGATTTTTTAAAAGATTTGCGCATCGTCTCTAACCGTCGTATAATAGTCGCCAAGAATTTTTGGGGTCAACCAAACCAATGCAAACTCGTCTCTCCGTTTTTTGCGAAAAAATTTTGGAAACCGGTTGGTTAGCGGCGATCATCGTCGCGCCATTATACTTTAATGTTTATTCAAGCCGGGTGTTTGAACCAGATAAAGCATCGTTAGTCCGTTCGTTGGCGTTGTTGATGGTGGCGGCATGGCTTGTCAAGCAAATCGAAAGTGGTTTGCCGAAAACATCGTTAGCCGAAACGCTGCGTTCGATTCTCCGCAATAATCCTCTGATTGTGCCCACGTTCGCGGTCGTAGTGGTTTATCTCATTTCAACGATTTTGTCGGTTGCGCCTAACGTGACGCTTTGGGGATCATACCAACGGTTGGAAGGCACGTATACGACTTTTTCATACATCGTTATTTTCTTGATGGCAGTGAGCACGCTCCGGACTCGCACCCAACTCGGTCGCGCGATTAATACGGCGATTATTACAAGCTTTCCGATTTCGTTTTACGGAATTTTGCAGCACTATCAACTCGACCCGTTGCCTTGGGGTGGGGATACCACCGTGCGCGTCGCCGCCAACATGGGCAACTCGATTTTTGTCGCGGCGTATCTCATCATGGTGGTCCCATTGGCGGCGGCGCGTTTAATCGAGACGGTCACGCGGGTCACCCAAAAGGATTCGCGCGTCACCGTGACAGGGTTGATCGTGTTAGCATGGCTAATCATCCTGGGCTTGTGGATTTTCAATTTCAACATTGCCACCGCGTTTGTTATCTTGTTTTTCGTCGTGCTAGTTGGTATTGGCTTGTACAAATCGAACTTGCGCCACATGTTGCTGTTGGCGACGTATACCATCATCTTGGCAGCGCAGTTCGTCGCGATTTATTTTACGCAAAGCCGCGGTCCCTGGTTAGGACTTTTGGGTGCGATGGTCGCGTTTGGCATTATTTATCCGCTAGCACGCGGAGTACGCTGGCTTAGTCTGGCATCGATTGGCTTGACCATCTTCGGCGCAGTATTTCTGATTTTGTTCAACTTGCCTTCTACGCCGCTTGACCCACTTAAACAATTACCCTATATCGGTCGATTGGGAACCATCCTCGATACCGAATCTGGGACGAACAAGGTCCGCGAATTGATTTGGCAAGGCGCAGTGCAATTGGTTTTGCCGCATGAACCCTTGTGGTCACCTCTTACGGGCGACGATGCCGTTAATGCGATTCGTCCCCTGGTCGGCTATGGTCCCGAAGCGATGTACGTGGCTTACAATCCGTTTTATCCCCCAGACTTGGCGCATTATGAATCGCGCAATGCATCGCCGGATCGCGCGCACAACGAGACCTTTGACGCGTTGGTGGGCACTGGTCTCCTTGGGTTTGGCGCATACATTCTTCTGTTCATTTCGATTTTCTATTACGCTCTCAAACTGCTTGGTTTGATTCGGACGAATACTGAGCGCAATTTGTTTATTGTCTTATGGCTGGCGGGAGGTTTCTTTGCCGCCATTGCTTTTGGATTGTGGCGTGGCTGGAATTTTATCGGCGTGGCATTGCCGGCTGGTATGATCCTAGGATTGTTCATCTACCTCATCTGGCATGTGTTGCGAGATCGCACACCTCAATCGGAAGATTCTTCCGAGTCTCAAGGCACGAACGCGCTCTGGCTGAGCGTCTTGATCGCAGCGTTTATCGCGCACTTTATCGAAATTCACTTTGGGATTGCGATTGTCTCGACGCGAACGTATTTTTGGTTTTATGCTGCGCTGCTCGTCGTGATTGGCATGAACAAGATCGGCGAGCCAGCCAAGGTGGCCGTCGCCGCTGCGCCGCGGCCGGTTGTCGAAGAAGCGACACCCAAGCCAGTGCAGCGTCGTCGCCAACGCCGTCGTCTGCAAGAAGGCACGCGAGTCGTTTCGAATCCGAATGAGCAAGCATCTGCCACGCCGACTTTGGCCTGGACGGCGATTGCTTCGCTCGTCATCATGACCATGACATTCGAGTTTGTCACGAACCAGGCAGGCAGCACGAGTTCGCTCGATGCCGTATGGCGTTCGCTCTTTGTGAAAGACAATGCTACGTCGTACGGAATTTTCTTGATGTTCGCGTTTACGTGGGTCATGGCGGGCATTATCGGCTTGGGCGAGCGGCTACCTTCGCAAATCAATCGCAGCGCGCTCACGTACGATATTTTGCTTTTCGCGATTCTGTCTTTCACTGCCGTGTTGTGGTTTGTGATGTTGCAAACGCGCATGATTACGACGCCCGGTGATTTGACTCAGTCATTTATCGGTTTGCTCACCTTGTACTACGTCGCGCTTTTGATCGTGGTCGCTGCATTGACGATTACGCTTTGGGTTGATGTATCGCCTCGCCCTATTCTCGCGTTCCGTACCTTGGTGAGTGCGATTGCAGTCCCTGTTGCGCTGATTATTGCACTCGTCGGAATTTACGCGACGAACTACAATGGCATCCAAGCGGATATTCTCTATAAAGCGGGTAACAACTATGACAGCGCGGGTAATTGGGACCAAAGCATTAACGCGTACAAACGCGCGCTTGAATTGCAACCCTCCCAGGATTTTTATGCGCTCTTCCTCGGGCGCGCTTATCTCGAATCGGCGCGCGGTGCAGCCGACCCTACCAAGCGCGCGTCTCTCATCGATCAAAGCAATAAAACGTTGTTGCTCGCGCAGCAACTGAATCCGCTCAACACCGATCACTCGGCGAACCTAGCGCGACTTTATCGCATCACGGCGACGATGACGGATAATCCGGCGGAACGCATGGCGCGTTATCAAAAATCATCCGATTATTATGCGCAAACGATTCGACTGTCGCCGAACACGGCGCATCTTCACAACGAGTGGAGCTTGACCTACTTGGGAATGAATGATTTGGCAAAAGCCAAGGAACAGTTGGATATTTCGGCAGAGCTTGATCCCAAGTTCCCGCAGACTTTTCTTTACCTCGGTGATTACTACCGCACGCAAAACGATCTGCCGAATGCGGTGGCATCCTATTTAAAAGCTGTTGATCTTGATCCCAATGCGCTTTCTGATCCGGATGGAAATCTCGCTCCTGGACCGGCGAGTGTCCTTTCACAGCCGGCTTATCTTTCGCAAACGGTCCAGACCTTTAAGCGAATCGCGGCGAAGAACCCAACTTTGGTGAGCGTGCATTACCAATTGGCAGACCTCTACAAACGCAACGGTCAGCTCGATCTAGCGCAACAAGAACTTGAGCAAGCCGCCAAGGTAGCGCCAACCGATTTCATGCCGTATTTGCTGCTGACCAACTTTTTCTCGGAAAATGGCAAAGTCGATCAAGCGGTCAACGCGATGAAAAAGGCGCTGTCTCTCGTGCCGAATAATCGTTCCGACTATGCGCGTTTTCAAGATTTCAACAATCAGTTGCTGGCTCTGCAAAAAGATTATCAAGCCGTTCAAAAATCTCCCAACGATATCGAAGCGCATCGCACCTTGGCGAATCGATGGAAGGGCCGCGGGCAACCGCAATTTGCGCTGCCGGAATATCAAGCGATTGCGCGTCTCTCCGAAAAAGATTACGATGCGCAGAAAAATATCGTGCTGCTGAATTTGCAACTTGGCAAGATTGACGACGCACAGCGCACGCTGGCAACCGCTGCGGCGCTTGCTCCGGATGGGGAAAAGCCCATGTGGCAAAACGTCCAAGCGGCGATCAATGCGCAAAAAGCAGGACAAATCGATCAAGCCGTCAAGTCGGTGCAAGCGGCGCTCACGCAAGCGACGGATGCCGACAAGGCAGCTTTGCAAGCGTACCTCGCGTCGTTGCAAAATAATCCGGTGGCAAAAAACTAATGATCACTTGGATGGTCATCCTGGTTGCCGCGTTTGTGCTAGCAATTGGCGCGACTCCTTTGGCGCGTCGGGTTGCGCTGCACACCGGCATGGTCGATCAGCCGAGCGCGCGCAAAATTCACCAGAGTCCGATTCCGTTGCTCGGCGGTGTTGCGATGTACACGGCATTTGTCGTCGCGCTGATTTTGTTCGCCGACCGATTTTATATCTCGCAAATGGTTAGTATCGTCGTGGGCGCAACCTGGGTGTCGTTCCTGGGCGTGTGGGATGATCGGGTGCATCTGCGCGCGAGTGTCAAATTGATCGGGCAGATTTTTGGCGCGCTCATTCTTGTTGCAGCGGGCATCACTGTCGAGATTTTCAATAACCCAATTTTCGATACGGCGATCACGCTGTTTTGGATTATCGGTATCACGAACGCGATGAACCTGCTCGACAATATGGATGGATTATCAGGAGGCGTCGCCGCGGTTGCTGCGGCGTTCTTTATGTTGCTCGCCGCCGAGAACGGGCAATTTCTCGTGGGGAGTCTTAGCGCGGCATTACTCGGCGTTGCCATTGGTTTCTTGATCTACAATTTCAACCCCGCGTTGATTTTCATGGGCGATTCCGGCAGTCTCTTTATCGGTTTCATGCTCGCCGCCGTCGGAATCAAACTTCGTTTTCCCGATCACCCGCTCATTTCGACGTGGTTCATTCCGATTCTCGTTTTGGGACTGCCCATTTTCGATACGACCCTGGTTTTTGTTTCGCGTCTGCGGCGTGGCTTGAATCCAATGACTCATGCCGGTAAGGATCACATCTCGCATCGATTGGTGGCGCGTGGGCTGACGGTGCGTGAAGCCGTGCTCGCGTTGTATCTTGTTTCGGGTGTGTTTGGCATGGTGGCGGTCTTTTGCGCGCAGGGGAATGTGCTGGCCAGTTACTTTGCACTTGCGCTGGTGATAACAGCAAGTCTAGTGGGGCTGTACGAATTTGAATTTAAAAAAGAACGGCTCAAAACATTGGAGAAGAGATGAAACTCGAAGGAAAGATTGCGAACAAAACGGCTCAGGTTGCTGTAGTGGGATTGGGTTACGTCGGTTTGCCGCTCGCCATCGAATTTGCACGTGAGGGATTTCCGGTCTTGGGTGTGGATATTGATGCCCGCAAGATCGATTCGCTCAACAAAGGGGTGAGTTACATTCCCGATGTGGCGACCAAGGATGTCAAAGCACTGCTTGCCAAGAAAAAATTCAGAGCGACGTGCGACTATGATGATTTGCAAGATGCCGATGTTATTTTTATTTGCGTGCCGACGCCGTTCGACGAGATGAAAGCGCCTGATCTCGCACCGGTGATTTCGGCGACGAAAAGCATTGCGCCGCGATTGCACGAAGGACAGCTTGTGATTCTCCAAAGCACGACGTATCCTGGGACGACGGAGCAAGTTTGTCTGCCGATTCTCGAAACGAGCGGACTCAAGGCGGGCAAGGATTTTCATCTGGCATTCTCACCGGAGCGTATTGATCCAGGTGCGACGAGCAGCCAAGGTTGGAGTGTCAAGAATACGCCGAAAACATTAGGTGGTTTGACGCCGCGTTGCACTGAGTTAGCAAAAGCATTGCTCGTGCATCTTACGCCCGAAATTTTTGTCGTCTCATCGCCGAGCGCCGCCGAAATGAGCAAACTGCTTGAAAATATTTTTCGCTCGGTTAACATCGCGTTGGTCAACGAACTCGCACTCTTGTCGGAACGAATGGGCATCGATTTTTGGGAAGTTATCGAAGCGGCCAAGACCAAGCCATTTGGTTTCATGGCGTTCTATCCGAGTGCCGGCGTGGGTGGGCATTGCTTGAGTGAAAATGAATTCTTGTTTGTAAAAAATGGGCACGGCTTGCGAGGTGCGCAAGTGGGCGAGTATTTTGCCGAATTGGAGCGTGAGAACCCCACTGCGGCCAGGCAGATCGGCGATGTGACGCTTTTGGAGCCGGAAGGGATAAACATGCTCTCGTTCGATCTTGAAAATCCAGGTATTTGTTTCAAGCCGTTGCTCGCATTTTCACGCCGCAAGTATCAAGGTGCGATGGTTGACATTACCACAATTGATCGCCGCCAGCTTTCGGTGACGGATGGTCATCCCCTGGTCGTGTGGAAAGATGGTACATTGCAGGTTCAGCGTGCGGACGCACTCCAACCTGGCGACCACCTCATCGTGTCCACCGATTGGATCGACGCCACCGCAAACGATTTGGTGATCGATCTAATTCCGCATTTACCCAGTGAGGAAATTGCCAGAACCCGTGTGGCTCCCCAGCACAAATCGTTTAAAGACCACCGAGAAAAATTGGTTGAGGGTCTCAAGACGTTGAATATTGATCGCGCGAAACGTGATGAAATCTTTCGCTCTAATCAGATGCCGCTCGCCGTTTATTTGGAATTGGAAAAACGCGGTTTTGCGCCGTTACCGCATCCTGACCTTCTTTTGCGAACCGGTCGCGGTCCAGCCGCAAGCTCAATGCCTGCGACGATCACAGTAGATAAGGCGTTTGCCCGGCTCATTGGTTATTATCTCAGCGAGGGTTGCATTACGGCGGACAAGTCACTACGAACGCGGTTTACGTTCAACGCAAATGAGCGTGAATATATTGACGACGTGTGTCAGATTATCACCGCCTTGGGCATGCGTTATTCAACGCATAAAGACAGGCATTGGAATGCGCTCCAGATCAAAGTATCGTCGAACTTGTTTGCGCACTTGATACGGGATGTGTTGGGTTGTGGAACCTGCTCGACCAGCATGCAGATTCCGGGCGTCATCATGGAAGCGCCAGAGTCAATTCGTCTGAGTGTGCTGGCAGGGTTGTTGCGTGGCGATGGTGATGTGAGTCTTGAGCAACGGATGCGTCATTATCATCATGCAATGAAACAGAAAATGTTTGACCATCATACTAACGTGGCGACTGTAGGATATTTTTCGAGCAGTCCACGTCTCTTTCAGCAGACGGTCTTACTCGCCCAAGGGCTAGGATTTGTGCCGACGTTCAGAAAAGCCAAGCCCTATTTGCGATTCTACGGCGAAAAACAACTTGCGCGCCTCTTGCCATTGTTGGACGGCGACAAAAGCAAAAAGTTACAGCAGTATGCGGATGGACGCCGTAAACGAATGCCAACCAAAAGTTTCATTCCGCATGGCACTTTTGCGACGATCAAAGTGGCAGAGGTATCGCAGAGAAATGGTGTCCATACGGTTTATTCGGCAGAAATCGAGGATACACATACGTTCATTACGTCGTACGGCATTGTGACGCATAATTGTATTCCAGTCGATCCGTACTATTTGTCGTGGAAAGCGCGCGAGTACGATTTTTATACAAAGTTCATAGAGCTGGCGGCGGAAATCAATCAAGGTATGCCCTATCATGTCGTCAAACTTGCGAGCGATGCGTTGGGACGCAAAGGCAAAACGTTGAAAGATGCGTGCGTGTTAGTGTTGGGTGTCGCGTTCAAGCGCAATGTCGACGATGCCCGCAATTCGCCTGCCGAGCGTGTGATCGAAATTTTGTTGAACTATGGCGCACAAGTCGATTATCACGATCCCTACGTGGCCAAGTTTCGCGTCGGTGGCAATGTTTTCCGTCAAGCCAACAATGAATTCAAATCGATTCCGTTGACGCGTGCGGCGATCCGGGCTAGCGATATCGTCATCATTGTCACGGCGCATAGTTCCATCGATTATCGTTTGGTCGTCAATAATGCGCCGCTCATTGTCGATTCTGCAAATGTGACCAAGGGATTAGGACATCGTGAAAAAATTGCTCGAGTCGGCGCGCCCAATTTAGTAAACGGAAATAAACATGACTGAAGCACCTATTCCTCTGCCCGAACGCTCACCGTTGCTCATCGTCGTCTCCGGTCCATCCGGAGTGGGCAAAGATGCTGCGCTCAAACGCATGGCGGAAATGAACTATCCGTTTCATTTTCTCGTCACGAACACGACGCGCCCGAAACGCGCCGAAGAGATCGATCACAAAGATTATCACTTTGTCACCAAAGAGCAATTCGACCAGATGGAGCGCAGCGGCGAATTTTTGGAGCGCGCGGTTGTGTATGGTTATGATTACGGCAACTCGCGCAGTGAGGTTCGCGAAGCATTAGTACGCGGTCAAGATGTGATTATGCGCATCGACGTGCAAGGCGCTGCCACGCTCAAGCGCGTCGCACCGGATGCCATTTTCATTTTCCTGATGCCGCCGTCGATGCAAGCGCTCGAGTTGCGTTTGCGCCGTCGTCGCACCGAGCCGGAAGATTATTTGAAATTGCGCTTGCACGCGGCGCGACTCGAAATGAATGAGTTTGAGAAATTCGATTACGTGATTGTCAATGAAGATGATGCGCTCGACGAAACAGCCGTCTTGATTCATTCGATCATTCAAGCGGAGAAATGCCGCGCAAAACCGCGGCGGGTTAGTTTATAAATCCCAAATCCCAAAATCCAACTTCTAATTTCCAATTTCCAACTCTTAATTCTGCAATTTTGCTAATCACATGGTATAATATATTCAAACAACGAAGTTCGTTGCGGAGGTATATAAAATGTCTGGTCATTCCAAGTGGGCACAGATTAAACGAAAAAAAGGTGTAGCGGACGTTAAAAAAGGCGCAATTTTCACGCGCCTTGGTCGTGAAATATCACTTGCGGCGCGTGAAGGGGGTGGCGATCCCGCCGCGAACTTTACGCTGCGACTCGCCGTCGAAAAAGCGCGCTCGCAGAATATGCCAAAGGAAAACATTGAGCGCGCAATCAAGCGCGGCACGGGCGAACTCAGCGAAGGCGGTCAGCTCGAAGATGCAATCTACGAGGGGTATGGTCCAGGTGGCACAGCCCTGCTCGTCCAAGTCCTGACCGACAACCGCAATCGAACTGCCTCGGAAGTTCGTCACCTCTTTACGCGCGGCGGCGGCAACCTCGCTGCCTCGAATGCCGTCGCTTGGATGTTTGAGAAAAAGGGCGTCATCACGATTGAAGGCGCGAAAAATCCTGAAGAGCTTGAACTGGAATTAATCGATGCGGGCGCAGACGATGTTAAAGCAGATGGCAATGTCGTCGAGGCCTATTGCGCACCAGAGCAACTGCGCGCATTTCGTGAAACACTCGAAAAGAAAAAGACTCCGGTCACGTCGATTGAACTGGCATGGATTTCCAAAAACCCTGCCGAAGTTACTCCAGAGCAAGCTGCCTCAACGCTCAAGCTGATGGAATCGCTCGAAGAGCATGACGATGTGCAAAAAGTCTACACCAACGTCGATATTAACGACGAGGTGATGGCGCAATTTGAGCATGCCTAAACCCGCATGATTATTTTGGGCATCGATCCTGGGACGGCGATCGCTGGCTATGGGATTTTGAAAAGCGAACGCGATGAATTGACCGTAGTTGCGTACGGCGCGATTACAACGCCTTCCGACTGGGAAATGCCGCGCCGCTTGCAACATATTTATACGGAACTGACCGCGCTGATTCAAAAGTACCAGCCAACGGATGCCGTCGTCGAGAAATTATTTTTCAGCAAGAATGTTCGCACCGCGCTGTCTGTAGGTCAGGCACGCGGTGTCGTTTTGCTCGCGGCGGCGCAAGCGAACATCGCGACCCACGAATACACGCCGCTCGAAATCAAGCAGGCGGTGGTTGGCTACGGACGCGCGGACAAGAATCAAATTCAGCAAATGGTCAAGATGCTTTTGCAGCTCGATTCGGTCCCGCAACCGGATGATGCCGCCGATGCGCTTGCGATTGCGATCTGTCACGCTCACACGGCCAAGTTCGCTAGAGTAACAGGTGACGAGTGACAAGGGAAGGAATCTGTCACGTGTCACACGTCACACGGCACATAGGTTAAAACATGATTGGATCACTTCACGGTAAACTTCAAGCACGGACGGACGATAGCATCTTGCTTAACGTCGGTGGAGTCGGTTTTCGCGTGCGCCTCTCGGCGAAGACATCGGCGGGGCTAGGCGCAGTTGGCAGCGACGTTCGATTGTTCACGCATCTGCGCGTGCGCGAAGATGAACTCTCGCTCTATGGTTTTGCGACGGAACAAGAATTGCGCTTGTTTGAAACGCTGATGACGGTGAGTGGGGTCGGTCCCAAAGTCGCGTTGAACGTTTTGTCCTCGGCGTCCACTGACATGGTACGGATGGCCATCGCGCAAGGAAACATCGATGCGCTGACGGCGGTGCCGGGCATTGGAAAAAAGACTGCGCAACGAATCGTCCTAGAATTGAAAGGCAAAGTCGATGTGAGCGGCTTGGGCGATGTGGAAGAATTGTCGCCGCTGGATGAGGACGTGCTAAACGCGCTTATTAACCTGGGATATAGCGCCGCAGAGGCAAACCGCGCTGCGCGTTCGGTACCGGTGAATGTGAAAGACCTGGAAGATCGAATTCGAGTGGCGTTGCAGTACTTGGGTGGATGATGTGATAAACCAGGTCTCTACGACTGAATCGGATAAAACTATTGGGCGGGAGTGTTCCCGCCCAATTTAATTTCAGGGATGTTTCAGGGTTTTGTCGTGGGGTCCAACATTTCTCAAGATAATTGTGTCTCTGTCAATCTGAAATGTGATACGGATTGAAAGACTGGCACGAGCTTCCCAAATATTGTCAGTGCCTTCTACCTTCTTGATGCGCAAGCTGGGATGTCGCAAGTCAGCAAGCATCAAGCGCAATGCCTTTTCGACTTTTTTGCTATCGCGCTCCGTGAGTTGTTGAAAAGCTGTCTTGAAGTGTTCGGTCCGCGCGAAATTCATGGTTATTTCCGAGAATGGAGTTCTTTCACCAGTTCATCCACGGTATCAAATTTCTTGACCCGACCAGCAAGAATATCAATATCGGCTTCACGTTCAGCTGCTTGCCACTCAGCGCTCCAATAATACGCTTGATCTTTGTCAATGATTTTTTTGGGTGTGACCACTAAACTATGTCCGACCAGTTTCATTTCGACAAATTCACCCGCGCGCAATTTAAGGGCACGACGAATGGCGGGTGGCAAAGTCAGTTGTCCGTTGCGAGATAATTTGGCTATGTTTTCCATCCTGCCTCCGCTTTTATTGTATAATCGATCTAATTCTCCGGCAAATAGATGATGGATGCCTAAAATCATCCGTCGCCTATTTCACCACTTTCGTCCCCACCATGTACCGTGCGACCCACGGTTCATAGCGACTGAAGAATTTTTCGCGCTTGACGACTTGGCCGTTGACCAGAATCTTTCGCCAGATGGTCACATCTGCGCCATCATGCGCGCTGTCTACTTGCTTGGTCACGCCTTTCTTGAGCGTTGGATCATCAGTGTAAATCGCAGGACCATGCGGAATGATGTTATCCATGATGGGGTCTTCCATCTCGACCGTGCGATTGGGCTTGGTGCCATAAAAGTTGAACGTGAGCGTTGTGTTTCTCAAATCGATTTTGGTTTGGATGAGCAAATACGCGTCGGTGTCGTTCTTGAATTTGAAATCGACGGTTGGCTCGAACACAGTTGCATCTAGCCCGACGGGGGGTTCGTAATAGCCAACGCGATACGCGTGCGCCCAACGTTCGACGATTGGAAAGCCGCCGAAGAATGCCGCGCGGAAAACAGTACTCGACACCTGACACACACCGCCACCGGGACCCAGCACCGTGCGGTCGCCAAAAATAACGTACGCATCATCGTAACCATTGGCTTCCACGACTTGCCCCAGAAATTGGTTGAACGAAAAAGTTCCGCCCGGCGGAATGACTACGCCATCAAACTGCGCCGTTGCCGCTTGAATGTTTTGAACGCGCCCCGGAATCGATCCCCTGAAATTACTCACGCCCTGCGCCACTAATTGTTTGATTCCAAATTTCGCCGCATCTTCCATCGCGATCGTCGGCTTGGTGACTGTCACCGGCAAACTCACCACGCGCGCATTGATCGTTTCCAACGGACTTGCCATTCCAGGCAGACGAGGTATGCTCGCCACCATTTGTTGTTCGATTTGTTTGGCCGCGGCTTCGGGGTCGAGCGTTTGACCATACTGACTCGTGATGATCGGCGTCAAGGTGCCGGTCGCCGGATCAAATCGAAAACGGGCGTCGCGCGCCGCTTGATTGATGTCGCCTGCAATCGATTTGGTTTGCGCGACCAGCGATGGGTGATCGAGCGCCGCGACAAATTGGACCTTGCCGTTCGCATCGCGCTGGGGCTTGATCGTTATCATCGCGGCGAGCGCGGCTTGATCGATTGCCCACGTGCGTCCGCCAAACGTCAGCATCACCGGCGCAGCCAGGATCGATTCGATAGAAGATTTGGCAGCATTCACATCGGCGACGAGCGGAGGCGTCTCGCGAAAGATCAACGTGACATCGTTGCGTTCGTTGTTGACGATGTGTTGACGCAAGCGTTCGATCATCGCTTCGCCGTCGAGCGTGCGACCATTTTGTGCAGGCGTCACGTCAACTTGCAGACCATTCAAGCGAATGGACGCATCGCGCGCCGGTTGATCGACTTGGGGCGCGAGCCAACCGAGAAAGGCTTGTGCGGTTCCCGCATCGAATTGCGCGTCGATACCCAAGTCGCAACCGAACCACATGCAGTGCGCTTGATCGGCGATACTTGCCAGCCAATTGTCACGATGACCTAAGAGCATGGCTTGATCGGCGACCGGCAAGAAATCGGTGCGGAGACCTAGTTCCCAGGGGTACGCGCGCCAAGTTCGATTGCCATCGCGAATGATGGTCGCTTCGGTGCCGAGACGGGCGAGAATCGCATCGGGATTTCCAAAGCGCATCAGCAAAAATTGCTGCGCCTCGATACGCGTCATGCCGCTCATCGATTGCCCTTGAACGCTGACACCCAGGATGATGCGGTCACGATAAAAGAATTGATAGCCGATGAAGAGAGCGGAGACAACGAAGAACAAAATGATGATTGCGTAGAGGACGATGAGGATTCGGGGCAAACCGCGGCGTCTGCGTCGGCGAGTTGGAACGGACGATTCGGAGTTTGGCTGATCGTTCATACGCGAGACATTGTACGCAAGATGAGGCGATTCGTCAAAAGAACAACAACGAATTGAGAAATAAACGAATGGCAGCCGGTTGGTTTAATTCGTTCTATTCCCAATTCGTTGTTGTATTGGCGTAAAATTACTTTTCTAATTTCGCATTCACTTGGACGTCGACGCCGGTGAGGGCTTTGGAGACCGGACAATTCTTTTTCGAGAAATCGACCAATTCTTGGAACTTGGCTTGATCGATGCCTGCTACTTGAGCGGTCGTGTCGAGTATGATTTTTGAGATGGTCGGACCAGCATCAAGGTGGACGGTGGCAGTCGTATGAATCTGTTTGGGTGGAAAACCTTCTTTGGTCAGTTGACCGGAGAGGAACATGGAAAAGCAGCCTGCTTGTGCTGCGCCAACCAATTCCTCTGGGTTGGTTCCCTTGCCCTCTTCAAAACGCGATGCAAACGTGAACGGTCCCTCGAAATAACCGCTTCCCAGTTTCATGCGACCGTTGCCTTCGCGCAGGTTTCCTGTCCAGGTCGCTTCCGCGTGTCGGATTGGCATTTTTTTCTCCTTTGTCTGAATGTAGAGTGACGCCAGTATACAAACGAATCTGCAGGGCGTCAATAGACCTAGGAAGAAAAACGAAAACTTTATTATTTTTCTAGTAAATACGGCACGAGCAGAACAGCAACATTCGGATGGCGTTCGAACGTGCTGCGCAACCGTGTCGCAGTGCGATTGTGCAAAAATGTTTCCCAGGGATGAGCCGTAATAAATTCAGGGAGGACAATCGTAACGAATGCGCCGGGATTTTGACTGTGAACGGCATCGACGTACGCCAACAACGGTCGCACGAACGCACGCAAAGGTGAATCGAGAATCACCAGTTTCATGTCGTGGGCGTATGTTGTCATTTTTTGTTGAATCTTTGCCGTACGTTCTTCATTCGTCGAAATGTGCAACACGACGACATCTTTGGAAATCGTGCGCGCAAACGCGATTGCCCGCAACGAGGCATAGTTCACATCGTCAATTGGCACGACGACCAGTTGATCGATTTTGTCCGGCGGCAGTTGCCCAGGCACAATGCGAAGTTGGTCGGCGACGCGAGAGTAATGCCGATGCACGAATAAGAAGAACGAAACGATGATGGGGATTAAGATAACGACGATCCATGCCCCGAGCGCGAACTTGGTAATCGCGACAATTACCAAAATGCTCGATGTGAGCAGGGCGTCTGCGCCGTTGATGACGATGCTCGTTTTCCAATTGGGTCCGCGCGTTTTCCACCAATGGACGACCATGCCCGAGTCTGACATGCTGAACGCGAGAAATACACCCACCGCATAAAGGTGAATCAAATTTGTCACATCGCCGGCGAAGACTACTACTAGAGCAGAAGCAATGAGACCTAGGGCAATGATGCCAATCGAAAAAGCGAGGCGGTCGCCGCGAAACGAAAATTGATGCGGCATGAAATTGTCGCGCGCGAGCACGGAGGACAAGCGCGGAAAATCGGCAAAGGCAGTATTGCCCGCAACAATCAGAATACCCATCGTCGCAATTTGAAAAATGTAATAGATGATGTTGGTTCCCCAGACGGCGCGCGCAACCTGGGAGATGATGGTCTCTTCGCCTGGCACCAGTCCCATGTGGGTTGCCAGGTACGAGACGCCCAGAAAAAAGATTCCCAACAAAGTCGCCATCAGCGTGAGCGTGGTCGCCGCATTCTTTGATTCAGGTTTCTCAAAAGCAGGCACGCCATTGGAAATAGCTTCGGTGCCGCTCATGGCGACCGAGCCAGCGGAGAATGCGCGTAAAATCAGCCAGAGCGTCAGCGGTTCGCTGGCAGGTATACCGGGCGGGGGTACCGCTGGATCCAACGTTCCGGTAAATGCTTTGAACAAACCAACTGCCAGCGTGAGCATCAAGCTGCCCACAAAGAGATAAGTTGGCAAAGCGAAAATCGAGCCGGATTCACGAATGCCCCGTAGATTTCCCAAGGTCATGATCGCAATGAAGAATATGCTTAACAACACTTTGGCGTTCAGGTTCGGCGGCAGCGTTGAATTGACGGCATCGATTTGATCGGCAAAACCCGAAGCAATCAACGCGGAATTCATCGCGTCCGCGCCAGCCACGATAGATACGGACACCGTTAAGACATAATCGATCAACAGCGCCGCCGCAGCGACGAGTCCCGGAATCTTTCCCAGGTTTTCGCGACTGACGTTGTACGAACCGCCGCCATGCGGATACGCATAAACGGTTTGTCGATACGAAAAGGCGACCATCGAGAGCAAGAGCGACACTGCCAATGCGAGAAAAAACGAAATACCTAACGCGCCACTGCCTGCCACGATCAAGACCAGCATGGCTTCTTCGGTGGCATACGCGCAAGACGAGATTGGGTCGGCTCCAAAGACGGCGAGGGCTTTGAATTTGCTCAACCGTTCATGCGCTTCCGCCACTGTTTCTAGCGGGCGACCGATCAAAATTTTTTTGACGGCGCGATAGCCGCGTTCGAATGGACTCTCTGGGCGATCCGATTCCGGTGTCGCGACAAAATGACCCGGCCCCACTCGGCGAAAAAATCGCGAATGGGACTGCCGCATTCGAACATAGACATCGCCGGGGCGAACGCCGTGCTTGATTTCGCTGACGGTCAATTCGGGGTTTATTTTTTTGCTCGATGTGCTCAGTGGTTGGGGATTGACGGAAGGTCGATCTTCTGCTTCGGGTACGCCGAGGTCGTCTAATTTTTGCATAGGAACCTTTGTGTTTCCGCTAAAACATGTACGTAAAAACACCCAAACCGAGCGAGGTCCGGTCGGGGCATTGTTAAGAACCTGTCTTGCGCGTATCGATAAAATGACGAGACCATGATATATTGAAAGAGCGCAAGTTACAGTCAAGAAAGCGTCGATTGCAATCAAGAAAGCGTCAAGGATTCTTGATACAAAGCAAAAATCCAGATTCTCGAACGGGAATCTGGATTTGCGGTGAAATTGAGATCATCTATTTTTCGAGCAAATACGGAACCAAAACGACCGCGACATTGGGATGCCGCTCAAATGTATCGCGCAATCGCCGCGCCGTGCGATTATGCAAGAATGCTTCCCAAGCGTGAGCCGTAATAAATTCGGGTAGAACAATCGTGACGAATGCGCCGGGATATTGGCTGTGAACGGCATCGACGTAGGCCAAGAGTGGGCGCACGAATGCACGCAGCGGTGAATCCAAAATCACCAGTTTCATGTCGGGCGCAAAGGCTGTCATTTTTTGGCGAATCTTTTCGGTGCGTTCCGAATTGGTGGAAATATGTAGCACGACCACGTCTTTTGAAATTGTGCGCGCAAACGAGATCGCCCGCAGCGACGCATAGTTCACATCGTCGATGGGCACGATGACCAATTGATCGATTTTGCTGGGTGGCAATTGCCCCGGCACAACCCGGAGCTGTTCGGCAACGCGGGTATAGTGGCGATGAATGAAAAGAAAAATTGAGACGATGATTGGAATCAATAGGACGACGACCCATGCGCCCAGCGCAAACTTGGTGACGACGACGATAATCAGCGTGATGATCGACAAAACTGCGCCGATGCCGTTGATGAACGCGCTCGTTTGCCAATTGGGTCCGCGCAACTTCCACCAATGAATCACCATGCCCGAATTCGATAGAGTAAACGCGAGGAAGACGCCGACCGCGTACAAATGAATCAAGCTATCGACGTTGCCTTGGAAGGCGATAACCAACAGCGCAGCGATGCCTCCTAGCGCGATGATGCCCGTCGAAAAGGCGAGGCGGTCGCCGCGAAATGAAAACTGATGCGGCATATAGTTGTCGCGCGCCAGCACAGATGCGAGGCGCGGGAAATCGGCAAAGGCAGTGTTTGCAGCAATGACCAAGATGCCCATGGTCGCAATTTGGAAGATGTAATAGAAAATATTTTTTCCAAATACGGCGAGCGCGACCTGGGAGATGACCGTTTCTTCGCCAGGTACAAGTCCGATATGCGTCGCCAAGTACGACACGCCCAGGAAAAATGCGCCGAGCAGAGTAGCCATGATGGTCAATGTCGTGGCGGCGTTTTTCGCTTCGGGTTTTTCAAACGCGGGCACGCCATTCGAGATGGCTTCGGTTCCACTCATCGCCACAGCCCCAGCGGAAAAGGCACGCAGGACGAGCCATAAGGTGATTGGTTCCGTTGTAGGTAACGTAGGCGGCGTTGTTAACGGTTCGAGCGTTCCCATAAATGACTTGATCAAACCGATGATAATCATTGTGCTGAGACTGGTGATAAACAGATAAGTCGGGATCGCAAAGATGCTGCCCGATTCGCGAACGCCGCGCAAGTTTGCCAACGTAATCATGCCAATAAAAAAAAGACTCAGAATAACATTCAAATTCAAAAATGTTGGCAAGCTTTGCTCGAGCACGTTAATCTGATCGGCGTAACCGGATGCGATCAGGGCAGACGTCACCGCGGCAGAACCTGCCACGATGGACACCGCCACCGTCAAGATGTAATCGATCAAAAGCGAAGCTGCTGCAATCAAACCGGGCAGTTGTCCCAGGTTTTCCCGGCTAACATTGTATGAGCCTCCACCTTGTGGATACGCTTGGACGGTTTGGCGATAAGAGAATGCGATTACCGACAACATGACCGCAATCGCCAGCGAAAGATAAAAGGTGATGCCGAGCGCGGCATTTCCGGCGACCATGAGCACGATCAGAGAGGCTTCGGTGGCGTACGCGCTGGAGGAGATGGCGTCCGATCCAAAGACGGCGAGTGCCTTGACTTTGCTCAAGCGTTGATGAATTTCTTCAGCGGTTTCCAGCGGACGCCCGATCAAGATTTTTTTGACGGCGCGGTAGCCGCGTTCGATGGGGCTGGCGGGGCGATCCGATTCCGGAGTAGCAATAAAGTGACCGGGTCCCACTTTGCGAAAAAATTTTCCATGCGATTGGCGCATTCGCACATAAACGTCGCCGGGGCGAACTCCGTGCTTGATCTCGCTAATGGTCAATTCTGGATTTATTTTCTTACTAGACGAACTGGGCGCTTGCGGTTGAACCGAAGGTCGATCTTCTGCTTCAGGGACGCCGAGGTCATTGCGCTGGTCTGGGTCGTGTTTACTCATCCGTTAACTCTTTTGCCAGGATGAACTAGACGAAAAAAAACACCCCAACCGAACTGTGTCCGTTCAGGGCATTCGTGCTAGTTGGTCTCTGCGCTTTGTATGAACTGATGGAATGCTACAACTCTTGCATAGGACTATCAGAGGCAAGTTCATTACGCATAACAAGACCAGATTATAACAGGAAAAACGTTAAAGCGAGGTCAAGAAAGTGTCAAGAATCTTGAGGACGAGTAGCCAAAAAAAACCGTGAGGATATTTCAAATCCGAATTTCACCATCGAAATCCGGATTTGTAGGAAGGGGACCGATTTAGTTTTCTAGCAAATAAGGGACGAGAACGACGGCAACGTTCGGATGTCGCACAAAGGCTTCGCGCAAGCGCGCCGCCGACCGATTATGCAAAAAGCCATCCCACCATCGCGCGGTGATAAACTCCGGCAGGACGATCGTGACAAATGCGCTCGGATACTGGCTATGCACGGCATCGACATAGGCGAGCAGGGGACGCACGAACGCGCGCCAGGGTGAATCGACAATGACGAGTTTCATATCGGGTGCGTACTTTTGGACTTTGTTTTTTATTTTTTCGGCGTGTTCTTCATTGGTCCCGATATGCAAGATCACCGCGTCGCGAGAAATCGTTCGCGCAAACGCGATGGCGCGCAATGAAGCATAATTCAAATCGTCGATGGGCACGACGACCAGTTGCTCGATGCGCGATGGAAAATCTTGTCCCTCGATGATCCGCAGTTGTTGTCTGACGCGGGAGTAATGGTGATGATTATAAAGAAAGAACGAAACGATGATGGGAATCAAAACGATCACGATCCATGCGCCCAATGCAAATTTAGTGATGGTAACGATGATCAAGGTGATGATCGACAAACTCGCGCCAATGCCATTGATAATGATGCTCGTCTTCCAATTGGCTTCTTTGCTTTTTAGCCAATGGATGACCATCCCCGAGTTGGACAGGCTAAAGGCAAGCAACACGCCGATGGCATACAAATGGATCAGACTATCGACTTCGCCCTGAAACACCAAGACCAATATCGAAGCGATCCCGCCCAGCGCGCCAATGCCTGTTGAAAACGCGAGCCGATCACCGCGGAAGGAAAACTGGTGCGGCATGTAATCGTCGCGCGCCAGCACTGATGCTAGCCGAGGAAAACCGGCGAACGCAGTATTCGCGGCGACGATGAGAATGCCGGTTGTAGCTAATTGGAAAATGTAATAGGGCAAACTTGTACCATAAACGGCACGCGCCATCTGCGAGATGATGGTCTCTTCACTTGGAACCAATCCCATATGACTGGCGAGATACGTAACGCCTAAAAAGAAAGCGCCCAATAAAGTTGCCATGACGATGAGGGTAGTTGCCGCATTTTTCGGTTCGGGTTTTTGAAAAGCAGGCACGCCGTTTGAAATCGCTTCCACACCGCTCATCGCAACTGCGCCGGCTGAAAACGCTCGCAGAATCAACAAAATTGTTAACGGTTCGGTGACCGCTAGAATCGGTGGGGGTGCGGCGGGCTGCAAGGTCCCCGTGAACAATTTGAAAATACCAACGATCAGCGTGATACTCAAACCGAAAATGAATGTATAAGTCACAACGGCGAATATAGTTCCCGATTCCTGAAGACCGCGCAAATTTGCCAAGGTCATCAAACCGATAAAACCAAGACTGAGAATGACGTTAATGTTCAGAAAATGGGGCAGCAAGCTTTCCAGATATTGAATCTGGTCGCCGTATCCAGAAGCGATGAGCGCCGAGGTGACCGCGGCTGAACCCGCCACAATCGATACGGCGACGGTGAGAATATAATCGATCAAGAGCGACGCACCCGCCACCAAGCCCGGCATCTCGCCCAGGTTTTCGCGGCTGACGTTGTAGGAACCGCCGCCATGAGGGTAGGTGAAAACAGTTTGTCGATACGAGAACGCGATGATCGACAACATCACGGCAACGGCAAGAGCGGTGAACAAAGAGATGCCGAGCGCGGCATTCCCTGCGACCATCAAAATGACGAGCGATGCTTCGGTGGCATAGGCACTGGAAGAAATTGCATCCGACCCAAAGACGGCGAGGGCTTTGAACTTGCTCAAACGCTGATGAATTTCTTCAGCGGTTTCCAACGGACGCCCAATCAGAATCTTTTTGATCGCTCGATAGGTGCGTTCGACGGTACCTTCGGGGCGATTCGATTCGGGCGTGGCGATAAAGTGACCGGGTCCCACGCGACGGAAAAATCGATTGCCAGTTTGACGCATTCGAACGTACACATCGCCGGGACGAACACCGCGTTTGATTTCGTTCACCGTCAAGTCTGGGTTTAATTTTTTGGAAGGAGCACCAGAAACATGCGAGCTGTCCGAGACGGAAGGAGTTTCAACTGCTTCGGGTACGCCCAAGTCGTTCTGCTTGGGTTGCTTTTTGTCTGCCAAGCTTTTCTCCATATGCTAAAACACAAAAATAACCCCGACCGGGAATCGTCCGATCAGGGCATGTGCAAGATGCGCGACGGAGCGCAAACCTCACTGACCAGGCAAAATAGTAGCTGTGTTGGCTTGGAATGTCAAGTGTCACGCTGGCCAATGCTGCTCCAGTTTTTTCTATCTGGGTGAGAACATCACCGTGTCGGCGACAACGACCGTCGCGAGCGTCGGCTCATAGGTGACATCCGAAAGCGAAACGTATTCGTCGCCTGTTCCGGCAAAATCGAATGTGCCTAAGCTGACCCACTGATTCGAATAGATCGATTGATTGAGCGAGCGTACGTCGGATGAACCAGAATGGGCGATAATATACCGTGCGCTGCGCGTTGTGCCCATGCTGCCGGGAATATATGCAAAAACTTCGTATTTGCCGGCGTGGGCGACCGTCGCATACCAGCGCACCCAATTGCTATGGGCTTGCGCGAATGTATTGTTCGCCGTCCAGTATGCCTGCCCGCCATAACCGTTGGCGGTCGTTTTCCAATTGCCATCCATATTGTGAATGAACCACGCATTCTTTGTGTCGATGGCGACATCGCCGGTGGGCGGAGGAGCTTGAGCATCAAGCTGATCCGGGAAAATTGCGCCGGGCGTAATCTCAACTCGCAACGATGCCTTTCCGCCATGCTGATAATATTCGACTCGCCAATCGTGTTGCCCTGCCGTCAAAAAAGTCATGCCACCGTAAGCGGTTGGCGATTGATCATGCCATTGATCGATTAGCAAATTGTTGTCGACCCAAACGCGCACGCCGTCGTCGGCAATTGCAGTTACCGTATAAAATCCCGCCAAGTTCGCTGTTCGCTTCGAGGTCCACCGCACCGACCAATTACCGTTCTTGGAGAGTCCTTTGCCCGGCGAATCGGTACCCCAATTGAAATTCAAGTTGGTGTCGTCGCGCGAAAACACCAGCGTGCCAGTCACACTGGGATTATCAAAAAATTCAGCACGCCAGATTTCTGCGCTCCCCGTGACGAGCGTCCAGCTCAACTGCGCCTGCGCGTTGCCGCCGTGTTGAAAGTGGTCCATGCGCAGCCAATGATTGCCTTCGGTCAGCTCGACATCCGCGGTCCAACTTTTTGGATTCTGATCGTGCCATTGATCGATCACAGCCTGCCCGTCGATCCACAAGCGCACGCCATCGTCCGTCGTCGTCGTGAAGCGATAACGCCCTCCGGCGAAGAACTGGCTGCGCGTCCAGCGCGTCGAGAAATTCGTGCCGGGAACATTGCCGCCCGGTCCCGCGTTGCCAAAATCGAAACGAATCGATGGATCGTTGCGAACGAATGCCGGCGCGCCGGTGAGGTCAGGATTGCTGAAATATTCTCCACGCCAGTCGGGATAATTTGCCGATGTGACGTAGAGATGTGCTTGAGCGTTGCCGGTGTGATTAAAATATTCCATGCGCACAAGGTGAAACGACTGCGTGAGGTTGAGTGTCACGATGCGCGTGGTCAGCGCCTGTTCGTTCCATGCATCGATCACAAGCGTATCGTCGATGTAAAGCCGCACGCCGTCGTCGACAATCGTGGTGAACGTCCAGTTGCCAGGTGTGTCGATGTAGAGCCAGCGTGTCCAGCGGACCGAGAAATCCTTTGGGGGAATGTTTGCGCCAGGTGAACCATTACCCCAGGAAAAATCGACGTTAGGGTCTTCGCGCGTCCATACCGGATTGCCTTGCAGATTTCGGTTGTTGAAATAGGTGCCGTACCATGCATTGGTCGTTTGCGTCGGAGGTGCGGCAAAAACATTCGGACGGGTTGCTAACGCAAGCGCCAAGAGCGCCAGTGCAATTACGCTAATACTTTTCTTCAAGCGATTCATCTCCGTTGGGCGAAAGTATACAACAATTCGCTTAAATCGCAATTGCACGCCGATATCATCGCGAGGAACGGTTGCGCCATCTTTGATGGCGATGTGACGAAGCAATCTCCAACCTGCGAATTCGGCATTGCACGGCTCGCAATGATATCCGCTCCTCGCCCGTTGACATCCACTCGATTTTGTGTATACTTGTTGTAATTGAAAATGATTTTCAATTAGGAAAACCATGTCTGATTCTACTTTTCAAGTCGGACTGCGTGAGAATCATCGCAAGCTGACGCGCCCGCGCCAAGTCGTCCTCGGCATTATCACACGCGCCGATCACCATCTCACGCCCGCCGAAATTTATCGCAAAGCTAAAAGCGTTTATCCGCATGTGGGGTTGACCACCGTCTATCGCACACTCGATCTGCTCGTGCAGATGGGTTACATTCAGCGCATTCACTTGGCAGACAGTTGTCACAGCTACGCGCCGATGGAACGCGCGCACGCGCATCATTTGGTTTGCAGCAAGTGCGGACGCGCCGAAGAATTTTCAGAGTGCGATCTGGATTCGCTGATGCAGTCGATTCAAGCCAAGACGGGCTATCTCATCGACGTGCATGTGTTGGAGTTGATGGGGCAGTGTCCCGATTGTCAATCCAAAGCACGAGCGCGCAATCGTTGAAGAGGAGGTGAATTATCGCAGGGACGAATCAATAAAACGAGCGCAGAGTTCGTGGCTCCGCGCTCGCGGCAAGAGAAACCAAGTCATCCGGACAGATGCTTGCGCCCTTGCTGAGTGTGATTATATCACACTGCGGGACGTGAGCCAAGTTCAATTTCAAAATTGAGGAGTGTCTACGCATGTTCCGCTCAAATCGAATTGTTTGGCTGTTCATCGCCGTTTTACTCACTGCGTGTTCTACGCCAACGCAATCGTCGTCTTCGCTTCAAGTCTTGGCGACGACGACCTATCTGGCCGACCTGGCGCAGAACGTCGCAGGCAATCGTTTGCAGATCGATACGTTAATGCCATCAGGGGTTGACCCGCACAGTTTTGAACCAACGCCTGCTGACCTGCGCCGGGTTGCCGATAGCACCGTCTTGATTTCGAACGGCGCGGGCTTTGAAGAATTTTTGGACAAGCTGTTGCAGAATGCGGGTGGCAAACGCCAAATGATCGAGGCGTCGAATGGATTGACGAGTCGCAAGCCAAGCCCGGGCGAGCCAATCGATGCGGATAATCCAGTCGATCCGCATTTCTGGCTCGATCCAAACAACGCAATCCAGTATGTCGAAAACATTCGCGATGGGTTGAGCCAAGCCGATCACGACGGCAAATCGATTTACACGGCGAACGCGGCGGCGTACATCGCCAAGCTCAAAGACCTCGACGGTTGGATCAAGCAGCAGGTTCAAGCGGTACCGGTCGAACATCGTTTGCTCGTGACGAATCACGAAAGCTTTGGTTATTTCGCCGACCGCTATGGATTCAAAATCGTCGGCGCGATCATTCCCAGCGTCAGCACGGGAGCATCGCCATCGGCAGAGCAATTGGCTAAGCTGGTCGATCAAGTGAAAAAATCTAGCGCGCGTGCCATCTTTATCGAAACCGGAAACAATCCGCAATTGGCGAATCAAGTCGCGAAGGAAGCAGGCATACAAGTTGTGACGCAACTTTATACGCACTCGACTTCTGACGCGAAAGGTGTAGCGCCAACATACATCGACATGCTCAAGTACGATGCGATGGCAATCGTCAACGCCCTGAAATAACAATTCGCGAATCACGCGAATCTTTGCTAATCTTGGTTTTGATTCGCGTGATTCGCGGATCAAGAGGTTTTGAAGTTAACTCAATGCCCAATTCAATCATCGAGCCAGCCCATTTGGCGGTAGAAAATATTACGGTATCGTACAACGGTCATCCCGCCTTGTCCGATGTTTCGTTTCAAGTCCCGCAAGGTACGCATGTCGCTATCGTTGGTTCGAACGGCGCGGGCAAGTCAACGTTGTTCAAAGCGCTCGTCGGTTTGATGCCACTCAAATCGGGACGCATCATGATTCATGGCAAGCCGTGGGGTCATCATTTGGATTGTGTTGCGTACGTTCCTCAGCGCGAAGAAGTGGATTGGCATTTTCCTGTCACCGTAAGCGATGTTGTGATGATGGGGCGATACGGGCAATTGGGCTGGCTCAAGCGACCTGGGAAAAAGGATTACGCGGTGGTCGCGCGCAGCTTGGAGCAGATGAACATTGCGAACCTTGCCCTCAAGCCGATTGGCGATTTATCCGGCGGTCAACAACAACGCGTGTTCCTTGCGCGTGCACTCGCGCAAGAGCCGCACATCTTGCTGATGGATGAGCCTTTCACCGGCATCGATGCTTCGACGCAAGAAGCCACACTCACATTGCTCGACGAACTCAAGCGACAACAGGTCACGGTGATGGTCTCGACGCACGATTTGAATTTGGCTGGCTCGCGGTTCGATCAAGTGCTGCTGCTCAATCGTCACGTGATTGCGTACGGCACGCCCGCGCAAGTGTTTACGGCGGCGAACGTTACGAGCGCATTCGGCGCGCACGCGATTGTGCTCGATGGCAAGTCGGTTGTGGTGGATGATTGCTGTCCGCCGGAAATGTTTGAATAAAAAGAGTTCCTGTAGTTCCCCCCGAGTTCTTTTGGAACTTTGGGGAACTCGGAGGAATCGTTGTTGGACTTGGTTCTTGCTCCATTGACTTATGGTTTCATGCAACGCGGCTTGATGGCATCGACGATGGTCGGCATCTTGTGCGCGGTGGTCGGCTGCTACGTCGTCCTGCGCTCCATGGCGTTTCTCGGCGACGCGATGGCGCATTCCATTTTGCCGGGCGTTGCCATCGCGTACGTTTTCAAAATGGACTTGCTCGTCGGCGCGCTGGTGGCTGCGATTGCCGTGGCACTAGGCATCGGCATCATTTCGCGGCGTGGCAACATCAAAGAAGATACGGCGATTGGAATTTTGTTCGCGGCGGCGTTATCGCTTGGCGTTGCGCTTATCAGCACGATCAAAACGTATTCGGTTGATTTGACGCACATTTTGTTTGGCAACGTTCTCGGCGTCAGAGAAACTGATCTTTGGATCACGGCAATCCTTGGACTGGTTGTCTTGGTGACGATTGTGTTGCTCTTTAAGGAATTCTTGGTGATTTCGTTCGATCCAGTCCTCGCGGCAACGATTCGTTTGCCTGCCGAAACATTGCGCATCCTGATGCTCATCCTCATCGCGCTGACGATTGTGGTGTCGTTGCAAACCGTCGGCGTGGGACTCGTCGCGGCGATGTTGGTGACTCCGGCGGCGACGGCGTATTTGTTGACGCGCCGCTTGCCGACGATGATGATTCTCGCGGCGATCATCGGCGCATTCTCCAGCGTCGCTGGACTCTATATCAGTTTCTACGTCAACGTCGCGTCGGGTGCAGTGGTCGTGCTAACCGCATCGGCGATTTTCTTGATCGTCTTTTTATTTGCACCTAGGAGTGGTCTGATATGGCGTCGGTGATTCAGTTTCAATCGATTGGCATTGTGCGAAATGGAATTTTGGAAGCGCATCGCGACACGCATTGGGACGAGATTGAATCTGAAATTAGCGTCGATGAAAAATGGCGCGACGCGCTCGACGGTATCGCAGAATTTTCGCACATTTGGGTGATCTTTCATATCGACCGCGTTCCAGCGCCGACGACATTACGCATTCAACCAATCAAGCAAGCCGACCTGCCGGTGGTTGGTATTTTTTCAACGCGCTCGCCGCAACGCCCAAACCCAATTGGTATTCGGGCAGTTGAATTACTTGCTGTGCGCGAAAACATTTTGCGTGTCCGCGGACTCGATGCGCTCGATGG
Source organism: Chloroflexota bacterium (assembly GCA_016215025.1). Taxonomy (GTDB): domain Bacteria; phylum Chloroflexota; class Anaerolineae; order UBA4142; family UBA4142; genus JACRMI01. The sequence goes on from JACRMI010000173.1 coordinate 35,398, forward strand.
TACGCCCGTGCTCGACCTCAAGCCCTATATCGCACGTCACGATGCGATTCAAGACTCTCGCGTCGCCGCTTGGGCAAAGAAGAATCACCAAGAAGTTTCCAAATCGAAAAAATGAATTCCAAACCTCGATTGTCTTCCTCGCAAGCGTTGTTCACGTCTGCGTTTCTAATTTTCTTCTTTACCCTACTCAACGGCTATCTCCAAAATCTTGTCGCCGGCTATCGCGCGAACACCTGGCTCGTTCTTGCTGGTCTCATCGTCGAAATGAGCGTGACGCTGTGGCTCGCGCGCCGCTGGGTCCAAGTCGATTGGGACGCGCTCGAAATCGCCGGCTTTGTCCTCGTCGTCATCGGCGTAGCGATTTATTTCATCGTTCCTGCGCTGCCCACGCTTTTGCCGCCGACCAAATCGAGCGACGCCGTGCGCGTGTATCTCCAAGTTTTGTTTTCGTATCCGAACGGGACACTCGTGAGTTGGTATCCGGCGGGCGGTGCGTTCGTTACGGCGATGTTTTCGCATTGGGTCAACGTAGAACCATTGCGCGTGCTTCATCCCACCGCCGCGAGTTTCATCGCGCTGAGCGCCGGCGCGATTTACGGCATGGCATGTGCGTTACTGCCGAAGCAACGCTTATCGAAAATCGTCGCGCTGATTGCGCCCGCGTTGCTCTTTGTGCCGTGGTCGTACTTTGCCGGCACGCTCGATTGGGAACAATATTTCTTTGCCCAAGTGTTCGCGCAATATTTTATTCTCGCTGCGGTATGGTACATCGCGACCTACGCCGAACAACCGCGCTGGGTCTTTGCTGTGCTGATCGGTGCAGCATTGCTTGGCGTCGTCGCCGCGTATCCGATTTTTGTTGCGTTGCCGCTTGCATTGTTTGGGGTAGTTGTTTTGTTCCCCGCCCTTGTAGGGAGGGGCAAGGGGAGGGTGGATTCGACCCTTACTCGACCCGTTGATGGGATCGAGTACGATTTAACCCTCACCCCAACTCTCTCCCTGAATAGGCGAGGGAGCAAAGCAGCGCTCATTACGCTCGTCACATTTATTGGACTATTGATTCTCACTGCGCTAGCACTGCAACAAGGCGGCATCCTCGAACTCGCGGCGGGGCAGAAATCGGTGGTGAGCGATGTTGGGCAGGGCGGCGTCACGAATCCATCCATCGACAATCTCGGCGGTCCGATTTTTCTCGCGCTCGTTTTGGTCGGTGCATGGTTGGCGCGGCGAAACGCAATGGGCAAAACAATCCTGGGCTTGCTCGGCGTTTGGATTTTCCAACTCGTCGCGCTCCTGGCGATTCAACCGTTCTTGCAACTCTCCGGTTATCGCGTCGATAAGACATTTTACATTTTGGTTTTTCCCTTTGCCTTGCTCGCGATGTTGCCGCTGGCATTCTTGATCGAGCGCGTTAACCAGAAACCCGTTTTCTCGAATGCCAAGTGGAAAACAAATCCGACGAATCCAGAAAACGGCTTTCTCGAATTTTCTCTGCGTCGATTGAGTGTCGCATTCATCGCAACCATTCTAGTGCTTGGCGCATCCGTAATCGTCTTGCGCCCACCAAAAGCATTTTCGCCGCTGACCGAATCGGAGATACAAGTGGCGAAGTGGGCAAAAGACTTTTATATGGAGACTTCGCAAATCGCGTACCTCGACGACGAATCCATAAGCGCGTATTGGTTGACGTTTGGTCTTTGGCGCGAAAAAATTCCCGACGAATGGTTTCAGTGGATTCCCGCTGGGCGCAAAATGGGTCCGCCGACATTTGACGAGTGGCTGCAAGACCCAACGTGGCACAGTCGCTTGCTGGTGCGCTATGTCGATCAAGTGCCGGGGCAAGTGCGCATCGTAAAGCAAATCGGCGATAGTGCCATCATCGATAAAGATGTTCCGCCCGACTATGGTCCCAAAGTGAACCAAGGCAGTGCCTTGAATTTTGGCTCAACGTTGACATTGGTTGGCGTCGATATGGCGCGCACGACTTGGCAGCCGGGCGAAACGATTACGGTCGCGTTGTGGACGCAAACGCTTTATCCGCCTCCGGCGACGGTCAAGTGGCGCATGGACTTGGTCGATTATACCGGGCAAGTGGTTGGGCGCGTTGAGCGCGATCCTTTCGATAACCAATATCCGTTGCAGCGCTGGCCCCCCGGCCGATGGACGCGCGATGTGTGGCCGATGCCGCTCGATTCGAGATTGCAGCCGGGCGTGTACGATTTGCATCTTGCGCTGTTTCGTACGGGCGGGGATCTGCTCGACGTGACGCCGCTGTATGCGACGGAACCGATTACGCCAACTGCCGATGCATCGCTGGTGCGAATGAAGATTCCGCTGCCGCCGCCAAGCGCCGAAGAATTGCGCGCCGCAAAATCGATTCAGGCAAAGCTAGGCGAAAATTTTGCGTTAGCGAGTTATGCGCTGCAAACGGATCGCGCATCGAGAAAAATTCATCTGGCGTTGTACTGGCAAGGCGTGAAAAAATCGAACAAGGATTACAAGGCGTTCGTGCACGTGTTGGATGCGTCGGGTCAAGTGGTCGCGCAAAAGGATGCGTCACCGCTCGATGGAAAATACCCAACGTCGATTTGGGATCCTGGCGAAATCATCAAAGACGAATACGAGCTTGTTGTGCCAACAGATGCACACGCACCGTTCACGATTGAGATCGGAATGTACGATCAGCCGACGCAAACGCGTTTGCCGGTCGGAAATAGTGACCACGTGGAATTTAAGATTTCTGAGCTACCCTAAATGGGCCAAATGTGCCAAACATGCCAAAAGATTTGGTTTGGCAGATTTGGCTCGTTTGGCAACTTTGGCAAGTTTGACAAATGAATCTTTCCACTTCTTTTCGTCTTCAACTGCATGATGTGATCGCCTTTGTCGGCGCAGGTGGCAAGACAACGGCGATGTTTCGGCTGGCCGAGGAACTGGTTACACAAGGCAAAAAGATAATTGTCACGACGACGACGAAGCTCGGTGCAGATCAAGTAGAGACGTGGCACGCTGTGTCTCTACAGTATGATGCGTCCAACGAATTCATTGTGCGTGTTCGCGAAGCGTTGCAGACGAATCTGCAGATTCTGATTGTTAGCGATGACTTGCCCGATAACAAAGTTAGTGGCGTATCGACAGAATTTATTGACGAGCTGGCGGCGTCGAAGATAGCTGACGTAATCTTGTATGAAGCTGACGGAGCGCGGATGTTGCCCTTCAAAGCGCCGGCGTCACACGAACCGGTTGTCGCAAGCTCGACGATGTTGCTAGTTCCCGTAATCGGAATAAGCGCATTAGGTCTGTCGCTTGACGATGCGCATGTGCATCGCGCGGATAGAGTTGCGCGATTGGCGGGCGCGCAAATGGGCGACCCCGTGACGCCGTTGATGGTCGCGCGCGTGCTCGCGCATTCCGATGGCGGAGTCAAAAACAAACCCGAAGCGGCACGTGTTATCGCTCTCGTCAATCAGGTGGAAGATGATGCTCAGTTAAGTTCCGCGCGTGAAATCGCGCATCTGTTGCTGGGTTATAATTCCATCGACGCGGTTGCGATTGGCGCGGTGAAAAACGCTGAGCCGATTCGCGAGACACATCGGCGGGTGGCAGCGATTGTGCTGGCGGCGGGTGCTGGCACGCGCATGATCGGACAAGTCAAACAACTCTTGCCCTGGCGTGGCAAAACACTGATCGAGAACGCAATCGACATCGCCGCCAAGTCGATAGCGAACGAAACCTTGGTCGTGTTGGGCGCGCGTGCGGAAGAAATTCGCGCGGTGATTCGGAATGCGCCGGCGCGCGTCGTTCTAAATCGGGATTGGCAAGTGGGGCATTCAACCAGTATTCGCGCGGGCTTGAACGCGCTGTCGAAAAAAATCGATGCGGCGATTTTTATCAACGCCGACCAGCCGCTGCTCACGAGCGAGGTCGTCAACGCCGTGATTCAACGCTATCGTGAAACCGATGCGGGCATCGTCACTCCCGAATACGCGGGGAAACGCGGCAGCCCGGTCTTGTTTGATCGAAGATATTTTCAAGAGTTGTCGAATTTGCAGGGCGAAGAAGGCGGACGTGAAGTTTTGCTGAAATACCCAGCTGAGCGCGTGCAATTTACCGATGCGCGCTTGGGCAGTGATGTCGATACCATCGAAGAATATAACGAATTGACATGACTGGAGCGCAGTGGTATAGTTGGTTCACCTCGTTTTTTCGTTGCCGCAATGCAAACTTTTAGCATGGATTTATCGCAAATTGAACGTCAACGCGATCTGATCTATCGGCGCAAACGGAATTGTCGGGTGCGAACGATGAATGATGCAGCGCGGTTGATCGACGCTGTAGGATTTTGTCTCCTGTTCGCTTCCACAAAAAATATTGAATTGCCGTCATTGTTCGAAGCCGTGAAAGGGCGGCGCAACGCTCATATCGACGATTGGGACAAAGATTCGGATTTAGTTTGGGTTTGGAAAAATGACTTGCCCGCGACGCGGCGTGCATATTATGGCAAAGCTATGACGGGCAAGCCAATTTTTATTTCTCTGGCGATGCTGCCCAACGTCATCGCGCTGATCGCTCCGGATAATGTGAACGAAGAATATCGCCGTGGGCGAATTAGCTTGGCGTCGAAGCGTGTTTACGACACATTGTCCGCAATGGGTCCCACGCCGACCATGGCATTGCGCGCGGCGACAGGTTTGGACAACCCGCGGTATCAGCGCGCAATCGACGAATTGCAGCGCGCGTTGGTAATTCTCCCGGTTGGTGCGACGTTGGAACAGGGCGCATGGCCCTCGCAGATTTTTGATCTGGTCGCGCGTTGGTTTCCACGCCAGTATGAGCGCGCGCAAAAAATCGATTCCGATACGGCGTGCCGCGCCATTGTGCGGCGCTATGTCGAAACAACGTTGGCTAGCACAACACCCACTATCGCGCGGACACTTGGGCTGACGCGTGATCAAATCACTAGCGCAGTCGATGCGCTGGTTGCCCGACGCATATTGTCGAAGAAGGACGATTGGATTATAGGGAATGGCAGACAGCGAGATTGAATTAGCGTTGACGCCCCCGGCATCGATACGAGTTTTGATGCCGGGTGGTCATGTAGAAGAAATGAAATTGGAGACGTACCTAGCGGGGGCAATTGCCGCTGAGATCGGCGAAAAAGTGCCGCTCGAAGCGCTCAAAGCTCAAGCGGTTGCTTCGCGTACGTACGTCGTTGCTGCCGAACGCCATCGCGAACAAAATGCGCACGTATGCACGACGGCGCATTGCCAAAAATGGAAGCGTGTCGATCCCGTTTCTTGTCCCGAAGTTTTTCGCGCGCTAAGTGAAACGTGGGGCATGGTTGCCGTATACAACGGAAATTTGATTCAGACTTTTTTCTTTGAGCATTGCGATGGTCACACCCGCAACGCCGAAGAGTTGTTGATGCCCTCTGCCGATTATTTGCGCGGCGTCGATTGCTCGTGCGGACATTTGACGCTCAAAGGCCACGGCGTCGGCATGTGCAAGCGCGGCACGATTGTGATGGCGCGGCGTGGTGCAACGTTCGTTCAGATTTTGCGGCATTATTATCGCGGCATTGCGATTGGGCGAATGCAAGCCGAGTCGCCGGTTGCGCGTACTTTAGAAGAAGTCGCGCCGCCGCGCGCACCCGAAGCCAAGAAGATTCGTGTGCGCAGAATGGTGCAAGAGGGTGCTGATGAACTAGTCAAGCCGACCAGGCTTCGGCGGCCACCGATCAAAGTGCCGCCCGAGCCAATTCTGCAGCCGAAACTAGTAACGCCCAAGCGCCCTGTTCTCAAACGGATCGTACTATCAAAACCCGTTCCATCCGAGAAACCTGAACCGACCAAACCACTGCCTACGCTTATTGATGCATCGCGCGCGGTGTCCGTTGATTCCAAACCCACGATTGAAAAGAGCGGTCGCGAAAATTTTGTCGTGGTGCCACGCGCGGTTGCACCAATGAAACCCAAGTCGGTTGAGCCGGCTCCGCTTGAAAAACAAAATGGGAATGGTTCAGCCGATTCAGAACCGATTATTATTCACGTACCCAAAAAGAAACCAGAGTCAATCAAGCCAACGGAACAAATCCAAGAATCGATTGTGACTGCGAGTGAGCCGGTTGAGCCAGCGCCGACAACCTTCTCAAAGGCATTGATTCAAGTTGAGCCGGTCGAACACAAAGAAGAAATTGTAGTTGAGAGCGCGCAAGTGACACCGCTGCCCGCTGTCGAGCCGGTCACGTACGAAGAAGAAACTCGTGTTGAGAGTGTGCAAGCAGCACCGCTGCAAACTGTCCAGCCGATCAAACACGAAGAAGTAGCTCATGATGAGAGCGTGCAAGTGACTCCGCCGCAGACTGCTATGCCAGTCGCCGCACCATCCCCCGCTCCATCGCCGCATGTTCCTGAGACAGCATTGCCACCACTCGAAGGTGTCACGATCAAACCGATGCGACGATTGCATGTCGATCATTTGCCGGGGACACGCATGATTGCAGGAAACTTGCCGCGCTCTGGCATCGTCGTCGTCATCGAAGCGGGTGATGGCAAGCAGACGCTCGTATTCAGCGGAACTGCGCCGCATTACGGCGAAGGTGGCTTTGAAACGATCATCGATGAAGATGGAGTTTATCACGTGTTGATTGAAGGGCAGACGATTGAGGTGAAGGTGCAAGGCGAGACCGCATTCATTCATGCGGGGTAAAAAATAAAGCGTAAAACGTAAACCGCCGACAGAATCGGCGGTTTTTATTTTTCAGAAAGCAAATCGACCATCGCGGGCGTGAGGTCGGTGAGAGCGTGAACGCGCGGCGCAATTTTTTCGCGCTGCGCGCCGATAAGCATGGTCGGCACCGGATTGAGCGTGTGCGATTTCGTCGTCATGTCTTCGATGTTGCCGTGATCACTGGTGGTGATGACGAGCGTCTCGCTCAAGTTAATTTCGTCAAGAATGCCGCCTAAGAGTTGATCAACTTCGTCGAGAACCTCGGACGTGAATTGAGGATTGGCTTTGTGACCGGCGGCATCGGTGAGGAAATATTCAAACACCGTGAGATCATTTTGTTTTGCGATGCGCGCCAAATTGCGCCCCGCATCTCGCGCGGTGATGAGCGGTACGTTCGCGCCATGCTCAACCCATATTTTGTTGGAGACGAAAACACTGACAGCGTCGCCTTGACGCAGATCATCAATATCGCGATAACGAACGTTCGCTGCGGCAACGGCATGAGATGTGGCAGAACGGCGAGCTTTGTTGCGCGCCAGTCGCTCGAAAAAAATCGGAGGGTAGGCGTTCGCAAAGGCCGCCCGTCGATTCATGTGTCGAACATGCTTGAACAAATTATCATGCGCGAGAATTTTCAGCAAGGCGGGATTGGGATACGGACCCGAATGTTCACCAATTTCTCGTGGCGCGTTGACGCCGGTGAAGATGGTCGTTTGCCCGGTCGCACTTTGCGGCAACCCAGGTATGCCCAGTGTCGCGTCGGTTGGCACGAGCGTCGCGCACGCCGACGTAAAATGCCCATTGTCGTTCGTTGGAATCATGCCATCGAACAACGAACGCAATGTCGGCAGCGGTGCATTGAGCAGGGGATTTATTTCAGGGTTAGGTGCACCTAGCCCCCAACCATCGAAGAAGATAAAAAGAATATTCATCAATGACAAATGATAAATTACAAATGAATAAATGACAAATTCAATGCCAATTATGGGGCAATAGAGTGATCGGGTAGCAGCAACGTACTCTCTTCCCGTTTATCTAGCGAGGCATAATATCCATCCAGGTAGAGCAATGGATCATCGTCGTGGCGTTTGCCAAAGCCCGCCGCGAGCACTTCGCCAACAAAAATCGTATGATCGCCGGCTTTATGCGCGGCGACGACGCGGCAATCCAAATACGCCATGCAATCGTCGAGGATCGGCGCGCCGGTTTTTTCGACGTGATAAGGAACATCGACAAAGGGATTGGCGGGGGCATCGACTTGATGTGCGAATCGTTTGGCAAGATTTTCTTGATGTTCGCCGAGAATGTTGAGTGCATAGTGTTTCGCGCGCGAAACGAAGCGGTGGGTCGTATTTGTTTTCGTAATGCAAACGAGGACGAGCGTTGGTTCAAGTGAAACGGACGTAAATGCGTTTGCGGTCATCCCGTGAATTTGGTCGCCGTCGCGCACGGTCAATATAGTCACGCCGGTTGGAAAGCGACGCATCACCTGGCGAAATAATGTTGAATCGATGGACACACGAAACCTGGGAGGATTTCAGATTTCAAATTGCAGATTGCAAATTGAAAACCCATGGGGAGATTGTAGCAGATTGCAGTGGGAATAGCATAAAGGTTTTGCAAAAGGTTTAAAAACCTTAACCTAGTTCACTCAAAAAAAGATTGATTTTGAGCTTGGAATCATGGTATAGTCGCTTGGGACAAGGATTTTGCCAGTGGCGTCGCTGGCGAATGTGACTCAGGGTGGGCAGTCTGTCCCGAGCGCACGCCCACAACTTACATCCGTTCTGGCAATGCGCCAGAGCGGATTTTTGTTTGTGGTTGCAAAAACGAAAGGAGTCAACACAAAAACACATTGAAACAAGTGTAGAACGTCGGCGCACGTCAACCGTATTCAAATTCTCATGGAGGAGGATTGCAATGAAATGGCGAGTGTTAGCTTTGTTCGTTCTATCGATGTGTGTGTTTTTGCTTGCGACGTGGACGGTATCGGCGCAGGGACCGAAGCCGCCGACGACGCCGGTAAACGGTAAGGCGCAACCTACGCCAGCATCATTACCGCTGAATTATAATTCCTTGATGGATGCAACGCCATCCCAAGATTTGGACAGCCCCAAATCGCTTTTGCAGCCCTCAATGAGTATTGGGAACAGAGGCGCGCTGCGTTCACCGCAAGCGCAGGGGCAACCTGGATTTAGCTTGCGCTATGTGCAGTCGTTTGGGATTGTGGAAGTTCCATACATTGACGACAGCGCTCATATTAATGGTGCCCAGGGAATCGGTACCGACGGATCTAATGTTTGGATTGTGGAATGCCCGGGCCGTCGCGCCCTCAAGTATACCAACACCGGCAACTATCTAATGCAGATTGGCAAAGCCGGTTTCCGTGACAGCGTCAGTGGCACGGCGTTACCTTGCCCGTATGATGCCGCTGTGGATGGCAGTGGCAATGTCTGGATAGTGGATAGCGCCCATCATGCGATTAAATTCAATTCCAGCGGAAGCCGCGTCAGCGAGTTGGGATCAACGTGGAATTCTGGCACAGCAAATAACCGCTTTAACAACCCTCGTGGAATTGCTTTTGATCCCGCCGGCAATATTTATGTGAGCGATACGAATAATCATCGAATTCAAGTCTTCACCAGTGCTGGAGTTTATACTGCCACAATTGGTATTACTGCCTCTGCGGGATCGAGCAATGGTCAGTTCAACAACCCCATTCACATCACGGTAGATAACAATAACTTGCTCTACGTCGCCGATTCCAACAATCAGCGCGTCCAAATTTTTAATGTGACCAATCTGGTAGCGATTACTTATGTGGCGACGATTGGCACAACAGGGGTCTCTGGTGCAGACAATGCACACTTGAATTCGCCCCAGGGTATTGCAGTAGATATCGCCCACAACAGACTTTTTGTGGCTGATGCTTACAATTATCGTGTGCAGGTTTTTGATTATGCAACACGAGCATATTCGATGACTTTGAGTGGACTCAGCTATGTAAGTGATGTCGCCGTGGATTCAACTGGTAACTTGTATGTGTCAGAACAATGGTTCGATCAAGATCAAGTCCAGCAGTTTGATTCCAGTCTTGCCTTTGTTCGCAGATATGGCACGGTTGGTATCCCATACCTGACAGATGGTCTGCACTATCACCGACCCTCGGGACTGGCTATTGCGCCAGATAGTAGCATCTATGTAAGCGAGGAGGAAGGTCGTCGATTGCTCAAGTTGAACTCGGCGGGTGTGGTTCAGTGGATAAAGGGAGAAGGTGGCGTTTGGGGTTACGACAACAATCACTTTACATACGCCGATGGTGTTGCCCTTGATTCTTTGGGGCGTGTGTATGTGGTTGATCGTGCAACACCTCGTGTGCAAGTCTATGACTCTGCCGGCAGCTATGTAGCCACTTTAGGCACAGGGCAAGGTACGGGTATCTATCAATTCAACTACCCTTATGGCGTAGCGATTGGTCAAGGAGATGCGATCTATGTTGCCGACACAAATAACCATCGCGTCCAAGTTTATGATAGTAGTCGAAACTACGTGATGACTATAGGCACAGGGATCGCTGGCACCGGTAACAATCAGTTCAACAATCCCAGAGATATAGCGACTGACGCTGCCGGAAATATCTATGTGGCAGATACGAACAACCACCGCATCCAAGTCTTCAATAATAGCCGTGTTTATGTTCGTACGATCGGTGTATCTGGAGTGTCTGGCACTGACTTTGGGCATCTAAGCTATCCGGTTGCGGTCACGGTGGATGCGAGCGGGCGAACCTATGTCGGCGATAGCTACGGTAATCGCATAATGGTTTTTGACAACACGGGGGCATTTCTTACGACCATCGGTAACAGTGGAGGCAATCGTACTGGACAAATGCGTAACGTGGAAGGGCTTGCGGTGGACCCGGCAGGAAATCTATACCTTGCTGATAAAGAGAATCATCGCATTACTAAATGGGCAATTGGCGTGCCCGGCTGGCAACAGGTGAACATCAATGGGTTCGGGGATCGAAACAATGGAACTATTTACACGTTGGCTCCATTCAATGGTCAACTTTATGCTGGCACATATAATGGCGTTACGGCTGGTCAGATATGGCGAACCACCACTGGAAGCGACTGGTCGTCTACAATCACAGCGGGTTTTGGTCTTACGCAAAACGTAGGAATCCCGGCGCTGTATACTTTCAACAATCAACTCTACGCAGGCGTTCGCTCGGATGCGCTCGGCGCGGCAATCTATCGCAGTCCGACCGGCAATAGTTCGGATTGGACACAGGTTCTCTCAGGCGGGCTTGGCGATCCAACCAACGCAGGGGTATACCGTTTCATTGGCTTCAAGAATCAACTTTATGCGGGCAGTTATACAATCACCAACACACATGGCACCGAGGTTTGGCGTAGTCCAAGTGGGGATACCGGCACATGGACCCACGTTGTCCTCAACGGTTTTGGCGATCCTACAAATTGGATGATTCGAAGCGCCGAAGTTTACAACGATTATCTCTACCTCGGAACGGGGAATTCAACCGCGATCACATCTACGGGCGGCGCGATCTTTCGCAGCGGCACTGGCAACAGTGGTGATTGGGCAAAAGTTACGGATGGCTTTGGTGATCCCACGAACTATATTGTGTCTGGTTTAGTGTCGTTCAATGGATATTTGTACGCAAGTACAACCCGGTGGGATCACAGCGGCGATCAAGTGTGGCGCTGTCAGGTCTGCAACGGCACTGATTGGCAAAAGGTAGTGGACAATGGCTTTGGCAATCCGCTCAATGAAAGTGTCAGTTTCCTCCAGGTATTCAATGGAGAGCTTTATTGCGTTGTTGGTAATTTCACCACTGGGCTGGAAGTCTGGCGAAGCCGTACAGGTAATCTTGGTGAGTGGTCTCTGGTTAGCGCAGGCGGTTTCGGCAATAGCAATAACAGTCAAGCGAACTATACGAGTGTGATTCCGTTCAACAATGCGCTGTATGTCGGAGTAGTGAATGGTTCTAACGGCGGTCAAATCTGGCAACTGCTCAACCAACTCTACCTGCCGCTCATCCTGCGTTAGTTCTTGCAAGCAAGCAACCCAACACTGTGGCGTGCCTCAAGTGCGTCGCAGTGTTCATTTTCAACTTTTTCAGTACGGACGTAAAACGCACCACGCACCACGGAACACGTGATGCGTGGTGCGAGTTTCATTAGCAGATCACACGCAATCGCTTTGGAAGCACCTCGATTTCTAATCGATGCGCATCGAGCCAGGGTACTTCGCCGTCGCATTCAACGGCGAGTGGGTCGGGCGATTCGATCACGATGCGCGGCGCACGGAAAAATTTCACGCGCGGATCGCCGATGTGCGTGCCGTTCATCACCTTCGGCAGGAGCGATAGAATGCCGATGCGTCCCAGTCCCTCGGCGATCATCACGTCGAGCAAGCCGTCGTCGACTTGAGCATTTGGCGCAACCCAGAATCCGCCGCCGAAATAGCGTCCAATCGTTGCGACCGTCATCGTGCTTTTTTGTTCGATTATTTGATCGGGGAATTTTATTTTGAGATGGGGGACAGAATAATCGGCGAGTGTCTTAAAGACGGCGGCCAAATACATTGCCATTCCGGTTAAAATCGGCATGTGAGCATGTTTCGCAACTTGTGCGCCAAAACCGGTGTCGAAGGTGTTGTCAAAATAACGAACGTGGCTGCCATCGTCGGCTGACGTATCGACGGTGATTTTACCCACATCGAACCAGCGCGTGTTTCCTTTGGCGATCTGTTCGACCGCCTTTTTCCACTCGCCCGTTTTCAGGTCAAGCATCTTGGCAAAGTCATTGCCGGAGCCGACCGGAATCACTGCCAGCGTCCCGTCCGGTTCGCCGTTGGTTGCGCGCATGATGCCGTTCACAACTTCGTGGACGATGCCATCGCCGCCGACCGCAATCAACGTTTCGTAGCCGTCGCGCTTGGCTTGCTCGGCTAGAGAAATTGCATGGTACGGTGCTTGGCTGCGTATCATATCGAACTGGATTCCGTTGTCGCGCAGTGCAATTTCGATTGGATGCCAAAGTTTGCTGGCTCTACCCAAACCCGAAATTGGATTCAAGATGACGAGCGTCTTTGTCATTGCCCCTCCATGAACAATAGAACCCTGGCAGCGCGATGGCGTTCTGGGGATTACCTAAAAGCCGGTTATGTCATTTCGAGGAGCGTTTGCGCCATCTTTGATGGCGCTGCGACGAGAAATCTTGCTTTCATGGAGGGAGATTTCTCGCTTCGCTCGAAATGACAGTTATGGGTAATCACCAGACGGCGTTACGTTGACAGCGGAATTGCGGCGGGTTATACTGGGAAGCGTGATGGCTGTGCGTGGTTTGCACAGTCATGTCGAGTGGTGTGTGACGTTCGCCCACGAATTTTCGCGAATCTTCGCCAATCAAAATAAAATTAGCGTGGATTAGCGAAGATTTGTGGGTGAAAAAATCTGATTCAAAGGAGAAGACATGGACGGCAAAACAATAGACAGCGCAAAGGTGGAATGGTTACCGCATCCTAATCCAAAGCATGTTGGCGTGTTTATGCAGACGTTGGTCGATCCGCAGACAAATCCGCTCGCGACAGTGCATCGCGTGCGAATTGCGCCGGGAGGCGAGATCATTCCGCATATTCACGATAAGAGTGCCGAAACGTTTCTGATAAATTCAGGACGCGCGTTGTGTACGATGGGCGATTCGACAACAGAATTTTGCGCGGGCAACCTAGGTTACGCGCCCGCAGGAATTCGCCATGGCTTGAAGAATTTGGGCGCTGAGGATGTTTATCTGACGACGGTGTTTACGCCACCGCTGTAAAGGATGAAGGATGAAAGATGAAGGATGAATTTTCTTCATCCTTCATCCTTCGGAAATGAACGCGATGAGTCAAATTATAACTCTTACCACCGATTTTGGTCTCTCCGATGGTTTCGTCGGCGTGATGAAGGGCGTCATTCTCGGTATCAATCCGCAGGCGACCATTGTCGATATTACGCACGACATCGCACCGCAAAATATTGAGCAGGGCGCATTCGTGTTTGCGAATGCTTGCAAATATTTCCCGCCGAACACGATTCACGTCGTCGTGGTCGATCCGGGCGTGGGCAGTACTCGTCGCGCGATTGCGCTTCAAGCAGGCGAAACTTTTTTCGTCGCGCCGGATAATGGGGTGGTAGTTTACGCAGCACGCAACTTGCAACACGAAATCCGTGCGGTTCATCTCAATCGTCCCGAGTACTGGCGTTCGCACGTCTCGAACACTTTTCACGGGCGCGACATATTTGCGCCGGTCGCCGCACATTTGTCGCTCGGCGTGTCGCTCGATGCGTTAGGCGACTCAGTTACCAATTGGACGCAGCTTGCATGCGGTTTGGCGTTGCGCTATGGTGACCAAATCGTTGGACGGGTTGTTCACATTGACCGATTCGGCAACATCGTGACGACCATCGGCGAAGAAATGTTAGAGGCGATGGATCGCACGCGCATCACGGTGACGATTCGCGGCAAGGTGCTGCAGGGCGTGCGGTCAACGTATGCGGTGGTTGAACGCGGCGAGTTGTTGGCGCTCATCAGCTCAAGCGGTCACGTCGAAGTGGCGGCACGCGATGAAAGTGCGGCGCAGATGCTGGGAGCAAAACTTGGTGATGAGGTCGTCATTAGAAGTTAGAAATTGGAAGTTGGAAGTTAAATGGCGAAAGCATTGTCCAATTTCCAACATCCAACTTCCAATCGTCTCTGTCCCACAACGTCTGACAAACGGAATATCGATTTGGGTCTTGACAGACGTTTTTTCCTGTGGTAAAATCCTAGCACTCGACAGGCGAGAGTGCTAAATCGAGTAAAATAGGCTGATTTTATGGCGAATTTGACGAATAGACAAGAACAAATCCTCGCTCATGTGGTCAAGGAATACGTCGAAACGGCGCAGCCGGTCGGCTCCGAGACGCTTCGCAAGCGAGGTTTGATCGTTAGTTCGGCGACTATTCGTAACGAACTTGCCGCGCTTGAGGAAATGGGTTATCTCTCGCATCCTCATACCTCAGCAGGGCGTGTGCCAACGGAAAAGGGCTATCGCTATTTCGTCGAAACGCTTATGGAAGAGTTTGAACTGCCGCCCGTTGAGCAGCGCATGATTCGTCATCAGTTCCATCAAGTGACATTGGATGTCGATCAATGGATGCGGCTGTCGGCGGCGGTTCTGGCGCACGCGTCGCATAGCACCGCGTTAGTAACGGCTCCCCAATCGACGCGCTGCCGTTTCAAGCACGTGCAACTCGTTTCGATTAGCGATCAGGTGGCGCTGCTCGTGCTTGTTTTGCAGGATGGCACGGTCAAGCAGCAGATGCTTGCGCTCAATCAGCCCATGCCGCCGGAAGAATTGACGCGCACCTCAAATCGATTGAACGATCATTATTCCGGTTTGAGTGTCGATCAAATTCGCAATGTGTCAATGTCGCTCAATGCGTTTGAGGGCAGCGTGGTCAGCGTCGTCGCGAGCTTGATGCAGCAAATCGATCATCGCTCGTCGCACGAAATTTATCGCGATGGCATCGTCGATATTTTGCGCCAGCCGGAATTTTCGGCAATTGAACGCATGCAAACGCTGCTCGAAATGTTGGAGCAACGTTCGTTTCTTGAAGATATGTTGAGCGATTGGGCTCCTGAGCGTGGCGTCCAAGTCGTCATCGGCGGCGAGAGCCGGCGTGACGAAATGAGCGAATACAGCATGGTGCTCTCGCGCTACGGCTTGCCCGGCGAATCGAGCGGCGTTATTGGCGTGCTGGGTCCCGTGCGAATGCAGTACGCGCGCACAATTGGCGTGGTGCGTTACGTCTCTAGCTTGCTCGACGATTTAATGGGGAGAATGTACGGACGATAAACCAGTGAACAGTGAACAGTGAACAGTCAGATCAAACTGTTTGCTGTTCACTGTTCACTGTTAACTGAACTACGGAGGTAAAGGAATGGCAGAAGAGGAATTAAAAGAAAACATTGCAGAAGAACCCAAAGATGGAGCAACTGAGGATTCAGCAGAATTGAAAAAATTGCTAGAGCAAGAGCGCGCCAAATCGGAAGAATATCTTGATAATTGGCGCCGCGCCGCCGCAGATTTTTCAAACTATAAAAAGCGCGCGGAAAAAGACGCGAGTGAAATGGGCAAATTCTGGAATGCTTCACTGATTTCGCGGCTCTTGCCTATCTTGGATGATTTTGATCGCGCGCAGCAGACAATTCCAGATAATTTGCGTGATTTGACGTGGATCGATGGCATCTTGTTAATTGCCCGTAAAATGAGCATGATTCTCGAATCGGAAGGATTGAAACAGATCGAAGCATTGAATAAACCCTTCGATCCCAATTTGCACGAAGCAGTTATTCACGAAGAAACCGATCAGCATGAGGATGGCACCGTTATTGCGGAATTGCAAAAGGGTTACAAACTCAACGACCGGATCCTGCGACCCACGATGGTCAAGGTCGCGAAGAAAAAGTGACGTGAGACGCGTGACGTGTGTCGGGAATTTTTCCACGTCACTCGTCGCTCGACACTTGTCACACATTCATAGAGAAAAATGGAACTGAGGAGATAAAATGGCTACTAAATCAAAAATCATTGGGATCGATCTTGGAACGACCAACTCGGTCGTGGCCGTGATGGAAGGTAGCGACCCCGTCGTGGTTACGAACACGGAAGGTGCGCGCTTGACTCCATCGGTGGTGGCGATAACGAAATCCGGCGAGCGATTGGTGGGGCAGGTGGCAAAGCGTCAAGCAGTCACCAATCCCGAGAACACCATTTTCTCGATCAAGCGCTTGATGGGACGCAAGTTCACCGATCCCGAAGTTCAAAAGGCACGCAAAATTTTGCCGTACAAAATCGTTGAAGCACACAATGGCGATGCCTGGGTTGAACTCGCGGGCAAGCAATATTCGCCGCCAGAAATCTCTGGCATGATTCTTGCCAAGTTGAAAGGCGATGCGGAAGCGTATCTCGGTGAAAAGGTTACGCAAGCGGTTATCACCGTTCCTGCATACTTTAACGACTCGCAGCGACAGGCGACCAAAGACGCCGGTCGAATCGCTGGCTTGGAAGTGCTGCGTATCATCAACGAACCAACAGCATCTTCGCTGGCGTACGGTCTCGACAAGAAAAAAGATGAAACGATTGCCGTGTACGACTTTGGCGGCGGCACGTTCGATATTTCGATTCTGGCGTTGGGTGAAGGTGTCTTTGAAGTCAAGTCGACGAACGGCGATACGTTCCTCGGCGGTGATGATTTCGATCAGCGGATCATTCAATGGATTGTCGACGAATTTAGGCGCGAGTCCGGGATCGATTTGAGCAAAGACCGCATGGCGCTTCAGCGCTTGAAGGAAGCGGCGGAAAAAGCCAAGATCGAACTTTCGACCGTAATGCAAAGCGAAATCAATTTACCCTTCATCACGGCTGACGCGTCGGGTCCCAAGCACTTGACGATGACGCTCACGCGCGCCAAACTGGAACAACTCGTCGGCGACCTCGTCGAAAATTCGCTCAACCCGGTTCGCCGTGCGATGGAAGATGCCAAGCTCGCGCCGTCGAACATCGACGAGGTGGTGTTGGTCGGTGGGCAGACGCGTATGCCGATGATGCAGCAAGTCGTCCAGCGCTATTTTGGCAAAGAACCGCACAAGGGCATCAATCCCGACGAAGTCGTTGCGGTTGGCGCGGCGATTCAAGCCGGCGTGCTCGGAGGCGAAGTCAAAGACATTTTGCTGCTCGACGTGACGCCGTTGACGCTCGGCATCGAGACAATGGGCGGCGTGGCCACGCCATTGATCGAACGCAACACAACCATTCCGACGAAGAAATCGCAAATCTTTTCGACGGCTGCCGACATGCAGACTCAGGTTGAAGTCCACGTTCTGCAAGGCGAGCGCCCGATGGCACCGGATAATAAATCGCTCGGTCGATTTATCCTCGACGGAATTCCGCCGGCTCCGCGCGGTGTGCCGCAGATCGAAGTCACGTTTGACATCGATGCGAATGGCATCGTCAATGTGACTGCGCAAGACAAGGCGACCAAGCGCGAGCAAAAAATTACGATCACCGCGTCGTCGGGTCTCAGCAAAGACGAGATCGACAAGATGGTGAAGGAAGCGCAGCGTTTTTCGGACGAAGACAAAAAGCGCAAGGAAGAAGTCGAAGTTCGTAACAACGCGGACAGCGTGGTGTATCAATCGGAAAAAATGCTACGCGATCTCGGCGACAAGGTTCCCGCTGATGTCAAAGCCGAAATCGAACCGAAGATTGCGGAGTTGAAGACGGCGATGGGCGGACGCGATGTTGCCGACATCAAGAAAAAGACCGAAGACCTCGGACAGTCGCTGCAAAAGATCGGCGAGAAGATGTACCAGCAAACGGGCACACCTCCGCCGACGGGCGAACCGGGACCAGATGGTGGTGAACAACAACAGCAAGGTCCCACCGGTGGCTCGGACACGGTCGAAGGCGAATTCCGCGAGGTGAAGGAATAGCCAGTAGTCAGTGAACGGTGAGCAGTAAACAGTAAACAGTAACACATCGCGGCTGGATTAATTTCCAGCCGCGATATGTTTTTGTTGGGAGGAACAGGCGAATGAATTCGCATGTTATATAGTTGACAAAATCAACTAATTTATTGATAATATCAATCATCAGCGGCAGACCAACGTAGAGCAATTTGGCAAATTGCCCAACTCAAGGAGGCGAAATGACGCAGACGGATTTGGAGCAGCGCGTGGCAGACGTGCGGCGGTTCAATCGCTTTTACACGAAAAAGATCGGCGTGTTGACCGATGCTTATCTCAAAAGTCCATTTACGGTGAGCGAAGCGCGCGTCATTTATGAACTCGCGCACCACGAGCAGACGACGGCGACCGAGCTTGGCGATGAACTTGGGCTGGACGCGGGACACCTCAGCCGCATTCTGCGCGATTTGCAAAAGCAAAAGCTCGTTGCTAAGCAACGCTCGGAGGTAGATGCTCGCCAAACCATCTTGCGGCTTTCCGCGAAAGGACAAAGCGCGTTCGCAACCATCAACTCTCGCTCGCACAGCGGCATCGCCGAGATGTTGGGCAAGCTGGCGGTGGACGATCAAATTCGTTTGACTGAAGCGATGGCGCAGATCGAGCGATTGCTAAGCGCGCAGCCAGAGCGCAAGGTTCCGTACATTCTCCGACTGCCGCAGCCCGGCGATATGGGGTGGGTGGTGCAACGACATGGCGTACTCTATGCTCAAGAGTACGGCTGGGACGAACAATTCGAGGCGCTCGTCGCCGAAATTGTCGCAAAATTTATCAAGCACTATGATCCCAAGCTGGAACGGTGTTGGATCGCCGAAAAAGACGGCGAGAATGTTGGTTCGGTCTTCCTCGTGAAAAAATCGGCAACGGTCGCCAAGCTGCGTCTGTTGTTGGTCGAGCCGAAAGCGCGCGGCTTGGGTATCGGTTCGCGATTGGTGGACGAGTGTGTGCGGTACGCTTGCCAAGTCGGCTATAAAAAGATCATGCTGTGGACGAATAGTGTGTTGCTGGCTGCGCGTCACATTTACGAAAAAGCAGGCTTTCGTTTGGTCGAATCCGAACCGCATCACAGTTTTGGACACGATTTGGTGGGCGAGACCTGGGAATTGGATTTGAAAAAGCGATGAATAACTTGCGTCCAATCGGCGCGGCAATCATAAATGGAATCCTCGTCGGTTCGACCATCGTCGCCACGCGTTTTGTCATCGATCAAACTAGTCCTGCTTCTCTCGCCTTTCTGCGATACGTGATTGGATTGGGGTGTCTCTTCCCGCTGGTCGTATTCTCATCACGCGTTCGATTCGAGCCATGCGATATATTGCCCATCAGTCTACTGGGGATTGCCCAATTTGGCATTGTGGTTACTTTGTTAAACTATGCGCTGCAATTTATTCCATCCGCACGCGCGGCGCTGATCTTTGCGACCTTTCCATTGATGACGATGATTCTCTCTGTCGCAGTCGGTTATGAACGCGTAACGTTGTCTCTAGTCCTAGGTGTGTTGATGACGATTGTGGGGGTTGGTCTTGCGCTCGGTGAAAAGGCAATCCAACCGGGCGTCGCTGCCAATAATTGGATTGGCGAGTTGGCCGTATTGGGAAGCGCGCTGAGCGGCGCGATTTGCAGCGTCGGCTATCGACCTTACTTGCGCAAGTATCCAACCTTGCCGGTCAGTACGCTTGCCATGTTTGCCTCGGTCATCGTTCTGGCGGTGTTTGCAGCCAGCGAGGGATTCTTTAATGCCGTTCCGCGTTTTACAAACGAAGGTTGGCTGTCCGTTGGATTTATTGGCGTCAGTAGTGGCGTGGGTTATTATTTATGGTTGTGGGCGTTGAATCATACGACGCCAACCAAGGTAACGGTCTTTCTCGCGCTCAGTCCCATCACGGCAACGATTCTTGGCGTAATCTTCCTAGCAGAGCAAATATCCGTAATCTCGATGTTGGGGCTTGTCGGTGTTGCGTTCGGACTATGGCTGGCGCATTGGCAAACTCGTGAGCCGCTCTCTTCGCTGGCAGCGGAAATTATCCAGAGCGAGCCAGGTACCACTAAGAATCACTAGCAAATTGAAGACGATTGTCACCCTGAGAACTCATGCCCTCGCGGGCATGTTTAAGCCAAGAAACTTGTCATGCTGAGCGCAGCGAAGCATCTCCCGCGCTGAAGGAGAGACTCTTCGCTTCGCTCAGAGTGACATCCAAATTTCTGAGCAGCGGAGCGAAGGGTCTCATTTTCTGCATAGCGAGATGCTGAGCGGTGCGAAGCACGATATTTTGTTAGGTGCTTTATAGAGCAAATTGAAATCGAGTCAAAGAATCGGGACTAGACACCTAGTCCCGATTTTGTTTTCATGGTAAGATTCAGGAATGAAAATACTATTCATTGCTTTTGCGCTGATGTTGGTTGGCTGCAATACGCCAAATCAAACAGCAGTTCCGGCTAGCACAGTGACTGCAAGTGCAACATCGCAGCAACGCGCGGAAACAGCAACGGTGACCACGATTCCATCAGCGACGGTCACGGTTCAAGTCACATCGATTACGACGCCGAGCGTGACTCCATCGGCAACAGCTCCATTGCAAAGTACCACCACGGCAACTTTATCGAGCACGCCTCCACTTGTTTTCTCAACTGCAACGCCAACCGCAACTCCAGTCGATCCACAACAGCAATGTAATCAACTTGGATCAAGTGCCAAGCCAGGGCTATACGTGATTTCGATTCAACCGGTGCCGGAGTTGGTTTGGGACAACGAGCCGCGCCGTTTCGATGTGAGCATTTGCAACACGCTTGGCGTCGCTACGCTAAACTCGCTTCGATTTGTGGTGCGGATTTATTACGCAACTCAAGTCCGCCCGGTGGGGCAAACGGCAGAAGTGATGGCGCAGCTCGTGCCTGGCGTGAACGAATTGAAATTCGAATCGTGGACGCCTGGCTTGCGAAATCACATTACGGCGTGTCAACAACAGCCACCTGTCCAGGTCGAGGTGAACTATATCGTTCCACCCGACTTGAGTGCCTTGCGTGTCATGCCTTTTCCCGATGGAACCAATCGGCGAACGTTGGGCGTCAAGTGCGGTGGGACGTTTCCGTAGAAATTGGGATGTATTTACCAAATTGATGTGTGATGACCTGGGTGTTTAACCTGGGGTCTTCTTGCAAGTTAAGGAAAAGTAAAGCCAGGTAAAGAAACTCTAACCAAAAAAGTATTGACTTGAATAGTGTACTGTTTTATATTGTTGTCAACACATTCTAACCGCAGGTGTCCCTAATTGAGCCAGGTGATGACTGCCTGAGAGCATTAGCGTTTATCGCGGTGATGCAGCCGATCATTGGATTTTTCCAATGGTCGGCTTTTGTTTGTTGTTAGACGCCATCAACCGTATTCATTCCCAATAAAATTGTGAAAATGAATGAGTAAAGGAGAGCCTTGAGTCACTTGATTAATAACACATTTCGCATGTGCTTGATCTCTGTTCTTGCTCTTATAATTGTATCTGGTTGTAACCAAGTACGCGCTGCGCCAATACCTACCCATCCTGCATACGCGATTAGTGTTGGCAGTGCTCAGCCTGCTCGTCTTGAGGTGATTGACACTGACCTACGAAAAATCGTGCATGAAACTTCATTGAGTGATTTTCCAGGTCCGTCCATCGCCATTGCCCCTAACGGCAAAGTTTACGTTCCGATTCAAGGTAGCGCGGGCGCTACAGGTAAAACAGTGGCAATCTATACGCCGGGGGATTATCAAGCGAAAGAAGTAAGAGTCGGGAACGATCCTTGGGCTGTCGTTGCGTCCCCAGATGGTAAAGTCTATGTGATGAATCAGGATGGCGGTCACCATGGTTCGCTTTCAGTGCTTGATAGTAAGACCGACCAGGTGATACGAACTATAGACATTGGACTAATGCCTCAGTCAATGGCAATTTCAGATAATGGGCGTTGGCTATATGTCGCGCGGGACGACCCCAATTATTTATATGGTAAGCCGTTTGGGTTTGATTCACATCCACGTCCAGATGAACCACCACCGGCTCCGGTCACTATTGCGGTGGTTGACACATTGGAAGCGAGTGTCATCAAAATCGTTGGGTTAAGAGAAGGCAGCTTTCCCCGTGCTTTAGTTTGGACTGCGAACAAACTCTATGTCGCTTTAGGTTCTTCACAGGTGGACCCAGATCCAAAATCGACCGCTGGGATGCCTCTTGGCAAAACGGTGCTCGTCCTAGAAGCTTCAACATTGAAGGTACTCAAACGCATCGAGGTTCCGCCGCGTCCCACTCACAGAATGGTACTAGCCCCAAATGGCAAATTATATCTCGGTCATCTTATTACTACTTTGTCAGATTGTATTTGAACAAAATTGTTCGATTAAATTTTGAGCAATCAAATCACGAATCGCCGCGCCGCGAAGCCAATCAATCACACGGCGATGGATGGACGCAATTGAGCGTCGCCGTTTATCCCGCCGA
>JACRMI010000174.1 GCA_016215025.1 Chloroflexota bacterium
TCTGAGCAACGGACTTTTCTTCTTTCAGAAGTTCGAGCACCACTTCGGCTTTGAACGTGTCAGAATAATGTTTTCGCATGGTGGCATTTTACCACCCTATTTCACCTGCATTTTGTGTCCGAATTCTTGGGTCCATTATAGCTATCCAACTTCCAATTTCTAATTTCCAACTTCTAGTTTTTATTCATTCCAGGCAAAATCGTTATCCGATTAAGCCGCACGGCATTCACGCCGGTCTTGACCGCATCGAATTGCGCAATCGCGCCGAGCTTGATATCCGACTCGCTACCCATCACGACGCGAGATTTGCCGCGCTGTGCGTGCAAAAATACATCTGTCCTTTGGGCATAGTCCTTGCCTTCCAAAACTTGCAGCGTGAGCGTGCTGCCTTCAATCGCCGTAATTTGCGCGACGACGCCAACTTTGCCATCGACCGGAATCAGCGCCAATTCATCTGCCGGATTCAGCGCAGGCGCATTCATCGTTTGCACAACCCATAATCCAATCGTAAATATGAACACCGCCGCAACCAGACCACCGACGGTGAGTGTCGCTTTCGTTTTCCACATAACTGCTCCCATAATTATCCGCGAATCTCCACTAATTTCTTTTTATTATTCGCGAAGATTCGCGAAGATTCGTGGGAGAACTATTGATTCTTTTATCCGCGGTAATCCGCGTTTGTCCGCGTCCAATCGGCTTGAAAAAATCGAGTCGAGGATGGCGGAGCACCCTCGACCCGATTATACGCATCTGTTTCGATTATTCAATAGCCAGTCGAAACCTGGCAAATCAATTTGCGGCAACCGCTTCGCGTCACGAAATCCGCCCCCACTCCGCTTCGCTACGGGGTTATAGTACGCGGACTAGTGTCCAGTCTGCGGAGGCAGACTTGGTGCATTTGTTGCTGCGATTTCAATCGCCACATGATTTTCCTTCGCCGTCGCGCGTTCTTCCGCCTGGCTCTTCATGCCCAACGTCAATCCGATCATCACCACCATGATCACGCCGACCGCGAGAAACGCCGTCGTGTAGCCGCTCATGCCGCCGCCAAACGATGCCGCAACTGCGCCGACCAACGCACCGCCGACGAGTTGTCCGACGCTAGTGTTCAACGCCAGCACCCCTTGCGCCGAGGCGCGATCTGCCGAGCGCGCTTCATTGAGCATCACGTATCGAAGCGGCGCACCGAGCAGAATGCCCAAACCCAAACCGACGAGAATCGCAGACGCATAGAATGCAACCATGCCGACGCTCACAAAAAGAATGACGAACATTCCTGCCGCCGACAACGCTGTGCCAAGGAGCAGCACCACGCGTGAACCGTACCTGTCGAGCATTTTTCCCGCCGTGGGTGAGCCGACCGCCATCGCGAGAACTGCTGGCAGCAGCATAAAGCTCGCCGTCGATGTGGTGATGCTGAATGCGGCGACGAGCAACGCCGGGACGAATGCAATCGCCGATTCCGCAAACCCTGCGCCAATCGATACCATACTGACCAATGCGACCTGGCGCGAACGGAACAAATTCAAATTGATGATCGGATTGGCTGCGCCGCGCTCCAAATAAACAAAAATCGGAGCGGCGATAATGGCGACGAGCAAGAAGGGCAAAACGTTTATCGATACAACACTCGCGCCAAAATTTTTCGTATCGATTTGGTTGATGCCGTACGACAACGCCGCGAGTCCAATCGCCAGAACGATCATGCCGATCAAGTCAAACGATCTCTGTTGCGTAGCGCGACCACTCGGCAAGATTCGTACCGCCGCGATGATGACGCCAACCGCGATGGGCAAATTGACGACGAAGAGCCAGTGCCACGAAAGGAACGCGAGCATCACGCCCGCCAAAATCGGTCCGACGAGGAACGCGATGCCGAATACCGCGCCGATCAGACCCAGCGCGCCGCCACGCTTTTCTGGCGGAAACGTATCGCCAATGACCGCACTCGCGACGGGAAAGACGCCGCCCGCGCCGAAACCCTGCACCGCGCGCCCAACCAAGATCAGCCAGAACTCAGGCGAGATCGCAACGAGGAGCGAACCCAGCGCGAACAATGTCACGTCGAGCAAATAAATCGTGCGGCGACCGAACACGTCTGCCAGCTTCGCCATAAGCGGAACGCTAATGAGATTAAACAAAACGTAGATCGCAAAGACCCACGCAATCGCGCGGTCGTCCACTGCAAACGATTTGCGAATCGTCGGCAGCGCAGGACCGACAATCGCAATATCCAGCGCACCCATCAACACGCCGACAAAAAGAACGAGTAGAATTTTGTTCCGTGCTTTAGCTTCCATGATGTTTTACATTTCTCCGGGTAATGTTTTATCCGCGAATCTTCGCGAACACTTGCACCCCACTGCGTTTGGTGCAGTGCAGTGTCACCCGAATTTGGACGCTATGCCTTCGCTCCGCTGTTCAAAAACTTTCCACATTGTCATTCTGAGCGAAGCGAAGAATCTCATTCTCCGAAATGGAGATTCTTCGTCGCTTCGTTGAGTTTTATCCGGCATAGGATTCCTCGAATCGCTCCTCAGAATGACATGATTGGCAAAGATTCGCGTAATTCGCGGATGAAAATGGTTTTGATTATTTTTTCTTGCGCGTTTTTTTTGCATTCGTCTCGCCCAAACACTGCAAAATATCCTCACGCACCGCCCGCTTTTTCATTTGCGCCAACAATTCGTCCAGCCAGTCGAGTTCGGTACGCAAATGCATCTCATGATGCCGCAGCGTGTAATACGGCGGCGTCCCCACGCTGTGCTTGCCAACCGCATCGACTGTGTGCTCAATGCGCTCTTTTATGCTTGCGCGCTTTTGCTCTAAAAAGACGCGCGCTTCGGCGGCAGGTATTTCGCTCAGAAAGAGCATTCCGATATCGTCGTTAAAGTATGTGTCATGCGTATCTTGCAAATTCTGGCGCAACAACTGCTCAAAACGCTCCGTGCCGCTCTTGGTCAAGCGATACGTGAACCGCTCTGGGCGATTACCTTCGCGTGATGCACTCTTGGTGACATCGCCTGCCGATTCCAGCTTGCCGAGAATGTGATAAAGGGTTGGCTTTTTGAGATCGGTCAGATATTTCAAGCGCCGTTCCACCAAGTCGCTGAGCTGATAACCATGCATCTCTTGGAGCTTGAGCAGACCAAGCACAAGCAACGTATGATCCATTAGTTCTCCTCGAATATTCAAGATTGACTATTCCACGCTGATTATATAAGAATCTAGGAACGTGTCAAGCCCATAGTGGCGCGAGCGGCTCGTTCGCGGAAAGCGGCGGGCGCGGCACATTTAGTGCCGAAGCAGCCCGCGCTACGGGCAAAATAAAAACGCGCCGCGAGATTTCTCACACGACGCGTTTGCAACTTGTTTGAACGAAATCTAGTCCTGGTACGACTTTAATACCTTGATGTAATTCGCACGTTCAAGCGCGGCTGGATATGCCACCGACTTTTGGCTTGTGCTGCCTTGCATCTGGACTATCGATTAGTTTATTTCTTGCCAAACAGTAGTTGTTCGCGCTGGTACATTCTGATCGCAACAAGAATTAAAATCAATCCCGCTAACAATGTGACCGTCGCCGAGACGACGATGTTCGCCAAACTGATCGGTTCGCCGCGCATCACTTGGTTAATCAAAATTTGTTG
Organism: Chloroflexota bacterium; assembly: GCA_016215025.1. Classification (GTDB taxonomy): domain Bacteria; phylum Chloroflexota; class Anaerolineae; order UBA4142; family UBA4142; genus JACRMI01. Next base: position 3,654 of record JACRMI010000174.1, read on the forward strand.
ACCAAAGGTCGGAATCAGCATCGTCCACAATTCCGGTTTGACCGGCACAAATGCCAAACCCAAGCCGGGCAGCGCGGGAATGAGCGGCAGCCAATTAACGTAGGTCTGCGCTTCTTTGTACGTGTGCGTGAATGTGGCAATGATCATTTGCAGTGCCGACGCGAACAAAAGCATTGGCAGACAGATCAAAAACACGCCGCCCAATGCCAGCGGGTCCACGCTCAAGCGAAACCCGATAAATTCTTCGACGGGTACGACATTCAATATGATCCCAAAACCGATCAGTGCGATCACGAGTGAGCCGACGACAAACGGAAATGTCGCCAACAATTTGCCGATCACCAAATCGCGGCGCGGAATCGGATTGATGAGCAGTGGTTCAAGCGAAGCGTGTTCGCGTTCCCCAGCGGTTGCGTCGATGATGACGGCACTGCCGCCGAGGAAGAGCGCCATAATCAAAAAGTAGGGCAGGATGTTCAGAAAGAGCAGCGCCTGACTTTGCGGCGTTGAGACATCAACCGCTTCAATCGTGACCGCATCGACGACAGAGGGGCTGATGCCACGTACCATCAGTCGCATGGCGCCGAGCTGGCGATTGTACGCTTCTAGCAATCGTTCCGTCCGCCGAATTGAAACGCTTGACGATTGGCGAGAACTATCTTGCACAATTTGGACTGTGGCAGGGCGACCTTCCGTCAGGTCTTTGCCATATTCTTTCGGAATCACGATGACCAATTCCACATCCCCATTGCGCACGGCGGCTTGAGGATCGACGGGTGCTGGCTGAATGGTGACGTTTTGCTGTCGCAAATAGTCAATCAGTGACGGAGCATTCTCTCGTCCGTCGACCGGAATCTCAAGTGTTTTTTCGATGCGCTCGCTCAGCATTTGTCCAACGAGCCAGATGATAAGTAGCGTCATCAAAGGACCCAGCAGCGAGTACATGAGTGTACTCGTCAAGGAACGGCGGTCGCGAAGATTGTCAATGATTTCTTTGTTGAAGACGATGCCAATTTTCTCAAACATCATTCCAATCCTTCTTCCGTCCCAATCGCAGCGACAAAAGCATCTTCCAAATTCGCTTGTCCCGTTTGAGTTTTCAATTCTTCCATCGTACCTTCGGCGACGATTTTGCCGCGCGCAATAACGATAATTCGCTCGCACAGTGCAGTGACTTCTTGCATCACGTGGCTGGTAAACAGGATGCATTTCCCATCATCGCGGAGACGACGAACGACTTTGCGCATGGCGCGCGTGCTCATTACATCCAACCCGCTCGTTGGTTCATCCAACAAAACATTCTTGGGATCGTGTACGATCGAACGCGCAATCGCAACCTTGAGCCGCTCACCGGTGGAGAAACCATCCGTGCGGCGATTGGCAATCTCTTGCAGATCGAGGAGTTTGACGAGTGCATCGATTTGTTGTTCCAGCGCTGCACCATTCAAACCGTGCAGGCGACCATAATAACGAATGTTCTCACGCGAGGTGAGGCGCGGATACAAGCCGCGCGCGTCCGGCAGCACTCCAATTTGCTGTTGCACTTGGAGCGGTTGCGTTCTGATATCAAATCCATCGACGAACGCGGTGCCGTTGTCCGGCTTGAGGAGTGTGTAAAGCATGCGCAGCGTCGTCGTCTTGCCAGCGCCGTTTGGTCCTAGCAAGCCAACAATCTTTCCATCCGGAACGCTGAACGATACGTCATCCACTGCGTGAATCTTGCCAAATGATTTGCAGAGGTTTTTGACTTGAATCATGGTTTGGGACCTGTTGGGCTGATAAAGAATGGTGGTGGCTGGATATTTTGTACGCACGCTGTCTCCAAGTTTTTGACCGATGCGCTTTTGACGAAATCGGTGGCGATGCGCGAGACACACCCGCGCATGACGAGTCCGTGACCTATGCCTGGTCCGATGAGGTGCAGACTGTTGGGCAGTGTCGCGGCGACTTGATCAGCGTAGTACGGCGGAGTGATCGGGTCGGCTTCGCCAGAGAGAAGCAGCACCGGCACGTTCGATGCGACGGGTTTGCGAAAATCTGGCGAGACTTGACCACGTGTCCACGAAGCGCAAACCTCGCGGAACGATTTGGATTGATCGCCAAAGTACGAGTCTCGGCTGAAAGCGACGATTTCGTCCGGGTTGAGAAATGGAGCATCTTCGGTGCACGCGACCGCGTAAAACATACCACGATAAAGCCCCGCGTCAACTTGCGATGCTTGCGCGACGAGCGGAGCAAAATTGTTATCCACGGCGGCACTATGGATTGCCAGCGGCAATAACGAGTTCAGTTCAGGGACATAGAGCAAGCCAAAGACCATGCCCGTGAACATGTCACGCGTGATTTTCAGATCGATGGGTTTGCCAGTGGCTGGATCCGGCAAGCGCGTTTGAACCGGCGCAGCGTCCAACTTTTCGAGCAGCGTTTCAAATTCAGTTTGCAGATTTGGAAATTGCTGGCTGCATGCGACATCGGCTTTGCAGCGCGTAAAAAGTAGTTGGAGTGCGCGCTGTCCATCGCGCGCCGAAGTGAGGAACAATTTGAAATCCGCACTGACCACGCCATCGAGTATGACGGTACGGACGCGATCCGGAAAAATACGCAAGTAGGTCAGCGCCGCGCGCGTGCCATACGATGCGCCGTACAAATTGATTTTCTCATAATGGAGTGCTTGCCGGACGCGATCCAAATCCTGCATCGCGATCTCCGTGGTGAACAAGGTCAAGTCGCCTTGGAGTTTGGTGGGACACTCTTTGAAGAGTGCGAGCACCTTGTCGTCCTCAAGCTGGCTGGCGTCTTTCGGCAGATCGCACTTGAGTGGATTGGACTTGCCCGTTCCGCGCTGATCGACGAAAACCAAATCGCGATCCCGGTTTGCTTGATCAAAGACCGAGGACATCAGCGCGCCAATTTCGGTGGCGGCTTGCCCAGGTCCGCCGGCTAGGAAAAAGAGTGGATCGGGCTTGGGGTTGCGGCTGACCGCCGGAATGACGGCGATGTTCAAATCAAGTTTTTCGCCTTCCGGATTGTCTGGCGATTTTGGTACGGCGAGCGTCCCGCACTTGGCGTCCTTTTTAATTATCGAGCCGGATGTGGAGAGGATGCAAGCTTTCAGTTCGATTGAACGAATAGCGGAAGAACTTGGTGCCGGTGTCGTCGTGCATGCGCCCAGCATCAAGACGATGAGCGTGCAAAGGATAACGATGTTTCTACGATTCATTTTGCCTAGGTTTAATGGGAGAGGTACAAGAGCAACGTACCTCTCCCATGACTCTGGAACGCTCGATGGTACCAGTATTGCAATCGAGATTGTTAACCTGACTTTTTTGATGCGGGAGGCAAGGCGCCAGTGGGTGTCTACATCGCCGGTTTGTGTCTAGGTCGGTTGAAAAATTGGGCAAAGATCAATAGAACGCCCGCTAAAATCAGCAACGCCGGAAATGCGAACTGTCCTAGGTCGCGGCTGAAGAATCCACTCAGGTTGATGAACAGCTCGAAGAACGCCGCAAACAAAACGAACATGATCAAGCCCGTGCCTACTTCTCGAATTCCTCGGTCGCGCAAATTAGCATGATTAATCCACGTGCCTTCGATGTATCGACCAATCCCGACAGAAGTTGGGAAGATCAAAGTCCAGGCATACGCCCAAGTCTGGAACTGATCGAACACGTTTTGGAACAAGCAGACGAGTCCAATCATCGTAAAGATGCTGCCGGGGATTGCCAGTCTGCCATCGTGTCGTCCGCTCATCGCCATCACGACGAAGAAGAAAAGACCAATCGCGACGATGAGAATGGGCCAGGCATAGTGCCAGACATCCACATTCAACATTTCTTGGAGCAAGAACAAAATACCCAAACTGATCAAGACGATACCCCAAACGAGATTGCTCCCGAATCCCACGCGTTTGCCCACTGGAATCGCACTCGGACTCGACACGGCTTGCTCCACAGGCGCTGGCGGCGTTGCGCCACGACTCGGTCGGAGCGTTCCTAGAAGAACGACAATGGCGACGATAATCAAGACTGGAAAAATAGCCAGCGTTGTCACAAAATTACTGATGCCGCGTCCCTGGATTCCAGTTCTCGAGTCGCTGTACTGAACGCTCGCACCCGGAGCAATTTGAACTCCACCCCCTGTCTTTTGCAGAACCCCGCGGACGACGGCGCTGGGACCAAAGTTGATGCTGCCTCCTGTCACCAAAACGTCGCCATCGACTTGACCATTGGCGCGAGCCGAGCCGCCGGTGACAACGAGCGAACCCGTCACACGCGAACCTTGCTCAAGCGTAGCATCACCTCCGGTGATCATCATGTCGCCGGTGAGCGTCTCTCCGCTTCGGAGAACATACCTGTCGCCGGTGACCATCTTCTGGCATCCCATGGAAAACAATGCCAATAAACTGATCAGTCCCAGAAAAAGAATCCGTTTCATTTCTCCTCCTCTTGAGAATAGATTCGTTGCGCGAGCCGCTGGCTCGCTGAACAGGGCGGGTGTGCCGCCCGCACTACATTCTCATGCAACCGCTGGTGCGCCAACGGTGAATGAACAATTCTTTTCAAAATTGCAAAGAGCTTACGGACGCCGCCAAACTAAAACCCATCGCTGCGCATGGGCAACAATGGGCTAGAGATGAAAAACAGATTAGACTTTGACGGACGCGCTAGGATCAACCTGTCCTAGGTCGCGTCCTGCTTTTCTTCGACGAAACAGGAGATTGACCAAAAGCAATTATAAACTGAAACATTCACGGTTTCAATAGATTGTTTGTTCGTTTGAGAGTTTCAAAACTAAAAAATCCCAGGCGTGATGAACCTAGGATTTTTCCATTGCATATCTTGCACCAATTGGATTACCGTACTTGGTACGACTTTAATACCTTGATGTAATTTGCGCGCTCAAACGCAGCAGGATAAGCGACGTTCTTTTGACTCATGCTGCCCTGCATTTGCTTGATCGATTCGTACTCGTGCTTGTCCATCCACTCGACCAAGTCGGCGAGAATACCGCGTAAATGATCAATGCCATTATGCAACAGCGCCGAGGTCGTCATCGCAATCTTCGCGCCCGCCATCATCGATTTCAACACATCTTCGGCGGTATGCACGCCGCCGGTGATCGCCATGTCGGCGTTGATGCGCCCGTACAAAATCGCCACCCAGCGCAGACGTTGGCGCAATTCCGTCGATGTGCTGAGATTCAGGTCGGAAACCACATCGAGATTTTCGAGATCAAAGTCGGGCTGATAGAATCGATTGAATAGCACCAAGCCATTCGCGCCAGCTTGATCGAGCTGCTGAGCCAAATTCGCGAAAGCGGTGTACGACGAACCCAGCTTGACTGCAATCGGAATCCGCAAATTCGCCTTGATCGCTTTGACCAGGTCAAGCTGCATCTTTTCAATGTCCACACTCGACTTGTTCGCATCGGCGGCGAGATAATACATGTTCAGTTCGAGCGCATCCGCACCGGCATCCTGAATCTTTTTGGCGTAATCGATCCAGCGTCCGGTCGATACACCGTTGAGACTGCCAATCACCGGAATGCTAACGGCTTGCTTGACCCTTTGAATATACGCGAGATAACCTTCGGGTCCCATGTTGTACGTCTGCATTTCGGGAAAGGTCGTCAGCGCTTCGGCAAAACTGTACGTCCCCTGATCGAGCATTCGATCCAGTTCCAAACTATCTTGGACGATTTGCTCCTCGAACAGCGAGTGCAATACAACCGCCGACGCGCCCGCTTCTTCCATGCGCTTGATGTTATCGACATGCTGCATCAGCGGCGACGAAGACGGAACCAAGGGATTCTTTAGTCTCAGACCAAGGTATGTGGTTGAAAGATCGACCATTTCAAACTCCTTCGAAAATAGGACGCAGATGAACGCGGATGAACGCGGACAAAATATTAAAATCAGCGTTTGTTTGCGTTAGTCCGCGTCCAATCGATTTTCATTTGACATCTGTGCGACAACAGCGAATGACCAACGCTTGAATAAAAAGAAAAACACCACCTTGTCATTCTGAGCGGAGCGGTTTTCGCGGAGCGAAGAATCTCGTTCATAGAAGACTGAGACGCTTCGCGTTCGTCGCTCTTTTGAATTCCAATCAAAGATGACTTTGATTCGCCGCTCCTCAGAATGACAAAGTGGGTTTACGTTTTGCGCTTTACGTTTTTACGTTTTACGATTTCTTTTCGTCGCCGTTTTGCGCCGCCAACTGCTCATACATCTTCCAGCGCTTGTTCACGTCTTCTTGAGCCAGCTTGAGCAATCGTTCGGCTTCGGCTTCGTTGCTCTGCGTCAACATGGTGTAGCGCGTTTCGTTGTACGCATATTTTTGCAGCGGAATGCTCGGCGCTTTGGAATCGAGCTGCATCGGATTCTTGCCTTGCTTCTCCAGATCGGGATTGTAGCGGAAAAGGGGCCAGTGTCCCGCGGCGACCGCAAGTTTTTGTTGATCCCAACCACGCGCTGTATCCATGCCCTGTTGCAAACAGTGGCTGTAGGCAATGATGAGCGAAGGACCATTGTACGCTTCGGCTTCGAGGAACGTGCGGACCGTTTGCACATCGTTCGCGCCGATAGCGACACGCGCAACGTAGATGTTGCCGTACGTCACCGCCAGCATCGCCAGGTCTTTCTTTCCGAGCGGCTTGCCACCCGCGGCGAAACGTGCCACCGCGCCACGCGGCGTCGATTTCGACATTTGACCGCCGGTGTTGGAATACACTTCGGTGTCGAGCACGAGCACGTTGACGTTGCGACCCGACGCAAGCACATGATCGAGTCCGCCGTAGCCAATGTCGTACGCCCAACCATCGCCACCGAAAATCCAAACCGATTTCTTGACCAAGACATCGGCGACGCTGAGCAATTCCTTTGCCTCAGCCGATGTGTCGTTCGCGAGTCGCTCCTTGAGCAACTGCACGCGACCACGCTGCTGCAAAATGCCCGCTTCGTTCGATTGATCGGCTTTCAATATTGCATCGACCAAGTCTGCGCCAACCTTGCTCGCGAATTTCGGTAAGAGTTCGCTCGCATATTCCGTGCGCTTGTCGATGGTGAGTCGGAAGCCAAGACCGAATTCCGCATTGTCTTCAAACAACGAGTTCGACCACGCGGGACCGCGGCCTTCGTTGTTCTGCGCGTACGGTGTAGTCGGCAAGTTGCCGCCGTAAATCGACGAACAACCGGTCGCGTTGGCGATGACGGCGCGATCACCAAAGAGTTGGCTGACGAGTTTGATGTAAGGTGTTTCGCCGCAGCCCGTGCATGCGCCCGAAAATTCAAAGAGCGGCTGCAAGAGTTGCGTGTCTTTCACCAACTGCACGTTGACTTTGGTGCGATCCATCTCAGGAAGCGAGAGGAAGAATTTCCAATTATCGCGTTCTTGATCGCGAATCGGCAACACGGGAGCCATGTTGATCGCTTTCAGCTTCGTGTCCGATTTATTTTTCGCCGGACAAATATCGACGCAGAGCGTGCAGCCCGTGCAATCTTCCGTCGAGACTTGGAGCGTGTACTTTTTCGACTCGAAATCTTTCCAACGCGCCTTGGTCGATTTGAAACTCTTGGGCGCATCGGCGAGCAATTTTTCGTCGTACACTTTGGCGCGAATGACGGCGTGCGGACAAACGAGCACGCACTTGCCGCACTGGATGCAAAGGTTCTCGTCCCAGATGGGAACTTCAAGCGAGATGTTGCGTTTTTCCCACTGCGTCGTTCCGGTTGGATAAGTTCCATCGGCAGGCAATGCGCTGACGGGCAACATATCGCCGTCGCCAGCGATCATCATCGCGGTCACTTTTTGCACAAAGTCCGGCGCTTCAGCAGGAACCGTCGGTCGCAGATCGAACGCGCTCGTCACCTGGCTCGGCACATCGACTTGATACAATCGCTCGAGCGTGCTATCGACCGCCGCAAAGTTCTTGCGCACGACAGCTTCACCGCGCTTGCCATACGTTTTTTCGATGGAGCGCTTGATCGCGGCGATGGCGTCCTCGCGCGGAAGCACACCGCTCACGGCGAAGAAGCAGGTCTGCATCACGGTATTGATGCGCGTGCCCATGCCGGTTTCGTCGGCGACTTGATACGCGTTGATGACGTAGAATTTCAATTTCTTTTCGATGAGTTGTTTTTGCACGGTGCGCGGCAAGTGGTCCCAAACTTCGTTTGGACCGAAGGGACTGTTGAGCAAGAACGTCGCCCCAGGTTCCGCGGGTTTCAACACGTCGAATTGTTCGAGGAACGTAAATTGGTGGCACGCGACAAAGTTTGCCGAGCGCACATAGTACGACGAGTGAATCGGCTGGGAACCGAATCGTAAATGCGAGAATGTGCGCGAACCGGATTTCTTTGAATCGTAAACGAAATAACCTTGCGCGTAATTGTCGGTGTCCTCGCCGATAATGCGAATCGAGTTGTGATTCGCGCCGACGGTGCCATCTGCGCCGAGTCCATAGAACATGCAGCGTACGATTTCTTTCGATTCAGTTGAAAGCGTCGGATCGTAATCGAGCGAGGTGTTCGTCACGTCGTCGTTGATGCCGATGGTGAAATGATTCTTCGGCTTGGCTTTTTTCATTTCGTCGTAAACGCCCTTGACCATGGCGGGCGTGAAATCTTTCGAGCCAAGACCATAGCGACCACCAACGACGCGCGGCATCGAAGACAAACTGCCCGCCGTCACGGATTCAACCAGCGCGTTGACGACATCGAGGTAAAGTGGTTCGCCGCCGCTGCCTGGCTCTTTCGTGCGGTCGAGCACGGCAATCGTCTTGGCTGATGCGGGCAACGCTTTGACAAAATGTTCGGCGGAGAACGGTCGATACAATCGGACCTTGAGTACGCCCACTTTTTCGCCGCGTGCGTTCAAATAATCGACAGTCTCTTGCGCGACTTCGGCACTCGATCCCATCGTGACGATCACGCGGTCCGCATCCGGTGCGCCGACGTAATCGAACAAATGATACTGTCGTCCAGCGATTTGTGCAAACTTGTCCATCGCTTTTTGCACGATGGCGGGTGTCGCAAGATAATAGGGATTGACTGTCTCGCGTCCCTGGAAATACATGTCGGGATTTTGCGCCGTGCCGCGCATGACGGGTCGATCCGGCGTGAGTCCGCGCGCGCGATGAGCACGCACGAGTTCGTCGTCGATCATTGCGCGAATGTCTTCGGTGTCGAGTTTTTCGATCTTCATCAACTCGTGCGACGTGCGGAAGCCGTCGAAGAAATGCATGAACGGTACGCGCGCTTCGAGGGTCGCCGCATGGGCGACGAGCGCCAGGTCCATTACTTCTTGCACAGAGTTGGAGCAGAGCAACGCAAAACCCGTTTGGCGAGTCGCCATCACGTCGGAATGATCGCCGAAAATCGAAAGTCCTTGCGCGGCGAGAGAGCGCGCCGTGACGTGAAAAACGGTGGACGTGAGTTCGCCCGCGATCTTGTACATATTCGGGATCATCAACAGTAATCCCTGGCTCGCCGTAAAGGTCGTGCAAAGCGAACCGGTCTGCAATGCGCCATGCACTGCGCCCGCCGCGCCGCCTTCGGATTGCATTTCGGCGACGAGCGGAGTCGTGCCCCAAATATTTTTCTTGTGTTCCGACGACCATTGATCTGCCCACTCGCCCATCGGCGACGAAGGCGTGATCGGATAAATCGCGACGACTTCGCTCAGCGCATGAGCGACGTACGCTGCGGCTTCGTTCCCGTCCCACGTAACTTTTTGTCTTGCCATTTTATGCCTCGCTTCTAGCAGAGAATTTAAAAAGTCCACTGGTTATCATAACGCTTTTCGGTGTCGATTAAGTCAAAATCAAGTCAGAATTTTGTAATCTCGTGCTAATCGCGTGAATTTTCGCCAATGTCACGCGAAGCGTGAGCGGAGCGAAGAATCTCAATGCGCGATTTGAGATCCTTCGACTCCACTCCGCTTCGCTTCGTTCCGCTCAGGATGACTGGTAGTGCATCCACATGATCTTGCGTAGTGACAGATGTGTATTCTATGCATAGGCGACTCCGCAACATTATCATGTGGCTGCACTAGGTTACGGCGATGAAACAAACTGACGCGTTGGCACATCGAAATAGAATATCGTACCGTTGATCGATTGTAACATTAATCGCTCTCCACGCGCATTGACTATTGTCACTACGCCAACTTTCGTCGGCGTCGAGAATGTGCCGCCGCCAGGTAATGGTTCATGATCGAGCGTTTCCACTTGAACGATCACCACACCTTGCGATGCCGCCGTCGTCACACCTGGCTCATCGCGCAAACCGCCTGCATAAACGATGCTGCGCTGGCTCGCGTTCTCTTCGTACCACATGTTCGTAATCACATGCGACATGGCTGGGAACGGCGAGACAAAATCGGCGACGATAAAGCCACCACCCGACGGTTGGCGTACGATGGGTGCAGACGTCGGCGTGATCGGAACCGGCGTTGGACCCGGCGGCGGCTGCGGTCGATTCGATGCTGCCGTACGCGTTTGCTGAATGCTCGCTTCAAACGTTTGCTTCGCTGGCGGATAATTCGGCGGATACGGTGTCGCCTGCGCCGATGGTGCGCCGCGGGCGACAATGGCAAATATTGCGCCGACAACTATTAATGCAAAAATGATTGCAAGAAAGATTTGGATAAATCGTTTTGAGGTCATTTCGATCTCTTATCCGCGAATCTCGCGAATCGCCGCTAATCTGTCATTCTGAGCGAAGCGAAGAATCTCATTCGTCGGATTTTTGAGATTCTTCGTCGCTCCTTTGAATTGTATGCGCAACTTGATTCTACGAGTCGCTCCTCAGAATGACATGATGGGAAAACAATTTGCTTGATTCGCGAGATTCGCGGATTATTTTTCACTGCTGCCACGTGATATCCGTCGCCCAATTCAGCGGCTGAGCCGTTCGCGCATCGCTGTTGAGCACGTCGTAAAGTTGCGTCCACCCCTGCTCTGGTGTGTTATCCGTCACAGTGCAGCCACGTTCCTGACACGCTTGCCACTGCGTGAACGACCCGCTAAAGTTCATGCTGCTTCCGTGATTGACGTACGACCACACGCTCAGCAAATACCATTGGCTCGCGTTGACGCCGCTTGTCAAATAAATTTCTGGCAACGGATACGACGTTTGCGCGCCCCAGGATACGTACCACACATCTTCTTTCTTCCAATCATAGGGCAAAACCCAGTTCTGCGATGCAAGATACTCACAGCCATCACACGCGCCGAAATTATAGAGCGCGAAAATTTCGTTCGGCGCGTTGGAGAAAAATCCATCAACCCAGGCGCGCGCTTCTTGCGCACTTGACCAATGAAGTTCAATGTCGTTTGCACCCGCGATGGTCAACTTGGATGCGTACGTTGACGTGATAATCCAATCGTTCACACTCTTGACCATTTGCGCCCACGCTTGACCATGCTCGAATGAAACGTTTCCGCCACCAGGGTCACAAGCGTTCGGTCCAGGTCCAATCGCGCAGTTGTTCGTGCCGATGCCAACGGTAATGTGCGCGTTTGACGGCGCACAATTCCAAAATCCTTGCAGCCACCATTTCACCGCATCGGCGATTTGCGTGGTGGAAATAAATCCAGAGATGCCAACCAGCTTGGTTCCGTACATTCCATTTTGAGTGCGTGGTCCGCCAAAGTCGAGTACGACGATGCCCGTGGGATTACTGGTCCCATGCGCGCATCCTTGATTGTAGAGCTTGGTGGGATCGAGTGTCTGAATGTATCGACTCGTCGTCGCGGATGGCGGCACAATGGGGTCTCTCAGAACAATCGGAAGATAATACCGGTATGGCGTCGGCGTGGCGGATTGAGCAAATGTGGAGTTGGGCTGCACGAACAGTGCGCCTGCAAGTGCAATGAAGAAAACTAAAATTGTAACGATCAAAGAACGATTCAAGCGAGACTCTTTAATCCACCGTTTCGTTTTCGATTAACCGCCATGGATTGGGGATTCAATGCATCGGCTGAAGAAAGATTGTAATTCAACCAATCGTCGAGTTGATCTGCTGCGATCCCGACGAACTCTTGCAGCACGTCCCTTACCTTCCACCCGACATGCGGTGTGAGCAATACATTGGATAACGTTCTCAACGGACTTGATGCTGGGAGCGGCTCGATGGAAAACACATCCAACCCTGCGCCCGCCAATCTTTTTTCACGCAACGCATCAATCAACGCCACCTCATCGACGATTTCACCACGCGCAGTATTAATCAAAATCGCACCTTGTTTCATTTTGCCGATTCGTTCACGGTTCAGCAAACCGCTCGACTCGTCCGACAACTTGAGATGAATGGATACCACATCCGATTCTGCCAACAGAGTGTCTAATGGCACACGTTGGACGCCAGACTCATCTTTTGTGTATGCCCCCGTTCGGTTCCATGCCATGACCTTCATTCCAAACGCTTGACCAATCCGCGCGACTGGACGCCCATGCCGACCGTATCCCAGGATTCCTAACGTACGACCCGCAAGCGAGCCGCCAATCGACTGAGGCCAATTTCCTTTTATCATTTCAGCAGTCAAAGGATAGATTTGTCTAACCAGCCCCAGCATGAATCCGAAAGTGAGTTCAGGTATAACGACAGTCGGTCTCGTTGTGCGGCGACCTAAAGCAACGACGATGCCTCGCTGGGTCGCAGCGTTTTGGTCGATGTGATAAGCATGTCCGCCTGTTTGGAGCACAAGCTCTAGACCGTGACACGCTGTAAAAAAATGACTGTCAAGCCTGGTTCTTTCGCGGAGCGCAAGTATGACCTGAAATTCTTTCAATCGATCATAATCACTTGATGCAAGTGGACGATCAAGGATCGTAACATCGGCAAGCTGGCGCAATCGATTCATTGCCGGGGCTTGCGTCAACTCGCCTTCATAATCGTCAAGAACTATGAGTTTCATCGATTCATGTGCCTACATATTTTGCGTAAATGCTGCGCGCAATGTTCGCATCGTCGGTTCCTTTGACGATGGCGCGTGCGTCGGGAAAAATCGTCAACTCGTAATTATCGACGTTGAAGCGAAGGAGATATTCGCTCACGGATACCTTGCCGATGTTTTTCAATCGCTCGGCGACTTTTGCCAAATCCAAAAAATGCCCACGTCCAGGATTCACCTGAATCGCATTGCGTCCGCAGAGATATGCGGTCATCGCACTTGCACGTTCGCCTTCCAAATATTCGAACTTGTTTTGTCCGCAGGCTGGACAATCATCGCGCCGCGCAATCGCAAACGAGTCGAACGAATTGTCCCACAGATCGATGTTAATCATCCCAGAATTGAGCGTGCCCACGCCCGCAATAAATTTGATCGCTTCGGCGCATGCAATCGACGCCATCACGTTGACGATGGGACCGATCACGCCCGCCGTGTCGCAGGTCGGCAGCGTACCGGGCGATGGCTCTTTACGAAACACGCAGCGCAGACACGCCGTTTCGTGCGGCACAATCGTCATCGTCATGCCGTAGCTCGCGACTGCGCCCGCATAGACCCAGGGAGTATTGTGCTTGACGCACGCATCGTTGATGAGAAAGCGCGTTTCGAAATTATCCGTCCCATCCATCACGAGCGTCGCGCCCGCAATCAACTCTTCGATGTTCTCGGCATTCACATCGGCAACAACACCATCGATCTTGATCGACGAATTGACGCGGCGCAATTTTTCCGCTGCCGCAATCGCCTTGGGCGTGCCGCGTGTCACATCGTCCTCGTCGAACAAGACTTGGCGCTGCAAATTGTTCAGCTCGACAAAGTCGCGGTCGATAATCGTAAGCGTACCGACACCTGCACGCGCGAGCGTGTTCGCCATCACCGTACCGTTCGCGCCACAACCGATCAACACAACTTTTGCGGCGAGCAATTTTTCTTGACCTGCGGCACCGAGCAGCGCAAAGATCGTTTGGCGCAAATAGCGCGCTTGTTGTTGTTCGTTCATGGTTTCGATTATAACCTTTTTCCAAACACTGGCAAACCTTTCCATCGTCTTGTGGATGTGATATAATTGATTTCGTAGATAAATCCAATGGCTGGCTTGGTCTCAACGCAAGGTCGCGGAGAGATGAGCTAATTTTTTTGCGAGGCGCTCAATGTCGACGCTACTGCTCAAGAACGCTCACGTCGTTTTAACGATGGACACAGCGCGCCGCGAGATTCGCGATGGTGCGCTGTATATTCGCGATAATGTGATCGAACAGGTCGGCGTCACCAACGAACTGCCCACGACTGCCGACCGTGTGGTCGACGCGCGCGGAATGGTCGTCCTCCCCGGTCTAGTCAACACGCACCACCACCTCTACCAAACACTCACCCGCGCAATTCCCGCCGCACAAAACGCCGACCTTTTTCATTGGCTCAAGACGCTTTATCCGATTTGGGCGGAACTCACGCCCGATGCCGTTTATACCAGCGCGCTCATTGGTCTTGCCGAACTCGTAATCTCTGGTTGCACGACGGCTGCCGATCATCTCTATCTCTTTCCCAATGGCTCGAAACTCGACGATGAAATTCGCGCAGCGCAAGAAATTGGAATTCGCTTTCATCCGACGCGCGGCTCGATGTCGCTTGGCGAATCGAAAGGCGGCTTGCCACCCGACCGGGTCTGCGACAGCGAAGAAGCAATTCTGCGCGATTCGCGGCGCGTGATCGAAACCTTCCACAATGCGAAACCCTACTCGATGTGTCGCGTTTCGCTCGCGCCGTGTTCTCCCTTTTCTGTTACACCTGAACTCATGCGCGAATCGGCGCACTTGGCGCGATCGTACAACGTGCATCTGCATACGCATCTCGCCGAAACGCGCGACGAAGAGGATTTCTGTTTGCAAAAATTTGGCTATCGCCCGGTCGATTACGCCGAACATCTCGAATGGCTCGGCAGCGATGTGTGGTTCGCGCACAGCGTTTGGGTCAACGACGAAGAAATCAGACGATACGGCAGTACCGGCACCGGCATCGCGCATTGTCCGTCGAGCAACATGCGACTCGCGTCCGGTATCGCACCGGTGGTCAAGATGTTGCGTATGGGAGTAAAAGTCGGTTTGGGAGTGGACGGCAGCGCATCGAATGATTCATCGCACATGCTGGCGGAATCGCGCCAAGCGATGCTTCTCCAACGCGTCGGATCGGCTATTGCGCGCTATCACCTCTTTGCAGATTCATTTATTCTCTCAACTGATAATGGTGATAGCGCGCAACCCAAAGCATTGACGGCGCGGCAAGCACTCGAACTTGGTACGCTTGGCGGCGCGCGTGTCCTGGGTCGAGATGACATTGGCTCGCTGGAGAAAGGCAACGCGGCGGATTTCATCGCAATCGATGTGAATCAGCTTGACTTTGCGGGCGCGCTCCACGACCCAGTATCGGCAATCGTTTTCTGCTCGCCGCCGCGCGTGGATTTGTCTGTCATCAACGGCAAGATCGTCGTGGAAAATGGGCAACTCAAAACGCTAGAGTTGCCGCCGGTGATTGAACGGCATAATCGGATTGCGAGGGAGATGGTGGAGAGGGCAAGGACAAGATGAAAATCAAAACTAAAACCAGAAAAATGCCTAATAGCAGAAGAAAAATAGGCAGCAAAAAAAAGACGCTTGCGCAACTTCGCGACGAAATTCTTCCTGTCCTCGAACCATATGGCGTCAGGCGTTTAGCATTATTCGGCTCAGTCGCGCGCGGAGATGCAACATCGAAAAGTGATATTGATATTCTTGTCGATTTTGAAGAACCTCGTCGAAAACCCTTAGGCTTGTTCAAGTGGGTTGAGCTAGAAAAGGAATTGGGCAAACGCTTGGGCAAAAAGGTTGACCTGGTATCAAATGCCGCGCTAAACAAATACATTCGTCCGTATGTGGAAAACGAAATGGTGATTATCTATGATGCCCAAAGATGACACGGTCTACCTCCGCGAGATTCTTGATTGTCTTGCTCTAATCGAAGAGTACGTCGCTGGCGTTTCATATGAGACGTTTCTTCGGGAAAGAATGCGGCGAGACGCAGTGATTAAGCAAATAGAAAACGTTGGTGAAGCTGCGCGAAAACTGTCAAAGGATTTTCGCAAGCAACACTTTGAGGTACCTTGGGTGCAGATCATTGCGATGCGACACGTCGCCACCCATGAGTATTCCAGTCTTGATTGGAAAGTGGTTTGGGATACAGCAACACTGGACATTGCGCCTTTGAAAGAAGCTATCCAGAAAATACTGGCGCAAGGTTAATTAAGACGAGCCAAGCAATGAATAAGGTTGTCAGAAAAATTCCATTGCGCCAAAACAAAAGCGATTTTGCCTACTGGCAAACGCGACCTTACGCAGAACGACTAGCGGCGTTAGAAGAAATTCGCCAAGAATATCATCGGTGGAAATACGGTGTTCAGCCAAGATTTCAAAGAGTTTATCGAGTCATTAAACGCAAATAAGGTGCGCTACCTTGTCGTCGGTGGATATGCCGTTGCCTTTCACGGACATCCACGTTACACCAAAGACCTCGACGTGTGGATTGAGAACACTCCGCAAAATGCCGCGCGAGTCATCCAAGCGTTAAAGCAGTTCGGCTTTGGCTCACTTGATTTGAGTGAAAAGGATTTTCTTGCACCTGATAGTATTGTCCAACTTGGTTTGCCACCCAATCGGGTTGAATTGTTTACATCGCTTCCAGGCGTCGAGTTTAAAGAATGCTTCCGAAAACGCGCGAAAACCAAAATTGATGGGGTAGCAACGAACTTTATCGATCTACTCGACTTTTGCGATGTGATTGAGAAACATCGCTCTGTTTCACGCCTTGCTGTTTTGCAAGCGCGAGCAATCGACCTGGTGCAATTCAATGCGTTGACCAGCTAATCTAGAACCTTACCAAACAATCTCAACAAGACAA
>JACRMI010000175.1 GCA_016215025.1 Chloroflexota bacterium
TACGAAATCGCAGAGCCGGTTCGCCCGTTACGTTCTGAGTTTCGTCGCTCGCATCGACGCCGCAAAGTGTGTACGATGTCTCTGGACTCCGCGAAGTTAACGAAATCAAAAAATTGAGTACGATGTCATTGGACATGACACTTAGTTTTTATCCGCGTTTATCCGCGTTCATCCGCGTCCCATTTGGTTTTTTAGCCACTCTTTGTCGGCAGGCAAGTTGTAGCAGCGTACGCCAGTCGCGTTGTAAATCGCGTTGATGATCGCCGGTGCCGTTGGAATCGACGCGAGTTCGCCGACGCCTTTCGCGCCATAGGGACCTTCCTGGGTTTCATGTTCGACAAAGAATGCCGTAACCTCCGGCGTTTGATCGATAGTAGGCAAGCGGCATTTGTAAAGTGAATCCGTCTGGACGTAACCCTCTTTCATGACGAAATTTTCCTGCAACGCCATCCCGAGCCCCATCGAAATACTCCCCTCGATTTGTCCGAGGAGCGCAAGCGGATTCATCACTCGACCGACATCGCACGCGGCGATCACCTTCAGCACTCTAGTCTCGCCCGTTTTCACATCGACCTCGACCAGTGCTGCTTGCGCGCCAAAACCAAACGCAAAGTGTTGATATTTTTCGGTGTGTGGTGCGGCGTATTGGTAGCTCACCTTGGGAATGCGCCCTTCGCGGCGGGAGGCGATAACCACGTCAGTCAACTTCACACGTGGAGGAACGTGGAGGAACGTGGAGGAACTCTGGGAGTTCACCTGAGTTCCCTCAGTTCCCTTGTTGGCAAAGACATACCCATCCTTAAATACTAACCCGTCCGGCGGCGCATCTAGCATCTCTGCTGCCACTTGGCTCAACAGCGTACGCGCTTCTTGGCAGGCATGACGCGCGGCATTACCCGTGACGTACGTCTGACGCGATGCCGTCGTCGCAAATCCATCGAGCGTGCGGTCGGTGTCGGCGACGAGCACATCGACCTTGTCGTACGACACGCCGAGTTCTTCGCTCACGATCTGTGCAAGCACGCCGACCAAGCCTTGTCCAATTTCCGCTGCGCCCGCGCGAATCGCGGCGCGACCATCGGCGAAGAGTTCGACTTCAGCGCCAGCGGCATCGTATGCGCCGCTGCCAAAGCCGGTGTTTTTGTACGCGCACGCCACACCCCACGCGCGCCGCTTGTCCTCTTCGATTGGAACGAAATCGTGCTTGCTCATCTCCGCGACAACTTTTTCTACACACTCTTCAAGACCGCAACTCTCCGTCATCACTTGACCGGCGAGCGTGCGCTTGCCGTATTTCAAAATATTCTTGCGCCGAATTTCGACCGGCGAAATATCCAATGCTTTCGCGAGTTCGTCCATCTGACTTTCCATCGCAAATGCCGACTGCGTCACGCCGAATCCACGGAACGCTCCCGACGGCACATTGTTCGTGTACATTGCATAGGTGTTCACGCGAATGTTTGGAACCTCGTACGGTCCAGCCGCGTGCGTAGTCGACCGCAGCATTACGTGATTGCTGAGCGATGCATACGCGCCGCCATCGCCATAAATCTCGACCTCGTGCGCGACGAGTGTGCCGTCTTTCATCGCGCCTGTTTTCATTTTGATAATCGTCGCATGGCGTTTGGGATGCACGAGCAAAGATTCTTTGCGACTAAAGACCAGCTTGACCGCGTGTTTAGTTTTCTGCGCGAGCAGAGCGACATGAATTTGAATGATCGGGTCTTCCTTGCCGCCGAAAGCTCCGCCGATGAGACAATTGACGACGCGAACATTCTCTTCGGGCACGTTCAGCGACGCGGCGATGCAGGCGCGGTCGTTGAACGGAATTTGACCGCCGCAGTAAACCGTGATGCGTCCCGTTGCATCGGGAACGGCGAGTGCGGCTTCTGGCTCGATGAAAGCGTGCTCGACGGTCTGCGTCGTGTACTCGCGTTCGATCACCACATCGCTTGAGGCAAATCCATCGGCGAGATTTCCGTTTTCGAGATTGAAATGCGCGAGGAAATTGCCGTGCGCGTCGTGCGAGAATTTTTCAGGATGTTCGTGAATGAGTGGCGCGTCGGGCTGTGCGGCTTGCTTGGGTCCTGCGACAACGGGCAGCGGTTCGTAATCGACCTCGATCAACTTGAGTGCGTCCTCGGCAATCTTTTCCGATTCCGCCGCAACGAGCGCAATCGCATCGCCGACGTAGCGCACCTTGTCATAGCATAGCACGGGCCAATCGATTTCATGCACGCCAAATTCTTTGCGACCAGGAACATCGTCGGCGGTCAGGACCGTGATGACACCGGGCAATGCTTTGGCTTTGTTCACATCGACGCGCTTCAATCGCGCATGAGAATATTGGCTGCGGAGCACCTTGGCGTAGAGCATTCCTTCGACAAATAAATCGTCAACGTAAATGCCGGTACCGTTGGCTTTGCTTACCGCATCCGGGCGGGGCAGTGGGCGACTGATCGCTTGCAATGCATTTTTGACCGATGGCAACGGCGGTACAGGCTGTCCAGCCAAATCTTGAACGGCGCGCAGAATCGCATTGTGTCCGGTGCAGCGACAGATGTTCCACTTGAGCGCATCGTAAATTTCGGCGAGGGTCGGCTGCGGATTTTTATCGAGCAACGCCTTCGTCGAAACAATAAATCCTGGCGTGCAGAATCCGCATTGCGTCGCGCCGTGCTCGATGAATTTTTGTTGAATCGGATGCAATGCGCCGTTTTCGCCGGTGATACCTTCAATCGTCGTGATGATGGAGTTGTTGGCGCGCTTCATCAACACGAGACAGGCGCGGACGGCTTTGCCATCTTGAATAATCATGCAACTGCCGCAGTGTCCCGTCGCGCAGCCGTCTTTGACGCCGGTGAGACGAAGTTGATCACGCAGGACATCCATGAGTTTGGCGTCTGGCGCTGCGGTGACCTGAACAGGTTTGCCGTTCACTATGAGGTTATAAACTGCGGAGTGTCCCGCAGGGATTTGATCAGACATATTTCTTCTTACTGTCATTCTGAGCGGAGCGAACTTTGCGGAGCGAAGAATCTCGCTCTGCTTGGCGAGATTCTTCGGCGCAAAAACCGCGCCTCAGAATGACATGGTCGGAGTGAGTTGGCGCTTGGCACTTTTCGTTGAGCGAGGATGCTCGACGCCGTCACGCACTCCAGGTGTGCGACGACCAATGCGCCAGAGGGTTTGCAAAATTATTGTAGCACAAGTTAAAGTGAGTGACAACGCGATTTGTCATTGCGAGGAGTGCGGAGCGGTTAGGACGAAGCAATCTCTCAACGTAATCCAAAAACTATCTACGCTAACAAATGTACTTACAATTCCTCGTGCAAATCGCGCCATTCTTTGTGTACCCAGACACGGCGTGACAAATCGTTGGTAACGCCGGTGTAGAGAACAGTACGGTTTTTGTTAGTGAGGATGTAGTCGAAGTAGGAGTGGGTTTGCATGGGCAGGGTAATGTGCTAGATTTAGTTGAGACGCTACGTGGCTTCGTCGCTCAGGTGACTATTGTTTGCGGTACTTGTACAAATCGCTCCGCGCAATGACAAACCCAGGATGACAATCCATACTTTTACCTTCTTACTTTTTCCTTTTAGCTTTGCATCCTCTTTGCGCCCGCCATCATCAAGCCCAATTCATCCACCGGCGTATTCGGCGCGACGATGCCAGCGATTTCGCCTTCGTACATCACGGCGATGCGATCAGACAACGCCAGCACTTCGTCCAAGTCTTCGCTGATAAGCAGAATCGCCATGCCCGCGTTGCGCTGCTCGATCAAGCGCTTGTGGATGTACTCCGTTGCGCCGATGTCCACGCCGCGGGTTGGCTGCGCTGCGATGAGCAATTTCGGATGGCGTTCCAACTCGCGCGCCATAATCAACTTTTGAATGTTGCCGCCTGATAGTGCCTTGACCGGCGTGTCGAGCGTTGGTGTTTTCACGTCGTAATCGCGCACGAGTTTTGTCGCATGCGCCGCAATCTTTTTGAAATCGAACAAGGTATTGCGCGCGAGCGGTGCGTCTGCGTGCGTTTCGAGAATGGCATTCTCTTGCACGGTGAAATCGCGAATGACGCCCATGGTCATGCGCTCTTCGGGAATAAAGGCGACTTGCGCTGCGATGATTTCAGCGGGCGCACAATTGGTGAGATTGCGTCCATTTACGATGATCGAACCGCCAGTCGCCCGACGCAAGCCCGCAATCGTTTCCGCGAGTTCGCGTTGACCGTTGCCCGACACGCCCGCAATTCCCAGGATTTCATTGGCGCACACTTGCAGCGATAAATTCCGAACGGCGGGCAAATCCTTGTCGTTGAGTGCAGATAATTTTTCGATGCGTAAAACGGCAGTGTCGGCGGAACAGATCGGCTTGTCCCAAACTGTGACGACATCGCGTCCAACCATCATGCGCGCGAGTTCTTTTTGATTCGTTTCCTTCGTCGCCTTTGTTCCGACGACGCGCCCATCGCGCAAGACGGTCACACGATCGCTGATCTTCATTACCTCGTGCAATTTGTGGCTGATGAAAATAAGCGAGTGCCCAGTATCGGTGAGCTTGCGCAGTGTCGTAAAAAGTTCATCGACTTCTTGTGGCGTGAGGACAGCGGTGGGTTCATCGAGAATCAGCAGCGATGCTTGGCGGTACAACGCTTTTAAAATTTCGACGCGCTGTTGCTGTCCGACGGCGAGTTGCCACACGAGCGCATTCGGATCGACCCTGAGTCCGTATTGCTCGCCCAACTCGACGATTTGTTTCTTTACGCTGTCCAAATCGGTCAGTGGGGCGCGCGACGATTTCAAACCCAGCGCAATATTTTCGACGACCGTAAACGTCGGCACAAGTTGGAAATGCTGATGTACCATCCCGATGCCTTGGCGCATTGCATCGGAAGGTGTTTTGATTTTGACGGGCTGATCGTTAATCAGAATCTCGCCTTCGTTGGGTTGATACAGCCCGTACAAAATTTTCATCAGCGTCGATTTGCCCGCGCCGTTTTCGCCGAGGAGGGCGTGAATTTCACCCGAACGCACGTCGAACGAAACGCGGTCGTTTGCTAAAACGCCTGGGAAACGTTTGGTGATGCTTTTCAACGCGACCGTTTGGATAGTAGTGGTCATAGATTACTCACCTGAAAAATCGTGATGTGTGAGACGTAAAGCGTTGCCCTGTCATTCTGAGCGAAGCGTCCTGAGCGGAACGCAGTGGAGTCGAAGGATTGCGAAGCGAAGAATCTTTCCATGCGAAGAGAGATTCTTCGCTCCGCTCAGAATGACAAGGTGAGTTTACGTTTTACGCCTTACGAATTATTATTTTGTCGGCGTTGCGGTGGCGGCTGGGGCGGGTGCCGGTTTGGGAACGGTCACTTTGCCATCGATGATTCCTTGAATCGTATCGTCTGCCAGTTTCTTGACTTCCGCGGGAAGCGTATAGTCGGAATTGTACTTGACCACGAGCACCTTGTTCTTGAGCGTGCCCGTCATCACTTCGCCGCCTAGCTTGCCGGCTTTGGTGTTATCGATCATTTGCTTGACGAATGGCACCCAATCGTAGACCTGGGTCGCGGCGACGTTCTTGGGCGCAAGCGACGCCTGGGACGATTGATTGCCGAACCACGCGAGACCTGGTTTGTCTTTGAGGACGGAGATCGCGCCGACGACCGCTTGCGAGGTGCCGGTGAACATATCCGCACCGCCCGAAACCATCGTCTGCGCGGCTTGCGACATTAACGCCGCATCGCTGAACGATCCGGTGAACGTCTTGCTAATTTGCGCGCTTGGATTCGTCGCTTTGACGCCCGCTTCGAAACCGTTGATGTGGAGCAAGCCATCGCCCGCCGGAACAGGACCGATCAGCCCAAATTTGCCCGACTTGCTCAGCTTGGCTGCCATGACGCCCAACACATAACCACCTTCATCGGCGGCGACAGTGTACGCATTGATATTTTTAACGCCCTTGGAAGCAAAGGTGTCAACGGCTGTGCCCCACGCGAACGCGGTCTTTGGAAAATCGGGCGCAATGTCGGCGAGCGATGCGCCATACTGCGAACCATGCGCGATCACGAGGTCGTAGCCCTTGTTCGCATAATCGCGAACGGCGGCGGCGGCATCAGGAATGTTGACCATGTTATCGGTGTAGGCAAATTCGAGTTTGTCCTTGCCCATTTCTTTTTGCACCGTGGTCAGCGCATCGAACATGCTTTGCGAGAACGCCAAGTCATTGAACGCGCTTGGCATGATGACGGCGATTCTAAATGCTTTGGCTGGCGCAGGCGCGGCAGTCGGCGAGGCGCAGGCGACGAGCACTGCTGCCACCATGACGAGCGCAAAGACGAACAATAAACGTGCTTTCATTTTTTCTTCTCCTCCGGGAATAGTTCGTTAGTGTGATAGTAAGATAGTGCGTTAGTTTGTTAGTTGGTTGGTTGGCTGGGGATCACCTCCTTTAAGTTAGAATTCAGAATTCAGTAGTCAGTAGCCAGAATACTGGCGACTGTTGACTGTTGACTGGCGACTGATTTACTCACCCCGTTCGTACGGCTTGGTCAGTGCCGCCGGTTGCGTGACGACTTGGCGCGCGGCGAACATCAAAGCCACAATCGTCAAAATGTACGGCATCATCAGCGCAAAGTCGGACGGAATCGGAATTTGATTGACTTGAATCGTCAACTGAATCGCATTGACCATGCTAAAGAGCAGACAGCCCAACATCACGCGAAACGGATTCCACGCGCCAAAGTACACGAGCGCCACGGCGATAAAGCCCTGACCGCTCGTAATGTTTTGCTGGAAAATATTCAACAGCGCAATCGAAAGCGATGCGCCTGCGATGCCGGAGAAGACTCCGCCCAGTGTAACGGTGATATAGCGAATGCGTGCGACGCTGATGCCGAGTGTGTCGGCCGCTTCGGGGTTTTGTCCGACCGCGCGAATTGTCAAGCCGAGCGTCGTTTTGTTGACGACGAACCACGCAATCGGCACGAGTAGAAATGCGCCGTACACCATGATGTTCTGACCGAACAAGGCCGGACCGATGATCGGAATATCGCTCAAGCCAGGAATGTTGATGCTTGGGAAACCCTTCACGGTTTGCACGGATTTGATGCTAACGCGATACAGCAAATCGCTCATGCCCAAGCCGAACAAATAAATGCCGATGCCGCTAATGCCTTGCTCGGCTTTAAGTGTTACGCTGATGAACGCCGTCGCCAAACCCATGATGAAACCGACGATGATCGCTGCGAACAATCCCAGCAGCAAATCATTCGTTTGCAGAACGACATAGTACGCTGCGAATGAAGCGACGAGCATGATGCCTTCGACGCCCAGGTTCAACACGCCGCTCAACTGCCCGAACATTTCGCCGAGCGAAGCGTAAATGTACGAAGTGGCAAAACGAATGCCGCCGGTCAAAATCGTGGCAATCATCCCGATCGAAAGAATATCGTTCATCGTAACGCCTCCTTCGCGGGCTGGGTCGCCGGGGTGGAAACGAGATCGGTATTGGCGTCGATGCGGCGCGTGCGCTTGCTCCAGGTCTGACTGGCGACGACAAAGACGACGACCAGCCCGTTCAAGGCGGTGATGAATGCTGAGGGTACTTGGACTGTGCGCTGCAAGCTATTTGCTCCGACGAGCAATCCGCCAAAGAGCACGGCGGCAGGAACCGTGCCAATCGGATGCAGTCCGCCGAATAATGCGGCGACAATTCCGTTAAACCCAGCATTGCCCGTAAAGCCGTGTGCCGAGCCATCGCTAAAAAGACGATGGGTTACGCCCATTAATTCGACTGCGCCGCCCAAACCTGCCAGTGCGCCGCTCAGCAAAAACGCAAGCAATTGATAACGATTGACGGAAATACCCGCATAGTGCGATGCCCGTGGATTGAAACCGACGGCGCGAATGCGATAACCAATCGTGGTGCGCCAGAGCAGAATGTAGGCGAGGATTGCCATGACGATTGCCAGAATAATACCCATATGAAAACGGGTTGGAATCCAACGCCACAAATCGGACGCCAGAGGCAAGCGTTGCGTTTGCGGAATGCGAATCGCATTGTCGAGCGAGGTTGGGTCCATGATGGGTCCGTTCAAAAAGAACGACATGATGTACGCGGCAATTGAATTGAGCATGATGGTGCTCAACACCTCGTTCACGCGAAACTGGGTCTTTAATATTCCAGCAATTCCTCCCCACAACGCGCCGCCGATAAATCCAGCGAACAACCCGAACGGCACAAGGATGGTCGCGGGCACATCTTGGAATGTCAGCGCGACGGCACACGCGAACAAACCGCCCATGACGATTTGTCCTTCGCCGCCAATGTTGACGACGCCGCAGCGGTACGCGATGCAGGTGCCGATGCCGACGAAGAGCAGGGGTGACGCTTTGACGAGTGTATCCGCAAAAGCATTGGGACTGCCGAAAGCGCCTTGCGCCATCGCAACGTACGCGTCGAGTGGGTTTGCGCCGAGCGCAAGCAAGACGAATGCGCCGATAATCAAGCCCAGCCCACCCGCGAGCAGTGGAACAAAAATGGCATTCAAACGAGAAAAATCAAATCGTTTCATTAACTACCTCATAGAGCCTGGTTCAGACCCTAAAGGTTTTCTTGGGTGACTAATACAATTGTCAACTCAAAAACCTTTCCTAATCAACATCTCAACCGGACAAGAAAACCTTTAGGGTCTCGCCTTCAACTTGGGTCTCTCCTGGACAAGTTCTCTCCGTATCTTTTTTGTAAATGGACACAACGCATCGCGTCTATCTGGAAAAAGCGCCGCCTTGGGCATTGGAGTGAAATTTTTGCTCCAGAATTTTTTCTCGGACGGCAAGCGAAACTTGGCGATGAGTCGTCGCGAAAAATCTAATTCCGATATTCGATACTCGGCTTTGGCTTCAAGCGAAATCGTCGGATATTCGCCGATGAGATAACCTTCCTGATAATACGGACGCAACGCCGCCGGTGGACAGATGCTCAAGAGTCGAATGATTTGAATACCCGTTTCCGACGACGCCGTAACACTGCCGCTGATCTGGGGCATTCCCAGGATGTAAAGCATTGGCTTGATCGGGTTCAGCGCATACGCAAACGTACATGCCACGCGCAGTGAGCTGGTCACATCGAGTAACGGCGTCGCGCAAACTTCATAGTGCTGCAAGATTGCCCAGCGCAAAATCTCGTGAATGCGAATGCGGCGTTTGCCATCGAATTCGTATTGATCGGATAAACCGGTCTCCCCTCGCATGAGCAAATCAAAGCGGCTCGCCAACTCACTCGTCTTGATATAATTGCGAGTCGAGCGAAAAATCGACGGATACAGGGTTGATAAACCTTTGCGACTGCAATAATCGTTTCCTTGTCCGCGAAAGAGCAAAACAAGTTCGGGATTGCGAAAAGAAAGATAAGCAACTTTTTCGACGAGGTCCGGATAATTTTCGACTTGACACCCATCGCCTTGACGCAAATCGGCGAGCGCATAGGGTCTGATTTCGTCAGATTTTTCAGTGAATGACCAAATGGTATCGGTGATTGCGCGCATGAGTCCTCTTTTGTTCAGAGAGCCAGGAAAGTTTAGATCGTTTCATTTACGCATCCAAGCAGAATTCGATCGAAGGGGAGCCGAGCAGTGAGGATACAAATAGACCGGCAGGTCTGGTGCAGTCGATCAGCGCCGGCACAGTGTTTGAGGCAACTACCGTTTTCCCAGAATTTCGTCGTCATAGACGGATTCTCAGTTCGCGGGAGCGATGCATGCATCGCTAAATCATTTTGCAAAAATGGGCAAGCGGCGCTTTTCGATGAACGGGGATGCTCAACGCCGGCACGCGCGTCCATGGGCGTGCCGACCGATTGCCGAGGTTTAGTTCAACGTTATTCTATCACGATTCGCAGAGCGTGGCAAAATTTCAATCTACACGGTTCTCCGTTGCTGGTACCAAATCCATCCCGACTGGATCGCCATGCCGATGATGAACAGAATGATAATCACGACGATGGCGATTGTCCCGGGCGGCACGAAAATATTCGTTAGCGTGATTGCGCCTGCCAGCGATGACAATGCCATGATCGCAAAATCGAACAAGTAGGCGAAAAGCGCCGCGCCGACAATGCCGCCGAGGACAAAGGCAGCGAGGGTAAAGACGTTATTGTTAGCGATGAATTGATCCATGATGCCGACCGCAACAACTCCCCCGGCGATAAAACCCACCACGCCGACAATCACACTTTGCAACGAGATCGCGAGCAGCGCGCCAACAAGCCCAAAAGCGAGCGCAATGATGAGTACCACCATGTCGGATTGCTGCGGCATCAGGCGCGTGGCAAGCAGCGCGCCCACTTCAAAACCGATCGCGGCGACGAAGAGCCAGAATAATTTGCGTCCGAGTGTCAGCAACGCCAGCCCTTCGATCACTCTCAAGAGCGTAATCATTTGTGTTATCCCTTCGTAGCCTAGCGCCTTGTGCGTGTCGCGTTGGCTGCATCGCCCACGAGGGGCTATGCTACAATTCAGCTTTTTTCTTTGCTCTTGATTGTAACGCAGAACCTAGTGCGTTGTCTAGCTGGGATACTGTCATGCCAACGAACATCAAACCACAGCCGATCAATTCCTTCGCCGCCAGCGTTTCGCCTAACAAAAGCCAGCCGCCGATCACGGCAAAGACGCTTTCTAAACTCAATATGATCGCCGCTTGCGAAGGTGGCGTTTTGCTTTGCCCAATCGCTTGCAGGGTGTACGCCACGCCAATCGAAAAAACGCCGGTGAAGAGAATGGGCCCAGCGGCATCCATCAATCCCTCGATGCGAATGGATTCAAACGACAGCGCGGCGATCAGACTTGCCGTGACGACCATCGCCGACTGAATCAGCGACAATCGAATTGCGCCGATGCGCGCGGTGAAATGTCCGATGAGATGCACGTGCGCCGCCATGAAGAACGCGCTCGCCAACACGAATAAATCGCCTTGCTCGATAGTCAATGTGGCGGTGACAGTCAGCAAGTAAAGACCGGCAATGCTGGCTATTACGCCGAGCCACGTCCATACTCCGGTGCGGTGACGCAGCGCCAGTCCCATGATCGGAACAAGCACGACGTAAAGTCCGGTGATGAATCCCGCTTTGCCCGCCGATGTGAACACCATGCCCATTTGTTGCAACGATGCGGCGATGAAAAGCACGAGACCCGTGAGCGCGCCGCCTAATAAAATCGTTTTGACGCTTGTTGTTTTGTGAATGTCCTGCCGCCGATTGATGACCATCAGCGGCAGTAGTGAAATGCAGCCGACGAAAAATCGGACTGCATTGAATGTAAAGGGCTCGACCGATTCCATCCCTTTGCGTTGAGCGACGAAGGCAAACCCCCAAATAATCGCTGCGGCGATGAGGACAAGGCGCGATTTCAATGTGACCTATTCTTGCTCGAACACCGAGCCGAGCGCGCCGGGCGGTGCGCCGCGCAATGAATGCCAAATCTTGCGCGACATGGGTGAGCCGCTAAAGAATCGATCAATCGCGTCGTTGCTCACGATGAGCAATGCGACGATCATCAAGGCGAACGGCGCAGTTTGGAAAACCTGGGTTGGTACGTTGGCGAACGCCGGGATACTTTGCGACAGACCACTGATCGATTGCAAGCCGCCAAAAATATAAGCGCCAATTGCCGCGCGAATCGGATGCCAGCCGCCGAAGATGACGATGGACAGCGCGATCCAGCCGATGCCCGATGTCAGGTGATATGCCCAGCCCAGCTTTACGAACAGCGAATACGATGCGCCGCCAAATCCAACGAGCGCGCCGCCAATGAGCGTGTAGATGAATCGTTGTCGGTTTACATTTGTGCCGCGCGCGAACGCCGCCGCCGGTCGTTCGCCGATGCCTTGCAATTTTAAACCCGGCTGCGTTTTGTAAATGTACCACCACGCCGCGATGATCGCGATGAAGCTCAAATAGACGACGGTGTTCTGATTGAAGAATATGGGACCGATGATCGGAATCTCGGAGAGAATCGGAATGGGCATGTGCGGTACGGCGGGACCGGGCTTACGCACGAAAGGATTGCCGAAGAAGGTGCTAAGGTCGGTGCAGAGCAACGTGAGCACAAAACCGACGGCGATCTGATCGAGCTTGAGCACGATGCTGGAGAATGCGACGACTGCCGCGACAATCGCGCCGACAATCATCGCTGCGATGAACGCGATGTACAGATTGTTCGTCGTATATGCCACCGCAAAACCGACCATCGCCGAAAGCAGAATGCTGCCGTCGAGCGACAGATTCGTGACGCCCGCCTTTTCCGAAATGGTCTCACCGATCACCGCGAACACAATCGGCGAACTGTCGGCGAGCATTGAAGCGAGGGTAAGAATGATTAAGTTTGTTTCCATATTTAACAGTACAATAGTTCGTTAGTGCGATAGTGCGTTAGTTGCCTGCGCCATCGCTCAAACTATTTTTCCCTTCTACGGAGATAGGCAATCAATCCATTGATAATTCGTTTTGTTTCATCGGCAAGTTGGTAGGCACAGTCAAGTTCTTGCTGGGTAATCTATTTCCGGTCAAGCGCAAAATAAAGCTCTGATTGCACTTCGCTTGCTGAACGGCGCGATATTTTTAGAAATTGAATAAACTCCAGACTTGTACCAGAATCAAATCCTTCAGCAATGTTATGCATTATAGACCCAGCCGCATCGTTGATTTGATCGCGTAAACGAAAATCGTGTGCGAACTTGCCAACTTCAGTCAGGTCACATACTGCGTTCGCTAGTTGTCGTGCGCGTTGCCAGGCTTGCAAATCTTCAAACCGCAGAATCTTGGGCATTGCTCCTCCAACGAACAAACTAACGCACTATCTCACTAACGCACTAACGCACTATCTTATTTTGCATTTTTGCTCGAACTCCCTGACTGAGTACAAACAACAACACGATGATTCCTTGCAACACGCCGCCCAACGAGGAATCGATTTGCAGATCGAGTGGGAGCGAGACACTGCCTTTGGTGACAGCTGCGAAAAAGAAGGCGACGAAGGGCGTGCCAATCGCTTGAAAGCCGGAGAGCAACACGACGAGAATTCCCAGGTAGCCATAGCCGCCCGACACCGATGGAATCAAACGATGCCAAACCCCAATCGCTTGCACGGTTCCCGCCATTCCCGCAAATGCTCCGCACAACGCAAACGCGCCCAGCATCTGGGTGCTCGTTGGAATGCCGAGCCAGAATGCCGAGCGAACGTTTTTGCCGATGGCTTTGAGCTTTAGTCCCCACAACGTTCCGCGCAACGCAAAATAAACAATGACCAGCGATGCAAGCGCAACGATGATCTCTATGGGTCCAATCGGCTGACCGGGGAACGTTGGCAGCCAAGCGCTTTCACGAAACAGTTCGGTGCCGCTTGTCGATGCGATACCGGTGCGCGCCCAGGGTCCGAGAATAAGATACAGCGTGACACCGGTTGCAATGAAGTTCAGACCCAGTCCGCCGAAAATTTCGTGGACGTGTCCGTACGTTTTCAACACACCCGCCAGCAATGCCCACAGCGCGCCGCCTAATGCACCCATCGCGAATAAAAGTGGAATCAAAATCGGAGTTGGCAGATCGAATGTGCGCGCGGCCCATGTGGTGAAAATCGCGCCGAAAACAATTTGCCCTTCGATGCCGATATTCCACAAGCCTGCCGTGAACGTGATGAGCAGACCAACCGATGCAAGCAAAATCGGTACCCAAGCGAGCGCGACATTGCCAACGCGCACCGGGTCGCCGAATGCGCCCGTCAACATTACGGCGTACGCTTGCAACGGATTTGAGCCGACGATCAGTAATGCCAGCGTTGTGATAATCAATCCCAGGATGATGGGACCAATATTCCAAGCGAGATTTGTCCAATACGTTTTTGTCATAATATGAATTTGGAAGTTGGAGGTTGGAAGTTGGAAGAGGACATTTATTGGAAAAGTGTTTCCAACTTCCAACTTCTAATTTCCAACCTCCAATCCCTTTCCCCCTATGAGTTCGCCCAATTGCGCGACCGAGGTTTCCGAAGCACGTAATGCTTTTGCGACGCGACCGCCGGAGAAAACGAGGATGCGATCACTGTATTCAAATATTTCGTCGAGGTCGGCGGAGGAAAAGATGATGGCTGTGCCCTGTTTGCGTCGTTCGAGCAATTGCTTCCATACCCACATGGTCGATTCGATATCCAGTCCGCGCGTGGGATGTTCGAGCAGCAAGAGATCGATATTCGGATATAACAAAGCGAGCAACGCGCGTTGTTGATTTCCACCGGAGAGCGATTCTACATGCGTCGATGGCGTCCCGCGAATGCTGTACTCTTTAATGCGTAATTGCGCGTTGCTAGTCGCCGCTTTCCAATCGATGAAAAATTCAGGCGTGCGCCGGGCGAGAATGAAATGCTCCGTGAGGTCCAAGCCGGGTACCAGTCCTTCTTCCAACCGTGCTGCCGGAAGATAGGATACACCGCGATCCAGAAACCGGCTATACGGCTGTTGATTCATCTTCGTTCCGCCAATCCATATCTCACCAGCGACTGGCTTGTCGAGACCGGCGCAGGCGCGCAAGAGCAGGCGCTGTCCGCTGCCTTCAATCCCTGCCAAGCCGATGACTTCACCTGCGCACACTTGCAGATTAATGTCCGGCACTCGTAAACGATAATCGGCAACAGTGATATTTCGCAGGTCAAGCACCGGTTCGCCTAATTTGATTTGTTCGCGTGTACTGGCGGCGAGCGCTTGACCGAACATCAGTTTGACCAATTGATCGGCGGTGAACGGGCGCGCAATTTCGCCCACGACTTGTCCCAATCGAAGCACCGTTACTTGGTCACACAAATCTTCGGCGTCTTGCAATTTGTGCGTGACGAAAATCACCGTCATGCCTTGTTCGCAGAGCAGGCGCAGCGTTTCAAACAATTTTATTTTTTGCGGCAACGAGATACCGGTCGTTGGCTCATCGAAAATCAAAATTTTAGCGCCCAGCGAAAGCAGGCGCATGATTTCAAGTTGCTGGCGTTCGCCGACCGTCAATGAACTGACGAGTGCATCCGGATCAATGTCGAAGCCGAATTGCGCGGAATACTTTTTCAGATCGGCAGTCGCTCGCGCGCGATTCTGCATCAAGCCATCTTCGCGCCCAAGCAAAAAATTGTCGATGACGCGCAGCGGCGGAAAATCGAGCGGGTCTTGGTGCAACATGCCGACGCCAGCCCGAATCGCTTGCGCCGGTGATTTAAATTCGACCGCTTGACCATCAAGCAGGATTTCACCCGAGTCGCGATGAATAAAACCGGAGAGGACCTTCATCAACGTCGATTTGCCCGCGCCATTCTCGCCGAGCAAACCGTGAATCGTGCCGGATTCAATCGTGAGGTCAATATCCTTGTTGGCGTGGACCGGACCGAAATGTTTGTTGATGCCTTTGAGTTCGAGGTGCATGTTAGTCTCGTAGTCTCATAGTCGGATAGTCTCATAGTCGGATAGTCTCATAGTCAGATCGTCGAATTGACTGTAGTCGAATAGTCGCCGTCCGTGAGCGACTACTCGACTACGAGACTACTCGACTATCCGACTAGTTGACTATTCGACTATTTGGCTTGGACGCTTTGTCCAGACATGCCTTGCAACAACTGCGGCAGATACCAGATTTCTTTGTCGGTAGCAACCGTGCCATCTTTCACGTAGACGGTTCCATCTTGCAAGGTGATGGGGCCTTTGAAGAGATTGATGCTGCCGTCCGCCAAGCCCGCGATGAATTTATCGACGTTGGCTTTGACGTCTGCGCTCATCGCTTTGCCGAACGTAAAGCCGACGGCGCTGGTGTCAGGATTGTTGATGTCTTTCCAATCTGGTCCATCCCAGAACCAACCCGCCGTCAACGTGCCAGCCGAAAATGCTTGCACAGTCTTTAAATAGCGGGGGCCCCAGTTAAAGTACGGCACGCCCAAACAAACATCGGGCGCTTCGTTGCAGCCGTCTTTGAAATCGTACGAGACTGCCCATACTTTTTGTCCTTGCTTGGCGCGCTGCCCCGCGACGACCAATGCTTCGGTTGTGTCGATGCCGGAGATCACAACGTCATGTTGGCTGTTGTAGAAATCGGTCGCGACCTTGGTCGGGTCCAGTGTGACGCCGGGAATGTTAAACCAGAAACCGATCCACGTCACATCGAATTTCAAATCGGCGACATTCTTTTTGGCGTACGTCGTCCAGCAATATTTCGCGCCGAGATACGCCGCATCAGCGAGGCGGCGCGTTTCATCGTTGATCAATGGACCCAGGAACCCGATCTTGCCGGTCTGCGTCGTCAAGGCAGCGGAGCAACCGGCGACCATCTTCATGTATTCCATCTTGCCCATGAAATTGCCCAGGTTCTTGATGTCTTTGTAATTTTTGCCATCCTTCCACGCGCTGTCACCCGATGCATTAATGAAGGTCAATTCGGGATGTTTTTGCGCGGCGGTAATGGTGTCGGTCTGGAAATCATCCGACGTGGTGATGATGAGCTTGACACCCTTGGATGCCATGTCCGTGACAACTTGTTCGAGCGTGGTACCAGGGCGGTCGGCGGAATTCAGTTTATCGAGGTAAATAAAATCGCTGCCGGGCAATTTGGTTTTGACGTAGTTGGCGCCAATGTAATGTGCCTCGCTCCAGCCGTGATCGTTGTACGGACCGACGAGGACAATGCCGAACTTGACGGGACCGCCGGTTTGCGGTCCGCTAGCACATCCGGCAACGGCAACGACGACGATTGCCAATAACGCGACGATGAGTAAAAGCTTCTTTGACATCTTCATTCTCCTTTTCGATTTTCGAACTTTTTGGATCTCAAGTGAAATGATGCAGTAGATATTCTGTGCGTGCACCTCCTCTTTCGATCACGCGACTCTATTGACGTGTGATCCTGAATGTTATTTTGCGATGGTGCTCTGTCCCGTCATGCCATCGAGCAGGGCGGGCAAGTACCAAATGTCTTTATCACTGGCAATGGCACCGTCCTTGGTGTAAAGGGTTCCGTCCTGTAATTTGAGTGGACCCTTCCATAAATTGAGGCTGCCATTTCCCAAGCCCGCGATGAATCGATCTAATTGGGTTCTGTTGCCGACGCTCAATGCCTTGCCGAAGGTGAACCCCAGCGGGCTAGTGTCTGGATTGTTGAGTTCTTTCCAATCGGGTTCATCCCAATCCCATGACTGTTTCAACGTGCCGTCCTGAAATGCTTTTACGGTCTTGAAATAGCGAGGACTCCAATTCAAGTACGGCACGCCGAGGCAAACATCGGGGAGTTGCGCGCACGCATCTTTATAGTTGAACGGTATTGCCCAAACTTTTTCACCGCGCTTGGCGCGCTGCCCCGCGACGATTAAGGCGTCGTGGGTGTCAATGCCCGAAATCACCACGTCGTGACCCGTGCTGTAAAACTCGTTCGCCACTTGGGTCGCGTCGAGCGTTGTGCCTGGGATGCTGTACCAGAAGCCAATCCATTTCACGTTGAACTTGAAATCGGCAAAACTTTTTTGGGCGAAATTGTTGGCGCAATATTTGGCTCCGAGATATGCGGCATTGGCTAAACGGCGCGTGCGTTCGTTGAGCGTCGGTCCCAAGTATCCAACTTTGCCGGTCTGCGTCGTCAACGCCGCCGCACAGCCTGCGATCATTTCGCCGTATTCCAACTTGCTTGCAAAGTTGCCAAGATTGGAAGGTGCTTTGAAATTGTTGCCGTCTTTCCACGCGCTGTCACCCGCGATGTTGATAAAGGTCAAGTCAGGAAATTTCTGGGCGACGGTGAGCGTGTCGTTCTTGAAATCATCCGAGGTCGTGAAAATCAGTTTCGCGCCTTTCGCTCTCAAATCGTTGACGGCTAACTCGACTGTCCAAGCCGGACGATCATACGAATTCAACTTGTCGATGTAGACGAAATCGGAGCCGGGTAGATTTTTCTTGACGTACTCTGCGGCGACAATATGCGCTTCGTTCCCACTGTGATCGTTGAACGGTCCCTGTAAGATGAGACCGAACCTCACGGGCTTGGGTGTCGGCGTTGCGGTTGGCAATGGCGTTGGCGTCGCCGTCGATGTAGGTGTTGCCGTTGGCACCGGCGTGTCGGGCGGTTTGGCTGTTTCGGTTGGTTGCGGCGTTGCTGTCGGTGGCACGCGCGTAACTACTAGTTTGCCCGCGCCACACGCGCTCAACGCGATCATTACGAAAAACAAAATTAGACAACGGTTCAAATCGTTACCCCAAGCGAAATAGATAGATCGAGAGTTCGTTGAATCGTTCAATCGTTGCATCGTTTGTTTGCTGGATAGTTGAACTCACTAACGAACCAACGATACAACGATCCAACTAATCAACTAACACCGGTACAAAATCAAATTTGTTCACATCGACCAAGCCGCGGTCGGTGAGTTTCAATTCTGGAATCACCGGCAACGCGAGGAACGCCATCGCCATAAACGGCGCATGCAAATCCGAACCGAGATCCTTGGTCACATCGACCAGATGATCCATTTGCGAGCGCACGCGTTCGAGGGGTTGATCGCTCATCAACCCGGCGATAGGTAGTGGCACGCGTGCTAATACTTCACCATTCTTAACGGCGACCAACCCACCTTGCATCGCCGCAATCGCGCGCGCCGCAGACATCAAGTCGTCGTCGTTCGTTCCTGCGACGATAATGTTGTGAGAGTCATGCGCCACGCTTGACCCAATCGCGCCTTGTTTTAATTTCAGCCCATGCACAAAACCGATGCCGACATTACCTGTGTTTTGGTGGCGCTCGATCACGGCGATCTTGAGAATATCGCGTGCCGTATCCGCGACGACGTTGCCATCTTTGATGAGCGCATCCTCGACGCTTTGCGTCGTCGTGATTTGATCGGGGACCATGCCCATCACGCGGATTTTCTTGTGACCACTCGCGGGCAAGCGCAAATCGACCTTGCTCCAATTGACGTTCATCGAATTCTTGATGGGCAAATTGCGCGGCGGAACATCTTGCGGCAACGTGCGACCGTTGCGGGCGACCAACACTCCACCGCGATAAACTTGTTCGATGCGCAGGTTTTCAAAATTGTCGAAGATAATCAGATCGGCGCGACGCCCCGGCGAAATTGCACCGCGATCGTGCAGGTTGAAATATTCAGATGCATTCAGCGTCGCGATTTGAATCGCCGTAACGGGATCAAGACCTTCGCGAATCGCCGTACGCACAATATAATCGATGTGTCCCTGATCGATCAGGTCAGCCGGGAAGCGGTCATCGGTGACGAAGAGAATTCGGCGCGCGTTTTTCGCAGTGATGACGGGCAAAAGGGCTTTCAAGTTTTGCGCGTTCGATGCTTCGCGAATCATCACGCGCATACCCAATCGAATCTTTTCGCGCGCTTCTTCGACATTGGTGCATTCGTGATCGCTCGCGATGCCCGCCGCGACGTACGCTTCCAAGTCGCGCCCCGTCACACCCGGTGCGTGCCCGTCGATTCGGCGATTGAAAAACGCGCGCAGCTTGTCGAGCACTTCTTGATCGCGGAAAAGTACGCCGGGATAGTTCATCATCTCGCCCAAGCCGATGACCCAGGGATCGTCTTTGAACGGAATCAAGTCCGACCAGCGCAAAATGCCGCCGTTCGTTTCGAGATGCGTCGCCGGCACGCACGATGGAACCATGACGTAGACGCTGAAGGGCGTGTATTTGCTCGCTTCGAGCATATAGCGAATGCCTTCAACCCCAAGGACATTCGCGATTTCGTGTGGGTCGATGATGACCGATGTGGTACCATGTGGCACGACCGCGCGCGCGAATTCAAATGGTGGCACCATCGCGCTTTCGATATGCACGTGCGCGTCGATAAACCCCGGTGCGATGTACTTGCCATTCAAGTCTACCGTGCGATTAGCGGGGTAATCGTTGCCGAGTCCGATCACACGCGAATGCGTAATCGCGACGCCGGTCTCTTCGATTTCGCCGGAGAAGACGTTGACGACGCGTGCGTTCTTGAGCAACAGTTCGGCGGGTTCTTCGCCGCGTGCAACTTTGATGAGTTCGGATATTTCCATATTAGACTCCTCGTTCTAATTCAAGAGTCGAATTTCAGAGCGTTGTCTTCTGGGGGAAGTATAGCACTGAGGTCTTCCCTGGTCAGTTTTTCTCGCATAAATTTCTCAGCACCAGTATCATCTAAGAGTATCTGAGTGTCTGTCGTAATATGGAGTGCCTCTTTTACTTTGCGTTTAATGTCTTTTTGAAGAGTTTGACGTTTGCTAATGTCATTCTTCACGTTTGATGCTTTTGTTACAAACAGCAATATTCTTTTACAGTCTGCACGAAGGGATTGACCAATCATTTCATTGATATGCTCATCACCAAATCCATATCCGAGCGAGACAATGATTTTGGATTGAAGAGTATATCGCCTGAATTCTGATGCGAAAAACAAATAAGGATCAATGTATTGAAGTTTGTAATCAGTGCCGAATATTAGATGCGGATCTGTAACATTTCCTGTGTCATCCGAAAAGGTAAGACTGCCGTTTTCATCTTTCTCCCAATCGATTGAGCCATGCATCTTGTAAAGATAAATCCCTATCCATGGCTTATCGCTATCCTCGAATCGCCCCCAAACCCAGTTCCTATTTTCATCGAATCCTCTTTCCAAGTAACCATTTTCCAAGTTGGATTTTCTGCAATTTACCTCGACACAGAGGTCATAATTCAGCGTGAATACCCGAAGTGGAAATTGGAATGCAGACTTGAAGCCAAACAATCGCGAGTAGTAGTCTGACTTCTCGTAGTTTCTACTTGTGACCCACGTTCGAAGTTTTCTAAGAATTGCTTTTTTGAACTCATTTATCAGTCGCGAATTACCGCTCAAGATTTTCTCAAGATTCATGTTCCAATTTGCAATAAACGGGGAAAGCGCATGGTCATCCCGTTTTTCCAATGCGGTAAGGGTGTTGACCAATCTTTCGATATTGATACTTGTGCCATCTCCAAATTCACCCTTCATACCGTCGCCATACATGATTGAGCTTTTGACACAATAGTAGAGATGCTGGAATTCTGTCCAATTCACATCATCTCTTTTGTCAGATTTTCCTCGAATCAGGTTTTCCAAATCATTGATCATGTCAGTCGATGTCAAAAAGCCGGCATCAGCACTGCAACCAGCGCCAAGCAAAAACACAATGTCGTCTTTTCTGAAATTGAAGTCTGAAGTCATAGACAACCTCTTATAAAAACCAGGGCTTCAAATTCTCAATTTGAAATTCTGCATACCCCAAGCTTTCGAAGTCTTTGATGAAATCGGCAACCAAACGACAGTAGTGGATGGAAACTGGTAATGCCTTTGCATTGAAACCTCGCCAGTTTGCGCCGGACAAGTTTAAAGCATCTTGTAAATAGCTTTTCTCTTTTCCAAAGACTCCTGCGGTTGAGTAGCGAAACTCGATATGCACAGGGCCAGCAAATCTCTTGTAGACATTTGGAGTGTGGTACTGGACACCCTCAAACCAAACGAGATATTCGCGCGGCGATAGTTGAACGAACGTACTCTCAAATGGCACCAAACTATTCGCATCGAGATCATAACCAAAGAATTTATTTTGAGTGTTTATCTTCATCACGGCAAATTCAAGTGAGTCGTTATTTTCATCTCGCTGAACTGTTTGAATAGCTTTCCTTATCGAATCTAATTCGTACTTTTTGATCTTAAATGGAGTATGAATTACAAATTTCTTGAAGTTTTGTTTTCTACATTGGATAATCCGCTGTATGTTCTCTTTGATTTGTTGAGTATAAGAGTCTTGGCTCTGGGCTCTTCCTACGAGTTCCATATCCAAATATAGACCGCTTGAGTCGGTCAATACTGAATAAGCAAAATATTTCTCAATTACTCGTCGATTATCTACAATTGCTTCTTTGTGTGATTCTCCAATTCCAATGATCAAGCATTTTTCATTTGTTGGTTTGACTTTCCATGGCTTTCCACCAAGCTTTGCAAAAATCTGGAGACCAATATTGGAGACCGACCACTTGAGGGTGTTTGCATCTTTAAGTAGGTCGAGTGTTACGAATTGTAACGGGATGTCCTCTTTAATGAACAAATACTTAGCTGAATTATAAACCTGGCTCCATTTGTCGTCACTCTTGGAAGGAAGGATAATGATGGGTATGAACGAAATACCCTGCTGAGTTCTTATTTCACTAATAACTGTTTCTAAGGCTTCTTTGTTCAAGTCGCGAAACTTTTTGGCTTTTACCTGATCCATTCGCAAGCCGAAAACCTTCTCCATGCCAGTAAAATTATTCGGGAAAGTATCTCCCTTCAATGCCTTATACAGCTGATTAGCATAGTCAGTATCTTGATCGCGGCAAACAAAGAAAAATCCAACTTGTCCTTGGACAGGCTCCAACGCTCCATGTTCGACGATTCCCTTGTATTGGGAACTCGACTCTTTATTCCCGTTGAAAATATAGTGTTTGGTTTCAAGATGATTGGCTGGCAATCTCTGTAAAGAAAGTAAAACGTCGATTCTTTGTTGAGTTGACGAAAGTGGAAATAGTCTGGCACTGAAAACCTTTAGAAATTGTTGCAGTTTGTTATATTTGTCAATATAAAAATTCTTATTGCTACGGTAATTCTGATCTAGACTCAAACTTAGTTGTTGAATTCTGCGTGTGAAAGGAATACCTTGATTGAGTTTGAAATCGAAATCAATTAAGAATCCAAATTTTTCTTCTTGGCTAAGGAAATATGGTTCAAGCCAAACGACTTCTCTACCCTCACGATAACTTGACAAGACGAAGTCCACATATCGTCTGAAACCATTTTCATCTATCTCATATTCAGTGCTATGAAGTGACTGTGCACATCTCTCTTTGAGTAGGACAGCAAGGTAGTCCAGAGTGAGCCAGTTGTTGAAGGATTGTTGACAGTTAAATTCGTCGAACCCTTGAACTGGAGCGAAGGAGACCCAGTATTTAGCCCTATTTTCCTTACTGTCAACGTCGGCAGACGAATCAATCGGCAAGTCTTGCTCAAAGTAGTTGGAATACTCTCCTTCTTTTTTCTCTCCTAGAGATCTTTTTCTAAAAACCGAAAAGGAGAATTGTTGAATCTTTAGAGGGAGAAAATTCAAAGCAACAGATGTATCATTTACTTGCATAGGAGAGGACTCCTCTCAATTTTCATGGTTTCCATACCAAACGTACTTATTCCAAATTCTCTAAATCCGCCAAATCCTGTTTGCGCCCTACAGTCTTTTTATTTTTCTTGAGATTGTCTAGATCCTCGACTTTTGCGATTGACGCGCGAGTGAAAATGTGCCATGCTTGGGGCAAACTCGAACTGGAGGTGTCCCATGCTCCCGATTCTGGAATTTCCAAGTGTCGTCACTCGCTATGCCAATCACTTTGACTCGCTCTTTCACA
>JACRMI010000065.1 GCA_016215025.1 Chloroflexota bacterium
GCGGGTACAAACTCATCGGCAGCGTTTTCGTATGCACACGCGTTCCGTCAAGCGTTCCAAGGCGCAACTCAAAGATATCGTGCGGCGCTGGAAATCACTCCCCGTGGATGATGTGCCCAAGTGACTTTTGCGCTAATGCCATAAAACGTCCCGAAGTTCTTGAGCGAGACACATTCCCCGCGTTTGAGCGCTTTGTAAATTTCTTCGAGGGTGGCATCAACAATTTCTGCAACCACTGCCTCTTTTTTCGTAGGGGCGCGCGGCAATCAATTGCACCAGGGTCTCTCGGTCAATGCGTTGGCTCATTAGAAAGATTCCCTCCTGAGTTGTGACAGAACTAAAATGGATTGGCAAGCTGTTCCACCGTCGAACAGATCTCGATGATCCTGCCTTCTACTTTGATGGATCGGTCGTTGTGCTCGGTGAGATGGCATAATCATATGAAATAATGTTTTCATTGTCAATGAAAACATTCGGACCTTATTTCGAGCAAAGCACTACACCTCTGGTTGTATCGGCAAGGCAAGCCGCGCTGATCTTTCGATTATTTTTGTTGGCGTAATTGTGAACGATAAACAATCGCGGTATAATTCGTGCAACAAAAGCGAGAAGCGATGCCCCCATCCAAAACGAGTTATACCGAATTGAGCATCAAGTATCAAGTCGTGCGCGAATCCCGTGAGCCGCATTGTGCCGCGATCCTAAAGCAAGACTGGGCTTGTCATCAATGGACTTCTGGATTCGCGTGAAAAACGGAGATGAGCTATGTCATCCAAACCTGAACTTAAACCAGGGCGCAACGAGCCGTGCTGGTGCGGCAGCGGCAAAAAGTACAAGAATTGCCACCTGCGTCAGGATGAGGATGAAGCGCGCGCATCCGTGCCGATTCTACCAACGCCACCCGCAAAATCCATCGCACCCTTTACGCCTCCCGAGTTGCCCAAGCCGCGCGAACCATCGCCCGAAGAACTCGCCGAAGAAGCCGAATGGGATCAATTCGAGAACGCAGACCTCGATGGAAAAATCGCGTTCTTCCTGGAACGACTAGAAAATAGACGCCTCGACAAGGAATATGCGTTCGAAGCGTATTTGCAAATCCGTGATGAGTCCAGTCCGCGACACGATGCTACCGCACGCGCGCGCCTCACCGAATTGATCGAGCGATTGCGCCGCGACATGCCAGAGGTATACAAAGACAGCGCGGTTTATCTGGAAGACCTCATCACATTCGCAGTGACGGAAGAACGCTGGGATGCGCTACCCGAATGGCTCGCCGAGTTTGCGGAGATTGCCGACAAACATCCCGATGAATTTTCAAGCGTGACGAAAATGATGCTCTATCATGGGCAAACTCAGCCACTCTTGGCGGCGATGCAATCGGCATGGCACAACGTTTCGACTTCGAAAGATATTTTGGAGTGGGGTGTCAACGAGTATTACGGAACGATGCTGGAACTCGCGCTCTACCAATATCTTGAGACCACGGCGACGCCGCGTGCTGACGCTCCTGGGTTGCTGGAAACAATCAATGCTTTCGGCGGCAAGCCAAACCCAGAATGGTTGACGACAGCGGTGAAGCATTTGAGCGCGCCCGCGCCTTCTTCTTGGCGCGCAGAAGATTTCGGCGCAACGGTGGACGCCGAAACCTGGGAGCACAATGTCCATGCGCTCTTGTTCGATTGGATGGCGGAGGAGCGTCGCCGCGCCGCGATGCGTGTTCCGTTTAGCAAAAGCGATTTGTTCAAGGAAGAACTGCAAGGAATCTTGCATCAACAGATTTCCGAACGCGAGCCAGCGCCGAAAGGCAAACACGGCAAATCCAAACGTGTCATCGCGTCCATGGTCGCTTCGCCGCTCATTCCGCGACGCGATCACTTTGAGCGTACGCTCGTGGACAAGTTCGATCTCTTCGGCAGTGAACCGTACGAAGCAGGCGCGCTCATCGAACTCTTGCCGTCGTATCTCCACTTTCTCGCACGACTTCACTTGATTCATCCGACCGAAATGGATGACGCGCTCACAAGCATCAAGCCGCTAACTGGAAACACGCTCAAATTACTCGATAGCCACGGCGCAGACGTTCATCTTTTGCGCGCGGTCGAATCGGCGTGGTCGGATGCGACGCTGAATTCGTTGCGCGACGATCCAGCCCTGGTTTCTGCGCGCGCCATGCCTGTCGTAATTCCATCCACTACGCCAGCAATCGCGGAAGCGCAGACCTATCGCTTCAAGGTGAGTTATCGCCATACCGACGATGTGTGGTTCATCGTCGAAACATCATCCAAGCACTCGCTGGACGATTTGCATGACGCGATCATTGACGTCGCTGATTTCGACGATGATCATTTGCACGCATTTTTCTTGAGCGGGCGCGCGTGGGACAAGGAAACCGAATACGGGCATGGCGAAGCGCGTTATTCAAGCGCGATCTCAATCGGCAAGTTGCAACTGCGAATGAAACAACGTTTTCTTTACTTATTCGATTTTGGCGATCAACACGAATTCGACGTTCAATTGATCGAGACCAGACCAGAACCGCCGCGCGAGACGCGTACGCGTCCACGCGTCCTCGAACAGCACGGCAAGCTGCCGCCACAATACCCAGACTGGGACGATGAATCGGAAGACGAAGACGATTGGGAGGAAGAAGATGACGAAGCAAGCGCACACTAAGTTTCGCGTCGGCGATTGTGTGAAAGTAAAGGACGCAGTAAAAGACTCTGACTTCGGCGCAGATCTCAGCGGCTGACAAGGTAGGATTTCGAATATAGACGCTAGCGGCAACGACATCACCATCTCAATTCAGTGGGATAGCATCGCGTTAAAGCAAATGCCCATCGCCATGATCGAGCAATGCGAAGAGCAGGGCTTGGACTGGGCGGAAATGGGACTGGGCGCAGATGAAGTCGAACCTGCCAAACCCAG
This sequence comes from Chloroflexota bacterium, assembly GCA_016215025.1. Classification (GTDB taxonomy): domain Bacteria; phylum Chloroflexota; class Anaerolineae; order UBA4142; family UBA4142; genus JACRMI01. The sequence goes on from JACRMI010000065.1 coordinate 2,926, forward strand.
GGATAACCAACGGGACGTCGACCAAATCAAAGAGCAACTCTCGAGTAAGCATGGCTGGGTGTCGTTGGGCGAGGAAGGCAAACGAATTCAAAAAGTGCTCGCGGCGATGGATGCGGACGAAGACCTCGATGAGTTCGGCGCATGGGAAGAACATCTCGAAAAGAATTTGCGTTTCCCATTTGAAGCTGTGATCGCCGAATTCCAGGAACGTGGGCCATTACGTTCAGGCGATAAGGTCGTCGTGACAGGCATCGGCGATGTCACGGACGAAATGTACGGCATCATCGTCGACCTGAAAGTTGGAAAGCGCAAGTACGCTTTCCCGTTGTGTGACCTCGAAGCCACCGATAAAAAATCGGCGAACTGTCAACTGGTCAAAGATTACGCGATCTGGTTTGCGAATCGCTGACGTGAAGGAAAAGAAAATGAACCTTCCCACCGAAGATGCGCGACTCTTCTTCAAACTATTTCTCGCCTTGCTCGCGTACGCGAATCGTCAATTGAATGTAGTTGAGAACGTTTCCACCGTGGACGATATTCACAAGCTGGGTCAAACAGGCACAACCAGCACCATGAAAATACGCGATGCGTTGTACGCGCATCCCAAGTTGTTTGACCAATTCATCGCTGACAATCCCAATGGTTTTTCACCCGAGGAATTGAACCTTATCGCTAGTTGGAAGCATCGTATCTCAGGCGAGTTTTACCTGATGCGCTACGTGAAAAAGTACGCCGTCTTTATGCCCGCGAAAAAATCCGATCACCTGTACGGCGTCCTGGGATTGTTCGATCCAATCGAGATCGTGGTACGCGGACAACCACTCCCTGTGCTCTTGAAAGCGACCCTGTTGCCATTCAAAGGTCAGATCATTTATGATGGACTCGTCGCACCCTATACGGTTCTTTTCGGCAAGGGCATTCGTACCGATCTCGATGCGACCTTTCGACGGTTGAAACAGAACGAAGGCATTGTCGAACAATTCGTTGACGCGGATGGCAAGCCGCAGATTCGGATCAGTCTCAAAACGCCGGCCAAGCCCGCACCTGATTGGAAGCCAACGATTGATGAGATGGTCGTGCAGTCGGATAAAATGCGTCGTGCTGATACACCAATGCAAAGCGCGGCACTTGGGCTACTGCGCGCCGCGATACATATGGCACAGGTATCCTATTACTACTTTGTCATTTAATTGAATTTTGAGTAATCTTGGGGCATGGAGAAAACCAAGCGTATTCCTCAAGCCCCGACTGAACCGATGCCCGAACTGGCAGAATTTCTCGCACAGTTTCAGGTGCACTTTAACCGA